>NZ_SDIF01000082.1 GCF_004122735.1 Streptomyces sioyaensis | reverse complement strand
CTGCCGGGTCGAAGGTCAGCTGGCGGGCGGCGAGTTCGGCGCGGCACAGGTCCTCCGCGCGCAGCGCCACCGACCGCCCCCGGCGCTCCGACGCTGCCCGGCTCCGCCGCCCCGGCCTCCCAGCCTCGGCAGCGCCCCGGCCTCTCAGGCTCGGCAGCGCCCCCGCCCCTCAGCCGTACAGCCGCTCCGCGTACTGCGGGCCGTAGTGCTGCTCCAGTGCCTCCAGGGGCAGGTCCTGGGCCTCAAGGCCCTTGACCATCCGGGCCCGTGAGGGCAGCGCGTCCGGCTGCCAGGTCTCCGGCTTCCACAGCTCCGAGCGCAAAAACGCCTTGGAGCAGTGGTAGAAGACCTCCTCGACCTCCACCAGCAGCGCCAGCCGCGGGCGGTTGCCCTTGACGATCAGCTCGTCGAAGAACGGGGCATCGCGCAGCAGCCGGGCGCGGCCGTTGATCCGCAGGGTGTCGCCGCGCCCCGGAAGGACGTAGTCCAGCCCGACATGCGGATTGGCCAGGATGTTCGCGAAGCCGTCCAGGCGCCTGTTGCCGGGGCGGTCGGGTATGGCGAGGGTGGTGTCGTCCAGGACGTGGGTGAAGCCCGCGGGGTCGCCCTTGGGCGAGACGTCACAGCGGCCCTGCGCATCCGCGGTGGCCAGCATGCAGAACGGCGAGCGGGCCAGCCACTGGCGGTCGAGCTCGTGCAGCCGGTGCCGGACCTTGTGTGCGGCATGGGAGCTGGGCTCGCCGATCAGCTCACGCAGCTCCGCCTCCGACGAGATCTCCACCACGCCGGCCCCCTCTGCAGCCCCCGCCGCTCCCGCAGCTCCCGCCGTCTCCATCGGTGTCTCCCCTCACTCCCGCTTCCCCTGGTCAAGGCATCACCGAATGTACGGGATGCCACTGACAATCGGCCGTGTACTCCCGTACTTATGCGGGCCGTTGGTGTTGTCGGAGCCTCCCGGCGGTACATCAACCATCCCTGAGTGAACGGCAGTTGGGCGTGGCGGCGGGGCAACGCTCCCGTCGCCGGGCCGGGAGCGGCCTCCGTCGCGGCACGCCGCATGCAGCACGATTCGGCCGCCGTGCGCCCCGGGCGTCCGGTGAGGATTGTGTGGCGGTTCCTTCACCGTCACGCCGCTGGCACTTCCTGCTTACCCGGCCGTAACTTACTTGCGAGTCAACTGCGTTGGCCCTTGCGATCCGGATCGCAGGTGAACGGCTCACCGAGCACTTCGGAGTCCCCTCACCCCCGCAAGGAGCATCGTATGAAGCTGCGCTGGTCAAGATCGCTCACCTTCCTCTCCGCTCTCGCCCTGGCCTTCGGAGCCACTACCGTTCCCGCCGCTGCCGCCGACCCCACCGTCAGCAGTGGCTGGAACAACTACTCCTGCAAGCCCTCCGCCGCCCACCCGCGGCCGGTGGTCCTGGTCCACGGCACCCTCGGCAACTCCATCGACAACTGGCTCGGTCTCGCGCCCTACTTGGTGGCCCGCGGCTATTGCGTCTTCTCCCTGGACTACGGCCAGCTGCCCGGCGTCCCGCTCTTCTACGGGCTGGGCCCGGTCGATGCCTCCGCCGGGCAGCTCGCCGCCTACGTCGACCGGGTGCTGGCCGCCACCGGGGCGCCGAAGGCCGACCTCGTAGGGCACTCGCAGGGCGGCATGATGGCCCGGGTGTACATGAAGTTCCACGGTGGCGCGGACAAGGTGAACGCGCTGGTCGGGCTGGCCCCCGACAACCACGGCACCGATGTGGACGGCCTGACCCGCCTGCTGCCGTACTTCCCCGGCGCCAAGAAGTATCTCGACGAGCTGACCCCTGGGCTGTCCGACCAGATCGTCGGCTCCGACATCCTGCGCCGCCTCAACGAGGGCGGCGACACCCTCCCCGGGGTGCACTACACCGTGATCGCCACCAGGTACGACGAGGTCGTCACGCCCTACCGGACCCAGTTCCTCGACGGCCCCGACGTCCACAACGTCGTGCTCCAGGACCTGTGCGCGATCGACATCTCCGAGCATGTGGCCATCGGGCTCGTCGACCGCGCCGCCTTCCACGAGACGGCCAACGCGCTCGACCCGGCCCACGCCACCCCGACGACCTGCACGTCGGGCTGACCGGGAGCCCGGCCCGGCCCCCTGTCGGCGAGGGGGCCGGGCCGGGCTCCGTACCGGGTGCGCCCGCTGCGGTCAGTCGCCGGCCAGCAGGGCGCCGGTGCACTCCTCGGCGAGGTCCTCGGCATGATCGGGCAGCGGGGACCCGCCGCGCAGATGGCGGCGTACCAGGGACAGCGGGAGATCGATGACCGCGAGCGTCACCCGGTCCAGGCCGGGCCGGCCGTGGATCCCGAGCGCCCCCGCGAGCGCCGCCACGGCGGCCCGTACCCGCATGTTCCCGTCCTCGGCCCGCAGCAGCTGCTCGTCCGGCCAGTCGTCGTGGCCGAAGTCATGGGACCCGTACAGCAGCAGCGCGGCCTCCTGCGGGTGGGCACGGCTCCACGCCACGATGTGCCGGGCGGCGGCCCGGGCCCCGGCGCGCGGGTCGTCCGACGACTCCAGGGCCTCGAAGTAGCCCTCCTGGAAGCCCTCGACGGTCCGCAGCCACACCTCGGCGAGCAGCGCCGAGCGGCCGGGAAAGCGGTGGTAGAGCGAGCCGCTGGGCGCGCCGACGGCCGCAGCGACTGCGGACATGGTGACGCCCGAGGGCCCGGATTCGGCCGCCAGCCGTACGGCGGCGTCGAGCAGCTGCGGGGTGTCGAAACGGGGTGGCCTTGCCATGTTCTAGAGGGTACTCTCCACTATATTGGAGAGGCTCCTCTGAAATGGGGACGCGGACCACGCGGGGAAGGGGCGCGATGGGCGTCTACAACGTGCACGAGCGGCTGCTGCCGGTGCCCGGGGCCGAGGCCGGACTGCTGATCGACGGCCTGTCGGGGGACGAGGACCGGCTCTGGCCGCGCCGCGACTGGCCCCCGATGCGCTTCGACGGCCCGCTGGCGCCGGGCGCGGCCGGCGGCCACGGCCCGGTCCGCTACACCGTGGCGGCCTACGTCCCGGGCCGGTGGGTGCGCTTCGCCTTCAGCGGACCGCGTGGCTTCCACGGCTTCCACGAATACACCGTCCACCCGCTCGGACCGGACCGCACCCTGCTGCGCCACACCCTCGCCATGCACGCCCGCGGCCCGGCCCGGCTCAGCTGGCCGCTGGCCTTCCGGGCCCTCCACGACGCGGCCCTGGAGGACAGCCTGGACCGCGCCGAAGAGGCCTGCACGGGCACCGTCGCCCGGCCCGCCCGCTGGAGCCGCTACGTCCGGCTGCTGCGCCGGCTCGTCCGCTGAATCGGCGCGGCGCCTGAGGCCGGGCGCGGCGGCCGAGGCCGGTTGCGGCGGGCCGGGGCCGGCTCCGCCACCGGCAGCCGGGAGCTTGCGCACCCGCCGCACCACAGGGGAGTGCGGCGTGGCAACAGCTCCAAGGCGGTGGCGGGGCCGGCGAACTGCCCGTCCCCCGGGGCCGGGCAGCGCTCAGGGGCCGGCACGGAATCCCGTTCCGGCTCGTACCGAACGCCAACCGGGCGGCGCCGCCCCCGCGTTGACGGGCGAGGGCGGCGCCGCTCCCCGGCAGCCGGGGCGCCGGTCAGCCGCGGGACCGGGCGGCCTTGCGGCGGGTGGTGGCGAACAGCACCCCGGCACCCAGGGCCACGACGGCGGCGCCGGTGACGGCCAGCGGGGCGGTGGAGGAGTCACCGCCGGTCTCCGCCAGCCGCTGGCCGCCGGCCGGCCTGGCGCCGCCGTCGGGCCGCGGGGCGTTGCCGGTGGCGTCCGAACCCCCGCCCACCGCGGGGCTGTCGGCGCTCGCCGCGCGCACGGTGTCCGTGTGGGCGCCCGCACCCTGGTGGCCGTGGTGGCTCATGTCCATCGACGACTTCGCGGCACCCGCCGCGATCTGGGTGTCGGTCGGCGCGGAGGCGGTGGGCGCGGACTTCGTGGTGGCGCCCGCGGCCCGGCCGCCGTCCTTCCCGAAGACGACGTCCGAGCAGGTGTAGAACGCCTCCGGGCTGTCCGACCGCTGCCAGATGCTGTAGATCAGATGGCGCCCGGACCGCGCCGGCACCGTCCCGTCGAAGACGTACTCGCCGTTGGTCAGCTTCGGGTCGGTGACCTTCGCGAACGGCTTCGACTCCAGGTCGGACCACTTCAGCGGCTTGGTCGGGTCATAGCCCTTCTTGGTGAGGTAGAGCGCGAAGGAGCCCTTGTGCGGAGCGGTGGCCTTGTAGTGGAACGTGTGCAGGCCGGCCCGCATGCGGGAGGACGGCCAGTCGGCGCGCGGGAGGTCCAGGCCCTTGTACGTGGCGTTGCCGGCGCTGCACAGCTTGCCGTCCGGGATCTTCTCCCTCGACTTGCCGCCGGCGTTGCCGTCCCGCACTCCGTTCCAGTCGTAGAGCGCCTGGGTCCCGCCGATCTGCACGGCGGCCTTGCACGCCGCGGACCGCGGGCTCTCCGGCCCCTCCGCGTAGCAGGCCGAGACCCGGCTGACCGGGTCCGTCATCGAACCGTGCGCGGCGGCCGGACTCGCGGTGAGCACGGTGAGCGCGAGCGGTGCGACACCGGCCAGCGCGATCCCGGTGGCCTTGCGACGAGCGGTCATCGTGGGGGTCTCCTTCATGAGTGGGCAAGCAACCGGGGCAGGGGGGAGGGCAAGGCAGCACAGTGGTGGGGGGTCGGGATGCGGACGTCGGCGCCGCCCCCGGTGTACGGCACCGACGTCCCGCAACGCCGCCTTGCGAGAAGTACGTTAGCCCCGCTGAGCAGCGGATTTACGGCCCGAAGGCCGATGCCGTGGATCTTTATGGCGGGCTTAAGACACGGCTAAGCGGGGGCACAGGCAGGCGGGGAGGAAACGGGCATCGCGACCGCGGCCAACGGGCCTTGCCCGGTCCCGAAGTGGGGGAGGGCAAGGCCCGTTGGCCGCAGTCGGCACTCAGGACTTGCGGGGGGGGGCGCGCGCCTCAGCTGGAGGCCGCGCGATGGCGTCGGGCTCTGCCCGGTACCGCGACGGTGACGACTTGGTGCACCAGCCACTCCAGGGGGCCGCGGCCCCCCACGTCACTGCTCGTCCGCAGTGGAGAACGCGGACGGGTCGCCGAGGTCGGCGGCGAGTGCGCTCAGTTCGTTCGCCGCCGCGCTCACGGGGGCGGCGCGGAGCGACAGTTCGGCCCAGATGATCTTTCCCTGGGCGGTGTAGCGGGTGCCCCACCGCTGGGCGTACCGGGCGATGAGGAACAGCCCCCGGCCGCCCTCGTCGGTGGTCCGCGCATGGCGGAGGTGCGGCGAGGTGCTGCTGGCGTCGGACACCTCGCAGATCAGCGCCCGCGCCCGGATCATCCGCAGACCGATCGGCCCGGACGCGTGCCGGAGGGCATTGGTGACCAGCTCGCTGACGATCAGTTCGGTGGAGAATTCGAGCTCCGCCAGGTCCCACTCCGCCAGTCGGGCGGACGCCGCCCGGCGGGCCTCGCCGACCGCTGACGGATCGGCCGGGATCTCCCAAGTGGCCAGCTGGGTATGGGGCAGGGCCCGGGTACGTGCCAGCAGCAGCGCCACATCGTCGACCGGCCGGGCGCCCGGCAGACCGCCGACCACGGTGTCGCAGAGGCTCTCCAGCGGAGCCTGCGGATCGGCCAGGGCGGTGCGCAGCCGGGCGATCCCCCCGTCGAGGTCGAGAGCCTTCCCCATCAGCAGCCCGTTGGTGTAGAGAGCCAGCAAACTCCCTTCCGGCAAGGGCACTTCGACGGATTCGAAGGGCATCCCGCCCAGCCCCAGCGGCGGGCCGGTCGGCAGCTCCAGCAACTCGGCGGTGCCGGCCGGGCTCACCAGCAGCGGCGCGGGGTGACCGGCGCGGGCCAGCGTGCAACTGCAGGCGACCGGGTCGTAGACCGCGTACAGGCAGGTGGCGCCGACGACTCCGGTGTCGGCGGTGTCGGCGGTATCGCCGTTCGTGTCGTCGGCGACCCGGTTGACCATGTCGTCGAGGTGCGCCAGCACCTCTTCCGGGGACAGCGGCAGGTCGGCGAGCGCCTGTACGGCGGCGCGCAGCCGGCCCATCGTGGCCGCGGCGTGCACCCCGTGGCCGACCACATCGCCGACCACCAGCGCGACCCGGGCCCCGGACAGCGGGATCACGTCGAACCAGTCGCCGCCGACGCCGCTGAGCGAGTCGGCCGGCAGATAGCGATAGGCCGCGTCCACCGCGCACTGATCGGGCAGATCGCGCGGCAGCAGGCTGTGTTGGAGGGTGAGGGCCGCGGTGTGCTCCCGGGTGTATCGGCGGGCGTTGTCGATGGCCATCGCGGCGCGGGTGACGAATTCCTCGGCGAGCACCAGGTCGTCGGGCTGGAACGGCCCGGTGTGCTGCCAGCGCGCGAACGCGGCCGCGCCCAGGAAGACCCCGCGTGCCCGCAGCGGCACCACCATCAGCGAGTGGAAGCCGAGCTCCCGCAGATGCGCCGCCTGCACCGGGTCCTCGGCCGCCCACTCGCCGTCGGCGAGATCGAGCGTCTGCAGCAGTGTGGAGTTGCCTTCGGTGAGACTGCGCACCACGGGCGCCGACGGAGGATAGGAGGCCTGGTCCCCGACGGCGACCAGCGCCTCCGGGCAGCCCTCGCGGACGGACTGCTGTCCCGCCCGGCGCATGGTGAACAGCGCCGTGGCGTCGACCGGGCCGGCGCTCGGCTCCTCCCCGCTGAGCAGCGCGTCGAGCAGGTCGACGGTGACGAAGTCGGCGAGATCGGGCACCGCCGCATCGGACAGCTCCTGTGCGGTGTGCCAGACGTCCAGCGAACTGCCGATGCGTTCCCCGGCCCGGTTCAGCAGCGTCATCCGCTGCCGGGACCGGTAACTGTCCGTGACGTCGAGGACCATGTAGCAGACGCCGAGCACCTGGCCGGAGCCGTCCTCCAGGCGGAAGAACGACGTGGAGTAGGCGTGCTCCCGCTGCGGATCGGACTGCGGACGCCCCAGGTATTCGTAGCCGACGGAGGGGACGCCGGTACGCAGCACCCGGCGCATCTCGGCCTCGATGGCCTCCACGGCCAGGCTCGGCTGTACGTCCCCCAGGCGCTTGCCGAGGCGGTCCTCGCGCCGGACGCCGCCCATCCGCTCCAGTGCGTCGTTTATCCATACGAAGCGCAGATCGGCGTTCACCATGGCCACACCGATCGGCGACATGCCCAAAATCCCGTCCAGGAACGATCGGCTCGCTCCCGACCAGGGCGTCTGTGCCATCTCGGCGGCGAGCACGAGCCGCGCGGAGCGCTGTTCGGCGTCCAGCACCGGCAGCACGCGGAATTCCAGGTCGAGGCGGTGCCCGTCCTTGTGCCGTACGGCCTCCAGCCCGCTCCAGCCGTCCGCGGCCGCCAGCCGGGCCTGCCACCTGGTGTCCTGTGCCGACTGGGGGTCCACCCCGGTGAAGAGATCCGCCAGGGGCCTGCCGACGGCCTCGGACACCGCATAGCCGAGCAGCCGCTCCGCCCCCTCGGTCCAGCCCTGCGCCACCCCTGCGCGATCCGCCATCACCACGGCCGTCCGCGTGAGGTCGAAGACGCCGCCTCCGGAGAGACCGCTGCTCTGGGGCACACTCATGTGACCGGTCCAATGCCGGTACCACCTGCGACGGACGCCCTTTTGCGGACGACATGGACGCACGGTACCGGCGTTTTCCACGGTACTCCCTCACCCCCGCCGGTGCCCTCCGCCGGTGCCCTTCCCGGTGCCGGCCCCGGCCCGCACGGCCTGCCCCCGCCCCGCGTCCGGCCGCCGTTGTCAGTGGTCGCTGCCACCATCGGCACATGAGCACCGACGCGCCTGCCGATCCGTCCCGCCGGCCCTTCGCCGGATCCGCCAACCCCCGTGCCGGCCGGGAGGAATCGCCCCTGCCGACCGCGGACGCCGCCTACTGGGAAGCGGCCGCCGCCTCGTTCGACGACGAGCCCGACCACGGCCTGCGGGACCCCGCCGTCCGCGCCGCCTGGGCCGCCCGGCTGCGCGGGTGGCTGCCGTCCGGGCCCGCCGCCGTCCTCGATCTGGGCTGCGGTACGGGAAGCCTGGCCCTGCTCGCCGCCGAACAGGGCCATCGCGTCACGGGCATCGACCGCTCACCGCGCATGATCGCCCGGGCGCGCGCCAAGCTCGCCGGCCGGGAGGCCGCCTTCCTGGTCGGTGAGGCCGCCGAACCACCCGTGGGGGAGCGGCGGTTCGATGCAGTCCTGGTGCGTCATGTCCTGTGGGCGCTGCCCGACGCCCGGGCCGCGCTGCGCCGTTGGGCCGGTCTGCTCGTTCCCGGAGGCCGGCTGGTGCTGGTGGAGGGCCGCTGGGGCGAGGCCGAGCCCATAGGGGTATCGGCCGCCGAACTCACCGCCCTCGTAAAGCCGTTGGCGGTGCGGACGCGGATGGAGAGCCTGGTGGACGATCCTGCGCTGTGGGGCAAGGAGGTGACCGATGAGCGCTATGTGCTGCTCGCCGAAGTCCCGGGCGGGGAGGCCGTCGTGGCCGGTGCCGGTGCCGGTCTCGCGCCGCCGAGGGGGTGAGGCGTCGGGCGCGGGTGGTGCCTCAGCCCCGCCGCAGCTCGCGTACGTACCGCCACTCCCCGGCGAACGGCCGGTAGCCGAAGGCGTGGTTGACGGCGAGCATCGGGGCGTTGGCGGCGTCGTTGCCGGTGAACGCCTCGGTGTAGCCGGCGTCGCGGGCACGGTGGAGGGAGGCGGTCTTGGCCAGCCGGGCCAGGCCCCGGCCGCGGAAGGCGCGGCGGGTGCCGGTCATCGCGGAGGAGTAGCGGGTACGACCGTCGGTGGCCGCCAGGGTGAAGGAGGCGATCTCGCCGTCGACGGTCACCACCGAGGTGAGGTCCAGGTCGAGGTGGGGGTGCTCCCAGGTGTGCAGCAGCCAGTCCTCGTAGGCCATGGCGTCGGTGGGGACATCGCCCGGCTCGTCCGCGGCGGCCTCGGCGTCCGCCTCGTACAGCCGGCGCGGGTCGGCCTCGAAGTCCGCGCCGGTGTGCAGCCGGACACCGGGCGGCAGGGCGGCGGGGAGCGGCGGCAGGGCGGCGGCCGTGAGGCCGAGGCGCAGGAAGCGGGCCTGCCGGGTGCGGCGGTAGCCGTGGCGTTCCGCGAAGGCCGGTGCGCCGGTCCCGTCCACCGCCCAGGCATACAGCCGGGTGGCGCCGGCCGCGGCGAGATGGTCCTCGGCCGCGGTCAGCAGGGCATGGCCCGCGCCGCGGCCGCGGTGGTCAGGGTGGACCTGAGGGGTGGCCGCGGCCTGGCCCGGAACGCTGCTGCCGGGCAGCAGGCCGGCCCGGATCGCGCCGACGACCCTGCCGTTCAGCTCGGCGACGAACAGCCGCAGGCGCCGCGCCGCGGGGGCCGTGGCGACCTCCCAGGCGACGCCCTGCGGGGTGGCGAGGAGAAAGGGCAGGGCGGCCCGTCGCAACTCGGCGACGGCTTTGGCGTCGGAGGGGCGGAAGTCGCGCACGGTAGGCGTCATGACGGCGGAGAGTACGCGCCGGTGCGTCGTCGTGCCGCTCTTTTATCCGGTGGGCGGTGCCCGGTGGGCGGGGTGCGGCATCCGTCCGCTTCTGCGCCCCGGCGCGCGGATGGCTCGTTCCGTGCGCCCCGTCCGCGGTTTGGGTGGCCCATACAACTATATGCGCGTACGGTGCTGGCGCGGGCCGCCGCCGGAGCGCGGCCGTCCGTCGCTGCCACGAAGGAGGGGCCGCCTCATGTGCGGAATCACCGGATGGATCTCCTACGACAACGACCTCACCACCCAGCGCCCCGTGCTGGAGACGATGACCGGGACCATGGCCTGCCGCGGGCCGGACGCGGCCGGTGTCTGGCTCGACCGCCATGCCGCGTTCGGCCACCGCCGGCTCGCCGTCATCGACATCGACGGCGGCACCCAGCCCATGACCGTGGACCACGACGGCCGCACCCTGGTCGTCACCACCTACAGCGGCGAGGTCTACAACTACCGCGAGCTGCGCACCGAACTGACCGGGCTGGGCCACACCTTCCGCACCCACAGCGACACCGAAGTGGTGCTGCACGCCTATCTCCAGTGGGGCGAGGCGTGCGCCGAGCGCCTCAACGGCATGTACGCCTTCGCGCTCTGGGACCCGCGCACCGAGGAATTACTGCTGATCCGCGACCGGATGGGCATCAAGCCGCTCTACTACTACCCGACCCCCGACGGAGTGCTGTTCGGCTCCGAGCCCAAGGCGATCCTCGCCCACCCCGCCGTACGGCCCGTCGTCGACAGCGAGGGCCTCGCCGAGCTGATCAGCTTCACCAAGACCCCCGGCCACGCCGTCTACAAGGGCATGCGCGAGGTGCGCCCCGGCCATATCGTCCGCGTCCGCCGCGCCGGATCGACCGTCACCCGCTACTGGGCCCTGGCGGCCCGCGACCACACCGACGACCTCGACACCACCGTCGCGCACGTCCGGGAACTCCTCGACGACATCGTGGCCCGCCAGCTGATCGCCGATGTGCCGCTGTGCACCCTGCTCTCCGGCGGCCTGGACTCCTCCGTCATCACCGCCCTCTCCGCCGAGGCGCTGGCGGAACAGGGCAGCGGCCCGGTCCGCTCGTTCGCCGTCGACTTCACCGGCTACACCGAGAACTTCACGCCCGACGACCTGCGCGGCACCCCCGACGGACCGTACGCCCACGCCCTGGCCGAACACGTCGGATCCGACCACCGCGACATCGTCCTGGACACCGCCGACCTGATGGACCCCGGCCACCGCGCCGCGGTGCTCGCCGCCCGCGATCTGCCCAACGGCTTCGGCGACGGCGACACCTCCCTCTACCTGCTGTTCAAGGCCGTCCGCGAACAGTCCACGGTCGCCCTGTCCGGCGAATCCGCGGACGAGGTCTTCGGCGGCTACCGCTGGTTCCACGATCCCGCGTGCGTCCACGCCGACACCTTCCCCTGGACAGCGGCCGGCCTCTCCGGCCGGTTCGCCGGCGGCAACGCCACCCGCGAGGCCCTGCTGGACAAGGGGCTGCTCGGCAAGCTCGACCTGCCCGGCTACGAGCGGCGCCGCTACCGCGAGGCGCTCGCCGAAGTGCCCTACCTCGACCGCGACAGCGGCCATCAGCGCCGGATGCGCGAGATCAGCTATCTGCATCTGACCCGCTTCGTACAGATCCTGCTCGACCGCAAGGACCGGGCCAGCATGGCCGTCGGCCTGGAGGTCCGCGTTCCGTTCTGCGACCACCGCCTCGTCGACTACGTCTTCAACACCCCCTGGGCGATGAAGACCTTCGACGGCCGGGAGAAGTCGCTGCTGCGCGCCGCCACCCGCGACGTCCTCCCCGCCCTGGTGGCCGACCGGGTCAAGAGCCCCTATCCCAGTACCCAGGACCCGCGCTACAACGAGGCGCTGCGCACCGAGCTGAAGGCCCTGTACGCCGACCGCGACGCCCCCGTACGGCCGCTGCTGGACCCCGAAGCCACCGCACAGGTCACCGCCGACGGGGCGCGGGACGACATCCGCCCGTCCGCCGAACTCGTCCTCGGCATGAACGCCTGGCTGCGCACGACCGGCACCACCCTCGCACTGTGACCACCCCCGCGTGACAGCACCTCCCGGCACGGCGGGCGCTCTTGGCGCACAATGGATGCGACAAACAAGCGCACCGGCGGGTCCGCGCACGGCACGTCTCCCGATACGACCCCGGGCAGCCGCGTCGTCGCCCACCCGCCCCACCACCAGCAACAGGAGCGCCCGCCGTGTCCCCGCAGACCTTGACCCTCACCATCGATCCGGCCGCGTCCGCCGCGCCGTTCGAGCAGGTACGCACCCAGATCGCCGATCAGGCCCGGGACGGCGGCCTGCCGGTCGGCTACAAACTCCCCACCGTCCGCGGTCTGGCGGAGGACCTCGGGCTGGCCGCCAACACCGTCGCCAAGGCCTACCGCGCCCTGGAGACCGACGGCGTGATCGAGACCCGCGGCCGCAACGGCAGCTTCATCGCGGCGGCCGGCGAGGCTGCCGACAAGGAGGCCGCCGCGGCCGCCGAGACCTACGCCCGCCGCGCCCGGCGCCTCGGCCTGGACCACCGCGCCGCCCTGGCCGCCGTCGAGGACGCCCTGCGCGCCACCTACGGCGCCGACGCCTGACCGCCCCGAACCGCCGCCGCCCGAAAGGATCCGCATGCCCAGCCAGCAGGCGCTCGTCCGCCGCCCCGGCCCCCGCCTCGCCGAGGGTCTGGTCACCCATATCGACCGCCGTCCGGTCGACCCCGCGCTCGCCCTGCGCCAATGGGAGACCTACGTACAGGTGCTGCGCGACCACGGCTGGCAGACCACCGAGGTCGCCCCCGCAGACGACTGCCCCGACGCGGTCTTCGTCGAGGACACCCTGGTCATGTTCCGCAACGTCGCACTCCTCGCCCGCCCCGGCGCCGGCTCCCGCCGCCCCGAGGTGCCCGCCGCACGCGCGGCGGCGGAGGCACTCGGCTGCTCCGTCAACGAGATCCGCGCCCCCGGCACCCTGGACGGCGGCGACGTCCTCAAGGTCGGCGACACCGTCTACGTCGGCCGCGGCGGCCGCACCAACGCCGAGGGGATACGCCAACTCCGCGCCGCCTTCGAGCCGTTGGGTGCTCGCGTGGTCGCCGTACCGGTGAGCCGCGTACTGCACCTCAAATCCGCGGTCACCGCCCTCCCGGACGGCACCGTCATCGGCTACCCGCCGCTGGTCGACGACCCCGCCCTCTTCCCCCGCTTCCTGCCCGTCCCCGAGGAATCCGGCGCCCACGTCGTCCTGCTCGGCGGCGGCCGGCTGCTGATGGCCGACGGCGCCCCGAAGAGCGCGGAGCTCCTCGCCGGCCTCGGATATCAGCCGGTCCTCGTGGACATCGGCGAATTCGAGAAGCTGGAGGGCTGCGTGACCTGCCTCTCGGTACGGCTGCGCGAGCTGTATGCATGAGGGGGCATCACCCCGCGGCGCTTCGTGCGCCTGCCCGGACCGCACCCCCGACCGCGCCTATCGTGACGCCATGAGCAACCTCGACCTCAGACCCGCGCCCAGCCTGTGCGGCGGCACCGGCCGTACGGGCCCGGTACGCGACGTCCAGCCCGGCAAGCAGGTGCCGCTCGGCGAGAGCACCGTCGTCCGCAGACTGCTGCCGAACCTCGGCCGGCGGATGGTCGGCGCCTGGTGCTTCGTCGACCACTACGGGCCCGACGACATCGTCGGCGAGCCCGGTATGCAGGTGCCGCCGCATCCGCACATGGGTCTGCAGACCGTCAGCTGGCTGCGCCAGGGCGAGGTACTGCACCGCGACAGCCTCGGCAGCCTGCAGACCGTACGGCCCCGGGAACTGGGCCTGATGACCTCGGGCCGGGCCATCGCCCACTCGGAGGAGTCCCCGCACGGCCACGGCCCGTTCCTGCACGGCGCCCAGCTGTGGGTCGCCCTCCCCGGCGAGCACCGCGACACCGCCCCCGCCTTCGAGCACCACACCGACCTGCCGGTGATCGACGGCGGCGGGCTGTCCGCCACCGTCGTCCTCGGCGAACTGGCCGGCGCCACCTCGCCCGGCACCACGTACTCCCCGCTGGTCGGCGCCGACCTCACGCTCGCCGCCGGCACGGACACCCGGCTGCCCGTCGACCCCGACTTCGAGTACGCGGCGCTGACCATCGCCGGCGAGAGCGAGGTCGACGGCGTCCGCCTGGGCCCCGGCGCCCTCCTCTACCTCGGCTGCGGCCGCAGTGAGTTGCCGCTGCGCTCCGACTCCGACAGCAGCCTGATGCTCCTCGGCGGCGAACCGTTCGAGGAGCAGATCGTGATGTGGTGGAACTTCGTCGGCCGTACCCACGACGACATCGCCCAGGCCCGCTCCGACTGGACGACGGGCTCCCGCTTCGGCACCGTCCACGGCTACGACGGTGACCGGCTGACGGCGCCCGAACTCCCGCCGGGGCCGCTGAAACCGCGAGGTCGGGAGCGCTGACCCGGCGCTGGTCCCGCGGAAGCGGGGCCGGGAGGCCGGCCGCCCGCGCAAGGGCTCGCGCGGCGGACGGCCTCCCGGCCCCCGTGAGCGGAGAAGCAGTCTCTAGTACCAGAGGTACAGGAACCACTTCTTCTTGCCGTCATTGCCCGTGCCGTACTGGCACTTGTAGGTGTACCCCAGCGAGTCCCCCTCGTCGAGGCAGGCGTCGAGGGTCCAGTAGGCGCGGTAGAAGTGATAGCCGGCCATCGAATGCACCGTGGCCGAGGCGCTCACCGAGGCCTCCTTCGTCGTGGTCCTTTCGGCGGCCTGCGCCGGTACGGCCGCGGCGCTGACGGCGAGCGCGCCCCCAAGAGCCAATCCGGCGAGTGCGCGACGAATACGCATGGTTTTCTCCTTTGTGTGGTGTGCGGGTGTGTTTCCCCGCCCGAATTGCCGGCCAGAGCGGCGCCGCGAGAATCCCGTGATCACAGGGGGAGGGGGAATGCCCGCACGCTGCGCGGGTTCCCCGGCGTGACGCCTGGCTTCAGCACGAGCGTGCTGGACGAGGAGAGCGCCGCGCTACGGGAGTTGAGCAGCCGGAGACGTCTCGGGACGTCCCAGGCGGTGACCTGCGGAGAAGCAGCCGGAAGGGACGTGTTCCTGGGAAAACGACGGGCGTTTCCGGCCGCCTGCCGAGAGGACGGCTCGGACACCCGAAGGTGCGAGTCGGCAGGCGAAAGCGTCACGCGAGGGGCTGGACGGGAGGAGACTCATGGCAGGTGCTGGCTCCGGTGGGCGTCCCGCAGTTCGTGAAGGGCCGAGAGTCGGCGGGGAGGCGTGATGAGGTGGAAGGTTCTGCCTGAGTCGCTTGATCCGCATGCGCGGCAACTTGTGGGGGAGTTGCGGGGGCTGAAGGATCACAGTGGGCTGAGCCTGAAATCGCTTCAAGCCAAGACGCCTTTCAGCAGGTCCTCGTGGGAGCGGTATCTCAACGGGAAAGTGCTGCCGCCGCAAGCCGCTGTCGAGGCCCTGGCCAGGATTGCCGGCGCGGATGTCGCGCCGCTGCTGGCCTTGCGGGATGCCGCCGAGAGAACCTGGACCACCGCTTCGGTGACGCCGGCCGAGAGCGGTTCGCCGGCTCAGGAGCGGAAACCGGAGATCCGGGTGGCGGCATTGTCCGTTGCCGCGGGTGCGCTGCTGCTTGCCGCGACCACCTCGGTCCTGCTGATCACCGATCCCTGGCGTGCGCACGTACCCGCCACCGGCGAACCAGGCGTGGCCGGCGTCGGTACGTACACGTGCAGGTACACCCGGCACGGCGACCAGCTGTTCGCCGGGAACAGCTCCACCACGTCCCGCCTGGTCATGCGGAACACCACAGGTACCGACGCGGCGGAAGTGCAGTGCCTGTTACTGCGCCACAAGCTGTCACCCGGTGACGTGGACGGGTACTTCGGCGCACGCACGGAGGCGGCGGTCAAACGGCTGCAGCGCCAGGACCACGTACCCGACGACGGGATCGTCGGCGAGCAGACGTGGGCATTACTGCGCCATGTGGAATAGACGACCCTGAGGAGGGGCGGGGAAATGGTGAACCCCCAAGGGGCGGCTCGCTGGCGGGGGCTCCCCCCGGATCTGCCCGCCGCGTGCGCACAACTCGTCATCGGCATGCGCGGCCTGAAAGACCGCAGCGGCCTCAACCTCACCGAACTGGCGAAAGCGACAGCCATCAGCAAGTCGTCCTGGGAGCGCTACCTCAACGGCAAGCAGTTCCCGCCCCGGCATGCCGTCCGAGGCCTGTGCCGGGCAGCACGGCAGAGCGAGGACGCACTCCTGGCGCAGTGGGCGCTGGCGGACGCGGCCTGGAGCGGACGCGGGCACCCGGTGTCTTCCCGCTCAGACCGGACCTCCCCGCCCGCTGTCAGCATCGATCCGGCCGTACCCGACGGCCCGCCCGCCACCACACCGTTCGTCAGGCCCACACGGCGAGCGCTGCTTGCCGCATCCGCTCTGTTCAACGAGCACCCCATGAGGACCGCGGCCGGAATCTTCCTGTTATGTGCGGCAATGGTCACGCCCGCTGCCGTCCTCCACGCCTCCCGTGCCACCACGCTGCCGCCGGCCCCCCGCCCGCCCGTTTGCCGACTGCGCTCGTGCGAAGGCCGGAACCCCCGTACGACCGCGTGCGAGGACCCCACCACCGTGGCCTCTCACACGGCAGCCGACGGCACCAGGCTCGAAATCCGGCTCAGCCCGGGCTGCCGGGCCGGATGGATCCGCGCCTGGCCCACGCACTCCGGATTCCGCATCGAGATCACCGGCCCTCAGGCACATCCCCGGACCGCCGTCGGAACGGCGCGACCGGTGGGCAAGGAAGTGGCCACGACAGCAATGATCGCCGCCCCCGATCCCTCGAATCTGCGCGCGTGTTACTACCCCTCCCTCGGTCGGCCCGGCAGGGAGTGCTTCGGCGGCACCGGCTGACCGCGCCGTGTCCGGGGAGGGCGCGCTGACCTGCCACGCCTGCGGCCGGGCTGTCGAGCCGTATCGGTGGACGAGAGCATCAGGCCCTCGGCACCGCCTGTTTTTCGTTGATCCGGCGGTAGATCCGTTCCGGAGTCAGCGGCAGGGCGCGGTAGCGGACGCCCGTGGCGTCATGCAGTGCATTCGCCAACGCCGGGGCCACCGGGTTGATACAGCATTCCGCTATCCCCTTCGACCGCAGCGGCCCCACCGAATCCGTCGAGTCCACCAGGAGCACGTCGGTGCGGGGGATATCGGCGTAGCCGGGGATGCGGTAGTTGCGGAAGTTCGGGTTGACCATGACGCCGTCCGCGTCGACGTGGTAATTCTCGGTCAGCGCGAAGCCGATTCCCTGCGCGACCCCGCCTTCCACCTGTCCCCGGACCTGCCCGGGGTTGATGATCACGGCAGCGTCGGTCGCCTGGACGCTGTAAAGGATACGGATCTCACCCGTCACCCGATGGACGGCGATGCGGACCCCCTGCGCATTGGAGGTGATGCTCCGGGGCGAGCCGTAGGCCTTGCGGGCGGCGGTGAAGCGAATCCCGCGTGCGCGGGCCGAGGCGACGAGTTCGGCCAACGACACGCGCTGATCGCCGCAGAGGACCCCCTCGTCGTCCATCGAGCACATCACGAGATGGACGCCCGTATGACCTGCGGCAAATTCCAGGATGCGGTCGCGCACGGCGTTGGCCGCGCGAAGTACCGCGTTGCCCGCCACGAAGAGACCCGCGCTCGCAAAGGCGCCGGTGTCGAATCCCGTGCGGTCGGTGTCGGATTGCACCAGGCGAATCCGCGACGGCGTCGTGCCCAGCTGGTTGGCCGCGAGCTGGACATGCGCGGTCGACGTACCCTCGCCGAATTCGACGGTGCCGACGGCCAATTCGTAGATGAGGTCGTCGCCGAGCGTGACCCAGGCCTCGGAGAGGTGTTCGGTCGGCGGTGCGGTCTCGTGCAGGGAACTCGCGACGCCGTTCCCGACGAGCCACTCGGGACCGGGGGACGGCTCATCGGCGCCGCGCGCCATGGCCTCATCCACCAGGTCGATGCACTTCGCGAGTCCGTCCTCGGTGAACACCACGTCGTCGGGGCCGGCATCCATGGAGACGAGCGGATCGCCCGGCCGCACGATATTGCGTCGCCGCAGTTCGAGCGGATCGAGGTGCAGGGCGAGCGCGAGTTCGTCCATCGCCGATTCCACGGCGAACGCCGGTTGCGTCATCCCGTAACCGCGCAGCGCCCCGCTCGGCACGGTGTTCGTGTAGACGGAGAATGCGTCGTACTTCTTGTTGGGGCAGCGGTAGAGCATGACGGCGGCGCCGCCCGCATACAGCGTTTCGCCGCCGTGGTTGCCGTAGGCGCCCGTGTTCGACACATTGCGGACCTGGAACGCCGTGAGCGTTCCGTCCGCCCGCGCACCGAGCTTGACCGTCAACGCCATCGGATGCCGTGGCGAGGCCGTGGTGAACTCCTCCTCGCGGGTGAATTCGAAGCAGACCGGCCGCCCGGTGTCCAGGGTGGCGAGCGCGGCCAGATCCTCCGAGATCACTTCCTGCTTGCCGCCGAAACCGCCGCCCACGCGCTTGCAGAACACGCGGAGCTGGTCCGGACGCAGCGCGAACAGATAGGAGAGCTTGACCTTCGCGATCGACGGTGACTGCGAACTGGTGCGGACGTTCAGCCGGCCGTCCTCCATCCAGGCAATCGAGCCGTGGGTCTCCAGATGCGCGTGCTGCACGCGCGGTGAGAAGTACGTGCCTTCGTGGACCACATCGGCCTCGGCGAACCCTGCGTCGATATCGCCGATATGGGAATGGATTTCGAGCAGGATGTTGCGCACGGGATCGCGGACGAAGGGATCGTGCGAGCCGTGCAGCTGTGGCGAATCCTCGGCCATCGCCTCTTCGGGATCGAATACCGCCGGCAGCACCTCGTACTCCACGTCGACCTTTCGGCAGCCCTCTTCCGCCGCCCCGGGCGTGTCGGCCAGGACCGCCACGACGCGTTGGCCGACGAAGCGGACCGTGCGGTCGAGGATGCAGGTGTCGTCCGGATCGACGAGATGGTCGGTGTGGATCGCCGTGGTGAAACGCCTGCGCGGTACATCTTCCCAGGTGTAGACCCGACGCACGCCGGGAACGGCGAGTGCCGCGGTCTTGTCGATCGACAGGATCCGGGCGTGCGCATGGGGCGAGTGCAGCACCTTGAGGTGCAGCATGCCGTCCATGGCGGTGTCCATCGTGAACTCGGCGCGACCGGTGACCACGTCATCGGCTGCCGGTGGGCCGACGCTCGTGCCGACGGCCTTTCCCGGCGCGGCCGTCTCCACGCCGACGACGCCCTGCACGGCATCCGCAATTCCTCGATAGCCGGTGCAGCGGCAGAGGTTGCCCTTCAACGCCTGTGGCAGGTCCTCTTTCTGTGCCTCGGTGAACGTCGTCGACGTCATGATCATCCCTGCCGTGCAGAATCCGCATTGGAACCCCGGGGCGTCGCGGAACTGTCGCTGCATGGGATGCAGATGGCCGGGTGACCCGAGCCCCTCGATCGTCGTCACCTCATGACCGTCCGCGCGGAACGCGGGGGTGATGCAGCTGTGGACCGGATTGCCGTCCAGCCACACCGTGCAGGCGCCGCAATCGCCGGCGTCGCACCCCTTTTTGACGCCGAAGTGGCCGAGCGAGCGGAGGAATGTGCGCAGGCACTGTCCGGGGTCGGGTTCTTCGTCGAAGCTCTTGCCGTTCACGAGGTAGGTCATGCCGGGCCCCCGGCCATGAGTTCGCGGCGAATCTCTTCGGCGAAGTGCTTCGTCAGGTGGCGACGGTGGTCGGGGGTCCCGTTGGGATCTGCGAACCAGGCCTCGGTGGGGAGGGCGTCGATGCTCTGTTGCAGCGTCCCGGCATCGGGCATGGCGTCGAAAGCAAAGCGCACCGGCCGAGTGGTGCCGGCGGTGACGGTGAGCAACAGATCGCCCGTACCCGGCGTATGAGTACCGATCAGGAAGACCGTGGAACGGCCGAGGCGGGTCAGTGCGAAGCGGCGGTGCGCGGTACGTTTCCGCAGGGCGCGCGCCGGAATGTCGATGCGCCGCAGTATTTCCCCGGGAGCAAGCACGTTCTGATTGTTGCCGGTCACGAAGTCGAGGGCCTCGACGAGGCGCACGGACCCGTCCGGAGCCCATAGTTCGTACGTCGCCTCAAGGGCGACCGTCAGCGTGATCATTGGGCCGGCCGGCAAAGACATGCAGATATTTCCGCCGACGGTCGCCGAGTTCCAGACTTTGAACGAGGCCAGGAATGCCTCGCAGCTCGTCGTGAAAAGGGTGCCCGCGATCCAATTCCCTTGTACCGGAAAGGCATACAGGTCGTGGATGGTGCACGTGGCGCCGATTTCGAGACCGGTGTCGCTCGGGACGAGGGGATCCCAGCGCAGCGCCGTCAGGTCGATCAGGCGGCGCAGGTGTGGCTGCTCCGAGGAGAACAGCCACGTTCCGCCGGCGAGCCAGGCATCGCCTTCGCGCCAGTCCGGCCCCGGCCGATCGGCCGGTCGCCGGACGACTTCGGTGATGGTGTTGAGGTCCATGGGAACTGATCTCCCTGGCGACGACAATCGTGCGACGGACCGCCTACCGCACTTGACCCACCAGTGCGTGGCCTTCGCGTTCGCGGCAAGGCCGACATTTCCCCGATCTTGTTATTATGGCAGACAGGGCTGCGAATTTCCGGTCATGAAAATTCGGCACTGAGTATTTGGCACTGACACATTCGGCACTGAACATTTGGCTCAGTGCATTCGTCGAATGCCACCGGGTCACTAAGCGCTGGTCACCACGACCACGGGGGACGGCACAACCGAGTGACGGAGCGGCGGCTTCAGATCGGGTCGTCCATCGAAAGGCGCCGCACACCGGGAAGGTGTTCGTCGAGTTCGCCGGGTTCGAACCGGCACATGCCCACGACGTGCCAGAACTCGCCCGCGATGTCACCCTCGTACTTGTAGCCGCCCGACGGGGACAGCGCGGCCCAGCCGCCCGGTACGCCGATCAGCGTGGCCCGCGGGGTCGGCTCGCCGTCGGCCGGTACGTTCCAGAGCCGGACGGTGCCGTCCTCGCCGCCGCTGGCCAGCAGCGAGCCGTCCGGGCTGAAGGCCACGGTGAGGACGCGGCTGGTATGGCCGGTCAGCCGGGCCGTCTCCCGGCCGTCCAGCGGGTTCCAGAGGCGTACGACCCGGTCGTCTCCCGCCGTGGCCAGCAGCGGCCGGCTCGGGTGGGCGGCGGCGGTCCACAGGCGCCCGACGTGTCCCCGGAGCCGGTGCTGGAGCTCGCCGTCCCGCCAGACGATGGCCTCCCCGTCCCACGACGCGCTCGCCAGCCACGCGTCCCCGGGCCCGTACGCCACCGCGTACACCCGCGCGGTGTGGCCCGCGAGTTCGGCGACCAGGCGGCTGTCCGCGAGGTCCCACAGCCGGACGAACCGGTCGTCGCAGCCGGTGGCCAGGCGCGCCCCGTCCGCGCTGAACGCGATCGACCGCACCCGGCCCCGGTGGTCGGCGAGCGTGGTCACGCGGGCGCCGGTACTGCGGTACCACAGCGCTACGGTGTCGTCGTCGTTCGCGGTGGCGAGGATCTTGCCGTCGCTGCTGAACGCCTCGGCCCACACATGGTCGGTCTCGGCGTCGATCTCGCGCTGGTACTCGCCGGTGTCGGCGTTCCAGAGGTAGAGGTCGCCATCGCTGCTGGCGGTGGCGAGTTGGTGGCTGTCGGGGACGAACAGCGCCGAGACCAGGCGGTCGTGGTCGCCGGCGAACTCTCTTGTCCGGCGGCCGGTCGCGGACTCCCACACCCGGGCCACGCCGTCGTTGCCGCACGCCGCCAAGTGCGTCCCGTCGGGGCTGAACGCCAGGCTGGCGACGCGCCGTCCGTGGCCGCGGAGAATTCGCCTGCCCTGACCGGTGGAGGTGTCCCACAGCCGCACCAGGCCCTCGTTGCCGATGGTCACCAGCATCGGGTCGGTCTCCCGGGCGCCGAAACGGCTCCGGGGCCGGAACCGGCAGGCCCAGACCGACCCCTGATGGTCCGCGGGCTGCTGCCGCAGCGGGGTCACCGTCCAGCCCGCGGACCCCTGCGCCACCCGCCACAGGCGGACCGATCCGTCGCTGCCGCCCGCGGCCAGCATGGTCCCCTCGGGGTCGAACACCACTTGGTACACGTGGCCGCCGCGGTCGGCCGGCGTCCCGGCGGGGGCCCCGGTCACCGGGTCCCACAGCCGTACCTGGCCGGTGGTGTCGCCGCTGGCCAGCAGCCTGCCACCGGGGTGGAAGTCGAGGGTGTAGACCCGGCCCGTGTGGCCGGTGAACTCGTGTTGCAGCCGCAGCTCCGCCACATCCCAGACGCGCACCGTGCCATGCTCGTCCTCGCCCATGTCACCGGTGGCCAGGAGGGTGCCGTCCGGGCTGAACTGTGCCCGGTACGCCGGCCCCTGATGGCCGTCGAGGGTGCCGAGGAGCCGGCCGGAGCCGGTGTCCCACAGGCGTACGGACCCGGCCGCGTCGCCCGTGACGAGGGTGCGGCCGTCCGGGCTGAACCCCGCGGTGTAGACGGGCGCGGTGTGGCCGTACAGCCGGTGCAACGGCGTCCCGGTCGCCACCTCCCACACGATGACCGTGCCCTCCGAGTCGCCGGTCGCGAGCCGCGCTCCGGCGACGTCCAGGGACACCGGCCACACGCCGTCCGGGTGCACCTCCAGCTGGTGGAGGCAGGCGCCGGAGACCGGGTCCCACAGCCGGACGGTGCCGTCCGCGCCGCCGGTGGCGAGCACCCGGTCGCGGAACTTCACCGCGTAGACCCGGCCGGTGTGCCCCTGGAGCGTGCGCACCGCGGTACCGGTGGCGGCGTCGCACACCAGCACGCCGCCGTCCTCGCTGCCGACGGCGAGGAGTTCGCCGTCGGGGCTGTAGGAGACCGGCTCGGGAAGCCGGCTGGTGCGCATGTCGAAGCCGTACGGCACGCCGACCGCGGACGGCCGGAAGCCGGACTCGACGGGCATGCCGGGGGCGACCGCCGCCGCCCGCAGCTCCGGTGTGTTCAGCGTGGCCTCGTCGGCGACCGCATTGATGAGGGCGGCCCGGTGCCAGTGGCTGCCGGCGACCCGGGCACCGCGCAGGTCGGCGCGGAGCAGCCGGGCCATCCGCAGATCGGCGCCGCGCAGGTCCGCCCCGGTGAGCTTCGCCTCGTCGAGACGTGCCCCGGCCAGGCAGGTGTCGCGCAGGACGGCACCGGAGAAGTCCGCCCCGACGAGGCCGGCGTCGGTGAGGTCGGCACGGGTGAGGTCGACGCCGGAGAAGTCGCGGTAGGAGAGGTCCTCCCCGGCAAGGACGGCGCCCCGCAGATCCGTATGGGCCGGCACCCGGAGCCGGCTGAGGACCTTGACCGCGTTCGCCCGGGCGATCTCGTCGCCGTCCCGGGAGCCGCCCTGCGCGCGGTCCGGCCCGTCGGCACCGTCGGCCAGGGCGCGTTCGGCCCACTGCTGGCAGGTGCGGTGGTCGGCGAGGTCGCACAGGAACTCCACCGCCAGCTGGCTCAGCGGGCGGCGGGCGAGCAGACCGCTGTCCTCGGGGCCCGCGTTCCCCAGCTGCGCGGCGGCCTCACGGGCCACCAGCCACTCGACCACGGAGCCGTGGATGAACTGGAACAGGCCATCGTCGGTACGCAGCAGCAGACTGCCCGCCCCGACGGCGTGCGCGGCCTGCGGCACGGACAGCCGGCTGTCGGCGAGGCCGGTCAGCACCTCGCCCACGTCGTGGAGTTCGTCCAGCCGCAGCGCGCTGCGGCCGCTCTCCCACAGGCGCAGCGCAAGGGTCGTCACGCCACGCCAGAGCTGACGCTCGCTCAGCCCGGGAGTGCTGCCGGGTCCGCCCTGGCCACGGCGCTCCTCGTATTGCAGCCAGGAGGTGAACACCTCCTCGTACAGCCCCGCAGGGCTCAGGGCCCGGCCGGCGCCCGCGACGGCGCGCAGCCGCTCGTGGTCGAGATCGGCGACGAAGCTGAGCAGGCGGGGGTTGCGGCACATCGCGAGCAGGTCGGGGATGCCTTCGAGCAGCCGGACCCGGCGGTCGGCGGCGTGCTCGTCGCCGTAGCGGTTCACCAGATAGGTGCGGATCTGCTGCGGCGAGAACTCCTGGACGGCCAGGACCCGGCGCTGCGGCAGCAGCCCGACGCGTTCGCCGAGCGCGGTCAGCACCTGGGCCTGCGACCGGAAGTGCTGGGTGCGGCTGCTGACCACGATCTTGGCGTTGTCCACCGCGGCGTCGAGCAGCATCTGCAGGTGGTCGGCGGCGCGTTCGTAGCTGACCTGGTTGACCAGTTCGTCGAAGCCGTCGAAGAGCAGGACGATGCGGCCCTGCCGGAGCATGTACCTGAAGGCCCGCAGATCGATGGTGTCGACACCGTGGCTCGCCAGATGGGCCGCCACCAGACCGTCGATGGTGTGGGCCTTGTCGAGGGTGCTCAGCTCGATCAGCAGCGGGACGGTCTGGGGGAGTTCCTCGGGGAGGCGGCGGGCCAGCTCGCGCAGGGCGAAGGTCTTGCCGTGGCCGAAGTCGCCGAGGAGCAGGACGAAGCGGCCGTGGTCGGCGTCGAGCAGCCGCAGTATGTCCTGGACGAGCCCGTCGCGCTCCGCTCCGCCGGGCCGCTCGGCCTCGCGGTAGCGCTGCGGCAGATAGAGACTCGGGTGGTACTGGAGATCGGTACTGAGCCGCTCGGTCTGCCGGGTCACATAGCCGCGCAGATCCAGCAGCCCCTGGAACTCGGTGAAGCTGCGCACCCGGACGCCGCGGCGGCGGGCCCGCTCACGGAGCTCCGGCGCCGGGGGCGGGCCGTCGTGGACGAGCTCGGCGTCGGGCACCGTCTCGGACGCGTGGATGTGATCGAGGAAGCGGTCGACGAACTCCGCCTGCGGGGTGCCGGCACAGACCGCCACCCGCTGCTGCCGCACGAACCCGGATTCCGTCCAGGTGACGAGCAGTTGCGGCACATCGCCCGGCACCCGCCGGAGCTGGGCTCCCTCGTGGCGGGTACGGCAGACCTCGGTGACACGGGCGATCAGGGTGTCGAGCGGGTCCTCGACGGTACGGGAGACCTCCGGCGCGGGTGTCTCGGCGCCGGAGTCGGCCACCAGTGACGCGTCCGTGCCGCCGGAGGCCTCGCCACCCGGGGCGTTCGACGGTTCCTGGCCGCCGAAGACGCGCCGGCCGCCGGGCCATGCGGTCGTGAAGCGCCGCGGTTGCCCGTCGGACCGCTCCGGCCAGCGGGTGACGCCGTCGTCGGTGATCCGGAGCAGTTGGTGCCGGGCCGGGGCGGCGGCGCCGAAGACCGGCAGCTCGCCGGCGGCGAGGGGGAGCGCGGCGGCGGTGGGCGCCGCCGACGCGGCCCGGGGGTTCCCGGCGGGCCCGTGCAGCAGGAGGTGCAGCCGCGGCCCGGTGAGCCGGGCGAGGACATCGCCGTCGCGCACCGGTGCAGCGCCGGGAGCGGTGTCATGACCGGCCGCGCGGCGCGGGCCGCGGTCCGGATCCGGTGCCGCGGTCGGCCCGTCGTCGGAGGCGAGCGGCCGGTCCGCCCCGACCGGGTGTCGCAGGGCACCGATCCGCAGCCATCCCTCCTGCTCGTACGGGCGCAGCGCCTGGGCGAACCAGGCGGCCTGCTCCGGCCCGAGCAGGCCGTACTGGTCGTCGGGGCGGTGGCTGTACGCCATCGAGGAGTTGAGCCCGGCGATGACGGTCCGCAGGGCGGGGACGGGGAACAGGCTCCAGGGCTGATCGCCGTCGAAGACGATGTCGAGCCCTTGGTAGAGCTCCTGGAACAGCCGGTGGTAGTGCCGCCACTTGGGCCAGTAGGGCGGGCGGGGCTGCATCTCGTCGGCTTCGCAGGTGTTGAAGTAGGCACGGCAGGCGGCCTGGCTGACGTCCTGCCCGCCGGGGACGACGGCGAGCCGGTCGGGGTCGAGGCCGAGGCGCGAGCGCAGTCCGGTCAGGAAACTGAGGGCCTGTTCGCACTCCCGTGGGCTGCCGGACGCCGTGAGGTCGCCGGTGACGACGAGGAGGTCGGGGTCGGGTGCCCCGGCATCGGCGAGTTCGACGAGGTCGCCCCAGACGGCCGCCTGCAGCGCGGCCGGTTCGGCGCCGCGGCCGAAGCACGGCCCGGCGAGGTGGAGCACCGAGACGGCTTCCCTGGACGGGCTCGACTCCGCCGCCTGCGGGTAGCGGGGCGGGACCGCCGGCCGCCGGCGCCCCGCCCAGCCCGGCTGGCCGAGCGGCCGGTCCGGGGAGGGCCCCGCCGGCCGCGGGATGCTCGGTACGGCGGTGGGGGCACCGGACGGTCCGCCGGGGAAGCCGGGGCGCGCGGTGGGCCGGGCCCGGCCCTCCAGCGCCTGGCCGACGCGGGTGAGCAGCAGGTCGCGGGCGGCAGCGGTGTCACTGACCCCCACCAGATCGACGTAGGTGATGGTGGCGAGCAGCCCCTCGACCGGAATGTCCTCGGTACGGACGGTGATCAGCCTGCGCTCCGGGGCGTCGGGGTCGGCGCGCAAGGCGGCCTGCCACTCCATCCGCCCGTACCGGGAGCGCTCGTAGTTCCGGGAGAGGACGGCGATGACGGCGGCGGACTCGCTGACGCCGCGGTCCATGAAGTCGACGAAATTCGTGCCGGCCACGAAATCCCAGGCTTGCAGGACGGTGCGGTAACCGGCCTCCTCAAGCGTCCAGGCGATCCAGGAAGCCCATCGTTCGTCGGCTGGTGAATAGCTGATGAAGAAGTCCAACAGCTGTGTTTCCCCCGTAAGTTCCTGACGCCCGACCATGACGCCATCCTAGGGAGCCGATCGTGGGCGGACACCGTGTTCGCACAATTGGTGTGCCATGCTTTGCGGGTGCGTGCCGCCATACAACGTCTGCATGTGCTGGACTGGCTGGCCGGGGGGATGCTCGCCTGCGGCCTGCTGTGTCTGGCCACCGGACTCCTTCCGGCCGAACCCGCCGGGGACGCCATGCTCCGCATCGCCCCGCTGCTCGCCTTCCTCGGGACGGTGATCGTCCTCGCCGAACTGACCAGCGCGGCCGAGGTGTTCGACGTGGTCGCCTCCGGAGTGGCGCGCGCCGGGCGGGGCAGTTACGCCGCGCTGTTCGTGCTGTGCGTGGCCTTCGCCTCGCTCACCACGATCACGCTCAACCTCGACACGACGGCGGTGCTGCTCACCCCCGTCATGCTGGCACTCGCCTCGCGGGTGGGCATCGCGCCCGTACCGCTGGCCATGACGACGGTGTGGCTGGCCAATACGGCGAGTCTGCTGCTGCCCGTGTCGAACCTGACGAACCTGCTGGCGGCGGACCGCGTCGCGCTCACTCCCGCCGGGCTGGCGGCGAAGATGTGGGCTCCCCAACTGGCGGCCATCGCGGTCAGCATGGGATGTCTGTGGCTGTTCTTCTGGCGCAGCGGCAAGCGCGGCGCGGAGAGCTACCCGCCTCCGGCGGTGCACCGGCCCGCGGACCCTACGCTGTTCCGCGTCTGCGGGCTCGCCTGCGTCGGCTTTCTGCTGGCCATTCTGCTCGCCGACATCCCGCTGTGGGCGGCGTCGGCGGCGGCCGCCGGGATCGCCGTGGCGGCGTTCGCGGTGCGCCGGCGGGCCGCGCTGCGACTGTCGCTCGTACCGTGGCGGCTGCTGGTCCTGGTGCCGGGGCTGTTCCTGGTGGTGGAGACGGTCAACGTGAACGGGCTCCACGAGATACTGGCCTCCGCCATCGGCCCGGACGGCGGGCTGCTCGGCATGCTCCGCGCCGCGGCCGTCGGCGGGGGACTGTCCAACGTGCTCAACAATCTGCCCGTCTACCTGGCCGGGGAGTCCGCGGTGCCGGTGGGCAACCATGACCAGCTGCTGGCGCTGCTCATCGGGACGAACGTCGGCCCGGTGGTGACACCGTGGGCCTCGCTGGCGACGCTGCTGTGGTTCGAGCGCTGCCATGCCCAGGGCGTCAGGGTGTCGCTGAAGAGCTTCATGGGCACCGGAGCGCTGCTCGCCGCCGGGGCCCTGCCGGCCGCCACCGTGGCGCTCGCGCTGGCCGGTTAGACGCCGGCCGGTCGGGGCGCGGGACAGGGCGGAGGACGGGGCGCGGGACCACCCCGGCCCGGCACGCGTCGGTCGCGCCGCTCCCCGCTCAGCGGACGCCGGCCGCCGCGCTCCGCCCGACCAGATCCAGCAGATACGGCATGTCGTCCGGCCGCCCGGCGACGAAGCTGCGGTCGGTGTCCGGGCCGGTGGCGTTCCCGCGGAAGGGACTGCCGTCCAGGGCCCGGATCTCCACGCCCGCTTCCGTGGCGAGCAGCGCGCCCGCGGGCAGGTCGATGGCCTCCGCGCGGTAGCCGACGAAGCCGTCGATCGCACCGCGGGCGAGCATGGACCAGGTCAGCAGGGGCGCCCACAGCTGGAGCAGCCGCCGGGAGCGGACCTCCAGCACCTCCTTCAGGGCCCCCGCCGTCGGATCGTCGCGGGCCACCCCGTGCCCCTGGGTCCAGGCGAGCAGCGGCCCCGCGGGCGACAGCGCGCGCCCGGGGCCGGTCATCCGGCCCAGTGGCCCGTACGCGCCGCAGCCGGCGAGCGCGGTCCAGGTCCGGTCGGTGACGGGGTCGTGCACGACGCCGACGGCGGCCGCGTCGCCGACGCACAGGGCGATACCGACGACATAGGCGGGCAGGCCGATGACGACGTTGTTGCTGCCGTCGAGCGGGTCGATCAGCCAGGTGCGGCCGGTGCCGGCGCTGCCGTTCCGGTCGCCGTCCAGCGCCCCGGCCTCCTCGGCGAGGATCCGGTCGTGCGGAAAGCGCTCCTGGATGCGGCCGACGATCAGGTCCTCGGCCTGCACGTCGAGTTCGGTGACCACGTCTCCGTCGTCGCCCTTCGCCCGGACCCCGTAGTCGTCCTGGAAACGGGAGCGCAGCAGGGCGCCCGCTTCCCGCGCGGCGGAGACGGCCAGCTCCCGCTCGGCCGCGAACTGCTCCGACGGGTCGTCAGGGGCGGGGGTCATGGATCCTCCTGAGGACGGTCCGGGCGGTCCGGGCGGTCGCTTCGGCGTTGCATGCCTGTCGTACCACTTGATGACCGGTGCCGTGCAGCGGTCCGAGGGAAAGGTCGAAGCGCCCGGGCAGAGACCGGCCGAGCACCAGCGTGGCGGCGACGCCTCCCTCGGGAACGACGGTGGTGTGGAACTCTCCTGCCGGAAGGGTGTAGACCGTGCCGCGCAGGCTGGTCTGTTCGGTGCCCGGCTCGCAGCTCACCAGGCGAGAAGTCGGCTGGATTTCGTCTACGCCCGAGGGGTGGCTGAGGACCTCGAAGACCCGGTGGGTGGGTTCCGCGGGCCGCTCGACGACCCGTACGCGCAGATTGCCCACCGCCCCGTACAGCACACAACTGGTCAGCTCCCAGCTGTGCGAGTGCACCGGTGAGGTGGTCGGCTTCGCCGCCTCCTCGTCCGCTTCGCCGCCGAAGGCATGCACGCAGACGCCGCGGTCGCCGACGCGCTCCACCGGGAAGCAGAGGAAGCCGAGCGGATGCCGCACGGCGCGCAGTCCGCGGCGGCCGGAGGCGATCTCTTCCAGGACCGAGGTGGCCGTCTCGAAGACCTCCGCGGCCGCGCCGGGCCGGCTCATGGCCTGTTCGAGCTGTCGGTGATCCATGGGGCTGTGCACTCGGCCGCTCACCTCCGGTACGGGTTCTCCGCGTGCAGCGCCTTGCCGATGACCTCGCTGACGTCTCTGTCGGTGAAGGTCGGGGGAAGCGGGAGGCCGAGCCCCTCGAAGAGCCGGTGGGTCTCGTCGACCGTCGGCTCCTCGCTCAGCGGCACCGTGCGTCGCAGGTCGAGCGCGACGGCCTGTTCCCGGCTCTGGTGGAGTTCGGTGACGTAGTAGTCGTAGAGCGGACGGTCCCGTTCCACGAGCAGGTTGACCCGGCGGGGGTCGTCCTGAGTGATGATCAAGCAGGAGGCCGAGAGGTCGAAGCGCAGGGTGGGCACGACCGACGACAGATGCACATCGATCTCCAGGGTGTCCAGCCGCTGCCGGTGCCAGCAGGCGGCGAGCACGGTGGCGAAGGACTCCTTGCGGGTCCGGTCGGCGCTCCAGCTGTCCGGCGGGACGACGTCCAGGCGGTGGGCGAAGGTCTGCCGGAAGCGCGCGTACGCCGCGCACGCCTGCTCGTCGGCCGGGTTGATGATATCGATCTTGAAGGTGAGGGAACGGCGCTGGAGCTGCGCCTCCCGGATGCAGACCGGCAGGGTGACGGCCCGCAGATAGG
This sequence comes from Streptomyces sioyaensis, assembly GCF_004122735.1. Classification (GTDB taxonomy): domain Bacteria; phylum Actinomycetota; class Actinomycetes; order Streptomycetales; family Streptomycetaceae; genus Streptomyces; species Streptomyces sioyaensis. The sequence continues at coordinate 485 of NZ_SDIF01000082.1, read as the reverse complement.
TGCCCGTGCCGCCCTTGAACACCCAGCGGTCGGTGTGCTGGCGCGCCCGGTCCAGGGCCAGTTCGAGCTCGGCGCCGGTCAACGACCGCACCATGGTGAGGTCTTCCAGCGCCCGGTGCGTCACCGACATCGCTCCCTGGATGTCCGCCACGCGGCGCCGGCGCTCGGTCAGCGTCCCGAAGACCAGCGCGGCCAGCACCAGCAGGGTCGCGCCGGACGTGACATTGTCCTGAATCGCCCCACCGAAGACATCCAACAGACCGATGACCAACGCGGCGCCGAGAGCAACGAGGCTGTCCAGATTGCGGATGGTCCAGGCGACGGAGTTCTCGATGCCCCGCCGCGTCTCTGCGGTCCTGCGTGCCACGCCCATAACCTCTCCCCCGGGTACCGGCATCGTAGGAGCGAGCCGAGCCCGGCGGCCAGGGATTCCGGCACCGAAGATATCTTCTGCGCCACGTGTGCAGGGGAGTTGGGGTGGGGGG
>NZ_SDIF01000081.1 GCF_004122735.1 Streptomyces sioyaensis | reverse complement strand
CAACGGGAGGGGACGGGCCGGAGCGGGTGGGTGTCCGGACGTAAAGCGAAGCAGTCCGGACACCCACCCGCGGAGGCCCGTCACCGCACCCGACAACACACCGCCCGCCGCAGGCGCAACGGCGAGAAACACCCACGGCGGGACAGCCGACAACGTACGGCCGCGCCGCAAAGCGCAGCGGAGGGGCGCAACGGCGAGCGCACCGCGCAGCGGGCGACAAACGGCGAGCAACACCCACGGCGGGAAAGACAAAAACGTGGGAAGTCAGTCCTTCGCCACGCGCCGCCGCGCTCGCAGGCCGATGCGTTCGTCGGTGGCCACCGAGGCGGCCCCCGCCCCGGTGGTGACCGTTTCGTAGACGGCGAGGATGTCGGCGCCGACAGTGGACCAGTCGAAGCGGCGGACATGGCGGCTGCCGCGTTCGCGCAGTTCGGTGAGGCGGGCGGGATCGCCGAGGAGGCGGACCGCGGCGGCGGCAAGCGCGTCCGCGTCCTCGTTGGCGAACAGTTCCCCGGCCTCGCCCTGGTCCAGGACCTGGGCGAAGGCGTCCAGGTCGCTGGCCAGCACGGGTGCACCGGCCGACATCGCCTCGACAAGGATGATGCCGAAGGATTCACCGCCCGTGTTGGGCGCGACGTAGACATCGACGCTGCGCAGCAGCCGGGCCTTGTCCTCGTCGCTGACCATGCCGAGGAATTCGACCCGGGAGCGCATCTCGGCGGGCAGCGCGGCGACGGCCTCCTCCTCGTCGCCGCGTCCGGCGACCAGCAGCCGGGCGTCGGGGACCTCGGCGAGGATCGCGGGCAGCGCCTTCATCAGGACCGGCAGGCCCTTGCGCGGTTCGTCGATCCGGCCGATGAAGCCGATCGTGCGGCCCTGCCACTCCGCCTTGGGCTCGGCCGACGCGAAGAAGTCGACGTCCACGCCGTTGGGGATGACCACCGCATCGCCGCCGAGGTGTTCGACGAGGGTGCGGCGGGCGTATTCGCTCACCGCGATGCGTGCCCTGATCTTCTCCAGCGCGGGCTGCAGGATCGGGTAGGCCGCGATCATCGCCCGGGAGCGCGGGTTCGAGGTGTGGAAGGTCGCCACGATCGGGCCCTGGGCCGCCCAGCAGGTGAGCAGGCCCAGCGAGGGCGAGGCCGGTTCGTGGATGTGGATGACGTCGAAGGCGCCGTGCTGGAGCCAGCGGCGCACCCGGGCCGCGGAGAGCAGACCGAAGTTGAGGCGGGCGACCGAGCCGTTGTACGGGACCGGCACGGCGCGGCCGGCCGAGACGACGTACGGCGGCAGCGGGGTGTCGTCGTCCGCCGGGGCGAGGACGGAGACCTCGTGGCCGAGCCGGATGAGGTGGTCGGCCAGGTCCCGGATGTGGAACTGGACGCCTCCGGGGACGTCCCAGGCGTACGGGCAGACGATGCCGATCTTCACGCCTGCTCCGTTCCGGGGGCGGTGGCCCCGCCCGGTGTGCCGGGCCGCTCGCGCGGCTCCAGATCGGCGAGCCAGAGCCGCTGCAGCATGTGCCAGTCCTCGGGGTGGTCGGCGATGCCGGAGGCGAAGGCGTCGGCGAGCCTCTGGGTCATCTCGGCGGCCTTCTCGGTGCGGGTGCCGGTCTCCGGGACCTCGATCTCGGGGTGGACCCGGCCGCGCATGACGGGGGTGTCGTCGTACCAGAGGGTGACCGGCAGCAGCATGGCGCCGGTCTGTACGGCGAGCATCGCGGGACCGACCGGCATCTTCGTCGCCTCGCCGAAGAACTTGACCTCCATCCCCGAGCTGGACAGATCGCGGTCGGCGACCAGGCAGACCAGCCCGCCGTCGCGCAGCCGGCGGGCGAGCGTGCCGAAGGCGGCGCCGCCGGTGTGCGGGAGCACTTCCATGCCCAGGCCCTCGCGGTAGGCGACGAAGCGGTCGTAGAGGCTCTCGGGCTTGAGGCGTTCGGCGACGGTGGTGAAGGGGGTGTTGAGCTTGGTGGTGACCCAGACGCCCGCGAGGTCGTAATTGCCCATGTGCGGCAGGGCGAGGATGACGCCGCGGCCGGTCTTGAGCCCGTCCTCCAGGAGGTGGATGTCCTCGGCCGTGAAACCGTCCCTTATCCGCTCCCTGCTCCAGGCCGGCAGCCGGAAGGACTCCATCCAGTAGCGCATGTACGAGCGCAGCCCGGCCCGGGAGAGCTCGGCGAGGCGCTGCGGCGAGGCGTCCGGGACCACCCGGGCGAGGTTCGCCTCCAGGCGCAGGACGCCCTTGCCCCGGCGCTTCCAGACCGTGTCGGCGATCCGCCGCCCGAGCCGTACGGCAACCCCTTCGGGAAGCTTCTTGACCGTGCTCCAGCCCAGGCCGTAGAGCGCGTCGGTGAGCTTGCCGGGGTCGAATCCCGGCAGCCCGGTCCTGCGTGGGCTCACGCCGACACCTCGCTTCGCTCGGCCTCGCACCTCTCGATGATGTGCTCGCTCATGCGCTGTTCCCCCCTTGTGCGACGGCGGCGTCGGCCTCGGCCGACTCGCGGCGTACCGTCACCACACGCTGGCCCAGGGTGACGGCGCTTCCGATGCCGACGATCCACAGGGCGATCGGCAGCAGGATCCCGACTCCGGGCACCCCGAAGGCGTGCAGACCCGACAGGCCGCAGGCAACCAGCGTGATGACCAGCCGCTCGGCGCGCTCCACCAGGCCGTTGACGGCCACCGGCAGGCCGATGGCCTCGCCGCGGGCCTTGGTGTACGACACCACCTGTCCGCTGGCGAGGCAGAAGATCGCCATCGCACAGAGGGTGAGGCTGTCGCCACGGCCCGCGTACCAGAGGGCGAGCCCACCGAAGATCGCCGAGTCGGCGACGCGGTCGAGGGTGGAGTCGAGAAAGGCCCCCCAGCGGCTGGACCGGCCCAGCTGCCGTGCCATGTTGCCGTCGACCAGGTCGGAGAAGACGAACAGGGTGATGACGACCGTGCCCCAGAAGAACTCGCCCTGCGGGTAGAAGATCAGGGCGCCGGCCACCACGCCTCCGGTCCCGACGAGGGTGACCGCGTCCGGGCTGACGCCGATACGGATGAGCAGGGCGGCGAACGGCGTGAGAACACGCGTGAAGAAAGCACGCGCGTACTTGTTCAGCATGGCCTTCCCGGAGGTCGATACGGGCCGCGAGGTCAAGGGGCCACCGGCTGGCCCATCGTAGCCAGGCGGCCACGGGGCACCGCGAACGCATCGCGGCGCGGGGTGCATACCAGGGCTCGGGGTCGGCGGCGCGCGCCGCCGGGGCACGCCCGCGGGCCCCCGCCGGGGACCCTTGGGAGGGCTGGTTCCCTGCGCCACGTATGGACGCATGATGACCTCGGTGGAAAGCTCGAATCACCGCAAAGTGTCGACCTGGAGGCGAGACACATGAGCGAGAAAACGAGCACACACCCGGGAGCCGCCCGCAGGGCATCAACGGCCGGCCAGCCCACGGACCTGCGGAATGTGGTGCTGGTCGGCCACTCCGGATCGGGAAAGACCACTCTGGTCGAGGCCCTCGCGCTGGCGTCCGGCGCGGTCAATCGCGCGGGCCGCGTCGAGGACGGCGGCTGTCTTTCCGACTACGACGAGATCGAGCACCGCCAGCAACGTTCCGTACAGCTCTCCCTGGTCCCGGTGGACTGGGGCGGAATCAAGATCAATATCTTGGACACCCCCGGATACGCCGATTTCGTCGGGGAACTCAGGGCCGGTCTGCGCGCCGCGGACGCGGCCCTTTTCGTTGTCTCGGCGGCCGACGGCGTGGCCGGGGCGACCCGTATGGTCTGGGACGAGTGCGCGGCCGTCGGCATGCCGCGCGCGCTGGTCATCACGCACCTGGAGGCGTCCCGCGCCGACTTCGACGCGATGACCGAGCACTGCCGCGCCGCGTTCGGCGGCGACGACCCGGACGCCGTGCTCCCCCTCCACCTCCCGCTGTACGGGACACCCGGCGCCGACGGCCACGCCCCCGTACACGGCCTGATCGGGCTGCTCTCCCAGCGGGTCTACGACTACTCCTCCGGCGAGCGCACCGAACGCGCGCCCACGGCGGACGAGCTACCACGGATCGAGGCGGCCCGCGCACGGCTGATCGAGGGCATCATCGCCGAGAGCGAGGACGAGTCCCTCATGGACCGCTATCTCGGCGGCGAGGAGATGGACATCAAGACCCTCACCCGGGATCTGGAGACCGCGGTCGCCCGCGGCACCTTCCACCCCGTGCTGGCCGCGGCCCCGGCCCCCGAGGGCGCCCGGCACGGGCTGGGCACCCTGGAGCTGCTGGAGCTGATCACCGGCGGCTTCCCGACCCCGGTCGAGCGCGAGGCACCCGCCGTGACCAGCCCGGACGGCGCCCCGCGGGAGGCGCTGAGCTGCGATCCCGACGGTCCGCTCGCGGCCGAGGTGGTCAAGACCTCCTCCGACCCGTACGTCGGCCGGATCTCGCTCGTACGGGTCTTCTCCGGCACCCTGCGCCCGGACGAGACGGTGCACGTCTCCGGCCACGGGCTGGAGGACCGGGGGCACGAGGACCACGACGTCGACGAGCGGGTCGGCGCGCTGTCCGCCCCGTTCGGCAAGCAGCAGCGCCCGCTGCCACAGGCCATCGCCGGTGATCTGGCGTGTGTGGCGAAGCTGACCCGGGCCGAGACCGGCGACACCCTGTCCGACAAGGACAACCCGCTGCTGATGGAGCCCTGGACGATGCCCGACCCGCTGCTGCCGGTCGCCATCCAGGCCCACAGCAAGGCCGACGAGGACAAGCTCTCGCAGGGCCTGGCCCGGCTGGTCGCGGAGGATCCGACGATGCGCCTGGAACACCACCAGGACACCCATCAGGTGGTCCTGTGGTGCCTGGGCGAGGCGCATGTCGACGTGGCGCTGGAGCGGCTGCGGACCCGCTACGGCGTGCAGGTGGACACCGTCGCCCACAAGGTGTCGCTGCGGGAGACCTTCGCCGCCTCCTCGGCGGGCCGCGGGCGCCATGTGAAACAGTCCGGCGGGCACGGCCAGTTCGCGATCTGCGCGATCGAGGTCGAACCGCTGCCGGGCGGCTCCGGCATCGAGTTCGTGGACAAGGTCGTGGGCGGTGCGGTGCCCCGGCAGTTCATCCCGTCCGTGGAGAAGGGCGTACGCGCCCAGGCCGCGCGCGGGGTCGCCGCCGGGTATCCGCTCGTCGACATCCGCGTGACCCTGCTCGACGGCAAGGCGCACTCGGTCGACTCCTCGGACGCCGCCTTCCAGATGGCGGGCGCACTCGCGCTGCGCGAGGCCGCCGGCGACGTCCGGATCGACCTGCTCGAACCGGTGTCCGAGGTGAGCGTGATGGTTCCGGACGAATTCGTCGGCCAGGTGATGAGCGATCTGTCGGGGCGCCGCGGACGGGTCGTGGGCACCGAACAGTCGGGCGCGGGCCGCACGGTGGTGCGGGCCGAGGTGCCCGAGATCGAGATCGACCGCTACGCCATCGATCTGCGTTCCCTCTCGCACGGCACGGGGCGGTTCTCCCGCACCCACCTGCGGCATGAGCCGATGCCGCCGCAACTCGCCGACAAGTGGCGGGAACAGGCCGAGAACGGCGGATAGTCAACGGCCGGCCGGCCACCACGGCAGCCGCCGTCCCGCCCAACTCCCTTGGGCCGGGCGGCGGCTGTACGCTGAGTTCCTGCCGTTGTACGCACCGTCCGACGGCGCAGGAAGAGGTCACGGGCTCGACGACAGGCTCTCAGCAGGTGTGCCGTCAGCGGAAGTCGGGAAGAGCCGCATCATCAGATGCGTGCGGTGTGGGGGGCGGTAGTGGCAGACGGCTTTGACTTCAGCCCGGGAGCGCAGGTCCCGCTCTCGGGGAGCGCCGGGCAGACGGCGGCGACCCAGGCGCTGGCCTCGGCCGCCTACCGGGACTGCCTGCTCACCAAGATCTCCGATGCGGACTCCGAATCCGGCAAGTCCGAGATCAAGAAGCCGAAATTGTCGCTGTTCGCGCCCAACCTCGGCGAGGCGTTCTCGCGGGCGGTGCAGGTGCGGATGCTGGGCGGCGACCGCAAGCCGCTCATCCAGTCCTTCGGGACCGAGCCGCAGACCATCGTCGAGCACTGTCTGTCCGCCACCCGCATCCGCAAGCAGCGCGACATCAAACTGACGCTGCTGATGGTGCTGTTCGGGGTGCTGTTCCTGCCCGGTGTGCTGCTGTGGCTGGGCGTCTTCCAGCTGCGCAAGATGCTCTCCAAGGACGGCGCGGGCGCGGGCCTGTCCCTGCTCGGCGGGCTGTTGCTGACGGTGCTGGCCGGCCTCGGCCTGTTCTTCATGATCAAGCTGCCGCTCAACGGCTTCTGGCCGATGTACGGCCGCGCCATGATCGTCGCCCCGGTCATCGGCTGGTGGTGGGCCAAGCAGATCTGCGAGAAAACCGTGGTGGCCATGCGGGAGGCCTGGAAGGGTCTCCTGGAGGGCGGCGGGGTGGCCGCGAAGATCCCCGAGGCGGTGCCCCAGGACCCGAACCAGATCGCCGCCGAGACCCTCCGCCAGAATCTCGCCAAAATCTCCGCCGAGCAGAAGAGCAATGTCGTCTTCTACGCCGGCCCCAAGGGGATACTCGGCATGGGAACGCGCTGGGGCAGCTGGCAGCTCGCCGAGGAGCTGACGCCGGCGCCGGGAACCGCCGAGATCCACCCGTTCCGCAGCTGGGACGTCATCCGGGCCATCCACGACCGGCTGCGGCTGCTGGAGCGCAGTCCACTGCACACCGGCGGCTTCCCCACGCCGTCCGTCCGCCACTGGATCGTCTCCCCGGTCGGTGAGAAGGCCGGCGCCGTCAGCCGCCCCGAGGGCACGCATGTCGAGGCGTTCCAGATCCGCGGGCACGAGATAGAGCGGATCTGCAACGAGCAGCAGTTCGGCAGCGGCAACCGCCACTACCTCGGCGTCCAGTTCGTCCTGTGGGACGGGCAGCTGGTGATCACCCTGATGATCACCGTCACCGTGCTCCACGAGACGCTGCGCATCGAGGTGACCGGCCATGCCCTCGGCCCGGTCAACGGTCTGTTCACGACGAAACCGGAGCCCAAGACCAAGGACGTCGCCAAGGTCATCAAGTTCTGGGAGACCCGGACCCAGCACCTCCCGCTCATCGAGCCGCAGGAGGTGGTCCGGCTCACCGCCCGGGCCCCGCTGACGTGGTTCCCGCCGGTCCTGGACTTCCTCGGCGGCAAGCTGACCCTCCCCGAGCCGTTCGGCCTGCGCCACGTCTGGGCCGACAAGCCCTGGCGCCACCGCTTCATGGCCGATGACGCGCTGCGGGCCGCGACCCCGGTGCTGCGTACGGTCCATGCGGCCGCGATGGGCGTCCTGCAGGAGAACGGCGTGGACACCGAGCGCTTCACCAACCGCTCCCTGGTGCTCAGCGGCGCGATCCAGGGCGTGGAGCCGCAGAAGGCGGACGAGTACAACGCCTAGTGCGGACGAGTACCACGACTGGTCGGGTACGGCCGGGCCCCGGGCGGGGTCCGGCCGTACGCGCTCTGTCCGGGCATATGCGCGGGTCCGGCCGTACGCACCGGGTCCGGCCCGCACGCCGCTAGCGGAAGATGCCGGTGTGTCCCAGGGAGTACCGTCCCGGCTGCGGATAGACGGCCAGACCGTGCGGGCCCTGGCCGACCGGGATCTTCGCGAGGGTCTTGCCGGTATGGGCGTCCAGCGCATAGACCTCGGAGTGGTAACGGCCGGACAGCCACAGGACCTTGCCGTCGGTGGACAGGCCGCCCATGTCGGGGCTTCCGCCGCCGCGGATGTGCCACTTGTCGACGAGTTCGCCGGTCTTGAAGTCCAGCAGGGAGATGGAGCCCTCGCCCCGGTTGGAGATGTACATGTACCGCGAGTCGCGGCTGACGTAGAGGCCGTGTGCGCCCTTGCCGGTCGGCATCAGCCTCGGCCGGTCGAACCTGTCGCCATTCATGACCCAGATGCCGTCGGCCATCATGTCGGCGATGTACCAGGTCCTGCCGTCCGGGGAGATCTTGACGTCCTGTGGCATCGCCCCCTCGAACGGCAGCTTCTCCTGGCCGATGACCTTCATCTTCTCGGTGTCGACCTTGAGCAGTTCGCCGGAGAACTCACAGGAGACGATGAAGTACCGCCCGTCCGGCGAGAAGTCGGCGTGGTTGACGCCGGAGCAGGGCACCGGGAGCGCTTTGCGGACCTCCATGGTGTGCGGGTCGCGGAAGACCAGCTGCCGGTCCATCGAGGCCATCACGATCGCGTACTTCCCGTTGGGCGTGAAGTAGAGGTTGTACGGGTCGTGGACCCTGACGGGCTCGCCGGCCTTGCCGGTGGCGGGGTCGATCGGGGTGAGGTCGTGGCCCCGGTTGTTGTTGACCCAGAGGGTCTTCAGGTCCCAGGAGGGCACTACATGCTGCGGCTGGATGCCCACCGGAATGGTCTCGATGACCTTGTAGGTCTTCGGGTCGATGACGCTGACCGTGTCGGACCCGGTGTTGGGAACGTAGATCCGCGAGGGGAAGTCCTTGACCTGCGGGGACAACAGACCCGGCCGGTCCGCCGCGTAGAGGTCGTGGGCGTCCAGCAGCGGCGGCATCCCCGGGAGGCCGTTCCTGGCGGCCTTGAGCGGCACCCGTTCGACCGGCCGCTGACTGCGCGCGGAGGGTCCGGCCTGGTCACCGCCCCCGCAGCCCGCCGCCAGCAGCGCGGCCGCCACGGCGAGCAGAGCGGCGGCCCGGTGGCGCGCGCGCAGGATCCGGCGGTGGTGGGTACGGGTCCGGTCAGCCATCACGTCACTAGCTCCGTTGTCGTCACCGCGCGCAGACCGCGCCGGCGGAGGCCGTCGAGGATCGGGGGCAGCGCGGCCACCGTGCCGGCGTGCCCGAGGTGGAGGCTCACGACCGAGCCCGGTGCGACCGAGTCCAGGACCGTGCGCTGGACAGCCGGGGCACCGGGGTCGTCGGCATCGTGGGAGTCCACGTCGTAGGACAGGACATGCGGATAGCCGGCCTTGCGGGCCAGCCGGGTCACCAGATCCGTGGCCCGCTGGGCCTGTGAGGGGCGGAACCAGCTGCCGATGGTCCCGGTGAGGGCGCGCAGCCGGTCCGCGCACATGCTGATCTCGGCGTACGCCTCGGCGGCCGGCAGGGCGCAGATGTTGCGGTGGTGCATGGTGTGGTTGCCCAGCTCATGACCGCCGTCGAGCACCCGGCGGGCCATCGCGGGCTGCTCGTCGAGCCAGTCGCCGACGGCGAGCACGGTGACCCGGGCACCGGCCCGCTCGGCCTCGCCCAGCAGCGCCCTGGCCAGCGTGGGGTCGCCCCGGCCGTGGAAGGTCAGCGCGACCGCATGCCCGGTGCGCGGCCCGTGCGCGATCTCCACGGGCAGACCGGACGCCCGGGTCGGCGGCCGGGCGGCATGCGCCGGGGCGGGCACGGGATGGCTCTCCCCGGAAGGGCTCGCCCGGCGGGTGTGCCGGGCACCGGGGTCCTCGTCCCGGTCCGGGTCGCAGCCCGCCACGAGCGCGCCGGCGGCGGCCACCGAGGCGGCCGCGCGCAGCACGGAGCGGCGATCTAGGGAAGTCACCACCCCATTAGAGGGGCAATTAATCGGGATTAGGGCGATCTACCCGATTCGCCCTGGTGCGTGTCGCCTCGGACGCCGGTCCCGGATGAGGCGACACGGCCTTACGCGGGCCAGGCGGCGGCGAGCATCTCCCGTGTGTCGGCGAGGAGTTGGGGCAGCACCTTGGTGTGGCCGACCACCGGCATGAAGTTGGTGTCACCGCCCCAGCGCGGGACGACGTGCTGGTGGAGGTGGGCCGCGATGCCGGCGCCGGCGACCGTGCCCTGGTTCATCCCGATGTTGAAGCCGTGCGCCCCGGACGCGGTGCGCAGCGCGGTCATCGCCCGCTTGGTGAATTCGGCGAGCTCAGCGGTCTCCGGACCGTCCAGATCAGGGTAATCGGCGACGTGCCGGAACGGGACGATCATGAGGTGACCGCCGTTGTACGGGTACAGGTTCAGCACCGCGTAGACATGCTCACCGCGCGCGATCACGAGGCCGTCCTCGTCCGATTTCTCGGGGATCGTGCAGAACGGGCAGCCGTCGCCGGCGCCCGGGCCGGTCGGCTTGTTCTCCCCCTGGATGTAGGCCATCCGGTGGGGCGTCCACAGGCGCTGGAAGGCGTCCTGCGTCCCGACTCCGATCTGCTGCTCCGGCTCGCTTGTCATACGGGCCAGCATATTGCTTCGCCCATTGGCACCGTGTCGTTGGGGCGCCGGGCACCCCTCGCTCCGCGATGCTGTGCCGGTGGACAGGGAGCAGCGGCTGTGGGACTGGGAGCAGACCGCCCAGCCGTATCTCCTTGCCGCCTCGCTCCTCTTCCTCACCTCCTACTCGGTCCGGGTGCTGGTCCCCGACCTCTCCCCCGGCTGGCACGCCTGGTGGGAGCTGGTCACCCTCGTCACCTGGGGCTTCTTCATCGTCGAATATCTGGCGCGGCTGGCGCTCAGCAACGACCGCCGGCACTTTCTGCGCACCCGCTGGCTGGACCTGATCGTGACCGTGCTGCCGCTGCTGCGGCCGCTGCGGATCGTCGACATGCACGAGCGGATGCAGCGGCGCCGGGACCATCCGCGGCTCGCCCTCGAAGCGCGGGTGATGGCGTACACCGGGATCACCTCGCTGCTGCTGGGCTTCGCGGCCAGCCTGGCCGTCTACCACGACGAGCGCGCCGCCCCGGGCGCGAACATCCACACCTTCGGAGACGCGGTCTGGTGGGCCTGCTCGACCCTGACGACGACGGGGTACGGGGACGCCACCCCCGTCACCCCGCGCGGCCGGGTGGTCGCGGTGGTGCTGATGTTCGTCGGGGTGGCGCTGGTCGGCGCGGTGGTGGGCTCCTTCTCCTCCTGGCTGCTGCGCCGCTTCCGGCAGGAGGGCGAAACGTGACGGGGCCCCGGGGAGCGGATCGCTCTCCGGGGCCCCGCGCGCACCTACCGGGTCACACCTGGACGCGGCGCTCCACGACGTCCAGGATCTCGGCGATCGCCGCATCCCGCGGAATGCCGTTCTTCTGGGATCCGTCGCGGTAGCGGAAGGAGACCGCGCCCGCCTCCATGTCCTCGTCACCGGCGATGATCATGAACGGGACCTTGGACTTCTGTGCGTTGCGGATCTTCTTCTGCATCCGGTCCGACGAGGCGTCCACCTCGATCCGCAGCCCCTTGGCCTTCGCCTGCGCGGCGAACTCCTGGAGATACGGCACATGCGCGTCGCCGATCGGGATGCAGGTCGCCTGGACCGGCGCCAGCCAGGCCGGGAACACACCCGCGTAGTGCTCCAGCAGGACGCCGAAGAAGCGCTCGATCGAGCCGAACAGCGCGCGGTGCAGCATGACCGGCTGCTGCTTCGAGCCGTCCGCCGCGGTGTACTCCAGGCCGAACCGCTTGGGCTGGTTGAAGTCGACCTGCAGGGTCGACATCTGCCAGGACCGCCCGATCGCGTCCTTCGCCTGCACCGAGATCTTCGGGCCGTAGTACGCGGCGCCGCCCGGGTCCGGGACCAGCGGCAGGCCCTGCTTCTCGGCGGCCTGGCGCAGCGCCTCGGTGGCCTCCTCCCAGTCCTCGTCCGAGCCGATGAACTTGTCCGACTCCGGGTCGCGGGTGGACAGCTCCAGCTCGAATTCGTTCAAGCCGTAGTCGCGCAGCAGGTCGAGCACGAAGGTGAGGAGCGTGTCGAGCTCCTCGGGCATCTGCTCCTTGGTGCAGTAGATGTGCGAGTCGTCCTGGGTGAAGCCGCGGGAGCGGGTCAGGCCGTGCACGACGCCCGACTTCTCGTAGCGGTAGACCGTGCCGAACTCGAAGAGGCGCAGCGGCAGTTCACGGTAGGAGCGGCCGCGCGACTTGAAGATCAGGTTGTGCATCGGGCAGTTCATCGCCTTGAGGCGGTAGTTCTGCTCGTCGAACTCGATGGCCGGGAACATCGACTCGCCGTAGTGCGGCAGATGCCCGGAGATCTCGAAGAGTCGCTCCTTCGAGAGGTGCGGGGTGTTCACGAACTCGTAGCCGGAGGCCTCGTGCCGCTGGCGGGAGTAGTCCTCCATCACCTTGCGGACGACGCCGCCCTTGGGGTGGAAGACGGCGAGGCCCGGGCCGAGCTCCTCCGGGAAGGAGAACAGATCGAGCTCGGAACCCAGCTTGCGGTGGTCGCGCTTCTCGGCCTCGGCGAGGAACTCCAGGTGCGCCTTGAGCTCGTCCTTGGTCGGCCAGGCGGTGCCGTAGATCCGCTGCAGCTGCTTGTTCTTCTCGCTGCCGCGCCAGTACGCGGCGGCCGAGCGCATCAGCTTGAACGCGGGGATGACGCGGGTGCTGGGCAGGTGCGGTCCCCGGCACAGGTCCTTCCAGCACAGCTCGCCGGTCTTGCCGTCGAGGTTGTCGTAGATGGTCAGCTCGCCGGCGCCGACCTCGGCGGAGGCACCCTCGGCGGCGTCCGCGGCGGAGCCCTTGAGCCCGATCAGTTCGAGCTTGTACGGCTCGTCCGCCAGCTCCTCGCGCGCGGCGTCATCGCTGATCGCCCGGCGCGCGAACTTCTGCCCGCGCTTCTGGATCTCCTGCATCTTCTTCTCGATGCGCTTGAGATCGTCCGGGTGGAAGGGGGTCTCGACGTCGAAGTCGTAGTAGAAGCCGTCCTTGATGGGCGGCCCGATGCCGAGCTTCGCCTCCGGGAAGAGCTCCTGCACCGCCTGCGCCATCACATGCGCGGTGGAGTGCCGCAGGATGTTCAGACCGTCTTCGGAGGTGATCTCGACCGGCTCGACCGCGTCGCCGTCGGCGATCTCGTACGCCAGGTCCTTCAGCTGCCCGGCCACCCGCGCGGCGACGACGCTGCGCTCGCCCTGGAAGAGGTCGGCGGCCGTAGTCCCCGTGGTCACCACGCGTTCTTCCCGCTCGGAATCGCGTTGGACGGTCACACGGACGTCTGACACCGGTCTCTCCTGACTCATGTCTCTTGCGCGTCAGCGATTGCTGCGCAGCAGAATCGTACCGAGCCGCCGGACCGGACCGCGAAACGGTTTCACCACCCCCGCGCGCGGGCGCTCAGTCCTCCGCGCCGCAGGCCTCCTCGAAGAAGTCGAGATTCTCCTGGAGCGACTTCAGCAGCCGGTCCCGCTCGGCCTCGTCGACCTGTACGGGCGTGACGTCACGACCGCCGGTGATCCGGCGGAATCCGCCCCGGCTCTCCAGCCGCCCGGTCACCCGGACCGGCAGCCCCACCAGGTGCGCGTGCGCGGCGATGCGGTAGTCCTCCTCCCCCAGCGCGACCCGCACCTGCACCACGTCCGCCCCGGTGATCACCCGCAGCCGCACCGTGCCGGGACCGCCCGGCCGCTCCCTGCGCAGCCGTACGACCGCGCCGGTCACCCGCACCGGCAGCGACGGCTCCGCGCGCACATAGCGCTGGGCGGCCTGTTGCAGCGCGGGCAGGTCTCCGGGCGAGAACTCCACCGCTTCGGGGCGGGCCGGGCAGCCGGCCGGGGCGCCGGCCCCCGGTGACCACTCGACCGAGATCCGCGCTCCCTCCGCGTCCCGCACCAGCGCGATCAGCGCCTGGACCAGCTCATGGCAGACGCCCAGTTCGACGGCCGCGTCGAAGGCCTCCATCCCGCCGGCCGCCCGCTGGTAGTCGGTGGCGTCCCGGGCCGCGTGCAGCGCCCGCTGGAGCCCGGCGACCGCACCGCGCCCGCCGCGCACCGGGACGAACGCGGTCAGCCGGCGCCCGGCCACCGCCGGACCGACCAGCACCTCACCCAGGAACCCCTCGGCCTGCGGGCGGTGCCGCGCGCCGTAGTAGCCGGCCCGGCCGTACGTCGCCAGCGCCCCGGCGACCAGCATCGAGCGGGCCGCCCCGCGCAGCTGCTCCTGCGCCACCCAGTGCGCGGCTCCCGAGCCCCCGTCGGGCACCTCCCGCTCCCAGCGCACCTCGTCACTGGGCACCGCGAGCCCCATCAGCACCTCGCGGGCCGAGGGCGCGGCGCTCTGCGCCAGCGCCGCCAGCGCCTCCGCGAGCAGCTCCCCGCTGTCGGGGAAGCGGCGGTCGTGCGGCACCAGCAGGCTGGTGCCGACCGCGCCGCCGGGCGGCGTCCACCGGGCGTAATGGCCGGCGGCCCCGCCCCGGCGCCGCCAGCCGTGCCGCGCCAGCAGGGCACCGAGCACCGCCGGGTCGAGCTGCGCGGGATCCAGCAGCCGCGCATCGTGGTCGTCGGTCGGCCGGTACATCAGGGTCTCCCTCCCGCCCCGACCCGCGTCATGATCTCGCAGAGCGCTCGGTCGTCGAAGATCCGCGCGGTCGGAATCCGCACGGTGGTCCTGCGCCGGCCGGTCACGGGATGGCCGGCCAGGTTGATCCAGTAGCAGCAGTGCCGCAGTTCGAGACGGTCGTGCGAGGCCCGCAGCCAGTCGTCCCGGGTCCGCGGGGCCAGCATCACGACCAGGATCTTGTGCACCGTGACGGGGGTGCGGGCCAGCTTCACCAGATGGTCGTTGTCGAGGGTGAAGGCGAAGGTCGGCCCCGGCGGGCGGGGCGCGGTCTGGTAGGTGCACTTGAGCTGCACCTTGATGGTGACCTCGTCGTCGACGGTGTGGCCGGGCGCGCCATGGCTGACGTGCCAGTCGATTCCGTTGTCCGGGAAGGGCTGCGCCAGCGAGCACCCGGAGGCGGCGGCGACCGCGTGCAGATACCCCACCTGAAGGGTCTCCATACAGGCGGTGGTGGCGAGTCCGCCGCGCTGCGGGGTGACCCGCGGGGGCAGCAACCCGCCCGGTTCGGGCTGCGCGAGCGTCATCGCTCAAGGCCTTCCGGGCTGTGCCGATCGATGCGTGTGGACGACGGGGAGGGGGCAGCATCCGCGCCGGCCCGTCCCCCTGGTTGTCTCCCCGTCAAGTGGCTCGCAAACAAAGGGCGGTTCGGCGACCCGGCCGCTCGGGTATCACCAGCTCGGATGACGCGCACGTCATCCGCCGTACGAGCGCGAGGAGTTGGGATGATGCCGTGCTGGTATGACGGTCCGCTTGCCGCCTTCGACACCGAGACCACGGGCATCGACGTCGAGCGGGACCGCATCGTCTCCGCGGCCCTGGTGGTCCAGGAGACCCCGCGTTCCGCGCCCCGGGTCACCCGCTGGCTGATCAACCCGGGCGTGGAGATACCCGAGGCCGCGACGGCGGTGCACGGCCTGACGGCCGATCATCTCGCGCTGCACGGCCGCTGGCCGGCGCCGGTGCTGGAGGAGGTCGCGCGTGCCCTGGCCGCCCAGTCGGTGGCCGGCCGCCCGCTGGTCGTGATGAACGCCCCGTTCGATCTCACCCTCCTGCAACGCGAGCTGAAGCGGCATCGCGCCAGCTCGCTCGACGCCTACCTGGGCGGCCATCCGCTGCGCGTCCTGGACCCCCGGGTCCTCGACAAGCACCTGGACCGCTACCGCAAGGGCCGCCGTACGCTCACCGACCTGTGTGCGCACTACGAGGTCGAGCTGACCGACGCCCATGAGGCGGCCGCCGACGCCCTCGCCGCACTGCGGGTCGTCCGGGCCCTGGGCCACCGCTTCGCCGACCGCCTGGACGGGCTGCAGCCGGCGGAGCTGCACACCCGCCAGGCGGTCTGGCACGCGGCACAGGCGCGCGGCCTGGAGGCGTGGTTCGCCCGCAGCGGCCATCCCGAGTCCGTCGATCCGCACTGGCCGCTGCGTCCCGATCTCCCCGCCGCGGCCTGATTACCCCTCAGCAATTTCCGGAGCCGGCCGGCAAAGGGCCGGACGGAATTCCCGGACGGCGTTCTCCAACAAAAAGAACCGGACCGCTTTTTGGCGGCCCGGTTCTTGATCCCGGTGGGCGATACTGGGTTCGAACCAGTGACCTCTTCGGTGTGAACGAAGCGCTCTCCCACTGAGCTAATCGCCCGGGTGTCGGCGGGGCTTCCCGCGAACGAGCAGAACAATACAGGCCGCCCGGGCCTGGCATCAAATTCCTGGTCACCGGCGCCCCGGGGCCGCCCTCCGGGGCGACCGGCGCCGCTCATCCACGGGCCAGCCAGGCGGCCAGGCCGCGCCGCCCGGCCCGCATCATCAGCGCGTGATTGGCGAGGAACGCCGGCCGCCCCAGCAGCGCGAACCTGCGCAGCAGCGGCTTGCGGAGCTCGACGTCCTGCTCGAAGACGACGCGGGTGCCGCCCGCCCCGGGTACGACCGTCCAACGCGCCCAGCCGGCCAGGTCCCCACGCAGCGCCGTCTCCAGCACCCCCCTGCCGGGGTCGCGCACCCGCTCGCTCGCCACCACCGTCAGGTCGTACGGCAGCAGCGACCGGAACCGGGCGATCCCGCTGCGGTCGTCGAGCGGGGTCACCTCGCGGACCTGCGGCCACCAGCAGGGGTAGGCCTCGGCGCGTTCGAGGACGGCATAGACGACGGTGGGCGGGGCGGGGAGCAGCCAGACGGTGCGGAAGCGGTAGCGGTGCAGACGGCGTGACCAGTCGGACATGATCCCAGTGTGCGCCCCCGGGCGGCGCACCCGTCCAACAACCGCGACGGCCCGGAGACTTGGAGTCTCCGGGCCGTCGTCCGGGGTGGGCGATACTGGGTTCGAACCAGTGACCTCTTCGGTGTGAACGAAGCGCTCTCCCACTGAGCTAATCGCCCGGGCGCATCGCCAACATTACCCCACGCCGACGGGCACTTCTGACCATTTCCCGGTCACTCGGGAACGTTCCACGGCACCGCGAAGCCGAACTGCCACACATAGGCCCCGAGCGCCACCGCAATGATCACGACGCCGATGGCGGTCAGCAGGATGTTGCGCCGGCGCACCTTGGGGTCCAGCGCCTTCTGCGCCGCCTCGGTGACCTTGCGCTTGGTCCAGCGCAGCACCAGCTGGGCCCAGACGAACTCGGTCGCCCAGATCGCCATGCCACCGAAGATCACCAGCCAGCCCGGTCCCGGCAGCGGCAGCATGATCACTCCGGCCACCACGACCGCGAGCCCGACGACGAAGACTCCGACCTGCCAGCTCACGTGCAGCGGCCGGGAGCGCTTGATGAAGTGCGGCGCTCTCGAACCGTGCGGCTGCCCGGCCGGAGCGTCCTCCTCCATGGTTCCCGTTCCCCCGTTACTCTGCGTATTCATGGTGGCAAACTTACCGGAAGGTGCGGGTTCGCCGGAATTACCGACGAGGACGATCTCGCAATCCGCCGGAAGAGGTACCTGAAGCCACCCAAAACCGTCAGAGGGGTTTACAACGGCACCGTAGGTGGCATGTCGATTTCGCCGACGTGCGAATCCCCGAGCGCACACTGAGCGAAAGGCCCTGGCGCTTATGAACACCACGGTCAGCTGCGAGCTGCACCTGCGCCTCGTTGTGTCGAGCGAGTCCTCACTGCCTGTACCCGCGGGCCTGCGGTATGACACGGCCGATCCCTACGCCGTGCATGCCACCTTCCACACCGGAGCCGAGGAGACCGTCGAATGGGTTTTCGCCCGCGACCTCCTCGCCGAGGGCCTGCACCGGCCCACGGGCACCGGAGACGTCCGCGTATGGCCGTCCCGGAGCCACGGACAGGGCGTTGTGTGCATCGCCCTGAGTTCCCCGGAGGGCGAGGCCCTGCTCGAGGCGCCCGCGCGGGCGCTCGAGTCGTTCCTCAAAAGGACCGATGCCGCCGTACCACCCGGTACGGAGCACCGGCATTTCGATCTCGACACCGAGCTCTCGCACATCCTCGCGGAGAGCTGAGACGCAGACCGGTTACCGAAAGCACTCACCCGCTCACACTTGCGCCCGTCCGACTCGGGGAGACGGCGCAGGACCGACAAGTTCATACGGCACACTTCGGCGTCGTCGCCGCGGACCCACCGCGGAGTCGGCGCTGAAGCTTGTTCGAGGCGCTAGAGTCGGCGACCATTCGGCAACCACACCAGGGGCGGCACCCGTCCGGCCCCACCCTGCCAGGGAGCGGAACCGTGATGATCACCCATGACACCCGGTGCGCACTGGACGCGGTCGTCGACCTGCTGAACACCGCTCCGGAGGGCGAAGCGCCCGGGGCGCCCGACAGCCTGACCGATCTCGCGGCCCTCGGGGACTTCGTCCGGCGCAACGACATCAGCGACGTGGGCACGCTCGGTACGGGTGATCTGACGGCCGTACGGTCGCTGCGGGAGCGGTTCGCGCAGATCTTCGCCGCCGGGGACGACCGCACCGCGGCCGAACAGCTGAACTCGCTGGTCGCCTCGGCGGGCACCACCCCGCGACTGACCGATCACGACGGGTACGACTGGCACGTCCACTACTTCGCGCCGGGCGCCTCGGTCGCCGAGCATCTGGCCGCGGACGGCGGGATGGCGCTGGCGTTCATCGTCGTCGCCGGAGAGCGCGAGCGGCTGCGGCGCTGTGAGGCGCCGGACTGCCGGCATGCCTTCGTCGACCTCTCCCGCAACCGCTCCCGGCGCTACTGCGACAGCCGCACCTGCGGCAATCGGCTGCATGTCGCGGCGTACCGGGCACGACGGCGGGAGGCCGCGGGCTGAGCCCACGCCGCGCGGCCACGGCCGGGTCGGCCCTGCTCCGCGGCGCACCGGACGGCCTCACAGGATGTAGAGGTCGTGTACGGCTCCGAGGAGGAGCAGGAAGCCGATGACGGCCAGGAAGAGCATCAGCGGCGGCTGGGACAGCGCGAACAGGCAACCGCGCGGTTCGGGGGACGGGGCGTCGTCTTGGGCGAGGGCGCACTCATCGTTCATCTCGCGCGCATCATGACGCAGATGATCGTCTGAGTGCGCCCGATCGGCGCCTCAGCGGCGGTAGTTCATCAGATCCCGTGCTTTTTCAGAATCGCCTCGATGTCCGAGAAGCCATCCTTGGGGGCGCCGGCCTTGTCCGGTGCGGCCTTCCCCTTGGCGGCCGGCTGCGCGGCGGTCCGGCCCGCGCCGAGGGAGGGGGCGGACGCGGCCGGGGCCACCGCGTCGGGCCGGGTGGCCGCCGCGGCCTTGCGCTCATTGCGGCTGCCGATCCCGCCCCTGCGGCGCTCCGCGGCGCGGCTGAGCATGAACAGCACGAACGAGAGCGCGAGCAGGCCGAAGCCGGCCCAGACCGTGGGCTTGAAGACGATGCCGGTGACCCAGTCGATGACGCCCGTCATCACCAGGCCGATGGGGATCAGGGAAAAGGCGGCGATGCGGGTCGCGGCCAGGAACCGCTTGCGGTATGCCGTGATCGCGGCGATGCCCAGGCCCGCCGCCGACACCGCGGCACAGACGGTCGAGGTCAGCATCCGGTCCTCCTGCCGATGGATGGGTGAGCAGGCGATCTGCTCCCTTCCATCCTGCCTTGTCCGGGCCTGCGCGGGCCATGTTCCGGTACGGCCTCAGGGACATCTCGGGGTTGCTCTCCTTCGCAGGTCCCGGTTCGGGCACCGGCCGGAGGGCTGGAAGACTGGCGCCCATGAACGACGCCACCAGCTCCGCCGCCGCCGCTCCCGCCCGCCCCGTTCTGGACGTGTGGTGCGAACTGCAGTGCCCCGACTGTCACGCCGCCCTGGACGACCTGCGGGCGCTGCGGGCGCACTACGGCGACCGGCTGGACATCCGGCTGCGGCACTTCCCCCTGGCCAAGCACAAGCACGCCTACGTCGCCGCGCAGGCCGCCGAGGAGGCCCTGGAGCAGGGTCAGGGCTGGCCGTACATCGAGGCGGTGCTGGCACGCAGCGAGGAGCTCGGCAAGCGCGGCGAGAAGCTGCTGCTGGAGGTCGCCGGGGAGCTGGGGCTGGACGCCGAGGAGCTGGACACCGCGCTGATCGACGGGCGGCATCTGCTGATCGTCGACGCGGACCAGGCCGAGGGCAAGGCGATCGGGGTGACCGGGACCCCGACGTATGTGATCGGCGGCGAGCGGCTGGACGGCGGCACCAGCCAGGAGGGGCTGCGGGCCCGTATCGAGGAGATCGCCGACCGGCTGCTGGCCGAGGAGGGCTGAGCCTCGGCGGGGCCTGACGGGCTCCGTCACAGGATCGGCTTCCAGAGCAGATAGCCGGTGGGCCGGTAGCCCAGCGAGGTGTAGAGGCCGAGCGCGGGCGCGTTGTCCGCGTAGACGTTCAGCCCGAGGGTGGTGCGGCCGGCGGCGAGGCTCTCGCGCTCGGCGACCAGCATCAGGGTGCGGCCGTGCCCGTGCCCGCGGTGTCCTGGGGCGACCTGCACATCGACCACGTAGCCGCCGGGCTGTTCCGGCATCCGCAGGGCGACCCAGATGCTGCCGACGTCCGCGCCGCCGTGGGTCAGGACGCGCAGCGCCTGGTAGGGCGTGGCGACGCCGTCGGGGAGCAGGGCGCGATGGCCGGCGGCCGAGGCCTCCTCGGCGCGTGCCCGGGGCATGCCCTGGGCCAGCTGCGTACGGAGGTGCTCGGCGAGCGCGGCCGCCCGCCAGGCCGGGTACTCCTCCTCGCTCAGCGCCCGGTCGCTGCTGCCGTCGGGCAGCCGGGGCGGGCCGGCGAGGGACTTGCTCATCGTGCGGCTGCGCTCGGTGTAGCCCAGCGTCGCCGCGAGCCGCCGGGCGGCCGCGGCGCCGGCCGGGACGGTCAGCTCGATCTGCCGGCAGCCCCAGCCGCGCAGCACTTCCTCGGCGGCGAGCGCGGCGACCGTGGCGCGGCCGCGGTGCCGGTCCGGTGCGTCGATGCCCAGGTCCGCGATCCGGCCGGCCGTCGGGCCGAACCGGGCGTCGGTCGTCAGCCGGATCCCGCCGACCCGGCGGCTGTTGACGCAGATGTCGTACGGGCGGGCCCGGCCCCCGTCGTCGTGCCGTTCTTCCGGTCCCGAGGGGCGCAGCGTTGTGGTCACCCGGACTTTCTACTCGCCCGCGCGCGCTCCCGTCATCACCGCGGATCGAAGTCGACGGCCGACTGCTCGTCGAAGATCCGCATGGCTTCCGCGGTCACCGGGCCGGGGCCGTCGGCGAGTTGGCGGCCGTCGATCCGGGTCACGGCCTGGACGTCGCGCAGGGTGGAGGTCAGGAAGATCTCCTCGGCCCGCTCCAGGGCGTCCAGCGGCAGGTCGGTCTCCTTGGCGCCGGCCCAGCTGATCGTCAGGGCCCGGGTGATGCCCGCCAGACATCCGGAGTGCAGCGGTGGGGTGTGCAGTTCGCCGTCCAGGACGACGAAGACGTTGGAGCCGGTGCCTTCGCAGAGCGCGCCCACGGTGTTGGCGAACAGCGCCTCGGAGGCGCCCTGTTCCCGTGCGCGGGCCAGGGCGACGACGTTCTCGCCGTACGAGGTGGTCTTCAGGCCGGTGAGCGCGCCGCGCTCGTTGCGGGTCCACGGGACGGTGACGGCGGCCGTGCCGTCGGGGCGGCGTGCGGTCTCGGACAGCGCGATGACCAGCGTCGGACCGGCGTCGCCGCGGTCCGAGCCGAGCGGGGAGACGCCGCCGGTGTAGGTGAGCCGCAGCCGGCCGAGGGCCATCGGGTTGGCGTCGAGGACCGCCGCGCAGCCGCGCCGTACCTCGTCGAGATCGGGATCGGGCAGGCCGAGTCCGCGGGCGGAGGTGGTCAGCCGCTCCAGATGGCGGGTGAGGGCGAAGGCGCGGCCGTGCTCGGCCTTGATGGTCTCGAAGACCCCGTCGCCGACCGTCAGACCGTGGTCGAAGACCGAGACCCGGGCGCCGGCGGCCTCCTGCAGTGCTCCGTCGAGCCAGATCTTCATCGCGTACCTCCAGTCGCCTCGTGCGCGCCCGACGCTACCGCGAGCAGTCTGCGCGCCTTCAACTCCGTCTCCGCCCACTCCCGCTCCGGATCGGAGTCCCAGATGATCCCCGCGCCGGCCCCGAAGCGCAGCACCGGTCCGCCGGGCGGAGTGCGGTCGATCCAGAACGTCCGGATGCCGACCGCGAGCTCACCGGTGCGGCGGTCCGCATCGACCCATCCGATGCCTCCGCAGTACGGCCCGCGGGGCGCGGTCTCCAGCTCGTCGATGATCCGCAGCGCGCTGGACTTGGGGGCGCCGGTGACCGAGCCGGGCGGGAAGGTGGCGTCCAGCAGATCCGCCCAGGCGGTCTTCTCGTTCTCCTCGGCCAGTTCGCCGCGCACCGTGGAGACGAGGTGGACGAGGCCGGGGTGCTCCTCGACGGCGCACAGTGCCGGGACGGTGACGGTCCCGGTGGCGCAGACCCGGCCGAGATCGTTGCGGACCAGGTCCACGATCATCACGTTCTCCGCCCGGTCCTTCTCCGACAGGTCCGCCGCGGTCCGGCCGGTGCCCTTGATCGGCCCGGAAGCGACGGTGCGGCCGTCGCGCCGCAGATACAGCTCCGGGGAGGCGCTGGCGATCTCGACGCCGTGGTCCGGCAGCCGGATCGTGCCCGCGTGCGGTGCCGGGTTTCCGCGGGCCAGCACGGCGGACAGCGCATCGACGTCGGCGCGGCCGGGATCGGGCAGCGGCGCGGTCAGGACCCGGCAGAGATTCACCTGGTAGACATCGCCGGCCGCGATGTGTTCACGGATGCGCCGTACGCCGCCGGTATAGGCCTCCCGGTCCAGGGAACTGGTCCAGGCGCCGGGCACGGGGCCGCGCCAGCCGCCGGGGGCGGGCTCGTCCGCCGAGGTCACCGGTCGTACGTCGCCGAAGCGGGCGCAGACCACGGCGCCCTCGAAGTCGGCGGCCACCGCCCACCAGCCCGAGGAGTCCAGCGCCGCGGGATCACTGGTCACATCGCGCAGGTCGGTGGCTATCAGGCCGCCGAAGCGGGCCATGGGAGCGAAGTCGTGCACGTCAGCGAGTCTATGGCGGCGGCGCGGACCCCGCCTGTGCCGGGCGGGCCGGCGCAGCACGCTGCACAAACGCGTTTTTGTACTGGCCCCGGAATCCGCTAGAGTTCAACACGTCGCCGGGACGCGGAAGCGCCCCGGAGGCCGAGTAGCTCCCGGACGTAGTCTGGGAGAGACACCTGCGGACGTAGCTCAGTTGGTAGAGCACCACCTTGCCAAGGTGGATGTCGCGAGTTCGAGTCTCGTCGTCCGCTCGATGTGGGGGATCTTCCCGAACCCCCTCACTCCTGGTGGAGTGGCCGAGAGGCGAGGCAACGGCCTGCAAAGCCGTCTACACGGGTTCAAATCCCGTCTCCACCTCCAAGGACGATTAGCTCAGCGGGAGAGCGCTTCCCTGACACGGAAGAGGTCACTGGTTCAATCCCAGTATCGTCCACTGCCCGGATTCATCGGGCCCCGCGCGATTAGCTCAGCGGGAGAGCGCTTCCCTGACACGGAAGAGGTCACTGGTTCAATCCCAGTATCGCGCACGCAGCTGCGGATCTTCGTGATCCGCGGTCCCGCGGACGATTAGCTCAGCGGGAGAGCGCTTCCCTGACACGGAAGAGGTCACTGGTTCAATCCCAGTATCGTCCACACCTGATCCTGAGGGCCGGAGCACATCGCTCCGGCCCTCAGGCGTTTTCCGGACGGCATCCGGAAGGTCGACTTCACGCCTTCTCGTCCGGCACTGCTCGCCGCGGCGCCTCCGGAACGGCCCCCCGGCGGCGCGGGGTTCACCCTCCGACGGGCCCGGCGGGCGCCAAGTGCCGCGGCCTGGGACCGTACGCATGCCACGGCTGCGGGACCCCGGCGGCGGCCGGAAAACCCGATGGCCGGGCATCTCCCCAGATGCCCGGCCGTCGTGCCGTCCGCCGTTACCCCCCGTCCCCACGGGGTGATCAGCCGGAGGTCTGTCCCGGGCCGCTCTCCCGGGTCCTGGGGCGCCGCTCAGCGCCCCAGCATTCCGACCACGGACGACGCCTGTGTCATGACGGCTTCCCAGCCGCCGAAGACGACGGCGAGGAGGAACGCCAGCGGCAGCACCATGGCCACCGCGACGAGGGGGTGGCGAGTGCCGGAGGACTGCTGGCCGCCGGGCACCACAGCGGCCCGGCGCCCCTGCGCCCGAAGGGCCGTCCGTCCTGAGGTCTCTGCCATCGTCCCGCTCCCGTCGTATCTGGGGCGGCGGGCGTCTGACCTCGGGGGACGAGTGCTGCGCCCGCCGCTTGAACACCACAGTAGGCAGCCGGCCGGCGGCGGGCGTCATGCCGTCGTACCGATTCGTCGGCCTCCGGGAGGATGACGGAACCGGGCCGCACGTACTCCCCAGGGTGGAGAGAGACGTCCAGGACCTGGGGGCATCCCCCAGGGGGACCGTCGGAACGCGGCGGCGCACGCACTCCTGAGGGTGACCTCGCTCACGCCGGCCGCTCCCCCGCACGCGGCGCGCCTGCCCCGTCCCGCTGCCTTGCCCGCCGCTGTTTTCCGGCCGGGACCGTATCCCCGGCATCCCTCACCAACCGGGCGCGATCACCCTTCATCGTGTCAATCCCCCTGCGGGGAGGGATCTTTGGGAGGTCGGGCGCGAAGCCGGGCGGGGCGGGGCTCGATTCCGCCCCTGTGCTGCGGAATCGGCACCGGCCACGGACAATCCGGCGGCCGACGCATGCGCGGCCTCTGCGCACAGCGAGCCGTCAATCCGTAAGCTGTGCCACGTCAGACGGTTGGTAGCGGAGGGGGCTCCCCACCGCAGGTAGGGGACGGACATGGCGATGATGCGGCTCCGACGCGAGGACCCGCGTGTCGTCGGGACGTTCCGGCTGCACCGTCGGCTGGGCGCGGGCGGAATGGGCGTGGTCTACCTCGGTTCGGACAAGCGCGGGCAGCGGGTGGCGCTCAAGGTGATCCGACCGGACCTGGCGGAGGATCAGGAGTTCCGTTCGCGGTTCGCGCGCGAGGTGTCGGCCGCCCGGCGGATCCGCGGCGGCTGTACGGCGCGGCTGGTGGCGGCCGATCTCGACGCGGACCGGCCGTGGTTCGCCACGCAGTACGTCCCGGGCCCCTCGCTGCACGACAAGGTCAACGAGGAGGGCCCGCTGTCCCCCGCGCAGGTCGCCTCCGTCGGCGCCGCGCTGTCCGAGGGGCTGCTGGCCGTCCATGACGCGGGCGTGGTGCACCGCGATCTGAAACCGTCCAACATTCTGCTGTCGCCCAAGGGCCCGCGGATCATCGACTTCGGTATCGCCTGGGCGACCGGCGCCAGCACGCTGACGCACGTGGGCACGGCCGTCGGCTCGCCGGGCTTCCTGGCGCCGGAGCAGGTGCGCGGGGCCGCCGTGACCCCGGCGACGGACATCTTCGCGCTGGGCGCCACCCTCGCCTACGCCTGCACCGCGGACTCCCCCTTCGGGCAGGGAAGTTCGGAGGTCATGCTCTACCGCGTGGTCCACGAGGAGGCGCAGCTGGCCGGGGTGCCGGATGCCCTGGCGCCGCTGCTGGCCTCGTGTCTGGCCAAGGATCCGGCGGACCGTCCCAGCACCCTGTCGCTGTCGTTGCGGCTCAAGGAGATCGCCGCCCGTGAGGCGCACGGGCTGTCGGGCGGCCCACTGGAGAACGGGGCGGGGGCCGGGACCGGCTGGGAGCGGGGCGAGCGCCGTCTGTCGGAACGGCCGACCGGCCGGCGGGCCGAGGAGTACGCGCGGCAGCGCACCGAGCGGCGGACCGGTGGGAGCACTCCGCGGCCGCATGCGCCCCGCCCCGCGGCGCCCCGTGACGCGGCCGCCCGGCCGTCCGGTCCGGCCTCGGCCGCGGGGAAGGGTCCGCGGACCGGCGGGCGCGCCTCTCGGGGTGTGCCGGCCGCCCGTCCGCCGGGGCGAAACGGTTCACGTACTCCGGTGCGGACGACCTCGGGCGGGCGCCGGCCCGGTCCCGACCGTCGGCTGCTGCGTCAGCGCATCATCGTGTTCGTGGTGGTGACGCTGCTGGTGGCGCTGGGTATCGCGGCCGCGCAAGGGTGTCAGGGGCCGACCAGTGGGCTGGGGCTGGAGCGGCCGGCGCCGGTCGTCTCGTACGGGGGCGTGGACGGGCCCTGGGGGGCGGGGGAACAGAACCCCTAGGGGATACGGGCGCCCCCTGCGGGGCCCAACTCGGCGGGGCCAGGGAGATATTCCCGCCGGGAGATATTCCCGCCGGGAGATTCCCCCTCGGCACCGTTCCGTCAGGCCGGACGGCCCGTCGCCACCGCGTAGAACGCCACCGCGGCGGCCGCTCCGACGTTGAGCGAGTCCACGCCGTGCGCCATCGGGATGCGGACCCATTCGTCGGCTGCCCGCAGCGCACCGGTGCTCAGTCCGCCGCCCTCCGCGCCCAGCATCAGGGCGGCGCGCTCCAGGGTGTGCGGGGCGGCCTCGTCGAGGGCGGTGGCCTTCTCGGCCGGGGTCAGTGCGAGCAGCTTGAACCCCGCTTCCCGTACGGCGGCGAGGTCCCTGGGCCAGCTCTCCAGGCGGGCGTAGGGCACGGAGAACACCGCGCCCATGGAGACCTTCACCGAGCGGCGGTAGAGCGGATCGGCGCAGTCCGGGGAGAGCAGCACCGCGTCCATGCCCAGGGCCGCCGCGCTGCGGAAGATCGCGCCGATGTTGGTGTGGTCGTTGACCGCCTCCATGACCACGATGCGCCGGGCCCCGGCCAGGATGTCACCGGCCGGGGGCAGCGGCTTGCGCTGCATGGAGGCCAGGGCGCCGCGGTGGACGTGATAGCCCGTCACCCGCTCGGCGAGGTCCGGGCTGACGGCGTAGACCGGTGCCGGGATCTCGTCGATGACATCGCGCATGACGTCGACCCACTTCGCCGAGAGCAGCATCGAGCGCATCCGGTAGCCGGCGTGCCGGGCGCGCCGGATGACCTTCTCGCCCTCGGCGATGAAGAGCCCTTCGGCGGGCTCGCGCCGGCGCCGCAGTTCGACGTCGGTCAGGCCGGTGTAGTCGGCCAGCCGGGGGTCGTCCGGGTCGTCGACGGTGATGATTTCTGCCACGGGGAGAGTGCCTTCGTCGGTGTCGGGGGTCCCGTGCCGCGTACGGGACCGGTTTACCTGCGGGTGGGTGCGGGGGCGACGGTGACGACCTCGCCGATCACGATGACCGCAGGGGGGCGTACGCCCTCGGCCCGTACGGTCTCGCCGAGCGTGGCGAGGGTGGCGTCGACCCGGCGCTGGGCGGCGGTGGTCCCCTCCTGGATGACGGCGGCCGGGGTGTCGGCGGCGCGGCCGTGCTCGATGAGCTTGGCGGCGATGGCGCCGCTGTTCTCGACGCCCATCAGGACGACGAGGGTGCCGCGCAGCCTGGCGAGCGAGGGCCAGTCCACGAGGGAGCGCTCGTCGTCGGGGGCGACATGGCCGCTGACGACGGTGAACTCGTGGGCGACGCCGCGGTGGGTGACGGGGATACCGGCGGCAGCGGGCACGGAGATGGTGCTGGAGATGCCGGGGACGACCGTGCAGGGGATACCGGCCTCGGCGAGCGCCTGGGCCTCTTCCATGCCGCGGCCGAAGACGAACGGGTCGCCGCCCTTGAGCCGGACCACGGCCTTGCCCGCCTTGGCGTGCTCGATCAGCGCCTGGTTGATCGCCTCCTGTGCCATGAAACGGCCGTAAGGGATCTTTGCGGCGTCGATGACCTGGACATGCGGCGGGAGTTCGGCGAGCAGGTCGCGGGGGCCGAGCCGGTCGGCGATCACCACGTCCGCCTCGGCGAGCAGCCGGCGGCCGCGGACCGTGATCAGATCCGGGTCGCCGGGGCCGCCGCCGACCAGCGCCACGCCCGGGGTGTGCGGGCGGCGGTGGTGCGGAGCGGCGATGCTGCCCTCCCGCAGGCCCTCGACGATCGCGTCGCGTACGGCGGCGGAGCGGCGCGGGTCGCGGCCGGTGAGCACGGCGACGGTGACGCCCTCGCTGCGGCCGGTGGCCGGGGTCCAGGCGGTGGCCGCCTCGGCGTCGTCGGAGCGCACGCACCACACCCGGCGGTCCTCGGCCTCCTGGGACGCGGCGGCGTTGGCCTGGGGGTCGTCGGTGGAGATCAGCGCGTACCAGGCGTCGGCGAGGTCGCCGTCCTGGTAGCGGCGGCGCTCCCAGCGGATCTCGCCGGCGTCGGCCATCGCCTCGACGGACGGGGTGGCGGACGGGGAGATCAGCAGGACGTCGGCGCCCGCGGCGAGCAGCGACGGCAGCCGGCGCTGGGCGACCTGACCGGCCCCGAGGACGACCACCCGACGGCCGGAGAGCCGCAGTCCGACGGGGTAGGCGGCGTGTTCGGCGGCATGCTCAGCCATGGCGGTACGGCTCCTTGTACGGAAGAGGCGAGTTCGACGGCCCGGATCGGCCGCTGCGGCGCTGAAGCGGCTGGTGAAGAGGTGGTACGGCCGGGGTGGCGGGTAAGGCCCCGGCCCACAGCCTATGGGGCTGCGGGCCGGGGGTCATGCGGGGCGGGCGGCCGCTCCGCTCAGATCTTCTCGGTGACTCCGGCGGAGTCGAAGGTCGCGACCTCGTGCATGGCGCGGGCGGCGCTCTGCACCACGGGGAGCGCCAGCAGGGCGCCGGTGCCCTCGCCGAGGCGCAGATCGAGGTCGACCAGCGGGCGCAGGCCCAGCTTGTTCAGGGCCGCGACGTGGCCCGGCTCGGCGCTGCGGTGGCCGGCGATGCAGGCGGCCAGCGCCTCGGGGGCGATGGCGCGGGCCACGAGTGCGGCGGCGCCGGCGCTCACCCCGTCGAGGATCACCGGCGTACGCAGCGAGGCGCCGCCGAGGATCAGGCCGACCATGGCCGCGTGCTCCAGGCCGCCGATCGCGGCGAGGACGCCGATCGGGTCGGCCGGGTCGGGCTGGTGCAGCTCCAGGGCGCGGCGGACCACCTCGACCTTGCGGGCGTGCGTCTCGTCGTTGATGCCGGTGCCGCGGCCGGTGACCTCGGCCGGGTCGACGCCGGTGTAGACGGCGATCAGCGCGGCGGAGGTGGTGGTGTTGGCGATGCCCATCTCGCCGGTCAGCAGCGCCTTGTTGCCGGCCGCGACGAGATCGCGGGCGGTGTCGATACCGACCTCGATCGCCTTGAGCACGTCCTCCTGGGTCATCGCCGGGCCCGCCGTGAAATCGGCGGTGCCGGGGCGGACCTTGCGCGGCAGCAGGCCCGGGGTGGCGGGAAGGTCGCTCGCCACCCCGACGTCCACGACACAGACCTCGGCGCCGACCTGATGGGCGAAGGCGTTGCAGACCGCGCCGCCGCCCAGGAAGTTGGCGACCATCTGGCCGGTGACCTCCTGGGGCCAGGGGGTCACGCCCTGGGCGTGCACGCCGTGGTCACCGGCGAAGATCGCGACGGCGGCCGGCTCCGGGATCGGCGGCGGGCACTTGCGGGACAGTCCGCACAGCTGCGCGGAGATGATCTCCAGCATGCCCAGCGCCCCGGCGGGCTTGGTCATCCGCTTCTGCCGCTCCCAGGCCTCGCCGAGCGCCTTGGCGTCCAGCGGGCGGATGCCCTGCAGGGTCTCCTGGAGCAGGTCGTGCGGGCTCTCGCCGGGCAGCGCACGGCGGCCGTAGGTCTCCTCGTGGACGACCCAGGACAGCGGACGGCGCTTGGACCAGCCGGCCTGCAGCAGCTCGGGCTCTTCCGGGAACTCGTCGACGTAACCGACGCACAGGTAGGCGACGACTTCGAGGTGCTCGGGCAGGTCCAGTTCGCGGACCATCTCCCGCTCGTCGAAGAAGCTGACCCAGCCGACACCCAGGCCCTCGGCGCGGGCGGCGAGCCAGAGGTTCTCGACGGCGAGCGCGGAGGAGTACGGGGCCATCTGCGGCTGGGTGTGCCGGCCGAGGGTGTGCCGGCCGCCGCGGGTGGAGTCGGCGGTGACGACGATGTTGACCGGCGTCTCCAGGATCGCCTCGATCTTCAGCTCGCGGAACTGCTTGGCGCGCGCCTTGGGCAGCGACTTGGCGTACGCCTCGCGCTGCTGCATGGCGAGCTGGTGCATCTTCTCGCGGGTCTCGGCCGAGCGGATGACGACGAAGTCCCAGGGCTGGGAGTGGCCGACGCTGGGGGCGGTGTGGGCCGCCTCCAGGACGCGCAGCAGCACGTCGTTGGGGATCGGGTCGCTGCGGAAACCGTTGCGGATGTCGCGGCGTTCGCGCATCACGCGGTGCACGGCGGCGCGCTCGGAGTCGTCGTACCCGACGGCCGGGGAACCGGCGGGGGCATCGGCAGCGTCGCCGTCGGGTGCCACCGCGGACTGCTGTGCTCCGGCCGGCTGCGGCTGGTCGTCGTCCTGCTCCTCGTCCTCGCCGAGCTGGACGAGCGCGGCGGCGTCCTGCTGCTGGGGCATCTCGTCGAGGGCGGCAACGGGGGCGTCGGGGGCGGGGCCCGGCGCGGGCACGGCCGACGCGGTCTGCTCGCCGGACGCCTGGGCCGGGATGTGGACGACGACGGGCGGGGCCTCGGCGAGCGGGGCGACGGGGTCGGCGTGCTCAGCGGGACCGGCGCTTTCCGTGGGGTCGTCGGTCGTGGCGTTCGCGTCGGTCGTGGCGCTCGCGTCGGTTCCGGCGGTCTCGTTCGTCCCGGCGGTCTCGTCGGGTGCGGGGGCCGGGGCGGATGCGGCGGGGGCGG
>NZ_SDIF01000080.1 GCF_004122735.1 Streptomyces sioyaensis | reverse complement strand
CCACCCACCGCCCCGCCCACCGTGCCGGCCGTGCCCGCCGCCCCGCCGGGCGCCGCGCCCGCCGGCTCCGCCGCCGAACCGCCGCTGCTGGGCTGGCTGCGCACCCCGCGCCCGGCCGCCGCGCCCGGTATCTGGACCTACGGCCACCGGGCCCGGGCCGCGGCCGATCCCGACCGGGTCCCCGCGCGGCAGCTGATCAGCGGCGCGGTGATCTCGTTCCTGTGCGGGTGGCTGCTGTGGTCGTTGCTGTGGAACCAGTACCTCGGGAGCTACTGGCTCTGGCCGCTGGTGCTGCTGACGCCGGACTCCTGGCGGTCGGCCGGCGGCGACAAGATGATCTACGTGGTGGCCACCTACGCCTACTACGGCCTGGTGCTGGCGCTGCTGGCCGTCGTGTTCGGCCGCCTCGGCCGCTGGCCCGAACTCGCCCGCCGCTTCCTGGGACCGGTCCTCGGCCGGCTGCGCAAGCGCGCCCCCGCCCCCAAGCCGCAGCCCGCCGCCGACCGGGCCCAGTGGCCCGAACTGCGGGCACACGGCGCCGCGGACGCGGCCGACAAGCTCGCCGCCGAGGCGCGCACCGGGCGGATGAACGACGTGGACGTGGCCAGGATCGAGCGCGCCTGGCACTCGGTGCGGTCCGGCAAGAACTCCCTGGCCTCCTTCACCGACACCGTGCTCCGGTACGGCGCGGCGGCCTGTGCGCACCCCTCGGGCCGGCGCGACCTGGCCCGCCGGACCGCGCACCACGATCTGCTCGCCCACCAGGTCCGCATCGGCACCGCCGCCGACCACCCCCGCAACCCGTATCAGCACCGTCTGGCCGGATGCGCCCTGGAACCGGCGCTGTTGGGGACCTCGCTGCTGGCCGTCGGGCCGGCCGGCAGCGGCAAGACCACCCGGGTCGTCAAGCCCGTCGTCGAGTCGATGTGTCTGCAGGCGCTGGCCGGGCAGTGCGCGGTGGTCGTGGTCGGCCCGACCGGCTCCGACCTCGGTGCCGACGACGCGTTCGATGTGGTGGTCAGGATCGGCCGCCCCGATCCGGAGTGCGACCTCGACCTGTACGGCGGCACCACGGACCCCGACGAAGCGGCCGGCATCCTGGCCGAGGCGCTGGTCGGTGATCTCGCCGAGCAGCTGCCCGGCGGCGACAGCCGGCGCGCCGCCACCGCACTGGCCCAGCTGCTCGGCCCCTTCGCGGCCACCCACGACCGCTTCCCCACCGTGCCCGAGCTGCGCGAACTGCTGGACGGCGCGCCACAGGCGATGTCCGCGCTGCGCACCGCCCTGGAGGAGACCGGCGCCCACACCCTGCTGCGCGAACTGGACGCGCGGGCCCGCCAGTCGGAGCGCCCCGGCGACCTCGGCGTGCTGCTCGCCGACCGCATCGCCCTCCTGGACCGGCCCGCCTTCGCCGCGTTCTTCGACCCCACCGGGGGCACCCGGCAGGTCTCGCTGCGCGCCCTGGACCATCCGCTGCGGGTCCGTATCGAACTGCCCGAGCGCGGCCATGCGGAGGCCTCGCGGATCCTCGCCCGGCTGGTGCTGGCGCAGTTCACCGAGTGCGCGGTGGCCCGTGGCGACCGCTCGGTGTTCGCCTGCCTGGTCCTCGACGACGCCGCCCACACCATCACCGCCGAGGCGCTGCGCGGTCTGCAGCGGCTGCGCTCGGCGAACGCCGGGGCGGTGCTGACGCTGCGCTCGTTGGACGACGTCCCCGACGCGCTGCGCGGCACGCTGTTGGGCTCGGTGGGCTGCCGGATGGCGTTCGCGGGCGTGACGACCTGGGACGGCGCCCGGTTCGCCGAGGTGTGGGGCAAGGAGTGGGTGGAGACCCGTGATGTGACGGACCGTCAGATCATTGCCGAGGGCGCCGCGATGAAGGCCCTCCACCTCTTCCGCCACCTGGTCACCGGCAAGGCGCCCACCGCCAAGGCCGTCACCGTCCGCACCGTCGAGCGGGAGCGCTGGTCCGCCTCCGACCTTGCCAATGCCCTGCCGCCCGGGCATGCCGTGCTGTCCGTGACCTCGGTGGCGGGGGAGCACGCCCCGCCCGTGCTGGTGGATCTGCGGTCCTGACGGGCCGGACGCGGGGGCGGGCGGGGCGCGCCGTCCGGTGGGCCGGGCGCGGGGCCCGGGGGCGGCGGGAATGTCCGGCCCGCGGGTCCCCCGGATTCCTCCGCTGAGGCAGAATCGACTTTGGCCGTTCATACGGGGCGGCGAAATAACAGCGGGTCGGCGGCCGGTCCCCCGGCCCTGCCGGTGACCGGTTGTCGATCGGCCGTCCCCCGCAGTCGTCGACGTCACGAAGGTCCCATGCCGCACACGCTCGCTTCCCTGGTCAACCACACCGCGCTCAAGCTGACCGTGCTCGCGGGCGAGGGGCACCTGGACGTGCCTGTGCGCTGGGCGCACGCGAGCGAGCTGATCGATCCGGTGCCGTACATGGAAGGCGGCGAGCTGCTGCTGATCACCGCGCTCAAGCTGGACGCGGAGGACGCCGAGGCGACCCGCAGCTATGTGCGGCGGGTCGCCCGGGCCGGGGTGGTCGGGCTGGGCTTCGCGGTCGGGGTGAACTACGAGGGGGTGCCGGCGCCGCTGGTCGAGGCGGCCAGGGAGGAGGGGCTGCCGCTGCTCGGGGTGCCCCGCAGGACACCGTTCATCGCGATCAGCAAGGCGGTCTCGGCGGCCGTCGCCGCCGACCAGTACCGCGCGGTGACCGCGGGGTTCGAGGCGCAGCGGGAGCTGACCCGGGCGGCGCTCGGGACCGAGGGCCCGGCCGAACTCCTGGCCCGGCTCGCGGCCCATCTGGACGGCTGGGCAGCGCTCTACGACGCCTCGGGCGCGGTGGTCGCCGCCGCCCCCGACTGGGCGGCCCGGCGCGCGGCCCGGCTCGCCGAGGACGTCGGGCGGCTGCGCGAGCGGCCCGCACCCGCCAGCTCCGTGGTCAGCGACACCGACGGCGACGACCGGGTCGAACTGCAGTCGCTGGGCACGGGGCGGCGGGCCCGCGGGGTGCTCGCGGTCGGCACCGCCGCGCCGCTCGGCACGGCCGAGCGCTACGCCGTGCACTCCGCGGTCGCGCTGCTCACCCTGACCACCGAGCGGTCCAGGGCGTTGCAGGACGCCGAAGCCCGGCTGGGCGCGGCGGTGCTGAAGATGCTGCTCGCGGGGGAGCCGGACCATGCGCGGGCGGTGGCGGGGCGGCTCTACGGCGGACTGCTGGACGCGCCGTTCCGGGTGGTGGTCGCCGAGCCGGTGCCCGCCGAGGAACAGTCGCCGGGGGCGGCCGGGGGCGCCCTCTCCCCGGGGGTCCTCGACGGGCTGGCCGACGCGATGGACTCCGCGGCCGCCCGGACCGGTGAGGCGCTGCTCGCCGTGCCGGACGGCGGCCGGCTGATCGTGCTGGTCGCGGACGGCGGCGCGGCCGCGGACGCCTGTGCCTCCTACGCCGCCGAGGCCGAGGCCCGCGCCGGTGCGCGGCCGCGCCCGCGCGGCCGGTCCGGGCGCGGGGAGAGCGGCCGGGGCGGGACGGTGGCCGTCGGGCTGTCGGCGCCGACCGGACCGATGGCCGCCGCGCACGCCTACCGCCAGGCCGAACAGGCGCTGTCG
Organism: Streptomyces sioyaensis; assembly: GCF_004122735.1. Classification (GTDB taxonomy): domain Bacteria; phylum Actinomycetota; class Actinomycetes; order Streptomycetales; family Streptomycetaceae; genus Streptomyces; species Streptomyces sioyaensis. The sequence continues at coordinate 26,870 of NZ_SDIF01000080.1, read as the reverse complement.
GTGGCCCGCCGGCGCGGCCGGGCGCTGGTCGAGCACGAGGACGTGGCGGCCGGATCCGTGCTGCCGCTGCTCGCCGACGACGCGGTCCGCGCCTTCGCGGACGGGCTGCTGCGGGCGCTGCGCGAGCACGACGCGACCGGCCGCGGCGACCTGGTGGCCTCGCTGCGGGCCTGGCTCGCCCGGCACGGCCAGTGGGACGCGGCCGCCGCCGACCTCGGCGTCCACCGCCACACCCTGCGCTACCGGATGCGGCGGGTGGAGGAGATCCTGGGGCGCTCGCTGGACGACGCGGACGTGCGGATGGAGCTGTGGCTGGCGCTGAAGGCGACCTCGACTTCCCAGGGCAACGAGGGCGGGGCCGGCCCCTCGCCCTCCCTGTGACGGCCGGTCCGCTGCCGCCCCTGTGACGGCCGGTCCGCGGCCGCCCCCGGACCCACCCCGTACGCCCCCTCCACCGCGGAGAGGCGGGCCTGTCGATTACTCCGCTACGGACAAACGCCACGGCGCCGCCGTCCCCCTACCTTGGGTGCAGAGTCAAAACCGCAGAGGCGCTCGCTGAGCCATGCGCACCACCCACCACTTCTGAAGGGCCGGGTTCCACTGTGCCGATCCCCACTGATGCAGCCCCCACCGCCTTCTGGCTCGCCGGCCGCGAGGCCACCGGCGAGGCCACCTTCGATGTCACCTCCCCCTGGGACGGACGTCTCGTCGGCACGGTGAGCGTCCCCACCGAGGCGCAGGTCGAGGAGGCCGTCGCGGCCTCCGTCGCGGTTCAGGACGAGCTGGCCGCGACCCCCGCGCATGTACGGGCCGCCGCCCTGGACCATGTGCACCGCCGGCTGGTGGAGCGTACGGAGGAGATCGCCCGGCTGATCTCCGCGGAGAACGGCAAGCCCATGAAATGGGCGCGCGGCGAGGTCGGCCGGGCCGTGTCCGTGTTCCGCTTCGCGGCCGAGGAGGCCCGCCGCTTCAACGGCGGCGAGGCGCAGCGGCTGGACACCGACGCGGGCGGCGCCGGCCGGCTCGCGCTGACCCGCCGCTTCCCGCGCGGCACGGTGCTGGGCATCGCCCCGTTCAACTTCCCGCTGAACCTCTGCGCCCACAAGGTCGCCCCGGCCATCGCCGCCGGCGCCCCGATCATCCTCAAGCCGGCCCCCGCCACCCCGCTCTCCGGCCTGCTCATCGGCGAGCTGCTGGCCGAGACCGACCTGCCGGCCGGCTCCTGGTCGATCCTCCCGGTGCCCAACGACCGGATGCCGGCGCTGGTCCAGGACGAGCGGCTGCCGGTGGTCTCCTTCACCGGCTCCGAGAAGGTCGGCTACGCGATCCTGGACTCGGTGCCGCGCAAGCACTGCACCCTGGAGCTCGGCGGCAACGGCGCCGCCGTCGTCCTGCCGGACTTCTCCTCCGAGGCGGACCTGGACTGGGCGGCGCAGCGCATCGCCACCTTCTCCAACTACCAGGGCGGCCAGTCCTGCATCTCGGTGCAGCGGGTGATCGCCGACGCGTCCGTCTACGACCGGCTGGTGCCGAAGATCGTGGCGGCCGTCGAGGCGCAGGTCACCGGTGACCCCTCCGACGACGCGACCGAGGTCGGCCCGCTGGTGAGCGAGGACGCCGCCCGGCGCGTCGAGTCCTGGGTGGACGAGGCCGTGGAGCGCGGCGCGAAGCTGCTCGCGGGCGGCAAGCGCGACGGCGCCTCCTACGCGCCGACCGTGCTGGCGGACGTGCCCGCCGGTGCCACCCTCGCCTGCGAAGAGGTCTTCGGACCGGTGCTCAGCCTGACCAAGGTCGAGGGCGTCGACGAGGCGTTCGCAGCCGTCAACGACTCCAAGTTCGGCCTGCAGGCGGGCGTCTTCACGCACGACGTGCAGACCGCGTTCCGCGCCCACCGCGCGCTGGAGGTCGGCGGCGTGATCATCGGCGATGTGCCGTCCTACCGCGCGGACCAGATGCCGTACGGCGGCGTGAAGCAGTCCGGGGTGGGCCGCGAGGGCGTGCGCTTCGCGATGGACGACTACACCTACGAGCGGGTCATGGTCCTCACCGGACTCGCGCTGTAACCCACCGGCCCGGCCCGGCCAGGTGGACAGCGACGGCCGTCCTCGGGCCGTATCACCCTCCGGGCCACGGCCGGCGCTCCGGCGCCGGCCCCCGGCGCGGCGCGCTCGGCACCCTGCTGCGGAGCGCGCCGCGTCCGCCGTTCCGGCCCGTTCCGGCCCCGCGGCGGGGTGCGGCAGGCCCGGCGGCGGACGCCGTGCCCCACCCCCCGAAGGGCCGAGGGCCGGGTGTCCTCAGGGACCGGCGCCGTGGCGCAGGCGTCCCATGGCGCGCGGGCGCCCTTGCGCCCGGCTTCTCCTCGTACCTCCAGTGGTGCAACCCGTGCGGATCGGGTAACTCTCACAAGTAGCGCTGTCCAGCGGCCGACCGGCCGCCGGCGCTGAACTGCCGAACCCGCGGCGAGGTGAGCTCCTGATGACCGCTCCATCCATCCGCAACGTTTCCGAGCGCGAAGCACGTCAGGTCGCCGAGGCGGCCCGCGAGCAGGACTGGCGCAAGCCCAGCTTCGCCAAGGAACTGTTTCTGGGGCGCTTCCGGCTCGACCTGATCCATCCGCACCCCACCCCCGCGGTCGACGACGTGCGCCGCGGCGAGAAATTCCTCGCCACGCTGCGTGAGTTCTGCGAGACGAAGATCGACAGCGCCCGGATCGAGCGCGAGGGAACGATTCCGGACGAGACCATCAAGGGGCTCAAGGAGCTCGGCGCGCTCGGCATGAAGATCGACCCGAAGTACGGCGGCCTCGGACTGACCCAGGTCTACTACAACCGGGCGCTGGCCCTGGTCGGCACCGCCAGCCCCGCCATCGGCGCGCTGCTCTCCGCGCATCAGTCGATCGGCGTACCGCAGCCCCTCAAGCTGTTCGGCACCAAGGAGCAGAAGGAGACCTTCCTGCCGCGCCTGGCGCGGACGGATATCTCGGCGTTCCTGCTGACCGAGCCGGACGTCGGTTCGGACCCGGCCCGGCTGGCGACCGTGGCCGTCCCGGAGGGCGACGACTACGTGCTCGACGGCGTGAAGCTGTGGACCACCAACGGCGTGGTCGCCGATCTGCTGGTCGTGATGGCGCGGGTGCCCGCCTCCGAGGGCCACAAGGGCGGCATCACCGCGTTCGTGGTCGAGGCCGACTCGCCGGGCGTCACCGTCGAGCACCGCAACGCCTTCATGGGCCTGCGCGGCCTGGAGAACGGTGTCACCCGCTTCCACCAGGTACGGGTTCCCGCCGCCCACCGCATCGGCCCCGAGGGCGCCGGCCTGAAGATCGCGCTGACCACCCTCAACACCGGACGGCTGTCGCTGCCCGCGATGTGCGTCGGCTCCGGCAAGTGGTGCCTGAAGATCGCCCGCGAGTGGTCCGGGGCCCGCGAGCAGTGGGGCCGGCCGGTCGCCAAGCACGAGGCCGTCGGCGCCAAGATCTCCTTCATCGCCGCCACGACCTTCGCCCTCGAAGCGGTCGTCGACCTCTCCTCCCAGATGGCCGACGAGAACCGCAACGACATCCGCATCGAGGCCGCCCTCGCCAAGCTCTACGGCTCCGAGATGGGCTGGCTGATCGCCGACGAACTCGTCCAGATCCGCGGCGGCCGCGGCTTCGAGACCGCCGAGTCGCTCGCCGCCCGCGGCGAACGCGCGGTCCCCGCCGAGCAGCTGCTGCGCGATATGCGCATCAACCGGATCTTCGAGGGCTCCACGGAGATCATGCATCTGCTGATCGCCCGGGAGGCGGTGGACGCCCATCTGTCGGTCGCCGGCGACCTCATCGACCCCGACAAGACCCTCGCCGACAAGGGCCGGGCGGCGGCCAAGGCCGGCGGGTTCTACGCCCGCTGGCTGCCCAAGCTCGTCGCCGGCCCGGGCCAACTCCCGCGTACCTACCAGGAGTTCGGGATGCTCGCCGGGCATCTGCGGTATGTCGAGCGGACCTCCCGCAAGCTCGCCCGCTCCACGTTCTACGCGATGTCCCGCTGGCAGGGCCGGATGGAGACCAAGCAGGGATTCCTCGGCCGGATCGTCGACATCGGCGCCGAGCTGTTCGCGATGAGCGCCGCCTGCGTCCGCGCCGAGTACCTGCGGGAGACCGACGACCACGGGCGCGAGGCGCAGCAGCTGGCCGATGTGTTCTGCCGGCAGGCGCGGATCCGCGTCGAGGAGCTGTTCGGCCGGCTGTGGACCAACACCGACGAACTCGACCGCAAGGTCGTCTCCGGAGTGCTCGACGGCAGCTACACCTGGCTGGAGGACGGCATCGTCGACCCCAGCGGCGACGGCCCCTGGATCGCCGACGCCACCCCGGGCCCGAGCAGGACGGACAACGTCCGGCGGCCCATCCGCTGAGCCGGACCCGGCCCGCATCCCGGGGCCGCTCCGGCGGTGATCCGCCGGGGCGGCCCCGGGGCGTGCCGGGCGCCTCCGGGCCCGCATGATCGGCAAGACCTGCCCTTGGTGTCCACCGCCCCCCGGCGACCGGCCACAATGGACCCCATGACGGACTCCCTCGCCCACCCGCACCTGCGCTTCGAGCCGGCCGCCGGCGACCCGGACGGCCCGAGCGGGCCCCGTTCCCTGGTGATCCTCGGTTCGACCGGTTCGATCGGCACCCAGGCGATCGACATCGTGCTGCGCAACCCCGACCGCTTCCGGGTCACCGCGCTCTCCGCGGCCGGCGGCCGGGTCGAGCTGCTCGCCGAGCAGGCGCACCAGCTGCGGGTGACCGCCGTCGCGGTGGCCCGCGAGGACGCGGTGCCCGCGCTGCGCGGGGCGCTGGCGGACCGCTACGGCGCAGGCGAGCCGCTGCCCGAGATCCTGGCCGGCCCCGACGCGGCCACCGAACTGGCCGCGTCGCCCTGCCACACCGTCCTCAACGGCATCACCGGCTCCATCGGCCTCGCCCCGACGCTGGCGGCACTGAAGGCGGGCCGGGTGCTGGCCCTCGCCAACAAGGAGTCGCTGATCGTCGGCGGCCCGCTGGTCAAGGCGGTCGCCGAGCCCGGCCAGATCATCCCCGTCGACTCCGAGCACTCCGCGCTCTTCCAGGCGCTGGCCGGCGGCGCGCGTGCCGAGGTCCGCAAGCTCGTCGTCACCGCGTCCGGCGGCCCGTTCCGCGGCCGTACGAAGCGGGAGCTGGCCGGTGTCACCCCCGAGCAGGCGCTGGCCCACCCCACCTGGTCGATGGGCCCGGTCGTCACCATCAACTCCGCGACCCTCGTCAACAAGGGCCTGGAGGTCATCGAGGCGCATCTGCTGTTCGACGTCCCCTTCGACCGCATCGAGGTCGTCGTCCATCCGCAGTCCTACATCCACTCGATGGTGGAGTTCACCGACGGCTCCACGCTCGCCCAGGCCAGCCCGCCCGATATGCGGATGCCGATCGCGCTGGGCATCGGCTGGCCCGAGCGGGTCCCGGACGCCGCACCGGGCGTGGACTGGACGAAGGCGCAGACCTGGGAGTTCTTCCCGCTGGACGGGTCCGCCTTCCCGTCCGTCCCGCTGGCCTGCCACGTCGGTGATCTGGGCGGCACCGCCCCGGCCGTCTTCAACGCGGCGAACGAGGAATGCGTGGAGGCATTCCTCAAGGGCGGGCTGCCGTTCACAGGGATTGTGGATACCGTCGCCGATGTGGTCGCCGAACACGGCACGCCCGCCCGGGGAACTTCCCTGACGGTCGCGGACGTCCTGGAGGCGGAGACCTGGGCGCGCGCCCGCGCCCGCGAACTGGCCGCCCGTGCGGCACGGACACCTTCGGAGGCTCGCGCATGACGACCTGGATGACCATTCTCGGCATAGTCGTCTTCGTCGTCGGCCTGCTGTTCTCCATCGCCTGGCACGAGCTCGGCCACCTCTCCACGGCCAAGATGTTCGGTATCCGCGTGCCGCAGTACATGGTGGGCTTCGGGCCGACGCTCTTCTCCCGTAAGAAGGGCGACACCGAGTACGGCATCAAGGCCGTCCCGCTCGGCGGCTACATCCGCATGATCGGGATGTTCCCGCCCGGGGACGACGGACAACTCCAGGCCCGCTCCACCTCGCCGTTCCGCGGCATGATCGAGGACGCCCGCTCGGCGGCCTTCGAGGAGCTGCAGCCCGGCGACGAGAAGCGGCTCTTCTACACCCGCAAGCCCTGGAAGCGCGTCATCGTGATGTTCGCCGGGCCGTTCATGAATCTGATCCTGGCAGTCGTGATCTTCATGAGCGTGCTGATGGGCTTCGGCATCAACACCCAGACGACCTCGGTCGGCTCCGTCTCGGACTGCGTCATCTCGGCCGCCGCCAAGACCGACAAGTGCCCGGCCGGCGCCAAGGACTCCCCGGCCAAGGCCGCGGGCCTGCGGGCCGGCGACAAGATCGTGTCGTTCAACGGGCGCGCCGTCCCGGACTGGGGCGCCCTCCAGCAGCAGATCCGCGACACCACCGGGCCCGCCACCCTCGTCGTCGAGCGGCACGGCGCCCGCACGACCCTGCACGCCGACCTGATCGAGAACAAGGTCGCCAAGACCGACGGCCACGGCGGCTATGTGCCCGGCCAGTTCGTGAGCGCCGGATTCCTCGGCTTCACCCCGGCCAGCGGCGTGGTCCAGCAGTCGTTCGGGCAGTCCGTCGACCGCATGGGCAACATGGTCGAGCAGGGCGTCTCCTCGCTGGTGAACCTGCCCGGCAAGGTCCCGGACCTGTGGAACGCGGCCTTCAACGGCGGCGAGCGCAAGCAGGACTCCCCGATGGGCGTGGTCGGCGCGGCCCGGGTCGGCGGCGAGGTCTTCTCCCTGCACATCCCGCCGGAGCAGCGGGTGGCGACCATGCTCTTCCTGGTCGCCGGCTTCAACCTCTCGCTGTTCCTGTTCAACATGCTGCCGCTGCTGCCGCTGGACGGCGGACACATCGCCGGGGCCGTGTGGGAGTCGATCCGGCGGGCCTTCGCCAAGATCGTCCGGCGTCCCGACCCCGGCCCCTTCGACGTCGCCAAGCTGATGCCGGTCGCCTACGTCGTCGCGGGGATCTTCATCTGCTTCACCCTGCTGGTGCTCGTCGCCGACGTGGTGAATCCGGTGAAGCTGACCTAGAAAGCACGTTTGGCGGCGGCCGGACACCTCCGTGGCGTTTGGAGGTGTCCGGCCGTCTCCTTTCGTGGCACCACAGGGGCGCGATGTGCTCATAGCAACCCCCGTGCCGTAACCTCGAAGGCCGGAGCCCGCCGCTGCGGGGCCTTGATCCACACCTTGGGGTTGCTCGCCAGATGACTGCCATTTCACTGGGAATGCCGGACGTACCGACCAAGCTTGCCGACCGCCGGGTCAGCCGCAAGATCCAGGTCGGGACGGTCGCCGTGGGCGGAGACGCACCGGTCTCGGTGCAGTCGATGACGACCACACGCACGTCCGACATCGGCGCGACGCTGCAGCAGATCGCCGAGCTGACGGCCTCCGGCTGCCAGATCGTCCGGGTCGCCTGCCCGACGCAGGACGACGCCGACGCGCTGCCCGTGATCGCCCGGAAGTCCCAGATTCCGGTCATCGCGGACATCCACTTCCAGCCGAAGTACGTCTTCGCCGCGATCGACGCCGGCTGCGCCGCGGTCCGCGTCAACCCCGGCAACATCAAGCAGTTCGACGACAAGGTCAAGGAGATCGCGAAGGCGGCCTCCGACGCCGGCACCCCGATCCGGATCGGCGTCAACGCCGGCTCCCTGGACCGCCGCCTGCTGCAGAAGTACGGCAAGGCCACCCCCGAGGCGCTCGTCGAGTCCGCGCTGTGGGAAGCGTCCCTCTTCGAGGAGCACGGCTTCCGCGACATCAAGATCTCGGTCAAGCACAACGACCCGGTCGTGATGGTCAACGCCTACCGCCAGCTCGCCGCCCAGAGCGACTACCCCCTCCACCTCGGCGTCACCGAGGCCGGCCCCGCCTTCCAGGGCACCATCAAGTCGGCCGTCGCCTTCGGCGCCCTGCTCAGCGAGGGCATCGGCGACACCATCCGCGTCTCGCTCTCCGCGCCGCCCGCCGAAGAGGTCAAGGTCGGCATCTCCATCCTGGAGTCCCTCAACCTCCGCCAGCGCCGCCTGGAGATCGTCTCCTGCCCGTCCTGCGGCCGCGCCCAGGTCGATGTCTACAAGCTCGCCGACGAGGTCACCGCGGGCCTGGAGGGCATGGAGGTGCCGCTCCGCGTCGCCGTCATGGGCTGCGTCGTCAACGGCCCCGGCGAGGCCCGCGAGGCCGACCTCGGGGTCGCCTCCGGCAACGGCAAGGGCCAGATCTTCGTCAAGGGTGAGGTCATCAAGACCGTCCCCGAGTCGAAGATCGTCGAGACCCTCATCGAAGAGGCGCTGAAGATCGCCGCACAGATGGAGGCGGACGGCGTCGCCTCCGGCGCCCCGGTCGTCTCCGCCGCCGGCTGAGACCGCCTCCCGCAGCCGCCGAGCCCCGCCGCCCGCACCGGGCCGCGGGGCTCCCGGCCGCCCGGAACAATCCGTCCGCCGGGGCCGGGTGCTCCCCGCGGGCGCGAGGTAAGGTGCCAGGACCTGCTCCCGCCTGGCCTCCCAGGCCCGTAACGGTGAGGCTGTCCGACACGTGCTGACGACCACTGCCATCAAGGTCCTCGAGCCCGGGGAGCTCGACGACGCCCTCGCGGTCCTGGACCGCGATCCGGTCGCCAATGCCTTTGTCGCCGCCCGCGTCCAGATCGCCGGCCTCGACCCCTGGCGGCTGGGCGGGGAAATGTGGGGCTGGTACGTCGGCGGCCGCCTGGAGTCGCTCTGCTACGCCGGCGCCAACCTCGTCCCGGTCTGCGCCACCTCCGAGGCCGTCCGCGGCTTCGCCGAACGCGCCCGCCGCCAGGGCCGCCGCTGCTCGTCCATCGTCGGCCCCGCGGGCCCCACCGCCGAGCTGTGGTCGCTCCTGGAGCCCTACTGGGGCCCGGCCCGGGAAATCCGTGCCCACCAGCCGCTGATGGTCACCACCGCACCGTCCGCCGAGATCGCCCCCGACCCGGACGTCCGGCGGATCCGCAAGAACGAGATGGACCTGATCATGCCCGCGTGCGTGGCCATGTTCACCGAGGAGGTCGGCATCTCCCCGATGGCCGGCGACGGCGGACTCCTCTACCAGGCCCGGGTCGCCGAACTCGTCGGCGCCGGCCGCTCGTTCGCCCGGATCGAGGGCGGCAAGGTCATCTTCAAGGCCGAGATCGGCGCCGCCACCCAGCGGGCCTGCCAGATCCAGGGCGTCTGGGTCGACCCCGCCCACCGCGGCAAGGGCCTGTCCGAGACCGGCATGGCCGCCGTGCTGCGCTACGCCCTCAGCGATGTCGCCCCCGTCGTCAGCCTCTACGTCAACGACTTCAACACCGCGGCCCGCGCCTCCTACCGCAGGGTGGGCTTCGAGGAGGTCGGCGCGTTCATGAGCGTGCTGTTCTGATCTCGGCGTACTGTTCCCGCCCGCCGCCTTGTACGCTCCGGGCATGGATGACGTCGCGGTCGGCCCCCTTGATCTTGCTGCCCGCGTGGACGACGCGCTGGCCGTCCAGGCGCTCGCCTTCGGCCTGAGCGACGAGGAGATCGCCGTCCGCCGGCACATCGTGCTGCGGCACTTCGGCTGCACCGGCGCCCGCGCCCTCGGCGCCACCACCCCCGACGGCCGGCTGATCGGCTTCGTCTACGGCATGCCCAACGACCGCGCCCACTGGTGGTCCACGGTCGTCGAGCCCTACCTCCGCAGTGCCTCCCTCGACCACTGGCTCGACGACTCCTTCACCATCACCGAGCTGCACGTCCACCCCGCCTACCAGCACCGCGGCGTCGGCCGGGCACTGCTCACCCGCCTCACCGACGAGGCCCGCGAACCGCGCTCCATCCTCTCCGCCATCGACACCGAGAGCCCCGCCCGCCACCTCTACCGCTCCCTCGGCTACATCGACCTGGCCCGCCGCGTCCTCTTCCCGAGCGCCCCCACGCCGTACGCGGTCATGGGGGCGCGCTTGCCGCTGACGCGGCCTTCTTCCCACGTTGTCGGCTGACCCGCCGTTGCGCTTGCGCTTGGCTTTGCTTCCCACGTTGTCGGCTTTCCCGCCGTGGTGGTTTGTCGCCGTTGCTCCCCCACTGCCTGAAGGGCGTGGGAGGTACCCCCACGCGGCGGGCGTGGGTGGTCGGGTGCGGTGCCGCTCCTCCGGACTTCGTCCTGCGGCGCGGCCCCTCCCGTGAGTGGTGGGGAAGAGGCCGGTGGGGGCGGGCCCCGGCCGTCGTCTGCGTGCAGTGGAGGCATGAGGCCTGCCCCCACCGGTCTTCTCCCACCCCCAACGGGAGGGGCCGGACCGCAGGACGGAGTCCGGAGGAGCGGCACCGCACCCGACCACCCACGCCCGCCGCCAGGCGCAACGGCGAGAAACCACCACGGCGGGACAGCCGACAACGTGCGGCGCGCCGCAAAGCGCAACGGCGAGCAACACCCACGGCGGGAAAGACAAAAACGTGGGAAGCCAACCCAAGCGCAGCGGACTGTCGGTGGGCTGTCGGTGCGTTGTCGGCGCCAGCTGACACCGTGAGGGATATGACGCGACAGACGATATCCACAGAGGGCGGCAACGCCGTGGAGGTGCGCGGTCTGGTCAAGCACTTCGGCACGGTCAAGGCCGTCGACGGAGTGGACCTGGACGTGAAGGAAGGCACCGTGCTCGGGGTGCTCGGCCCCAACGGCGCCGGCAAGACGACGCTCGTACGCTGCCTGTCCACCCTCCTGGCGCCGGACGCCGGCCGGGCCGTGGTGGCCGGCTACGACGTGGTGCGCCAGCCCCGCGCGCTGCGCCGCAGGATCGGGCTGACCGGGCAGTACGCCTCGGTCGACGAAAAGCTCTCCGGCTGGGAGAACCTCTACATGATCGGGCGGCTGCTCGATCTGTCCCGCAAGGAGGCCCGGGGCCGCGCCGACGCGATGCTGGAGCGGTTCTCGCTGACCGAGGCCGCCAAGCGGCCCGCGGCCAAATACTCCGGCGGGATGCGCCGCCGGCTCGACCTGGCCGCCTCGATGATCGGCCGCCCGTCGGTCCTCTTTCTGGACGAGCCGACCACGGGCCTGGACCCCCGTACCCGTAACGAGGTGTGGCAGGAGATCCGGCGGATGGTGCGCGAGGGCGCGACGGTGCTGCTGACGACGCAGTACATGCAGGAGGCCGAGCAGTTGGCGGACGAGCTGACGGTCATCGACCGCGGCCGGGTGATCGCCGACGGCCGGATCGACGAGCTGAAGGCCAAGGTCGGCGGGCGGACGCTGCAGGTCCGGCCGTCGGTCCCGGGCGAGTTGGACCGGATGGTGGGCGCCATCGCCCAGGCCGGTCTGGACGGCATCGCGGGTGCCACCGCCGACCAAGAAGGGGGCGTGGTCAACGTACCGATCATCAGCGACGAGCAGCTGACCGCGGTGGTCGGCGTGCTGGGCGAGCGGGGCTTCGCCCTCGCCGGGATCAGCACCCATCTCCCCAGCCTGGACGAGGTGTTCCTGGCCATCACCGGCCAGAAGTCCTCCGAGGCCGATGCATCCGAGGACGAGCGGGACCAGCAGTACACGGAGGTGTCGGCATGAGTGCCGTAACGATGGCGGCGCCGCCGCTGAAGCCCGGAGCCGACGAGGGCCGGATCGGCGCCCGCGCCAATCTGCGGCACATCGGGGCGCTGGTGCGGCGCAACGTCCTCCAGATCAAGCAGGACCCGGCGTTGATGTTCGACGCCCTGCTGATGCCCGTCATCTTCATCCTGCTGTTCGTCTACGTCTTCGGCGGCGCGATCGCCGGCAAGGGCAGACAGGGCGACTACGTCCAGTATCTGGTGCCCGGCATGATGGGCATGATGGCCATGAACATCGCCACGGCGGTCGGCACGGGCGTCAACGAGGACTTCCGCAAGGGCGTCATGGACCGCTTCCGGACGATGCCCATCGCCCGGTCCTCGGTCCTGATCGCCAAGATCGTGGTCGAGCTCGGCCGGATGCTGATCGCCACCACGATCCTGCTCGCGATGGGTTTTCTGCTGGGACTTGAGGTCAAGGGCGGCGTCCTGCCCTTCCTGGGCTCGATCGCGCTGTCCGCGGTCTTCTGCACGGGCCTGATGTGGATCTTCATCCTGCTCGGGCTGGCGATGAAGACCCCGCAGGCGGTGCAGGGCACGGCGATGATGATCCTGATGCCGCTCCAGTTCGGCTCGTCCGTCTTCACCGAGCCGACCTCGATGCCCGGCTGGCTGGAGGCCTTCACCAAGGTCAATCCCCTCTCGACCATGGCGGACGCGTCCCGTGCCCTGATCGACGGCGAGGGCTCGGCGCTGCACCCGACGCTGATCACCCTCGGCTGGGTGGTCGGCCTCACGGCCCTCACCATGCCGCTCGCGGTGGCGAAGTTCCGTTCGAAGACCTGACGCGCGTCCCGCGGGTGATGTCCTTGCGGGACGGTCCTTCGCCCGGCTCGCGTCAGATGAGGGCGGTGGCCTCTGCCAAGGAGAGGCCACCGCCTTCGGCGTACGCCCCCAAGTAGGCCGGATCGCCCAGCAGTTCCCGCGCCGCCGCCTCGGCACGGGCCCGCTCGTCGCGGATGACCTTCCGGGGGACATGGCTGCGCGACGACAGCGCGTCGTACGCGCCCACCAGCCGGGCCGCGTCCCGCCCGGCCACCGCGCCCCCGAGAGCCATCAGCAGCCGGGCCCCGGTGAGGAGCTGCACCACCGGCAGCTCCGGCGCCACCATCTGCGTCATGGAGTCCTGCATCAGCCGCAGCGCCTCCCGGAACCTCGGCAGCAGCCCCTCCAGGCGCCCCTCGTCCAGATCCAGCGAGACCAGCAGCGCTTGCAGCATCCCGGCGAACATGTCCGGCGGGTGCGGGGTGAACAGCGTGCGCACCCTCTCCAGTTGGGCCCGCGCCTCCGCCGGACGCCCGGTCATCGCCAGCTGCATCGCGAGGGTGAGCCGGGCGAACGGCTCGGTGTCCCGGCCGCTGTTGGCCTTGGCGGCCTCGGCCAGCACCTCGCGCAGCAGCCGCTCGCCGGCCTCCGCCTGACCGTCCTCGATCAGCGCGCCGCCCAGCCGGCAGCGCAGCAACAGGGTCTGGCCGTGCGCGCCGAGTTCCTCGGCGTGCACCATCGCCGCCCGGTAGTCGCGGGCCGCGAGCGCGTAGGCACCGCGTTGTTCATGGGTTTCGCCGCGCCCCGCCAGCGCCTCGGCCGCGCCCCAGGCGTCGCCCAGCTCCTGGAAGATCCGCAGCGCCTCGTCGGCGTCGCGCCCCGCCTGTCTCAGCCCGTCGGGGCGTTCGTTGAGGACCTTGGCGCGCAGTTGCAGGACGAAGGCCAGCTCCCAGGCGTAGCCGTAGGCGCGGCAGTCCCGTACGGTGCCGTCGATGAGCTCCGTCAGCTGATCAAAGCGCCCGGAGATCATCACCGCGTAGTGCCACATCACGCCGGGGACCTTGCAGGTCTGCGGCATGCCGGTGCGGTAGGCGGCGAGGATCCCGGCCATTTCCTCCTGCATCTCGGGCTCGCGCAGCGCCCGGATGTCGCTGTCCCGGCTGGCGAGCACGACCAGCCGGACCTCCCGGCGGGCCTCCACGAGCTGGTCGGGGGCCATCGGCGGCGGGCTGTCGATGGGGCTCTCGGGCAGGTCGGGGGCCGGTTCGACGGGCGCGGCGAAGGGATTGGGGCCGAGCGCGGCGGCCGCCGCCGCCCAGTGGCGGGCGTCGCCGCGGTGGTCGCGCAGCGACCAGAACCACTGGAGGGACAGCACCAGGCACAGCGCCTCGTGCTCGTCGCCGGCGGCGACGGCGCGGCGCAACGCGGTGCGCAGGTTGTCGTGCTCCAGCTCCAGCCGCTCCATGGCCGCGCGCTGGCCGGGGCCGCGCAGTAACGGGTCGGTGGTACGCGCCAGTTCTCTGTAGGCGACGAGATGCCGTCGCTCGGTACCGGCCCGCTCCCCCGCCTCGTCCAGCCGCTCGCCGGCGTACTCCCCCACCGTCTCCAGCAGCTGGTAGCGCATCTGGCCCCCGGCACCGGAGCGGCGCTCGCCGTCCCCCTTGCCGGCCGGGGCCGCCACCACCAGCGACTTGTCGATCAGCGAGCCGAGCAGCGCGGCGACCTCGCGCCGGTCGACGCCGCCGCCCGCGCACACCTCTTCGGCGGCGGCCAGATCGCAGCCGCCGGAGAAGACGGACAGCCGGCGCAGCACGGCCCGTTCGGGTTCGCCGGTCAGGTCCCAGGACCAGTCCACCACCGCGCGCAGCGTCTGCTGCCGGGGCAGCACGGTCCGGCTGCCGCTGGTCAGCAGCCGGAAGCGGTCGTCAAGCCGGTCGGCGAGCTGGCGCGGGGAGAGCAACCGCAGCCGGGCCGCGGCGAGTTCGACGGCGAGCGGCAGCCCGTCCAGCCGCCGGCAGATCTCGGTGCAGGCGGCCGGATCGTCCTCGATACGGAAGCCGGTGCGGGCGGCGGCCCCACGGTCGGCGAGCAGCCGCAGCGCAACCGCGTCGGGCAGCGGCTCGACCGGCCGCAGCACCTCGCCCGGGACGGCCAGCGGCTCCCGGCTGGTGGCCAGCACCGTCACCCCGGGGCAGTGGGCCAGCAGCCGCTCGGCGAGTTCGGCGGCGGCACCGATCACATGCTCGCAGTTGTCGAGCACCAGCAGCATCCGGCGGCCCGCGCAGTGTTCGGCGAGCCGGGCGAGCGGGTCCAGGGCGGTGGTCTCGGTGGCGGCGCGCAGCCCCTCCGCGGTGCTGCCGCGGACGACGGTCTCGCGGGCGCCGAGCGCGGTCAGCACCGCCTCGGGCACGGTCTGCGGATCGTCCACCGGTGCCAGCTCGGCCAGCCAGACGCCGTGCGGCCAGGCGTCCGGCAGCGCGGCCGCGGCGCTCTCGGCGCCCTCCTGGGACAGCCGGGTCTTGCCGGCGCCGCCGGGCCCCAGCAGCGTCACCAGCCGGTGCTCGGCCAGATCCGACCGGAGCGCCGCCAGGTCGGCGTCCCGGCCGACGAAGGAGGTGAGCCGGGCGCGGAGGTTGCCCCGGCGGGGGTGGGCGGAGCCGGGAGCGGCGGCGGGGGCAGTGTCGGCCGGGGTGCCGGTGCCGGGGGCACCGTCGGCCGGGGAGCCGGTGTCGGTGCCGTACGGCGTGCCGGTGCCGTACGGCGTGCCGGGCGGGGCGGCGGTCTCCGGGCGCGGAGGCGACGGCTTCGTCGCGGGCGGCGGCCGCAGCAGTTCCGCGTGCAGGGCGCGCAGTTCCGGGCCCGGGTCGGCGCCGAGGCGGTCGGCGAGGCCGGTGCGGATCTCCTCGTAGGCCGCCAGCGCCTCCGCCGGGCGGCCCGCGGCCCGCAGCGCGCGCAGCCGCAGCGCCTGGAGCGGCTCGTCGAGCGGATGTTCCTGGCACAGCGCATGGAGCTGCGGCAGCGCCCGGTCGGCCCGGCCCAGGGCGAGTTCGGCGGCGAGACGGATGCGCTGGGCGTCCAGCCGGCGGCGCTCGGCGCCCGCCGCCCAGGAACCCGCGTCCGGGAGGTCGGCGAGGGCCGGGCCGCGCCAGAGCGCCAGGGCGTCGTCGAGCAGCGCGGCGGCGCGGGCCGGGTCGGCCTCGCCGAGCGCCCGGCCGCCCTCCGCCGCCAGCCGTTCGAAGCGGTGCAGATCGATCGCGTCGGGCTCGGCGCACAGCCGGTAGCCGCCGTCGGCCGAGGCGACCGCGGCGTGCCCCAGGGCGCGGCGCAGCCGGCCGACCAGCGCCTGGAGCGCACCGGAGGCGTCGGCGGGCGGGTCCGCGCCCCAGATGTCGGCGATCAGCACCTCGGGCGGCAGCGCCCGGCCCGGTCGCAGCGCGAGGGCGGTGAGCAGCGCACGCAGACGTGCGCCGCCGAGAGCGACGGGGGTGCCGTCGGCCCGGCCGGCCTGGGTGGTGCCGAGTATTCCGTAGCGCACCGGCCCATTGTCGTGCACGGCGGATCCCGGCAGGCATCGAGCACCGCTTTCCGGGCCAGGGGGCCGGGGACGGCGCCCTGGGAAGGGGCCCTGGCCACGCGCGCGTTCAGGGGGCCGTGCGCCGCCCGCCGTGCCGCGGATACGGTCGGGGCTGTCCCTCACCGACTTCGGGAGCCCGCACCATGACCACAGCATTCCGGCGCGCGGACCGTCGCGTCAGCCCGGTCTTCCTTGCGCTCGTCGCCGCGATGGCGGTGTCCGGCTGGGCCGTGTGGAGCGAGACGCTCGCGGCGAACACCGGTTTCGCGGTGTTCTTGTTCGTGGTGTCCGGCTGGGTGGTGTCGCTGTGTCTGCACGAGTACGCCCATGCCCGCACCGCGCTGCACAGCGGCGACCTCTCGGTGGCGGACAAGGGCTATCTGACGCTGAACCCGCTGAAGTACACCCACGCGATGCTCAGCATCGTGCTGCCGGTGGTCTTCCTGCTCATGGGCGGGATCGGGCTGCCGGGCGGCGCGGTGTTCATCGAGCGCGGCCGGATCCGCGGCCGCTGGCGGCACAGTCTGATCTCCGCGGCCGGGCCGCTGACGAACGTGCTGTTCGCCGCGGTCTGCACGGCGCCGTTCTGGCTGCACGGGCTGGACGGGGTGCCGTTCCCGTTCCGTTGTGCGCTGGCGTTCCTGGCGCTGTTGCAGGTGACCGCGGCGATCTTGAACTTTCTGCCGGTGCCCGGGCTGGACGGCTACGGCGTGATCGAGCCGTGGCTGTCGCACGCGCTGCGGCGGCAGGTGGAGCCGATCGCCCCGTTCGGACTGCTGCTGATCTTCGCCCTGCTGTGGATCCCGGGGCTCAACCGGGCGTTCTTCGACCTGGTCCACACGGTCCTGGGCACGCTGGGCGTCTCGGAGGTGGACAGCTACCTGGGCCAGGAGTTCTTCCGCTTCTGGCAGGGGACACCGCAGATCGGCGGGATCTCGTAGGACGCCGGGCCGCCGTCGCGGGGCCGGGGCCAGGGCCGAGTCCGGGTCCCGGCTGGATCCGATTCCGGGTCCGATTCCGGGTCCGGGTCAGCCGGCCGCCCCGGCCTGCTGCGCCTGCCGCTGCCCGTCTTGCTTGGACTTGCGCACGTAGAACCACGCCATGTTGCTGGAGATGCCCGCCAGCAGGATCCAGACGATGCCGAAGAAGCTGCCTTCGACGAAGGCGACGACGGCCGCGGCGACGGACAGGACGCACACGGCGAGGGCCATCAGGGCGAGCCGCCGGGCCGGGCCGGGCGCGGGCAGGAAGGACATGGGGGCTCCTGTCGGGAGTGGTGCGGTCCGTCCCAGTGTCCCCCATGCCCGGCAGGCGCGGTCCGGCGGTCCGACGGCTCGGCCGCTCGCGGCCGCCGGACCGGACCCGGCGTCCGGCCGCCGGGCGTCCGGTTCAGACGGGCGGCTCAGACCGAACGGCTCAGACGGCCCGCTCAGACGTCGGTGATCCGCAGGCCCGCGTGCGCCTTGTAGCGCCGGTTGACCGAGATCAGATTGGCGACCAGCGACTCGACCTGGTGGGCGTTGCGCAGCCGGCCGGCGAAGACACCGCGCATGCCGGGGATGCGGGCGGCCAGCGCCTGCACCAGATCGGTGTCCGCGCGGGACTCGCCGAGCACCATCACGTCGGTGTCGATCTGCTCGGTCCCGGGGTCCTGCAGCAGCACCGCGGACAGATGGTGGAAGGCGGCGGTGACCCGGGACTCCGGCAGCAGGGCGGCGGCCTGCTCGGCGGCGCTGCCCTCCTCGGGCTTGAGCGCGAAGGCGCCCTGCTTGTCGAAGCCGAGCGGGTTGACGCAGTCGATGACCAGCTTGCCGGCCAGCTCGTCGCGCAGCGCCTGGAGGGTCTTGGCGTGGCCCTCCCAGGGCACCGCGACGATCACGACATCGCTGCGGCGGGCGCATGCGGCGTTCTCCGCGCCCTCGATGCCCAGGCCCAGCTCGTCGGCGGCGGTCTGTGCGCGCTCCAGGGCGCGGGAGCCGATGATCACCTTCTGGCCGGCCCGGGCGAGCCGGTAGGCCAGGCCGCGGCCCTGGTCGCCGGTGCCGCCCAGGACGCCGACCACCAGGCCGGAGACGTCCGGGAGGTCCCAGGGGTCACGCTTGAGGGCGGCCTTCGCGCGGGTCGCGGCGTTCTCGGACCGGGCAGCATCGTCAGGAGTAGTCATGACAGTGATGGTGTCACGCGCCGACGGCGGGCCGGGCACGCCCTCGACGACGCCATGGGGCGACGCGTCACGCTTGCCCGCCGTCACCCCGCCACCCCGTCAAGCCTTCACGCTGCCCTCTGTCAGGCCCGTGCGCCAGTACCGCTGGAGCACCGTCATCAGCACCATCAGCGGCACCACCGACAACAGGGCACCGCCCACCGTGTACTGGTAGAGCACCGGCTGCCGGTCGGCGTAGCCGGTCCAGGAGGTCAGGCCCAGCTGGACCGGGTAGAGGTCGGAGTCCGAGAGCATCACCAGCGGTAGGAAGTAGTTGTTCCAGATGTGGACGAACTGGAACAGGAAGACCGTGACCAGCGCCGGGGTCATCAGCCGCAGCCCGAGCCCGGCGAAGATCCGGGCCTCGCCCGCCCCGTCGATCCGGGCCGCCTCCAACAGCGAGTCGGGGACCGCGGCGGCCGCGTAGATCCGGCAGAGATAGACGCCGAACGGGCTGACCATGCTCGGGATCAGCACCGCCCCGTAGGTGTTGGACAGACCCATCGCGCTGAAGAGGAAGTAGAGCGGCAGGGCGAGTGCGGTGCCGGGGATCAGCACCCCGGCGAGCACCACGTTGAAGACCGCTTCCCGTCCGCGGAAGGGGAATTTGGCCAGCGCGTAGCCGGCTGCGGCGGACAGCAGGGTGGCGCAGACCGCCCCGGTCCCGGCGTAGAAGAGGGAGTTGGCGAACCAGCGGGCGTAGATGCCGTGGTCGTAGGTGAGGACGTCGACGAGGTAGTCGACGGGGTGCGGATGGTCGGAGAACCAGAAGCCGAAGGTGCCGAAGAGGTCGGCGCTGTTTTTGGTGGCGGAGACGGCCAGCCAGTAGACGGGCACCAGGAAGTAGAGCGCGGCGACGGTCAGCAGCGAGGCGGTGATGATCCGGTGGCGGACCGGCGGCCGGGTCATCGGCGCCCCGTCCCGCGCCCGCCGACCAGCCGCAGGAAGCCGAACGACAGCACACACGCCACCAGCGCGAGCAGCACCGCCTCGGCGGCCGCCACATGCTGGTTGTTGCCGACGAACGCCTCGCTGTAGGCGTGCAGGTTGGGGGTGAAGCCGGAGTCGATGGCGGAGGCCAGCGGGCGCAGCACCATGGGTTCGGCGAACAGCTGGAGGGTGCCGATGATGCTGAAGACGCAGGTGAGCACGAGCGCCGGCCGGATCAGCGGAAGCTTGATGTGCCGGGCGACCTGCCAGGCACCGGCGCCGTCGATCCGCGCGGCCTCGTACAACTCCCCCGGTACGGCCTTGAGCTGGGCGATCAGCACCAGCATGTTGTAGCCGGTGAACTGCCAGGTGACGATGTTGGCGATGGACCACAGCACGGTGCCGCGGGAGAGGAAGTCGACGTCCCAGCCCAGCGTGCCGGCGATCTTCACCAGCGGGCTGATGCCCGGCACGTACAGGAAGCCCCACAGGATCGAGGCGATCACGCCGGGCACCCCGTACGGCAGGAAGAAGGCGGTGCGGAAGAAGGTGACCCCGCGGGCGCTCGCGCTCTCCAGCAGCAGCGCAAGGGCGGTGGCGAGCACGATCATCAGCGGGATCTGGACGGCGCCGAAGAGCAGCACCCGGCCGAAGCCGGTCAGGAACCGGTCGTCGGAGAGCGCATGGGCGTAGTTGGCAAAGCCGGCGAAGACCTCGCGCTCGTGGCCACCGAGCCCGAGCGGACCGGTGCGTTCGGTGGTGAACAGGCTCTGGTGGAGGGCGTAGCCGATCGGGGCGAGGAAGCACAGGGCGAACAGGGCGAGGAAGGGCAGCAGGAACCCGGCCGCGGCGCGGGCGTGGCGGGCCCCGGTGCCACCGGCGCGGCGCCGGCGGCCGCGCGGGGCCGGGCCGGGCGGTTTCCCGACCGCCGGCTCCGGCCGGTGCAGCGTGTCCCGGCTCACCCGCCGCTCGCCACCTTCAGCCCCTTGCCCTTGAGGTCGGCGACGGTCTGCCCCTGCACCTTCGTCAGCACGGAGCGGAAGGAACTGCCGTCGGCGAGGGCGTCGGTGAAGGCGTCGCCGAGCCGCTGGTAGAGGGTGTCCACCCCCGGCCCCCACCGCCAGCTGGTGTCGACGTGTGCCCCGGCGTCCGCGAAGACCTTGCTGTACGCCTGGCCGCCGAAGAAGCTCTTGTCGGCGTCGAGGTCGGCGGTGGTGTAGCCCGTCTTGGCGCTGGGGAAGCCGTAGCCGCCGTCGATCAGCAGGGCGATCGACTCGGGGTCGGTGTTGAGCCAGACGGCGAAGTCCAGGGCGTCCTTGGGGTAGTGCGCCTTGGCGAAGACGGCGGTGGTCGAGCCGCCCCAGTTGGCGAAGGCCTGCTCGCCCGCCTTCCACTGCGGCAGCGGCGCGGCCCGCCACGTGCCCTTGGTGCCGGGTGCGTTGCCGACCAGCAGGGCGTCGCCCCAACTGGCGCCCACCCAGGCCGGGATGGCGCCGGTCTGCAGGTCCTTGTACCAGGCGTTCTGCCGGTCGGGGATGGTCTTGACGAGCTTTCGCCGGACGAGGGATTCCCAGTAGTCGGCGACCCTGCGGGTGGGTTCGTCGTCGAGGTGCACGATCCAGGTGTCGCCGTGCGTGGTGTACCACGTGGCGCCGGCCTGCCAGGCGAGGCCGGCGAAGCGGTTGCCGTTGGTGGGGGCGAAGGTCTCGATCCAGGCGCCCTTCTTGCGGACGGCCTTGGCGGCGGTCTCGTACTCGTCCCAGGTCCGCGGGGTCTGCACCCCCCACTTGTCGAAGAGGTCCTGACGGAGGAACAGCCCCATCGGCCCGGATGCCTGCGGGATGGCGTAGATGCCCTTGCCGAAGACGGACTGCTGCCACTGCCAGCCGAAGAACTTGTCCTGGTAGCGGGAGGCGCCGAGCGGGGCGAGGTCGAGCAGCGCGTCGTCGAGCAGGAAGCTGGGGACGACGGGGAATTCGATCTGGCCGAGGTCGGGCGGGTTGCCGGCCTTCACGGCGGCGTGCATCTTCGCGTACTGCTCGCCGTTGACCGCCGAGACCTTCTCGACCTTGACCTGCACCTCGGGGTTCTTGCGGTTCCACAGGTCGACCGGCCTGTCGATGCCGGGCACCCAGGACCAGAAGGACAGCTGGATCCGCTGTCCCTTCTTGCGTTCCCGGGGCGCCTTGCCGTCGTCGTCCCCGCCGGCGCCGCAGCCGGCGAGCGCGAAGCCGGCGGCGAGGGCGGCCGCCCCGCCCAGGACCGTTCTGCGGGGCATCGGGTTGCTGGTCATACGAGGTCCTCCACGGGGATGCGGCGGAAGGTGAGCGTCGAGTACGCGCTGAAGTCGCCCGTCTCGTAGAGCAGTCCGAGGGTGTCGCGGTCGAGGCGGACGAGGTCCGAGTAGCCGGCCGGGAGTCCGGAGACGGGGTACGCACCGCACCAGGTCAGGCCGTTGTCGCGGCTGGTGCGGACGGTCATCAGGGCGCGGGCGGCCGGGTGCGCGGGGCCGGAGAAGAGCAGTGCGTCGCGGTCGCCGAGGTGCAGTGCGCTGCCCTGGACGGCCGGCCCGGCCAGCACGGCCTGCGGCCGGAAGGGCCGCACGAGGTGGGCACCGCCGTCGGTCGAGACGGCGTCGACGCGCCGCCAGGGGGCGGCCTTCGCTTCGTTGCGGGCGTTCAGATAGACGTGCCCGCCGGGGAGTTCGGCGGCGGTGGTCTCGTTGGGAGCGACGGAGGGGTCGGTGGCGCCGTCGGTGGCGCCGATCCGCCAGGTGGCGCCGTCGTCGTCGCTGAGCAGGACGTGACTGCCGTTGTAGCGGGGCTCGGTGCCGGTGTCCCCGGGGGCCGTGGGTGGCGTGGAGTGGTTGGCGGGGACGAGCAGCCGCCCGGCGTACGGGCCGTGGCGCAGGCGTAACGCATGGCCGGGACCGGTGGCGTACCACCGCCACGCCGGCAGTTTGGCCTGGTCGGTGAGTTCACGGGGCGCGCTCCAGCCGGCGCCCTCGTCGTCGCTGTGCTGGAGCCACACCCGGCGGCCGTCGGCGGGCGGGACCTCGCCGCGGCGGATGCGGTCCTCGGTGGCGTCGGCGGCGTTGTGGACCTGGAGGAGCAGCACCCGGCCGCCGGCGAGCACGACCGGTGCGGGATTGCCGGCGGTGCCGGCGCCGTTGCG
The DNA here is from genome assembly GCF_004122735.1 of Streptomyces sioyaensis. Lineage (GTDB taxonomy): Bacteria > Actinomycetota > Actinomycetes > Streptomycetales > Streptomycetaceae > Streptomyces > Streptomyces sioyaensis. The sequence continues at coordinate 4,562 of NZ_SDIF01000080.1, read as the reverse complement.
GGCGACGACCTGGAGCGGGCCCCAGGTACGGCCGCCGTCCGCGGACCGTTTGAGGACGAGGTCGATATCACCCGAGTCGGACGCCGAGGAGACCCGGCCCTCGGCGAAGGCGAGGACGGTCCCGGAGCGCGCCCGGACCACGGCAGGGATCCGGAAGCTGGTGTACCCCTCGGTCCCGGCCCGGTACGGCACCGAGCTCTCGTACGCCATGGGTCACCCCCAATGGGCAAGGACGTAGGACGTCCCCTGTCCTGCGGCGACCATAGGGAGTGCCCAACTGACCGTCAAGGCGGCCCACATGACGCCGTGCGTGTCGGCAACGGCACCGCCGACAGCGGGCGAATTCCCGGTGAACGGGAGCAATGCCCCCGTCCAGGCACCTTTGCGGCATCACTGCTGCTCGCATTTGCGGCCTCGCCGCTGCCCCGGTTCTTGCGGCATCGTCGGCGGCTCCTTGCCCACTACTCCGACTCCGCCAGTCGGCGCCGGATCCCGTCGAAGTGCCGGTGTATCGCCTCCACGGCGCGGTCGCCGTCGCCCGCCTCCAGCGCATCGACGATCTCCCGGTGCTGACGGTAGGTCACGTCCGGATCGGGCCGGTCGTCGGAGAGGTCCTCGCGCACCCGGCGCAGCGCCGCCCAGAACGCGTCCAGCACCTCGCTCAGCAGGTGGTTGCCCAGCGAGCGGTAGAGGGCGAGGTGGAAGGCCCGGTCGGTGGCGCTCAGTACCTCCCCGCCGCGCGCCTCCTCCGCCATCCGCTGCACCAGCCCCTTGAGGACGGCGAGGTCCTCGGCGGGCAGGTTGCGGGCGACGGCACCGATCAGACCGGCCTCCAGCGCCTCGCGGACCTCCATCAGCTCGTACAGGCTCGCCTCGCCCTGGTGGTGGCGGACGGCGGCCCGGAAGGCGACGCCCTCGACGAACGGCTCCAGGGTGAGCGGGCCGACGTACGTGCCGAAGCCGTGCCGGATCTCCACGATGCGCATGGCCTGCAGCGCCTTGAGCGCCTCGCGCACGGAGTTGCGGCTGACGTCGAGCAGGCCGACCAGGTCGGCCTCGGTGGGCAGCGGATCGCCCGGCGTCAGTCCGCGCTGCAGGATCAACTGCTTGATCTGCGCCTGCACATCCTCGGACATCGTCCCTCGCGCCATGGAAACTCCCTCTCCCGCTCCCGCGTCTGCCGTGCCGCCGCCCCGTCCGCCACCCGCCCCGGCGGGGCCGCGGATCCTTGACCGACCGCCTGTGAACAGGTCTATTGTGCTCGACATAGGACATCCCATGTCCTGTCTCGGACTCGGAGACCCGGAGCCCTCATGGCACTGCCCGCACCCCTGCACGGCGTCATCCCCCCGGTCTGCACCCCGCTCGACCGACACGGCGAAGTCGACACCGCGTCCCTGACCCGCCTGGTGCGGCACCTCCTCGACGGCGGCGTCCACGGGCTGTTCGCCCTCGGCTCCACCAGCGAGGTCGCCTACCTCACCGACGCCCAGCGCGGCATCGCACTGGAAACCGTCCGCACGGCCGCCGCCGGCCGGGTCCCGGTGCTCGCCGGGGTCATCGACACCACCACCCCGCGGGTGCTCGACCACGCCCGGAGGGCCGCCGACCTGGGCGCCGACGCCCTGGTGGCCACCGCGCCCTTCTACACCCGCACCCACCCCCGGGAGATCGCCGCGCACTTCCGGCATCTGCGTGCGGCCGTGGATCTGCCCCTCGTCGCCTACGACATCCCCCTCGCCGTCCACACCAAGCTGGCCCCGGAGCTGGTGCGGGAGCTGGCCGAGGACGGCACCCTCGCCGGGCTCAAGGACAGCAGCGGCGACGACGGCGCACTGCGCCGACTGCTCACCGCCCTCGGCGGCCGCACCGGCCGGCACCGCGGCCCCGCCCCCGGCTTCGCCGTCCTCACCGGCTCCGAACTGACCGTGGACGCAGCCCTGTTGGCGGGTGCGGACGGCGTCGTCCCCGGCCTCGGCAACGTCGACCCGGCCGCCTACGTACGCCTCTACGACGCCGCCCGCGCGGGACACTGGGAGCGGGCGGCCGCCGAACAGGAGCGTCTGGTCACCCTGTTCTCCATGGTCGACGCCGGACCCGAGTCCGAGATGAGCCGCAGCTCCTCCGCCCTGGGCGCGTTCAAGGCGGCCCTGCGCCTCCTCGGCGTGACCCAACGGGGCAGCACCGCCTTTCCGCAGCGCCCGCTGAGCGAGGAGGCCGTGGCGGAGGTGGCCCGCCACCTCAGGACGGCCGGTCTGCTGCCGGCACAGCAGGACTGAGGGCCCGTCTGCTGCCGGCACGGCAAGGCTGAGAGCCGGTCGGGTTTCGCGCGCCGGGCAGCGGAAGCGACTACCGGAGGCACGACACGGCGCGCAAGTCCCTTACGGGTGACACCGGTTGAATTCGCGACCGCAGGGCGCCGTGGTGCGGCAGGATGCCGGGCCATGGATGCCGTACGGGTCGCCTTGCTGCGTGAGGTCCTCGCCGGAACCGAGTGGGTGCAGGCCACCCGCCGCTTCGCGGGGGCGCTGCGGTCCTCCGTCGCCCCGCACCGCGGCGGGCTGCTGCTGGTCGGCACCGCCGCGTACGAGCCCTGGCATCTGGCCGCCCATCTCGACGACGAGGCCGCCTGGTCGGGCCTGCCGGAGCTGTCCCCGACCCTGGTGCGCCACCGTGTCCCCGGCGGGGCGCCGGCCCATCTGGCGGTGGGGCTGGGGCGGTTGGAGGCGGCCGGGCGGGGCGAGACACTGCTGGTCGTCGCGCCGGGGCAGCCGGGCGCCGGACTGCTGGAACGGGTGCACGACGCCCGCCGCAACGGCACGACGGTGCTCGCCCTGGACGGCGGCAACCGCGACCTGCACGCCCTGGCCCATGACGCGCTCGCCGCTCCCCCCGCCCCGCCCGCCGGCGCGGCCGCGGCGGCACCGGACCTCGATCTCGACACCGTCCAGCATCTGGTGAGCGCGGCCGCCGGGGAGAACAGCCTGCCCCCGCCCCGCGGCCGCCGCCGTTTCCGGGACCGGCTGGCCCGCCTCGCCGACCAGCTGACCGCCCCGCCGCCACCACGCTGGTAGGGCGTGCCTTTCGGATCCCCGGGGCCGCGGCCTGATCCGGGCTGATCCAAAAGACACGCCCTGGCTTCCCGCTCCGCCCCCGACCGGAAATAACCCTTTGCACCGTTCCGTACGCACCAGCGACAGTGCATCGGTGACTTCGGACGACCCCCCACTTCCCACCGCCTTGCCCGCTGCCCGGCGACGCCTTACGGCACTGCTGCCGGACCTGGCGCCCTGGCGCACCTCGCGCGACTTCCGGCTGTTGTGGTGCGCGGGCGCGATCACGGTCTTCGGCACCTTCCTGACCGTCGTGGCGCTGCCGCTCCAGCTGAAGGAGCTGACCGGCTCCACCCTCGCGGTCGGTGTGCTGGGCGCGGTGGAGCTGGTCCCGCTGCTGGTCTTCGGGCTCTACGGCGGGGCGCTCGCGGACTCCGTGGACCGCCGCCGGCTGATCGTCGGCAGCGAGCTGGCGCTCGGGCTGATCTCCGCGATGCTGCTGCTCAACAGCCTGCTGCCGCACCCGCAGGTGTGGCCGCTGTATGCGGCGGCCGCGCTGTCCAGCGCGCTGACCGGGCTGCAGCGGCCGGCCCTGGACGCGGTCGTGCCGCGGATCGTGCGGCACGACCAGCTCGCCGCGGCCGCCGCCCTCAACGCGCTGCGCTGGCAGATCGGCGCCATCGCCGGACCGGCGCTGGCCGGCGGGCTGCTCGCGTTCGCCGGGCCGCGCTGGGCGTACGCCCTCGACGCGGTCACCTACGTGCTGTCGGTGCTGCTGTCCCGGAAGCTGGCGCCGTCGCCCGCCTCGCACGACGCCAGGAAGCCGTCGCTGCGCGGGATCGCCGAGGGCGCGCGGTACGCCTGGAGCCGCAAGGAGCTGCTCGGCACCTACGCCGTCGATGTGCTCGCGATGCTCTTCGCCTTCCCGCTGGCGATCTTCCCGTTCCTCGCCGATGACCTCGACGCGCCCTGGTCCCTGGGGTTGATGTACGCGGCGCTGCCGGCCGGGGGGCTGCTGGTGAGCCTGACCAGCGGCTGGACCACGCGGATCCACCGGCAGGGCCGGGCGATCGTGCTGGCGGCCGCCGGCTGGGGGCTGGCGATCGCCGCCGCCGGGCGGCTGCACCAGGTCTGGCTGGTGCTCCTGCTGCTGACCCTGGCCGGCGCCTGCGACATGATCAGCGGCATCTTCCGCTCGGCGCTGTGGAACCAGACCATCCCCGACGAACTGCGCGGCCGGCTGGCCGGCATCGAGCTGCTGTCGTACTCCTCGGGCCCGCAGCTGGGCCAGGTCCGGGTCGGCGGGATGGCGGCGCTGGTGGGCGTGCGGGCGTCGGTGTCGGCGGGCGGTCTGCTGTGCTTCGCGGGGGTCGGGCTGCTGGCCCTGGGGCTGCCGAAGCTGCGGGCGTACGACTCCCGGACGGATGAGCACGCCCGGCGGATGCGCGAACGCCGGGCCGTTGCGGAAGACGATCGGGGCGCTACGGCCGACGGTCGGGCGGACGACCG
>NZ_SDIF01000008.1 GCF_004122735.1 Streptomyces sioyaensis | reverse complement strand
GGGGTGGGTTCGGGGGTGGGGGGACGCACACCACGACCGAAGGACCACCCATGAGACTGCGTATCACCGGCGCGGCCGCCTGTGCCGCGGTGCTCGCCACCGCCGTGCTCACCGGCTGCAACCGCGGCAGCGACACCGCGAGCGGCAGGATCGGCATCGATGTGCCCCGTACGGACACCGACTTCTGGAATTCCTACCAGCAGTACCTCGAAAAGGACCTGGACCACGGCGGCCCGGCCGCGCTGCCGCTGTCCAACTCGCAGAACGACATCGCCAAGGTCGTCGCCGACGTCCAGGCGCTGACCGGCCAGGGGGCGAAGGCGATCGTCATGGCCCCGCAGGACACCGGCGCCGTCTCCGCCGAGCTGCGGCGCCTGGCGGAGAAGAAGATCCCGGTGGTGAGCGTGGACACCCGCCCCGACGAGGGCAGCGTCTACATGGTCGTCCGCGCCGACAACCGTGCCTACGGCGAGAAGTCCTGCGAGTACCTCGGCCGGCGCCTGGGCGGCAGGGGCCGGGTCGCCGAACTCCAGGGCGACCTCAGCTCGGTCAACGGCCGGGACCGGTCCGAGGCGTTCGCGTCCTGCATGCGGCAGAAGTACCCCGGGATCACCGTGCACGAGCTGGCCACCGACTGGAAGGGTGACGTCGCCTCCGGCAAGCTGCAGAGCCTGCTCGCCCAGCACCCGGACCTCGACGGCATCTACCTGCAGGCCGGCGGCGCCTTCCTGCAGCCCACACTCGCCCTCCTGGAACAGAAGAAGCTGCTCAGGCCGGCCGGCACCGACGGGCACCTCACCATCGTCTCCAACGACGGCATACCGGACGAGCTGGACGCGATCCGCGCCGGGAAGATCGACGCCACCCTCTCCCAGCCCGCAGACCTCTACGCCAAGTACGCGCTGTACTACGCCCGGGCCGCCCTGGCCGGGAAGACGTTCCGGCCGGGGCCCACCGACCACGGCTCGACCATCGTGAAGATCAAGAACGGCCTGGAGGACCAGCTGTCCGCACCCCTGGTCACCAAGGACAACGTCGACGACAAGGCGCTGTGGGCCAATCAGCTGGAGAAGAAGCAGTAATGGGCGCGGAGACCGGCGAGCGGCCGGCGGCCGTGCACGCCGAGGGAATCGTCAAACGCTACGGCCCCACCGTCGCCCTCGACGGCGCCCGGCTGACCGTACGGCCCGGCGAGGCGCACGCCCTCGTCGGCCGCAACGGCGCCGGCAAGTCGACGCTGGTGTCCGTGCTGACCGGTATGGCACGCCCGGACGCCGGCCGCGTCACCTTCGACGGTGCGCCCGCACCCGCCTGGGGCGACACCGCCGCCTGGCGGCGCAGAGTCGCCTGCGTCCACCAGAGGTCGATGACCGTGCCGGAGCTGACCGTTGCGGAGAACCTCTACCTGGGCCGCTTCCCGGGCGGACGCACCATCCGCTGGCGGGCGCTGCGGGAGCGGGCCCGGGCACTGCTCGCCGAGTACGGCGTCGAGGCCGACCCGGCCGCCCGGATCAAGGATCTCGGCGTCGAGCAGCGGCAGTTCGTGGAGATCGCCCGGGCGCTGTCGTGCGGCGCCCGGCTGCTCGTCCTCGACGAGCCCACCGCGCGGCTGGACGCCCGGGGCATCGCCCGGCTCTTCGGCAAGCTGCGGGAGCTGCGCGACCAGGGGGTGGCCTTCCTGTTCATCTCGCACCATCTGCAGGAGGTCCACGAGCTGTGCGACACCGTCACCGTCTTCCGGGACGCCCGGCACGTACTGACCGCGCCGGTCCCCGGACTGGCCGAGGACGCGCTGGTGGCGGCGATGACGGGGGAGGAGGCGGCGGCCGCGCGGCAGCCGCGGGCGGGCGCGCGGACGGTGCGGGAGGCGGTGCTGCAGACCGAAGGGCTGGCCGTCGACGGGCACTTCGCACCGCTCGATCTGACCGTACGCGGCGGCGAGGTGGTGGGGCTCGCGGGCGGCGCGGCCGGCGGCGGCACCGCGATCGGGCAGACCCTGGCCGGGCTGCGCGCCCCGGACGGCGGCCGGATCACGGTGTGCGGGCGGCCGGTCCGCACCGGCAGCGTGCCGCACGCCCTCGACGCGGGCATCGGCTACGTCCCCGAGGACCGGCACCGCGAGGGACTCGTCCCGGGCCGCAGCGTCGCCGAGAACGCCACCCTGACCGTCACCGGCCGGCTCGGGCCGCTGGGCACCGTCCTGCCCTCCCGGACCCGCGAGTTCGCCCGGCGGATGATCGCCGCACTGGACATCAGGACGACCGGGCCCGGCCAGCCGGTGTCCGGACTCTCCGGCGGCAACCAGCAGAAGGTGGTGGTCGCCCGCGCGCTGGCCCGCGATCCCGCGGTGCTGGTGGCCGTCCGGCCCACCAACGGCGTCGACGTCCGGTCCAAGGAGGCGCTGCTGGGCGTCGTACGGGAGGTCGCCGACCGGGGGAGCGGCGCCGTGATCGTCTCCGACGAGCTGGACGATCTGCGGATCTGCGACCGGGTGCTGGCGGTCTTCCACGGCCGGGTGACCGCCGAGTTCGCGGCCGGCTGGCACGACCACGAACTGGTCGCCGCCATGGAGGGCATGACGGGCACCGGCGGCCCGGACGGCCCGCCGGACACCGGTCGGACTGCCGCACCGGACACCGGTCGGACCGCCGCACCGGCCCGCCCCGCCACCGACGGAACGGAAGGGACCGCGCCATGACCGAGACCGCCTCGCCGCCGGCCACCCGGCGCCCCGGCACCGCCGCACCACGCCGCCGGCCCCGGGTCGGCCCGGGCCGCTGGCGGGACCTCTCCCTGGTGCCGGTGATCTTCGTGCTGGGTGTCATCGGCTTCATCGTCTCGCCCGCGTTCCTCACCGGGGACAACCTCATCGGCGTCGTCCAGCAGTCCACCGAGCTGGGCCTGCTGGTGCTCGGTGAGGCGCTCATCCTGATCAGCGGGCGGATGGATCTGTCGCTGGAGTCGACCATCGGCCTGGCCCCGGTGCTCGCTCTGTGGCTGGTGACGCCCGCACACGGCGCCCGCTTCGCCGGGCTGGGGCTCCTCCCCTCCTGGACGGCGGTCCCGCTCTGCCTGGCCGTGGGCGCGGCCGTCGGCGCCACCAACGGCTTCCTGATCCTCACCCTGCGGGTCAACGGCTTCATCGCCACCCTCGGCATGCTGACCATGCTGCGCGGACTGCAAGTGGGCATCTCCGAGGGCCGGTCCATCGGCGACGTCCCCGACTCCTTCGCCTATCTGGGCAAGGCCGACTGGCTGGGCATCCCGGCCGCCGTATGGATCTGCCTCGCCCTCTTCGCCCTCGGCGGCGCCGCCCTGGGCTGTCTCCGGCACGGGCGGGCGCTGTACGCGGTCGGCGGCAACCCGGAGGCGGCCCGCGCGGCCGGCATCCGGGTGGACCGCCTCACCTGGACCGTGCTGACGCTCGGCGGGGTGCTCGCCGCCTTCGCGGGGATTCTCTACACCGGCCACTACGGCGCGGTCTCCGCGAGCCAGGGCAACGGCTGGATCTTCCAGGTCTTCGCCGCCGCGGTGATCGGCGGCATCGGCCTCAAGGGCGGCCGGGGCACCCTCTTCGGCGCGCTCACCGGTGTCCTCACCCTCCAGCTCGTGATCAATGTGATGACGCTGGCCGGGGTGCCGCCCCTGTGGACGCAGTTCCTCAACGGCCTGATCATCATCATCGCCCTGGTCATCTCCCGCTTCACCAGCGGCGAGAAGCAGGACTGAGCGGCCGCCATGCGCTATCCCTCGTACGGGCCAAGGGAGTTGGGGCACAGCGGCGTCACCGTCCCACCCCTGGGGCTGGGCTGTGCGCCGCTCGGCAACCTCTACCGCGCCGTCCCCGAGGCGCAGGCGCGCGAGGTCGTCCGCACCGCCCTCGACACCGGTGCCCACTACTTCGACACCGCGCCCCACTACGGCGTGGGCCTCTCCGAGGAGCGCCTCGGCCGGGCGCTGCGGGGCCACGACCGGGTCCGCTACACCCTCTCCACCAAGGTCGGCCGCCGGCTGCGGCCGCTCGCCCCGGGGGAGCGCGCGGCGGGCGAGGGCTTCGTGGACACCCCCGCGCGGGCCCGCATGTGGGACCTCTCCCGCGACGGCATCCGGGCCACGCTCGAAGGGTCGCTGACCCGGCTCGGGGTGGACGCCGTCGACATCGTCCTGCTGCACGACGTCGAGGGCCGGCTGCGCGAGGTGTACGAGACCGGCTTCCCGGCCCTTGCCGAGCTGCGCGCCCAGGGGACGGTCCGGGCCATCGGGTTCGGCATGAACCACAGTGATGTGCTCGCCCGTCTGGTCGCCGACCTCGACGTCGACGTGGTGCTCTGCGCCGGCCGCTGGACCCTGCTGGAGCGCACCGCCGTCGACGATCTGCTGCCGGTCTGCGTCCGCCGCGGCACCTCGGTCGTTGTCGGCGGCGTCTACAACTCCGGTCTGCTGGCCGACCCGTCACCCGGCGCGCCCTACAACTACACACCGGCCCCTGCCACCGTGCTCGACCGCGCGCGTCAACTTGCGTCCGTCTGCGCGGAGTTCGATGTGCCCCTCAAAGCGGTGGCGCTCCGCTTCCCCTTCGGGCACCGTGCCGTCGCCGCGGCCGTGGTCGGCGCCGCCACACCGGACGAAATGGCCGAGAACGCCCGGCAGTTCACCCATGACATCCCGGACGCGCTCTGGCATACGCTCGTCGCCCGCGGCCTGCTCGACCCCGATCTGCCGCTGCCCCTGAACGACTGAGCCCGATCCCGGAGCGCGCCCCCGATGCGTATCGACGCCCATCACCACCTGTGGGACCTCAGCCGGCGCGAACAGCCCTGGATGGACGGCCCCTGGGCCGATCCGATCCGCCGCAACTACGCGCTGTCCGACCTCACCCCGCATCTGACCTCGCACGGCGTCGACGGCACGCTCCTCGTCCAGTCGTCGTCCTCGTACGAGGAGACCGCCGAACTGCTCACCCTCGCGGCGGGGCAGGGGCCGGTCACCGGCGTCGTCGGTTGGGCCGATCTCCGCGATCCGGCGCTCGCCGAGGTGCTGACGGCGCTGCCCGCGGGGCTGGTGGGCATCCGGCACCAGGTACAGGACGAACCGGACCCCGACTGGCTCACCCGCCCCGACGTGCTGCGCGGCCTGGGCGTCCTGGCCGACGCCGGACTGGTCTACGACCTGCTGGTCACCCCGCGCGAACTGCCCGCCGCGCACACCGCGGTACGTGCCCTGCCCCAGCTGGCGTTCGTACTGGACCACGCCGCCAAACCGCCGGTCGCCTCGGGGGAGTGGCAGCCGTGGGCGGACGCCGTCACCGCCCTCGCCGCGCTGCCGAATGTCAGCTGCAAGCTGTCCGGGCTGGTCACCGAGGCCGACTGGGACGGCTGGCGGCCGCAGCAGATCCTGCCCTACGCCCGGCACGTCCTGGACGCCTTCGGCCCCGGCCGGGTGATGTTCGGCTCCGACTGGCCGGTGTGCACCCTGGCCGCCGGCTATGAGGACGTCGTCGCGCTCGCGGAGGCGGCCACCGGACAACTCGCGGCGGCGGAACGGTCGGACGTCTTCGGGGGCACGGCCGGGCGGGTCTACGGGGTCGGGGCGCCGCCGGCAGCGGAGTCCGCGGGCCGCTGACACGGCGTCCGGATTCCGCCAGCCACGGCGCCCGCCGCGCCGGAAGATCGAGTCGTACCGCGGAGCAACCCCCGCGACACGGCGCCGCCCCTGCGGAAGCCACGGAAGCACGGCATACGGAAGCACGGCATTCCGCACGGCTGCGCCCGGCCACGGACGACTCGATACGAAGGTGATGACGATGACGGCGACGGTGCTGACGGAGACGACGGTGGCGGGGAACGGCGTCCGGCCGCTGGCCGGCAAGGTGGCGCTGGTGACCGGTGGCAGCCGGGGGATCGGCCGGGCGATCGCGCTGCGGCTGGCCGCCGACGGCGCGGCGGTGGCCCTGACCTTCCGGAGCGGGCAGGACCTCGCCGCGCAGGTGGTCAAGGAGATCGAGCGGGCCGGGGGGCAGGCCTGGGCGGTACGGGCCGACAGCGGTGACGCGGAAGCCGTGCGGGCCTCGGTGGCCGGCGCCGTCGACCGGTTCGGGCGGCTGGACATCCTGGTGAACAACGCGGGCATCGGCGTGCTCGGGCCGTTCGAGGACATCGCCCTCGACGATGTCGACCGGGTGCTGTGGACCAATGTCCGGGCGCCGTTCCTGGCGGCGCAGGCCGCGGCGGCGCATCTGACCGAGGGCGGGCGGATCATCTCCATCGGCAGCTGTATGGCCGAGCGGGTCGCCTTCCCCGGCGGCAGCCTCTACGCCACCAGCAAGGCCGCGCTCACCGGCCTGACCAGGACCCTGGCCCGGGAGCTGGGGGCGCGCGGGATCACCGCCAACCTCGTGCACCCGGGGCCCATCGACACCGATATGAACCCCGCGGACGGCGACAGTGCGGCGATGCAGGCGGGGCTCACCGCGCTGGGGGCGTACGGCCGGGGCGCGGATGTCGCGGCGACGGTGGCCCATCTGGCGGGCGGCGGCGGACGCTACATCACGGGCGCCTCGATCGCGGTGGACGGCGGCTTCGCGGCCTGACGGCCGGGCGCGGGCCGGGCGCAGGCGGGCGTGGGCCGGGCGCAGGCGGGCGTGGGCCGGAAGTGGGCCGGGCGCGGGCCGGGTGTGGGCACCCGCCTCACAGCGAGGCGCGCAGCCACTGCTCCACGCTCGCGATGTGCACCGTCGCCCAGGCCCGCGCCGCCTCCGCGTCCCGGTCGCGCAGCGCACCGAGGATCGCCCGGTGCTCGGTGAGGGTGCGTGTCACCGCGTCCTTCTGCGTCAGCCCCCGCCAGACCCTGGCCCGGGTGGTCGGCCCGGACAGCCCCTCCAGCAGGGAGCACAGCACGGAGTTGCCGGAGGCCGCCACGATGCCGCGGTGGAACTCCAGATCGCAGGCGACCAGATCCTCGACCGAGGGGGCCGGCCCCAACGCGTTCAACTGGGCCTCCAGGGCGTCCAGTTCCTCCACCGGGATCCGGCCGGCCGCCATGGCCGTGGCGGCCGGCTCCAGGATCCGGCGGACGGCGAGGAACTCCAGCACCGTGTCGTCGCGGTGGAAGTCCACCACGAAACTCATCGCCTCCAGCAGGAGGGTGGGGTCCAGGCTGGTGACATACGTGCCGTCGCCCTGGCGCACGTCCAGGATGCGGATGAGGGAGAGCGCGCGCACCGCCTCCCGCAGGGAGTTGCGGGACAGGCCGAGCTCGGCCGCCAGCTCGCTCTCCTTCGGCAGCCGGTCGCCCGGCCGCAGCGCGCCGGAGACGATCATGCCCTTGATCTTCTCGATCGCCTCGTCGGTGACCGCCATGCCGACCTCCCCGCCCGCCCGGACCCGTCCGGATCTCGCCCCGGATGACTGGCACAGACATCCGATGTCTGAGCCCATTATGACCTGTGATGCCCATCCCGGCCGCTCCGATGGGCGGCCCAGTCCTCCTCCGTGGCGGCGAAATCGACGGACAGCGCCATCCCGGCACGCGCCCCGCACGCGGAGACGACGATGGGGCGGCCCCCGTGGACCGCCCCCTCCTCACGCGCCGTACGCCGCCATGACGCACCGTCAGCTGACGGCTCTCAGCTCCCGGCCCTCAGCCGTCGTCGGCCGCGTCCGGCGCCTCCGCTCAGCCCGCCAGCATGTCCTTGACCTTCGCCCGGACGTCCTCCGTGTCCAGTCCGCGGATCATCAGGGTGGTGCGGCGGCGCAGCACATCGTCGACCGTCTCGGCCCACTCGTGGTCGCGCGCGTAGGCGACCTGCGCCCAGATCTCCGGGGCGTCGGGGTGGATGCGCTCGGCCAGCGCCGGGTTCTCGTTCGCCAGCCGGGCGATGTCGAAGGACAGCGAGCCGTAGTGGGTGGCGAGGTGCCGCGCGGTCTCCGGGGCCATCCGCGGGCCGGGCGTACCGCCGTCGACGAGCAGCCGGTGCGCGACCGCGTTCGGGTTGGCGATACCGGGCAGCGGGAGCTTCTTCGGCAGATGCGCGATCGGCTCCATGTCCTCGGCCAGCGGCTGGCCGGGCAGCGCGGCGAGCTTGCTCATGACCGTACGGCCGATGTGGCGGAAGGTCGTCCACTTGCCGCCGGCCACCGACAGCATGCCGCCGCTGCCCTCGGTGACGACCGTCTCGCGCTTGGCCTTGGAGGTGTCGCCGGGGCCGCCGGGCAGCACCCGCAGTCCCGCGAAGGAGTACGTGATCAGATCGCGCGACAGCTGCTGGTCGCGGACGGAGAAGGCGGCCTCGTCCAGAATCTGGGCGGTGTCCTTCTCGGTGACCGCGACATCCGCCGGGTCGCCCTCGAACTCCTCGTCCGTGGTGCCCAGCAGCAGCATGTCCTCCCAGGGGAGGGCGAAGGTGATGCGGTACTTGTCGATCGGGGTGGCCAGCGCGGCCTTCCAGGGGGCGGTGCGCTTGAGGACCAGGTGCGCGCCCTTCGACAGCCGGATGGAGGGGGCCGCGTTCGGGTCCTCCATCTTGCGCAGGTGGTCCACCCACGGGCCGGTGGCGTTGAGCACCAGGCGGGCGTTGACGCCGAACTCCTCGCCCTCCATCCGGTCCTTGAGCTCGGCGCCGGTGACCCGGCCCTGGGTGAAGCGCAGGCCGGTGACCTCGGCGTGGTTGAGGACCGTGGCGCCGGCCGCGGCCGCCGCACGGACGGTCATCAGGGCCATCCGGGAGTCGTTCATCTGGTCGTCGCCGTACACGGCCACGGCCTTGAGGTTGTCCGTCCGCAGCTCCGGCACGTCACGCTGCGCCTTGGCCGGGGATATGACGTGGCCGACGCCGTCGCCGAACGCGGACAGCGCCGAGTAGGCGAAGACGCCGGCGCCCAGCTTGGCGGCGCCGTGCGGGCCGCCCTTGTACACGGGCAGGTAGAAGGTCAGGGGATTGGCGAGGTGCGGTGCGACCTGGCGGGACACCGCACGCCGCTCGAAGTGGTTCTCCGCCACCAGCTTGACCGCGCCGGTCTGCAGGTAGCGCAGACCGCCGTGCAGCAGCTTGGAGGAGGCGGAGGAGGTGGCGCCGGCGAAGTCACCGGCATCCACCAGGGCCACCCGCAGTCCGGCCTGTGCGGCGTGCCAGGCGGTGGAGATGCCCAGGATGCCGCCGCCGATCACCAGGAGGTCGTACGTCGCCTTGGAAAGCTGCTCCCGAGTCTCGGCGCGGCTCGCGTGCGAACCACTGGCCGGGTGCGTCCCGAGTGCCGGGACGCTCTGCAGGGTGCTCATGTTTACTCCTCGTCCTCGATCCAGCCCATGGTCCGCTCGACGGCCTTGAGCCAGCTCTTGTACTCGCGGTCACGGGTGGCCGCATCCATCCGGGGGGTCCACTCGGCGGCCCGGCGCCAGTTGGCGCGCAGCTCGTCGGTGCTGGACCAGAAGCCGACGGCCAGTCCGGCCGCGTAGGCAGCGCCGAGGCAGGTGGTCTCGGCGACCATCGGGCGCACTACGGGAGCGTCCAGGAAGTCCGAGATGGTCTGCATCAGCAGGTTGTTGGAGGTCATACCGCCGTCGACCTTGAGCGCGGTCAGCTCGACGCCGGAGTCCTTGGTCATGGCGTCGGTGATCTCGCGGGTCTGCCAGGCGGTGGCCTCAAGTACGGCGCGCGCGATGTGCGCCTTGGTGACATAGCGGGTCAGGCCCGCGATGACACCGCGCGCGTCCGAACGCCAGTAGGGGGCGAACAGGCCGGAGAAGGCCGGCACGAAGTACGCGCCGCCGTTGTCCTCGACCGTGCTGGCCAGGGTCTCGATCTCGGCCGCGCTGTTGATCAGGCCCATCTGGTCGCGCATCCACTGGACGAGCGAGCCGGTGACGGCGATGGAGCCTTCCAGGGCGTAGACCGGCTCCTGGTCGCCGATGCGGTAGCCGACGGTGGTCAGCAGCCCGTTGTACGAATTGACCGGCTCGTGGCCGGTGTTCATCAGCATGAAGGTGCCGGTGCCGTACGTGGACTTGGCCTCGCCCTGCTCGAAACAGGTCTGGCCGAACAGCGCGGCCTGCTGGTCACCGAGCGCCGAGGCGACCGGGACGCCGGCCAGCACACCGCCGGTGGCGTGGCCGTAGACCTCGGAGGAGGACTTGATCTCCGGCAGCACCGCGGCCGGGATGTCCATCGAGGCGAGGATCTTCTCGTCCCACTGGAGGCCGTGCAGGTTCATCAGCATGGTGCGCGAGGCGTTCGTGACGTCGGTGACGTGCACGCCGCCGTCCACGCCGCCGGTCAGGTTCCAGATGACCCAGGAATCCATGGTGCCGAAGAGGATGTCGCCGCGCTCGGCGCGCTCGCGCAGGCCCTCGACGTTGTCGAGCAGCCAGCGGATCTTCGGACCGGCGAAGTACGAGGCCAGCGGCAGGCCGGTCTCGCGGCGGAAGCGGTCCTGGCCGACGTTGCGGCCGAGCTCCTTGCAGAGCGCGTCGGTGCGGGTGTCCTGCCAGACGATGGCGTTGTGGACCGGCTCACCGGTGGTCCGGTCCCACAGCACGGTGGTCTCGCGCTGGTTGGTGATGCCGATGGCCTTGACGTCGGCCGCGGTCAGCCCGGCCTTGTGGACGGCGCTGTCGACGACCTGCTGGACGTTGGTCCAGATCTCGGTGGCGTCGTGCTCGACCCAGCCCGGCTTCGGGAAGATCTGCTCGTGCTCCTTCTGGTCGACCGAGACGATCCGGCCGTCCTTGTCGAAGACGATGCAGCGGCTGGACGTGGTGCCCTGGTCGATGGCCGCAATGAACGGGCCATGCCCGTGGGACGCAGTGCCGTGCCCGTGGGAGGCAGTGGTGGGGGTGTCGCTCATGGTGTGCTCCAAGAAGTCTGTGCGGACGGGGCGGTCAGGCGGCTCAGGCGAACGCCACCTGGTAGATGCCCCCGGCGAGGGCTCCGCCGATCAGCGGACCGACGACCGGGATCCAGGCGTAACCCCAGTCTGAACCGCCCTTGTTCGGCAGCGGCAGCAGCGCGTGCACGATGCGCGGGCCGAGGTCGCGGACCGGGTTGATGGCGTACCCGGTCGGGCCGCCCAGCGACAGACCGATACCGGTGACGACCAGCGCGACCAGCAGCGTGCCGATGACGCCGACGCCCTTTCCGTTGTCGCTCAGACCGAGCGTCAGGATCGACAGCACCAGCACGACGGTGGCGACGATCTCGGTGGCCAGGTTCTGCACGGCATGCCGGATCTCCGGGCCCGTGGAGAAGATGCCCAGCACCGGGCCGGCCTTCGGCGCGGTGGCCTGGTCGACCAGGCCTTCATGGCTGGTGTGATCGGCCAGCACCTCGGGGTCCGTCAGATGGGCATGGAACTGCCCGTAGTACACGATCCACACCAGGACGGCGCCGATCATGGCGCCGAACATCTCGCCGGCGAAGTAGACCGGCACCTGGCTCCATTCGATCCCGCCCTTGATGGCGAGGCCGATGGTGACCGCGGGGTTGAGGTTGGCGCCGGACTTCGCGGCGATGTAGGCACCCGTGAGGACGGCGAAGCCCCACCCGAAGGCGATGGCGACCCATCCGGCGTTGAACGCCTTGGAGCGCTTGAATGTGACGGCGGCGCAGACGCCACCGCCGAGCAAGATCAGAACAGCGGTACCGATGGTTTCGCTGATGAAGATGTCGGAGCTGGACACCCGCGACTCCTTTGTCCTTCGTCCAGGGAATAACGAACCCCCGGGTCCCGTCCGGTGGTCCGCGCCCTCCGAGAGGGCGGTGATCGGTCCGCGGCGATGCCCCACCATAGCGAATATTGCCGTTAGGTGTTCGACAATGCCGACCGATGAACGGCAGTTTTCTTCACCCGTAGCACCCCGTCAAGGGTTCCGTGGCCAAAAACTTAGGTGAACTTAACGGGTGAAACCGGTCAGAACCGCCCGGCTCCAAGATCCCGGGACACGGCTCGTGCGCAATCCCTCACAGCGGCGACGATTTCCGGCCGCAGTTCGCCGTCGTTGCAGACCCGCTCCACCGCCCCGGTGATGCCCACCGCACCCACCGGCATCCGCCGCCGGTCGTGGATCGGCGCGGCCACCGAGGCCACCCCGTCCCAGGTCTCCTCCACGTCCGCGGCCCAGCCGCGCGCCCGGGTCAGATCCAGCAGCCCCTCGAAGTCCCCCAGGCCGGTCACCGTGCGCGGGGTGATCGCCTCCCGCTCCGCCTCGACGACCTCGCTGTGCGCGACCGGGTCGTACGCGCACAGCACCTTGCCCAGTGCGGTGCTGTGCAGCGGGTGCATCGCGCCGACCTCCAGCACCTGCCGGCTGTCGTCCGGCCGGAAGACGTGGTGGACGACCAGCACGCCCTGCTGGTGCAGGACGCCCAGGTAGACGGCCTCGCCGCTGGAGCGGGCCAGGTCGTCGGTCCAGACCAGGGCGCGGGCCCGCAGCTCGTGCACGTCCAGGTAGCTGTTGCCCAGCCGCAGCAGCTCCGCCCCGAGCTGGTAGCGGCCGGAGGCGCCGTCCTGCTCGACGAAGCCCTCCTGCTGCAGCGTCCGCAGGATCCCGTGGGCGGTGCCCTTCGCCAGTCCCAGTGAGGAGGAGATGTCGGAGAGTCCCAGCCGCCGTTCCCCTCCTGCGAGCAGCCGCAGCATCGCTGCGGCGCGCTCCAGCGACTGGATGGTGCGTGCCATCGGGCAACCTCCGAAGTGTGCGGTTCGACAATGCTGAACGATATCGGCCCATGCCGACTGGAGTCAGCGAAGTGACGCGACTTGGTCAGAGAAGCAACGAGTCTGCCAACGGCGGGGAAGGTGCCCGCAGTGGGGTGGAGCAGTGCTGTCCAGGGCGTGGAACGGGGAACACGTGTACCGGACCGGCAGCTACGCTGGCCGGGTGCGCCCTCTGAAGGAGGGTGCAAAGCCGACAGCCGTCGCAACCACGGGAGCATCTCCATGGCCTCGAACACGCCATCGCCCATCAGCACGTCCCGAGTCGACTCGTTCCGTGAGGCCCTGGCCTCGCGGGTGGTGGTCGCGGACGGTGCGATGGGGACCATGCTGCAGGCGCAGGATCCGTCCATGGAGGACTTCCAGCAGCTGGAGGGCTGCAACGAGATCCTCAACATCACCCGGCCGGACATCGTGCGGTCGGTGCACGAGGAGTATTTCGCGGTCGGTGTCGACTGCGTCGAGACCAATACGTTCGGTGCGAATTTCGCCGCGCTGGCGGAGTACGACATTCCCGAGCGGGTCTTCGAGCTGTCCGAGGCCGGTGCCCGGCTGGCACGTGAGGTGGCGGACGAGTTCACGGCCTCGACCGGACAGCAGCGCTACGTCCTGGGCTCGATGGGCCCGGGGACCAAGCTGCCGACGCTGGGGCACGCCCCGTACGTGACGCTGCGCGATGCCTATCAGCAGAACGCGGAGGGCATGATCGCCGGTGGCGCGGACGCGCTGCTGGTGGAGACCACGCAGGATCTGCTGCAGACCAAGGCCGCCGTGCTCGGCGCCCGCCGCGCCCTGCGGGCCACCGGCAGCAACCTCCCGGTGATCTGCTCGGTGACCGTCGAGACGACCGGCACGATGCTGCTGGGCTCGGAGATCGGGGCGGCGCTGACGGCGCTGGAGCCGCTGGGCATCGACATGATCGGCCTGAACTGCGCCACCGGCCCGGCCGAGATGAGCGAGCACCTGCGCTACCTGGCCCGGCATGCCCGCGTCCCGCTGGCCTGTATGCCCAATGCGGGCCTGCCCGTGCTGGGCAAGAACGGTGCGCACTATCCGCTGACCGCCGGCGAGCTGGCCGATGCCCAGGAGACCTTCGTCGCCGAGTACGGCCTCTCGCTGGTGGGCGGCTGCTGCGGCACGACCCCGGAGCATCTGCGGCAGGTCGTCGAGCGGGTGCGCGGCACCGTCCCGCCCGCGCGCGAGCCGCGCCCCGAGCCGGGCGCCGCCTCCCTCTACCAGACGGTGCCGTTCCGTCAGGACACCTCGTATCTGGCGATCGGCGAGCGGACCAACGCCAACGGGTCGAAGAAGTTCCGTGAGGCGATGCTGGACGGGCGCTGGGACGACTGCGTCGAGATGGCCCGCGACCAGATCCGCGAGGGCGCGCACATGCTCGACCTGTGTGTCGACTACGTGGGTCGCGACGGCGTGGCGGACATGGAGGAGCTGGCCGGGCGGTTCGCCACCGCCTCCACCCTCCCGATCGTGCTGGACTCCACCGAACTGAACGTCCTCCAGGCCGGGTTGGAAAAGCTCGGCGGCCGCGCGGTCATCAACTCCGTCAACTACGAGGACGGTGACGGGCCGGAGTCGCGCTTCGCGAAGGTCACCGCGCTGGCGGCCGAGCACGGTGCGGCGCTGATCGCGCTGACCATCGACGAGGAGGGCCAGGCCCGCACCGCCGAGCACAAGGTCGCCATCGCCGAGCGGCTGATCGAGGACCTGACCGGCAACTGGGGCGTCCACGAGTCGGACATCCTCATCGACTGCCTGACGTTCACGATCTGCACCGGCCAGGAGGAGTCCCGGGGCGACGGGATCGCCACCATCGAGGCGATCCGGGAGCTGAAGAAGCGCCACCCCGAGGTGCAGACCACGCTCGGGCTCTCGAACATCTCCTTCGGCCTCAACCCGGCCGCCCGGATCGTGCTGAACTCCGTCTTCCTCGACGAGTGCGTCAAGGCCGGCCTGGACTCGGCGATCGTGCACGCCTCGAAGATCCTGCCGATCGCGCGGCTGGAGGAGGAGCAGGTCACCACCGCCCTGGACCTGATCTACGACCGGCGGCGCCCCCAGCAGGGCGACGAACCGGCCTACGACCCGCTGCAGAAGCTGATGGAGCTGTTCGAGGGCGCGACGGCGAAGTCGCTCAAGGCGGGCAAGGCCGAGGAGCTGGCCGCGCTGCCGCTGGACGAGCGCCTGCAGCGCCGGATCATCGACGGCGAGAAGAACGGCCTGGAGGCCGACCTCGACGCCGCGTTGCAGGACCGCCCCGCGCTGGACATCGTCAACGACACCCTGCTGGAGGGGATGAAGGTCGTCGGCGAGCTGTTCGGCTCCGGCCAGATGCAGCTGCCGTTCGTGCTGCAGTCGGCCGAGGTGATGAAGAGTGCGGTGGCGCATCTGGAGCCGCACATGGAGAAGTCCGACGACGAGGGCAAGGGCACCATCGTGCTGGCCACCGTCCGCGGGGACGTCCACGACATCGGCAAGAACCTCGTGGACATCATCCTGTCCAACAACGGCTACAACGTCGTCAACCTCGGGATCAAGCAGCCGGTCGCGGCGATCCTGGAGGCGGCCGAGGAGCACCGCGCCGATGTGATCGGCATGTCGGGGCTGCTGGTGAAGTCCACGGTGATCATGAAGGAGAACCTGGAGGAGCTCAACCAGCGCAAGATGGCCGCCGACTTCCCCGTCATCCTCGGCGGCGCCGCCCTCACCCGCGCCTACGTCGAGCAGGACCTCCACGAGATCTACGAGGGCGAGGTCCGCTACGCCCGCGACGCGTTCGAGGGCCTGCGGCTGATGGACGCCCTGATCGCCGTCAAGCGCGGAGTGCCCGGCGCCACCCTCCCCGAACTCAAGCAGCGCCGCGTTCCCAAGCGGGACACCGCGGTGGCGGAGATCGAGGAGCCGGAGGGCGCGGTGCGTTCGGACGTCGCCGTCGACAACCCGGTCCCCGCGCCGCCGTTCTGGGGGACCCGGGTGGTCAAGGGCATCCAGCTCGCCGACTATTCGTCCTGGCTGGACGAGGGCGCGCTGTTCAAGGGCCAGTGGGGTCTCAAGCAGGCCCGCACCGGCGACGGCCCGACGTACGAGGAGCTGGTCGAGACCGAGGGCCGGCCGCGGCTGCGGGGCTGGCTGGACAAGCTGCAGACCGAGAACCTCCTCGAAGCCGCCGTCGTCCACGGCTACTTCCCCTGCCACTCCAAGGGCGACGACCTGATCCTGCTGAACGAGGACGGCACCGAGCGCACCCGCTTCACCTTCCCCCGCCAGCGCCGCGGCCGCCGCCTCTGCCTGGCCGACTACTTCCGTCCGGAGGAGTCCGGCGAGACCGATGTCGTGGGGCTCCAGGTCGTCACCGTCGGCTCGAAGATCGGCGCCGCCACCGCCGAACTCTTCGAGGCCAACTCCTACCGCGACTACCTCGAACTCCACGGCCTGTCCGTCCAGCTGGCCGAGGCACTCGCCGAGTACTGGCACGCGCGCGTCCGCGCCGAGCTGGGCTTCGGCGGCGAGGACCCGGACGACGTCGAGGACATGTTCGCGCTCAAGTACCGCGGCGCGCGCTTCTCGCTGGGCTACGGGGCCTGCCCCGACCTGGAGGACCGCGCCAAGATCGCGGACCTGCTCCAGCCGGAGCGGATCGGCGTCGAGCTCTCCGAGGAGTTCCAGCTCCATCCCGAGCAGTCCACCGACGCCATCGTGATCCATCACCCCGAGGCCAAGTACTTCAACGCACGGTAGCCGACCGGTCCCGGGCGACCGGGACCACCGGGGCGCGGTGCGATGGCGCCGTATGCGCAGGTCAGGGCCGTCCCCGGACGGCCCTGACCAGGAGCACCGCGCATTCCGGCGCGCACCGTCGTACACTTGTCGGTCCGGTAGTGGCCGGTCGTTCCCCCGCCGGGGAGGGCGACCGGCCCTTGCGTCCCTTGGGGACGTGGCAACGGAGGTGGATGGATGACCAGCAGCATCCCCGCAGTCGGCACCCGAACGGCCGAACCCGCGACCCTCCAGGCCGTCTTCCTCGATCTGGACGGGACCCTCGTCGACACCGAGGGGTTCTGGTGGGAGGCGGAGGCGGAAGTCTTCGCCGAGCTCGGGCACATCCTCGACGACGCACACCGCGAGGTCGTGGTCGGCGGCCCGATGACCCGCAGCGCCGGCTATCTCATCCAGGTCACCGGCGTCGACATCAGCCTGACCGAGCTCAGCGTGCTGCTCAACGCCGCCTTCCTGGCCCGGATCGGCCGCGGCGTCCCGCTGATGCCCGGTGCCGGCAGGCTGCTGGCCGAACTCGTCGCCCATGACGTGCCGACCGCACTCGTCTCCGCCTCGCACCGCGCCATCGTCGACCAGATGCTGTACTCCCTCGGCCCCGAGAACTTCCGGCTGACCCTCGCGGGCGACGACCTGGTGCGCACCAAGCCGCATCCGGATCCGTATCTGACGGCCGCCGCGCGGCTGGGCGTGGACCCGGCGCGCTGCGCGGTCATCGAGGACACCCTGACCGGTGTATCGGCAGGTGAGGCGGCAGGTTGCCGGGTCGTCGCGGTGCCGTCGGTGACGCCGGTCCCGCCGGCCGCGGGCCGCACGATCGTCCCGTCGCTGGAAGAAGTGGATCTCCCATTTCTCCGAACGCTCATCACGGAAAGCCGCCGGACCGTGCACTGAGCGTGTCCCGAAGAATGCCCCGGGGAACCGAGGGGAGTGGCCCGCTTATTTTCCGTGACGAATGCACTGACCGAATTGCTGCAGTGCCGTTGATCCCTGAACGCGTGACGTTTCTCACGCGCCAGGGCATCGACAGCGGGCCTCACAGGTGCTCCAGGGGGTCCCGTGGGGGGTTTCTGCGGGGGTAAGTGTCCGGATTGATGGAGCAACGCGCGTATCGTTCCCCCGTCCGGATATCGATCCGGCCGCCTCCGTTATCCATACGCCATATCGATTCAACTCCTTTGTGTCTCAGCGCGGCTGGCCGTGCCTACTAATCTCGACGCGAGCAACACCTCTGCGCTGATAAGGAACCTGCCGACGATGAATCGCAAGACCTTGGTGCTGCCGGCGCTGGCCGGACTCCTGGCCCCCGTTCTTGCTGCCTGCGGCGGCACGGACGGCGCGGGCGACGGCGGCAAGCCCATCGTCGTGGGAGTCGCCTCCCAGATCGAGGCAACCAAGGCAGCGCCCGCCCCTCTCGACCCGGCACAGGCCTACGACGTCGACGCCTGGAACGTGTTGCGCAGCACCCTCCAGACGCTGATGCGCCTGCCCAGGTCCGGCACCGCGCCGGTGCCCGAGGCCGCCGAGTCCTGCGGGTTCCGCGACACCCAGAACGAGCAGTACCGCTGCACCCTGCGCAGCGGACTGAAGTTCTCCAACGGCCATGCCCTGACCGCGCAGGACGTGAAGTTCTCCATCGACCGGATGCGTGGCATCAACAACCCCAACGGTCCGGTGTCGCTGCTCAGCGGCATCGACAAGGTCGAGGCGCCCAGCGACTCCGAGGTGGTCTTCCACCTCAAGAAGCCGGACGCCACCTTCCCGCAGAAGCTCGCGACGCCGGCCGCCGCGATCGTCGACAGCGAGGTCTACCCGAAGACGCGTCTGTACAACGGCTTCGACGTGGTCGGCTCCGGCCCCTACACGCTCAAGACCGAGCGCAAGAACGGCCGTCTCGCCAAGGCGATCTTCACCAGGAACCCCGGCTACAAGGGCGGTGAGAAGCCCAAGAGCGACAAGGTCGAGATGCGCTTCTTCGACGACTCCACCGCCATGGAGAAGGCGCTGCGCACGGGCGGCATCGACCTGATGAACCGCGGTCTGTCGCCCGCCCAGGTCAAGGGCCTGGAGAACTCCCGCGAAAGCCACATCGTGCTCCAGGAGATGCCCGGCCAGGAGATCCGCTACCTCGCCTTCAACACGAAGGACCCGGCGGTGTCCGACAAGGCCGTACGGCAGGCGATGGCGCAGCTCATCAACCGCTCCCAGCTGGTCCGGGACGTCTACTCCTACACCGGGGACCCGCTCTACTCGATCGTCCCCACCGGCCTCACCGGCCACATCAACTCGTTCTTCACCAAGTACGGGAACCCCAGCGTTTCCGCCGCCCGCAAGACGCTTCAGCAGGCGCACATCTCCACCCCGGTGAAGTTCACGCTGACCTACACCACCGGCCACTACGGCTCCAGCACCGTCCAGGAGTTCCGTACGCTGCAGCGCCAGCTCAACCAGAGCAAGCTGTTCGATGTCGACATCAAGGGCATCGACGGCTGGCAGCAGTTCCGCACCGACTCCACGGCCGGCAAGTACACCGCCTACGGCATGGGCTGGTTCCCCGACTTCCCGGACGCGGACAACTACATCGCGCCGTTCGTCGGCAAGGGGAACTTCCTCAACTCCGCCTACCGCAGCACCAAGATCGAGTCCCAGGTGATCCCGGAGACCCGGCAGCAGACCGACCGCAACGCCGCCGCGGCCGGCTTCAAGCAGGCGCAGGACACGTTCGCCGACGATGTCCCGCTGCTCCCGCTGTGGCAGGGCAAGCAGTATGTCGCCGCCCGCGACGACGTCACCGGCGTGGAATGGGCCCTCAACTCCTCCTCGTCGCTGCAGATGTGGGAGCTCGGCCGCGGCGTGGCCGACTGACCCATGCGCATCCGAACGATGCGTCACAGATCCGCCGCGGCCATCACACCGCGGCCCGACAGGCACGACCCAGAACGTGAGGAACAATTAGTGAGGAAGCGTGACCCGCGGCTGGCTGCCCCGATCGGAGCGGGGCTGGCGACAGCTCTGCTCGCGCTCGCCGGGTGCGGCACGGACGACCCGGAAGCTGCCGGCAACGGTGTACCCGTGGTCATGGGAATGACGAACACGACCATGGCCACCGACCCGGCGGCCGGTTACGACCCCGATTCCTGGCTGTTGTTCAACAACGTCTTCCAGTCGCTGCTGAGCTTCCCCAAGGGCGGTACCACCCCCGAGCCGGAGGCCGCCCAGCGCTGTGGCTTCACCGACGGTGACAGCAAGGTCTACCGCTGCACCCTCAAGGACGGCCTCAAGTTCAGCAACGGCGACGCGCTGACGTCCAAGGACGTCAAGTTCTCCTTCGACCGCACCCGGCGCATCAACGACAAGAACGGCCCCGCCGTGATGTTCTCCGCGCTCGACAAGGTCGACGCACCGGACGCCAAGACCGTGGTCTTCCGCCTGAAGACGCCCGACGCCACCTTCCCGATGAAGATCGCTTCGGGTGCCGGCTCCATCGTCGACCACGCCGACTACCCGGCCGACCGGCTGCGTTCCGACGGCAAGGCCACCGGGTCCGGCATCTACACGCTCAAGGAGTACAGCTCCAGTAAGGCCGTCTTCAAGGTCAACGGCTCCTACAAGGGCCCCGCGAAGGCCAAGAACTCCGGGATGACCGTGAAGTTCTTCAAGGGCGCGGAGCAGCTCAAGACGGCCGTCGAGAAGGGCGACGTCGATCTGGCCTATCGCGGCCTGTCCATGAAGGACATCGCCGCACTGGACAACGCCTCCCTGCACCAGCAGCACGGCACCCAGGTCGTCGAAGGCAGCAGCGCCGAGGTGATGCACCTGGTCTTCAACCTCAAGGACCCGGTCGCCGGCAAGCTCGGCGTCCGCAAGGCCATCGCCTACCTCCTGGACCGCTCGAACCTCGTCCGGGACGTCTACCAGCACACCGCGGAACCGCTCTACTCGGTCGTCCCGGCCGGTATCACCGGCCACAACACCGCCTTCTTCGACACCTACGGCGACCAGCCGAAGCCCGACAAGGCGAAGGAAGCGCTGCGCTCGGCAGGTATGCACGGCAAGGTGCCGCTCACCCTGTGGGCCACCCCCGACCGGTTCGGCCCGGGCACCGTCCCCGCCTTCCAGGAGATCGCCCAACAGCTCAACCGCAGCGGCCTGTTCGACGCCAAGGTGCGCAGCGTGCCCACCAAGGAGTACGAGAAGGGCGTGGCCGCCGGCCGGTTCGGCGTCTACGTCAAGGGCTGGATCCCCGACTATCCGGATCCCGACAACTTCACCCAGCCGTTCTTCGGCAAGGACAGCGTGCTGTCCAACCACTACAGCTCGCCCACCATCACCGGCCGGCTGCTGCCCAAGACGGCCGACCAGCCGGACCGCGGCGCCACCAAGTCCGACTTCCGGGAGCTGCAGAACATCATCGCCCAGGACGTGCCGGTCATACCGATATGGCAGGGCAAGCAGTACGCGGTCGCCCGTGACGGCATCTCCGGCCTGGAATGGACCCTGGACTCCTCGACCGTCTTCCGGTTCTGGGAGATCAGCAAGCCCTCCGAGGCCTGACCGGGCCCAGCACACGGCGGCGGGGCCGGTCCGGGAACTCCCGGGCCGGCCCCGCCGCCGTTCGTCTGCCGTGTCGTGCCGTGCGGCCGGCCGCTACTGCGCGCCGGGCCGCACCAGCCCGCTCTCGTACGCGTACACCGCCGCCTGCACCCGGTCCCGCAGCCCCAGCTTCGTCAGCACATGTCCCACATGCGTCTTGACGGTGGTCTCGCTCACGAACAGATCCGCGGCGATCTCCGCGTTGGACAGCCCACGGGCCACCAGCTTGAGCACCTCCACCTCACGCTCCGTGAGGGTGTGCAGGGTGTCCGGCACCGGCTCCTCGCCCGACGGCAGATGACCCGCGTACTTGTCCAGCAGCCGGCGCGTGATGCTCGGCGCCAGCATCGCCTCGCCCGCCGCCACCACCCGGATCGCCTGCACCAGCTCATCGGCCGGCGCGTCCTTGAGCAGAAAGCCGCTGGCCCCCGCCCGCAGCGCCTCGACGACGTACTCGTCCAGATCGAAGGTGGTCAGCACCAGCACCTTCGCCGGGCCGTCCTTCGCCGGGCCGGTGATCTGGCGGGTCGCCTCCACCCCGTCCATCCGGGGCATCCGGATGTCCATCAGCACCACGTCCGGCTGCAGCGCCCGCACCTGCTCCAGTGCCTGCAGGCCGTCACCGGCCTCGCCGACCACCGCCAGATCCTGCTCCGCCTCCAGAATCATCCGGAATCCCGTACGCAGCAGGGGCTGGTCGTCGACCAGCAGGACGCGGATGGCCACGTGCACTCCTTCGATAGGCCCTCTCCGGGCGATCGCGGGCCCGGCCCTGATCGCCCGGACCGGGTTAGATCTCTCCCATTCTGCCCTGCGGCACCACTGCGCCGTCCGCCGGGCGCACCTCCAGCGGATACACCGGGGGAGTGCCGCCGAATTCGGGACAGTGCGCCTGGTGGTCACACCAGCCGCACAGCTTGGTCGGCCGCGGCCGCCAGTCGCCGGTCACCGTCGCCCGCTGGATGGCCTCCCACAGCGCCAGCAACTTCCGCTCCACGCCCCGCAGGTCGGCCTCCCCCGGGTCGTACGTCACCACATCGCCGCTGCCCAGATAGACCAGCTGCAGCCGCCGCGGCACCACACCGCGCAGCCGCCACATCACCAGCGCGTAGAACTTCATCTGGAACAGCGCGCCCTCGGCGAACTGCGGCCGCGGCGCCTTGCCGGTCTTGTAGTCGACGATCCGCACCTCGCCCGTCGGCGCGACATCCACCCGGTCGATGAACCCCCGCAGCCGCAGCCCCGAATCCAGCACCGTCTCCACATACAGCTCACGGTCGGCCGGCTCCAGACGCGTCGGGTCCTCCAGCGCGAACCACCGCTCCACCAGCGCCTCGGCCTCCGCCAGCCAGGTCGCCAGCCGCTCGCCCGCGGTGTCGCCCGTGCTGCCGTCCGCCGTGTCGTCCGCGAACAGCTCGGCCAGCTCCGGCCGCTTGGCCAGCAGTTTCTCCCACTCGGCCGGCACCATCGCCCGCGCCCCGGCCGCCGTACGCTCCGCCGCCGGAGCGTCGAAGAGCCGCTCCAGCACCGCATGGACGACCGTGCCACGCGTCGCCGCCGCGCTCGGCTTCTCCGGCAGCCGGTCGATCACCCGGAAGCGGTAGAGCAGCGGGCACTGCATGAAATCGCCGGCCCGCGACGGCGACAGCGCCACCGGCGGCCGCGGCCCCTCCCGGTCCTCCGTTCCCGCTCCGGCGGCCTCCGCCGGCGCCCCGGCGGTCTCCGTCCCCGGCCCGCCGGGCCCGTCCTGCGTGACCGCCCCGGTCTGCTCCGCGCTCCATCCCATGCCGCAAAACCCTACGGCCCGCCACTGACAGGCGCTCACGCCGCGGTAGCCGCAAGGGCCCCGCGGCAGGTCGGGCCGGGGCACTCCGCATACCATCGACGCTGGACCCTTTCGCCCTGCATGATCGAGATACCAGGCCGAACAGGGGCGAATGCCGTAGTCGATGAGGGGACGCCGTGGACCAGAGCGGGAAGTCGCAGGACCCCCAGGAGTCCGTGCGGCCTCAGCCGCCCGAACCGCCCGAGCACCACGACCCGCCCAAGGCGCCCACGCCGGGCAGAAAGGGCAGCGGCGGCGGCATCCTGATGGGCCGTCCCTTCGGCGTGCCCGTGTACGTGGCCCCCAGCTGGTTCCTCGTCGCCGCCCTGATCACCTGGGTCTTCGGCGGCCAGCTGGAGCGGGTCCTGCCCGAGCTCGGCGCCGCCCGCTATCTCGTCTCGCTCTTCTTCGCCGTCGCCTTCTACGCGTCGGTGCTCGTCCACGAGCTGGCGCACACCGTCGCCGCGCTCCGCTTCAAGCTCCCCGTACGCCGCATCCAGCTGCAGTTCTTCGGCGGCGTCTCGGAGATCGAGAAGGAGACCGAGACGCCTGGCAGAGAGTTCGTCCTGGCCTTCGTCGGCCCGCTGCTCTCCCTCGTCCTCGCCGGCGTCTTCTACGCCGGGATGCACCTGGTCGAGCCGGGCACGGTCCCCGGCGTGCTGCTCGCCGGCCTGATGCTTTCCAACCTCATCGTCGCGATCTTCAACCTGCTGCCCGGCCTGCCCCTGGACGGCGGCCGGATGCTGCGCGCCGTCGTCTGGAAGCTCACCGGCAGGCCCATGAGCGGCACCATCGCCGCCGCCTGGGTCGGCCGCGCCCTCGCCGTCACGGTCCTCTTCGGCCTGCCGCTGCTCACCCACACCGGCGCCCTGGGCAACGCCCGCCCCGAGATCGGCGGCGCCGACTCGCTCACCGACGCCCTGCTCGCCGCGATCCTCGCCGCCATCATCTGGACCGGCGCCGGCAACAGCCTGCGCATGGCCCGGCTGCGCGAACGCCTCCCCGACCTCACCGCCCGCATCCTGACCCGGCGTGCCGTTCCCGTCGAGACCGACACCCCGCTCTCCGAGGGGCTCCGCCGCGCCAACGACGCCGGCGCCCGCGCCCTGGTCGTAGTCGACCGCCAGGGCCACCCCACCGCCCTCGTCCGCGAGGCCGCCATCGTCGGCGTCCCCGACCACCGTCGCCCCTGGGTCGCCGTGGGCACCCTCGCCCAGGACCTCAAGGACGGGATGCGGGTCTCCGCCGAACTCGCCGGCGAGGACCTCCTGGAGTATCTGCGCGCCACCCCCGCCACCGAATACCTCGTCGTCGAGGAGACCGGCGAGATCTACGGCGTGCTGTCCACCGCCGACGTCGAGCGGGCCTTCGTCTCCGCCATGGCCCGCCGCCCCTGACCCCGCGCGGCACGGCCCGCCCGCCGCCTCCCGGTCCGCCCGGCGGCCGCCCACTGGTCCGCGGCGCCCCAACGGGCCGGTAGGCTGGTCACATGTCCGAACCGACCGGTGCCGCCCGCCGTCGCGGGCCCTTCAAGGTCGGGGACCAGGTCCAGCTCACCGACCCCAAGGGACGCCACTACACCTTCACGCTCGAAGAGGGAAAAAGCTTCCACACCCACAAGGGAGCCTTCCCCCACGACGAGCTGATCGGTGCTCCCGAGGGCAGCGTTGTCCGTACCACCGGGAACGTCGCCTACCTCGCGCTGCGCCCGCTGCTCCCCGACTACGTCCTGTCCATGCCCCGCGGCGCCGCCGTGGTCTACCCCAAGGACGCGGGGCAGATCCTGGCGATGGCCGACATCTTCCCCGGCGCCCGCGTCGTCGAGGCCGGTGTGGGCTCCGGCTCGCTGAGCAGCTTCCTGCTGCGCGCCATCGGCGACGACGGCATGCTGCACTCCTACGAGCGCCGCGCCGACTTCGCCGAGATCGCCACCCAGAACGTCGAGCGCTACTTCGGCGGTCCGCACCCCGCATGGACGCTCACCGTCGGTGACCTCCAGGACAACCTCTCCGACGCCGACGTCGACCGCGTCATCCTCGACATGCTCGCCCCCTGGGAGTGCCTGGAGGCCGTCTCCAAGGCCCTGGTCCCCGGCGGCATCCTCTGCGCCTACGTCGCGACGACGACGCAGCTGGCCCGCACCGTCGAGGCGATCCGCGAGCACGGCACCTTCAACGAGCCGTCGGCCTGGGAGACCATGGTCCGCACCTGGCACGTCGAGGGCCTCGCCGTCCGCCCCGACCACCGCATGATCGGCCACACCGGCTTCCTGCTGACCGCCCGCCGCCTCGCCGACGGCGTCGAGCCCCCGCTGCGCCGCCGCCGCCCCGCCAAGGGCGCCTACGGGGACGACTACACCGGCCCGGGCGGTAAGGCAACGCCGGACGGACGGGAGAAGGCCGTACCGGCCAAGGACCGCTCCGCGGCGTCCGGAGACGGCTCCGCCGAGCTCGGCTGACCGACGTCACCGGTCCCGGCCGACCGCCCGGAACCGGCCACCGAATCCGCAGGCGCCGCCGACGAGTTCCCGCACCGGGAACCGCCGGCGGCGCCGTTGCGTTTCCCCCCGGGATCCCCACGGAAAACTCCGCCGGATCGGCACGGAAAACTCCCGTCCGGCCGGTTCCTTGGTGTCGCCTGCTGTGGAACGATGCTGGACACTCCCACCGCCACAGCACCTCACAGGAGTTACCCCGCGTGCAGCCCATGGCAGGCCAGGACCTCTTGCACACCCAGCCGCGCCCCATGCACTGGCTCGCCACCGCCACCGCCCTCTCGGCGGTCGTCGCGGCCGCGTCCTTCCTCCAGCCCGCCGACGCCACGGCCACGACCTCCCGCGACGCCACCACCGGCCGGCACCCCGCGGCCGCCCCCGACCCCGCCAAGGTGACCTTTCCGGTGGACTGCGGCCCCTACCGCCTCGACGTGGTGAAGAAGGTCTCCGCCGACCTCGACGGCGACGGGACGACCGAGACGGTAGCGGCGGTCCGCTGCCACAGCGGGACCGGCACCCCGCCCACCGGCGTCTACGTCCTGGCCCAGCCGACCAGGGCCGGCACGGCACCACGGTTCGTGGCCACCCTCGTCGCGCCCGCCCAGCAGCTCACCGCCCAAACCCTCACCGTCAGGCATGGCTCGATCTCGGCGGCGTTCCTGGGCTACTCCACCCGCGATGTGCCGCGCTGCTGCCCGGACACGCACAAGAGCCTCAAGTGGCAATGGAAGGGCGGGAAGTTCGTTCAGAGCGAACTCCCCGCCGCCATGGGCACCGCGCGTGCGTGATCTGTCACATGATGTGGTCGGCGCGGGCGCGTTCCGCACCCCGCCGGCTACTCCGCGTCCGGGCCGTAGACCTCGACGCCGTCCTTGACCCGGCGGACGTGGATGCAGTCCCCGGGGCACTCCTTCGCCGAGTCCCGCACGTCGGCGAGCAGCTTCAGCGGGACGGGCGTTGTGGCCCCCTCGTCCTGCAGCAGCTCGTCAGCGGGGCTTTTCACATAGGCCAGCCCGTCGATGTCGAGCTCGAAGACCTCGGGCGCGTACTGCGCACAGATGCCGTCCCCGGTGCACAGATCCTGGTCGATCCATACTTCCAGCTCTGGGGCTTCGTCCTGTGCGGTCATCTCGCCTGCCGTTCCTGCGTACGTGAACCGTTTTTGTCTAAGTGGCGCCAGCCCTGACGGGTGTTGACCGACTCGACGATACAACCGCTCGCTTTCCGATGTTGTTGGGTGGGTATTCCCTTGGCGTGAGGACGTGCGCAAGGGTGAAGATCGGACACGCCCCGACAGTCTTTTCGATCTAGGGGTTTCAACCTGCACCGGCCCAGGTAGGGTCAGGAAGCGTCCAGCTCCTTGGAGGAGGTGAGGACCGTGGCAGCCCACGACGACGACATCAACCGCGGCATCCGGCCGGGGCGAGGGTCTGAAGATCCCGCCGGCCAGGTTGCCTATCTCGAGCAGGAGATCGCCGTCCTGCGACGCAAGCTCGCCGACTCTCCGCGGCACACGAGGATTCTCGAAGAGCGGATCGTCGAGCTGCAGACCAACCTGGCCGGCGTCTCGGCACAGAACGAGCGTCTCGCCAATACTCTCCGCGAGGCCCGCGACCAGATCGTCGCACTCAAGGAGGAGGTCGACCGGCTCGCACAGCCGCCGGCCGGCTTCGGTGTCTTCCTGCAGGCGAACGAGGACGACACCGTCGACATTTTCACCGGGGGCCGAAAGCTCCGGGTCAATGTCAGCCCGAGTGTGGACACCGATGAGCTCAGGCGTGGCCAGGAGGTCATGCTCAATGAGGCGCTCAACGTGGTCGAGGCCATGAGGTTCGAGAGCGCCGGCGACATCGTCACCCTCAAGGAGATCCTGGAGGACGGCGAGCGCGCCCTGGTGATCGGGCACACCGACGAGGAGCGGGTGGTCAGGCTCGCCGAGCCACTGCTGGACATCACCATCCGCCCCGGCGACGCCCTGCTCCTGGAGCCCCGCTCCGGCTACGTCTACGAGGTCATTCCGAAGAGCGAGGTCGAGGAACTCGTCCTCGAAGAGGTTCCGGACATCGACTACACCAAGATCGGCGGTCTGGGCGGCCAGATCGAGCTGATCCGGGACGCGGTCGAGCTCCCCTACCTCTACCCCGACCTCTTCAAGGAGCACGAACTCCGCCCGCCCAAGGGTGTCTTGCTCTACGGCCCGCCCGGCTGCGGCAAGACCCTCATCGCCAAGGCGGTCGCCAACTCCCTTGCCAAGAAGGTCGCCGAGGTGACCGGGCAGCCCGCGGGGAAGAGCTTCTTCCTCAACATCAAGGGCCCCGAGCTGCTCAACAAGTACGTCGGCGAGACGGAGCGGCACATCCGGCTGGTCTTCCAGCGCGCCAGGGAAAAGGCGAGCGAGGGCACCCCCGTCATCGTCTTCTTCGACGAGATGGACTCCCTCTTCCGCACCCGTGGCTCCGGCGTCAGCTCGGACGTGGAGAACACCATCGTCCCCCAGCTGCTCTCCGAGATCGACGGCGTCGAGGGCCTGGAAAACGTGATCGTGATCGGCGCCTCGAACCGCGAGGACATGATCGACCCGGCGATCCTGCGCCCCGGCCGTCTCGACGTGAAAATCAAGATCGAGCGCCCGGACGCGGAGGCCGCCAAGGACATCTTCTCGAAGTACCTCACGGAAAATCTTCCGCTGCACTCCGACGACCTCGCCGAACACGGCGAATCGCGGAAGGCCGCAGTGAGTGGAATGATCCAGTCGGTGGTCGAGCAGATGTACGCGGAATCCGAGGAGAATCGCTTCCTGGAGGTCACCTACGCCAATGGTGACAAGGAAGTCCTCTATTTCAAGGACTTCAACTCCGGTGCGATGATCGAAAACATCGTAGGACGCGCAAAGAAGATGGCCATCAAGGCCTTCCTCGAACACAATCAGAAGGGTCTGCGGGTCTCCCATCTCCTCCAGGCTTGCGTGGACGAGTTCAAGGAGAACGAGGACCTGCCCAACACCACCAACCCGGACGACTGGGCCCGGATCTCCGGAAAGAAGGGCGAGCGGATCGTATACATCCGCACGCTGGTCACCGGAAAGCAGGGCGCGGACACAGGTCGCTCCATCGACACGGTGGCGAATACCGGCCAATACCTGTAACACCGCTCTCCGGCTGCGGATGTCCTGCACGGGGCGTCCGCAGCCGGACGCTTTTCCGGGAGCACCGGAACCGCTCCCCATAAGAGCGCGATGAACCAGGTAAAACCGGACTGGAGCAATGACTGTAATGATCTCCCCAGCGCCGCTAAGGCGTTCTAGGCTCTTCGGTACCGCTACATCACGCTGTGCGGGCGTGGGGCACGCACAGGGACCGGAGGCACAGCGGTACTTGAGCGCCGCCCCTATCCAGGGGCGCCGCCGGGCTAGGAGGGCCGCATGACCGTACGGCGAGTAATGGGAATCGAGACGGAGTACGGGATCTCCGTCCCCGGCCACCCGAACGCCAATGCCATGCTCACCTCATCCCAGGTCGTCAACGCCTACGCGGCCGCGATGCACCGGGCACGCCGTGCCCGCTGGGACTTCGAGGAGGAGAACCCGCTGCGGGACGCCCGCGGCTTCGACCTCGCACGGGAGAACGCGGACGCCAGCCAGCTCACCGACGAGGACATCGGCCTGGCGAATGTGATCCTCACCAACGGCGCGCGGCTCTACGTCGACCACGCCCACCCCGAGTACAGCGCCCCCGAGGTCACCAATCCGCGCGACGCCGTGCTGTGGGACAAGGCCGGCGAGCGGATCATGGCCGAGGCCGCCGAACGGGCCGCCCAGGTCCCCGGCGCCCAGCCCATCCACCTCTACAAGAACAACACCGACAACAAGGGCGCCTCCTACGGCACCCATGAGAACTACCTGATGAAGCGGGAGACCCCGTTCTCGGACATCGTGCGGCACCTGACGCCGTTCTTCGTCTCCCGTCAGGTGATCACCGGCGCCGGCCGGGTCGGCATCGGCCAGGACGGCCACGAGCACGGCTTCCAGCTCAGCCAGCGCGCCGACTACTTCGAGGTGGAGGTCGGCCTGGAGACGACCCTCAAGCGGCCCATCATCAACACCCGCGACGAACCGCACGCGGACGCGGAGAAGTACCGCCGGCTCCACGTGATCATCGGGGACGCGAACCTCTCCGAGATCTCGACGTATCTGAAGCTGGGCACCACCTCGCTGGTGCTCTCCATGATCGAGGACGGCTTCATCGCCGTCGATCTGGCCGTCGACCAGCCCGTCCGCACCCTGCACCAGGTCTCACACGACCCCACCCTGCAACACCTGATCACGCTCCGCACCGGCCGCACCCTCACGGCCGTCCAGCTCCAGATGGAGTACTTCGAGCTGGCCCGCAAATACGTCGAGGACCGTTACGGAGCGGATGCGGACGAGCAGACCAAGGACGTCCTGACCAGGTGGGAGGACGTGCTCGGCCGGCTGGAGAACGACCCGATGAGCCTGTCCGGCGAGCTGGACTGGGTCGCCAAGCGCGAGCTGATGGAGGGCTACCGCCGCCGCGACCGTCTGGACTGGGACGCCGCCCGCCTGCACCTCATCGACCTGCAGTACGCCGACGTACGCCCCGACAAGGGCCTGTACAACCGTCTGGCGGCCCGCGGCAAGATGAAGCGGCTCCTGGACGAGCCGGCGGTCGAGCGGGCCGAGCAGAAGCCTCCAGAGGACACCAGGGCCTACTTCCGCGGCCGCTGCCTGGAGCAGTACGCGGACGACGTCGCGGCCGCCTCGTGGGATTCGGTCATCTTCGACCTGCCCGGTCGTGACTCCCTGCAACGGGTTCCCACGCTGGAGCCGCTGCGTGGGACCCGGAAGCACGTCAAGGAGCTCCTGGACCGCTGCCGCACCGCGGAAGAGCTGGTGAGGACGCTGTCCGGCCGCTGAACCACGACAGGGTCACGACAAAATTCCCGGCGATCCGCAGCCGATCCGGGGCTGAAAATGCCGCGGTGCGGGAATCATCGAGGTGACTCCCGGGCGTTGCAGCAAGTGCAGGGCCGATGTCGGACCCTGCTTGTAGGGTCGGATCTTGAAGGTCACATCGAGCGGGGCGAACCGAGCGGGGTGAGGGACATGGCGACCAAGGACAGCGGCGGCGGACAGGCCAAGGCCACGCGTTCCACCGAAGAGGTCGAGGAGCAGACGCAGGACGCGCAGGCCACGGACGACCTCAAGGAACGCCAGGAGAAGCTGAGCGACGACGTGGACTCCGTCCTGGACGAGATCGATGACGTTCTCGAGGAAAATGCCGAGGACTTTGTGCGGTCCTTCGTGCAAAAGGGCGGGCAATAGGCGCGCTTTGCCTTTGAAACGAAGGGTCGGGGTGGGTGAGTGAGGGAGCGGCGAAGCGCCGCGCGCGGTGTGGAGAAGCTGCGCGCGGCCTTCGTCCCCTTGCGGTCTCACCGTGAGAAGTGCGGCGGCGTTGCCGGGAGGGCGCGGCGGACGTCCACCCACCTCACGCGCCAATACGCCCTCGGCGAAGCCGAACGCGAGGCGATGATCAAGGAACAGCGCGGGATGTGCGTGATCTGCCTGGCTGCCGACCCTGTGCATGTGGATCACGACCACGAGACGGGTAAGGTCCGAGGCGTACTGTGCTTCAGCTGTAACGCAGCCTTGGGTCAATTCAAGGATCGGCCGGACGTCTTGAGGCGGGCGGCCGAGTATCCGGAAGGAAACGTGTGGAAGCCAACACTCGAAGCATCGGGCGTCTACCAGCTGCCTTCCTGACGCCTGGCTCCTCGTCGTTCATGGACTTTCTCGGCGCGCACTCGCCCGATCTGCTGCCGGGCAACCGCCCGTTGCCGCCGGTGCAGGGTGCCATCGAGGCGCCGCACGGCACGACGATCGTGGCCGCGGCGTTCCCCGGGGGCGTGGTGCTCGCCGGTGACCGGCGGGCGACGATGGGCAATGTCATTGCGCAGCGTGATATCGAGAAGGTTTTCCCGGCCGACGAGTATTCGGCGGTCGGCATCGCGGGCACGGCCGGTCTCGCGGTGGAGATGGTCAAGCTCTTCCAGCTGGAGCTGGAGCACTTCGAGAAGGTCGAGGGTGCCCAACTCTCCTTGGAGGGCAAGGCGAACCGTCTGTCGACGATGATTCGCAGCAACCTCGGGATGGCCATGCAGGGCCTGGCCGTGGTGCCGCTGTTCGCCGGCTACGACCTCGACCGCGAGAAGGGCCGTATCTTCTCCTACGACGTGACCGGCGGGCGCTCGGAGGAGCACGGTTTCGCGGCGACGGGTTCCGGCTCGGTGTTCGCGCGCAGTGCCCTCAAGAAGCTTTTCAGGGAAGACTTCACGGAGGATCAGGCGGCCACCGCCGTCGTCCAGGCGCTCTATGACGCCGCGGACGACGACTCGGCGACGGGCGGGCCCGATATGGCGCGGCGGATCTACCCCATCGTCACGGCGATCACCGAAGACGGCTTCCGGAAGCTGTCCGACACGGAGATCTCGGACATCGCCCGGGCCGTGCACGAGCGCCGCCTGGAACAGCCCGACGGCCCGCGCGCGGCGCTGCTCTGACGGGACGGATGGTCCGCAATGCATTCGCCAGTGAGAGAGCTTTTGACAGGAAGGGACGGATAGCCGGTGTCGACGCCGTTCTATGTCTCACCCCAGCAGGCCATGGCCGATCGCGCCGAGTACGCCCGCAAGGGCATCGCGCGCGGGCGCAGCGTCGTGGTGCTGCAGTACACCGACGGCGTGGTCTTCGTCGCCGAGAATCCCTCCCGCGCCCTGCACAAGGTCAGCGAGATCTACGACCGGATCGCCTTTGCGGCGGTCGGCAAATACAACGAGTTCGAGAATCTGCGGATCGGCGGCGTGCGCTACGCCGATCTGCGGGGCTATACGTACGACCGTGAGGACGTGACCGCGCGGGGCCTGGCGAATGTCTACGCCCAGACGCTCGGCACGATTTTCTCCAGCGCCGCCGAGAAGCCGTACGAGGTCGAGCTGATCGTGGCCGAGGTGGGCAGTGCCCCCGAGGACGATCAGATCTACCGGCTGCCGCACGACGGCTCGATCGTGGACGAGCACGGTTCGGTGGCGGTGGGCGGCAACGCCGACCAGATCAGCAGCTACCTCGACCAGCGTCACCGCGACGGTATGACGCTCGCCGAGGCGCTCAAACTGGCGGTGGAGTCGCTGTCGCGGGACACCAACGGCGGTGAGCGCACCCTGACCGCCGAGCAGCTGGAGGTCGCGACGCTGGACCGTACGCGGCCGCAGCAGCGCAAGTTCAAGCGGATCCTGGGGCGGCAGCTCTCGCGGCTCCTGGACGAGCACGCCACCGCGGACGCCGGGGACGCGGCGGACGCGGATGCGGACGAGGACACCGGTGCCGGCGAGGCCGGGGCGTCCGACAAGAGCACCAAGGGCAAGGGAGCGACCGGCAAGGGCGACTCCGAGGGGGAGTCCGGCCCGCTGCTCTGATGCAGGGATTCCGGGAGGGAGACCCGGAGCGCGCGCCCCGGTGGGTCATCGCCCGCCGGGGCGCGCGGCGTTGCCGGGGGCGTCCGCGGGCGGGGCGGTGGAGCCGCGGGTGACCAGCTCCACCGGCAGGGCGGGGGCCGGGGCCGGATGTCCGTCGAGCACTGCCATCAGGGCCCGCATCCCGGCCTCGCCGAACTCCTCGGCGGGCAGCCGTACGGTGGTCAGCTCCGGCTCGACGGCCACCGCCAGGGCCAGGTCGTCGAATCCGGTGACGGAGACGTCTTCGGGGATCCGCAGGCCCAGCCGGCGTACGGCCTTGCAGGCGCCCGCGGCGATGATGTCGTCGTCGCAGAGCAGCGCCGTGGGGCGGGGGCCGGGGCCGGTCAGGGCGGCGTGTGCGGCCCGCAGCCCGGCGTCGATGTGGAGGGCGGTCGGCAGGCGCCGCAGGTGTGCCCCCGGGACGTCGTGCAGGGCGTCGGTGACGGCACGGGCCCGGACCTCGAAGGTCCAGGAGCGCACGTCGGCCGCGAGATGGGTGACGCGGCGGTGCCCGAGGGCGACCAGATGGGTGGTCAGCTGCCGTATGCCGTCCGCGATATCGAGGTTGACGGTGGCGGTGGCCCGGTGGTCGTCGGGCGCGCTGTCCAGCATGACCAGGGGCAGACCGGCGTCCCGGAGAGGGGCGAGGGCGTCGGCGGCCATGGAGGAGGCGATCACGCCGTCGAGGGTGGCCGCGGCGGAGTCGAAGGGGTCGCGGGCGGGGCCGATGCCCTCGGGGGAGGGGTAGAGGACCACCCCGAAGCCGTGGTCGGCGGCGACCCGGGCCGCGCCGGTGTAGACGCGGGCGAAGAATTCGGTGGTCAGGGCGGGGACGACGAGGAGCGCGGTGCGGGTGCGGCCCATCCGCAGGCTGCGGGCGGCGAGGTTGGGGCGGTAGCCCAGCTCGCGGGCGGCGTCGCGGACGGCCTCCGCCTTGCCGGGGGAGACCCGGCCGTGCCATTTGTCGCCCAGGACGAGGGAGACGGCGGCCTGCGAGACGCCGGCGAGGCGGGCGACGTCCCGGCTGGTGATGCGCGGCCTGCTCGCGCGCGCGGCCCCGGCCGCTCCGGTGATGGGGGCCTCGGTGCGTGCACCGGGGGGCGTGGCCTCGTTGCTGGTCACCGGGTGTGTCGCTCCTCGTGTTCGGCCGTTGCGGGGTGGACCGCGGCGTGCCGTCATGATACGTATAACGCCGGAAGTTATACGTAACACGTCCGGTCGGGCCGGACGGAGAGGGGCGGGGATGGCCGCGGGATATGCGGAGCTGCTCAGAACCCGGCACGCGGCCCGGCTCCTGGCCGGGACGCTGGCCGGCCGGCTGCCGAACGCCACCGCGGCGCTGGCCGTGGTCCTCTTCGTGCGGGCCGAGGGCGGCAGCTACGCCCTGGCCGGCGCGCTCTCCGCGGTCTACGGCCTGTGCAACGCGCTGGGCCAGCCGCTCCTCGGCCGGGCCGTGGACCTCTGGGGCCAGCCGCGGGTGATGCTGCCCGCCTCGGTCCTCTCGGCGCTCGGCGCGGCGCTGCTCACGGTCGTCGGCCTGGACGTGCTGTGGCTCGCCTATGCCGCCATGGTGATCGCCGGATTCTTCACCCCGCCCCTGGAGGGCGGTCTGCGGGCGCTGTGGCCCGGCGTCCTGCGGCGCGCGGACCGGGTGCATGCCGCCTACGCGCTGGACGCGGTCGCGCAGGAAGTCATGTTCGCGGTGGGCCCGTTGCTGGTGACGCTGTGCGTCGCGGTCTGGTCGGAGCGGGCCGCGCTGCTGGTGATCAACCTGATCGGGGTGCTCGGGGCGCTCTCCGTCGTGGTCTCGGAGCCGTCCCGGCAGTGGCGCAGCGCCCCGCGCGAGGCGCACTGGCTGGGGGCGCTGCGCTCGGCGGGGCTGCGGGTGCTGATCGGGTCGTTCTTCTTCGTGGGGCTGGCGCTGGGGTCGATCGCGGTGGCGGCGGTCGCGTACGCCGATGAGCACGGCGGCGGGATGATCTCCAGCTGGCTGCTCTCCGCGCTGGGCGCCGGTGCGCTGGTCGGCGGGGTGGTCTACGGCGCCCGCGAGTGGCCGGGGCGGCCGGAGGGGCGGCTGCGGCTGCTGATCGGACTGCTGGCGCTGGGGTATCTCCCGCTGGTGCTGGTCCCGGACGTCGTCGGGATGACGGTGCTGACCGGGGTCGCCGGGGTGTTTCTGGCACCGGCGCTGGCCTGCGCGTTCGTGGTCGTGGACCGGCATGCCCCCAAGGGCACCGTGACGGAGGCGTTTTCGTGGCTGGTGACGACGTTCGGGGTCGGATCGGCGATGGGCGCCTCGGTGGTGGGACCGGCGGTCGAGCGGGGCGGCGCGGTGGCGGGCTTCGCGGTGGCCGGGGCCGGTGGGCTCGCCGCGCTGCTCGTCCTTTTGTCGACGAAGCGATTCCTCGGGGATCCCGTGCAGCGTACGGCTGATGCGGGCACGACGGAAAATGATCGAAACGGGGCTGTCGAACCCGGTTTCAGAGCAGGCCGTCAGGCGTAATGTTCAGTCATGGACCGCCGCATTTTCGGGCTGGAGAACGAGTACGGCGTCACGTGCACGTTCAGGGGACAGCGCCGACTGTCGCCTGACGAAGTGGCGCGCTACCTCTTCCGCCGTGTCGTGTCATGGGGCCGCAGCAGCAATGTCTTCCTGCGGAACGGCGCCCGCCTGTACTTGGACGTGGGTTCGCACCCGGAATACGCAACTCCCGAGTGCGACAACGTGACCGAGCTGGTCACGCACGACAAGGCCGGCGAGCGCATTCTCGAAGGCCTGCTGGTCGACGCCGAGCGCCGCCTGCATGAGGAGGGAATCGCCGGCGACGTCTATCTGTTCAAGAACAACACCGATTCGGCGGGTAACTCCTACGGATGTCACGAGAATTATCTCGTCGCCCGTCATGGTGAGTTCTCCCGGCTCGCGGACATCCTCATTCCGTTCCTGGTCACCCGTCAGCTGCTGTGCGGCGCGGGCAAGGTGCTGCAGACCCCCCGGGGTGCCGTCTACTGCGTCAGCCAGCGCGCGGAGCACATCTGGGAGGGCGTCTCCTCGGCGACCACGCGCTCCCGGCCGATCATCAATACGCGTGACGAACCGCATGCGGACGCCGAGCGCTACCGGCGGCTGCACGTCATCGTCGGCGACTCCAACATGTCCGAGACGACCATGATGCTGAAGGTCGGTGCCACCGACCTCGTGCTGCGCATGATCGAGGCGGGCACGGTCATGCGCGATCTGACCCTGGAGAACCCGATCCGGGCCATCCGTGAGGTCAGCCACGACATCACGGGGCAGCGCAAGGTGCGGCTGGCCAGCGGGCGGGAGGCCTCCGCGCTGGAGGTCCAGCAGGAGTACTACGACAAGGCCGTGGATTTCTGCGACCGCCGCGGCATCCGTACGGGCCTCGTCGAGCAGGTGCTGGAGCTGTGGGGCCGGACGCTGGAGGCGATCCGGGACCAGGAGCTCGACCGCATCTCGACCGAGATCGACTGGGTGATGAAACATCAGCTCATCGAGCGGTACCGGACAAAGAACAACATCACCATGTCCCACCCACGGGTGGCGCAGATAGACCTCGCGTATCACGACATCCACCGCCGCCGGGGGCTCTACTACCTCCTGGAGCGGAAGGGTCAGGCCGCGCGGATCTGCAATGACCTGAAGATCTTCGAGGGCAAGTCGGTGCCCCCGCAGACCACCCGTGCGCGGCTGCGCGGCGACTTCATCCGCCGTGCGCAGGAACAGCGCCGTGATTTCACGGTCGACTGGGTGCATCTCAAGCTCAATGATCAGGCGCAGCGCACGGTCCTGTGCAAGGACCCGTTCCGGTCCGTCGACGACCGGGTGGAAAAGCTGATCGCCGGAATGTGACCCGCGGGGAATGCGGAGGTGTGCCGGGAGCCGAAGCGGCTCCCGGCACATTGCCTTGTTGCGCCAGGTGCACGGCGGCACAGGTCGTAGAGTGGCGGGCATTGCCCACTCACCCCACGAGCCCGAGTTGGACTGATGAACCTCATGAAGAACACCTGTCGCGCCGCCGCAGCAGCGCTGACCGTGCCCGTCCTGCTGTTCACCGCCGCCTGCGGGTCCGACGACGGCAAGAGCTCGGCGGGCGAACCGGTCGCCAAGGTCGACGGCAAGCCGGGGGCGCAGCCCAAGATCACGGTGCCCAAGGGCGCCAAACCGGCCGACAAGGCCGTCACCAAGACCCTCACCGAGGGCAAGGGCGCCACCGTCAAGAAGGGTGATCTGGTCCGGCTGGACTGGTCGGCGCAGTCGATGAAGGGCCAGAACCTCGGCAGCAGCTGGATGCGGCAGCCCGGCGCCAAGCCCGGCGGCCCGCGCGCCCAGATCGTCAGCGAGGTCACCGATCAGGCCCAGCAGCAGCAGTTGCCGCCGAAGGTGCTGGCCGCGGTCGCCGGGCAGAAGGTCGGCAGCCGCTTCGAGGTCGAGGGCACCGCCAAGGAGCTGGTCGGCCCCCGTCTGAACCCGCAGCTCGGCATCAAGCCGCAGGACGGCCTGGTGTGGGTCATCGATGTCGTCGGGGCGAAGAAGCTCGACAAGAAGGCGAAGGCCGAGGGCAAGCAGGCGGCGCCGGAGAGCGGGATGCCCGAGGTGACGGCCGCGGACGAGAAGGCCGCGAAGATCACCGTGCCCAAGGGGGAGCAGCCGCCCAAGGACCTCAAGCAGCAGGTCCTGATCAAGGGCAAGGGCCCCGAGGTGAAGGCCGGCGACGGGCTGATCGCGCAGTACACCGGTGTGAAGTGGGAGGACGGCAAGAAGTTCGACTCCTCCTGGGACCACGGTGGCGCGACCGCGTTCCAGATCGGCGCCGGTCAGGTCGTCCAGGGCTGGGACAAGGCGCTGGTCGGCAAGCACGTCGGTGACCGGGTCGAGATCGTGATCCCGCCGAAGCTGGCTTACGCCGGGAACCCGCAGAGCGGGCTGGACAAGAACACCCTGGTCTTCTCGGTCGACATCGTCGGCACGGTCTGACGGCGGCGCCCGCAAGATCTGCAAGACTGGCCCGGTAA
The DNA here is from genome assembly GCF_004122735.1 of Streptomyces sioyaensis. Taxonomy (GTDB): domain Bacteria; phylum Actinomycetota; class Actinomycetes; order Streptomycetales; family Streptomycetaceae; genus Streptomyces; species Streptomyces sioyaensis. The sequence goes on along the minus strand of NZ_SDIF01000008.1, from coordinate 82,788 downwards.
TCGTAAAGATTCGTAAGTAGGAGCACATCCGTGAGCATCGACAAGCCCGAGATCGACTTTCCTGACGGCCCGGCTCCCACCGAGCTTGAGATCGTGGACCTGAAGGAGGGCGACGGGCCGGTCGCCAAGGCCGGGGACACCGTCTCCGTCCACTACGTCGGTGTGTCCTTCAGCACCGGCGAGGAGTTCGACGCGAGCTGGAACCGCGGCAAGCCGCTGCAGTTCCAGCTGGGCGCCGGCCAGGTCATCGCCGGCTGGGACCAGGGCGTGCAGGGCATGAAGGTCGGCGGCCGCCGCCGGCTGACCATCCCCGCGCACCTCGCCTACGGCGACCGTGGCGCCGGTGGCGGCCTGATCGCTCCGGGCGAGACGCTGATCTTCGTCTGCGACCTCGTCTCCGTCTGAGGCCGCTGCCGCTCGCCCCGCGGGGCCACGGCTGACGTATCCGAGGGCCCGTGCCGCGATGGCACGGGCCCTCGGCTTTTGCCCTGAGCATCGCGAGCGGTACGGTCAACGATCGGGAGTACAACGAGAAAGGGCGTCGATGGCCATTGCCAAGGCCGAGCGGTTGATGAACCTGGCGCTGTGCCTGCTGGGGACGCGACGCCCGCTGACCAAGCGTGAGCTCAGGTCGTCCATCGAGGCCTATATCGAGGCCGGCAACGACGATGCGTTCAACCGTATGTTCGAGCGGGACAAGGACGATCTGCGGGAGCTCGGTCTGGTCATCGAGACCGTCGAGGGCATCGAGGGCGACGTCGGCTATCTCGCCCGGCGGGACAGCAACCGCCTTCCCCCGATCACCCTGGACGCCGAGGAGGCCGCCGCCCTCGGGCTGGCCGCGAAGATCTGGCAGCAGGCCCGGCTGGCCGGCGCCGCCTCCGGTGCCCTGCAGAAGCTGCGCGCGGCCGGTATGCCCCTGGCCGGGGAGGGCGCGAGCTACGACGCCGGGCAGCCGCACAGCGCGCTGGAGCCGCGGATCCCCGCCCACGAGGCCGCCTTCGAGCCGCTGATGCTGGCCTGCCGGGACCGCCGGCCGGTCGTCTTCGACTACCGCAAGTCCACGGCCGCCCACCCCGAGCAGCGGCAGGTCGAACCCTGGATCCTGGAGTGCTGGCGGGGCCACTGGTACGTCGCCGGCTGGGACCGCGAGCGCAAGGCGGAGCGGGTCTTCCGGCTCTCCCGGATCACCGGCAAGGTCCGTTCCCGGCAAGGGAAGTTCACCGCGCCGGTGCCCGATCACGTCACCGTCCGCGAGACCGTCGAGAGCTGGGCCGGCGAGACCGCCACCGGCACCGCCCGGATCAAACTCCGGGCCGAGCACGGCTATCCGCTGCGGGCCCGTGCGCTCACCGTCCGCGCGCTGGGCGACGGCTGGGACGAGCTGGAGATCCCCAGCGGCCATGGACTCGACGCCTGGCTCGTGGAGTTCGGGCCCGACGTGGTCGTACTGGAACCCGCGGAACTGCGCGCCGAGGTCATCGACCGGCTGCGTGCCGTGGCCAAGGGCTGAGAGGGACGGGACGCAGACTCCATGGCTACGAACGCGATCGACCAGACCCGCCGGATGCTGTCGCTGGTGACGTACCTGCGCGAGCGCCCCGGCGCCCGCGTCGGCGATGTCGCCCGCGCCTTCGGCATCACCGAGGACGAGCTGATCGCCGACCTCGACGTCCTGCCGATGTGCGGGACGAGCTTCCGCGGCGGCGACCTCCTGGACATCGACACCGACGGCGACCGCATCTGGTGGCACAACCCCGACGACGTCGCCGAGCCGCTGCGGCTGGCCGCCGACGAGGCGACCGCGCTGCTGGTCGCGGCCCGGGCGGTGGCCACCCTGCCCGGACTGCGCGAGGGCGACCGGCAGGCGCTGCTGCGGGCCACCGCCAAGCTGGAGGCGGCGGCCGGTGAGGCGGCCGGCGCCAGCTCCCGGCTCTCGGTGACCTTCGAGTCCGAGGGCGGGGTCTTCGCCGACGTCGACCGCGCCATCGCCGAGCGGCGCCGGCTGTGGCTGCGCTACTACTCCCCGGCGCGCGACGAGCTGACCGAGCGCGAGGTCGACCCGATCCGGCTGTTCGCCGTCGGCCATACGTACATGGAGGCGTGGTGCCGGCTCTCGGAGGCCCGGCGCACCTTCCGGCTCGACCGGGTCGCCGAGATCAAGCTGCTGGACGCGCCGGCCGATCCGCCGCCGGTCGAGCTGCGTGATCTGTCGGAGGGCCTGGTGCAGCCCGCGGCCGAGGATCCCGAGGTGTCCATCGAGGTCGGGCCCGGCGGCCGCTGGGTCGCCGAGTACTACCCGCACGACAGCGCCGAGGAGCTGCCCGACGGCGGTCTGCGGATCACCCTGCGCACCCCCGACCCGGCCTCGCTGCGGCGGCTGGCGCTGCGGCTGGGCGGGGACGGCCGGATCGTCGCGCCGCAGGCGCTCGCGGACAGCGCACGGCAGGCCGCCGACCGGGCACTCGCGGCATACGGCGAGTGAGCCCCGCGGCCACCGCGGGGAGAAGGAGGAGGCAGCGAGGGATGATGAGGACCACGAAGGTGACCGCCGGCCTGGCGGGCCGGGCCGCACCGGTGCTCTTCAAGGCCGCCTGCCCGGACTGCCGGGGCCGCTTCGAGCTCGCCTCGGACGCCTTCCGGCTGGCGATCGGCGCCAGCAGCCGTACCACCTTCTACTCCTTCACCTGCCCCGACTGCCGGCGCGCGGTGCGCAAACCGGCCGGCGAGCGGATCGTCGAGCTGCTCACCGGCGGCGGGGTCCGCACGCTGCGGCTGCACACGGGCTGACCGATAGGCTCGTCCCATGCTCTGGCCCATGATCGCAATCGCCCTCGGCTTCGCCGGGATCGCCGTGCTCGGCGTCCTGGCCGTCCGCGTCTTCGCGGAGGTGCGGCGGCTGGCCCGTCAGGTCGGTGCGGCCTCCGAGCAGATCCAGCGGGCCGCCGACGACCTGGAGCGGGCGGCGACACCGCTCGCCTCCCGGATGTCCGGGACCGGCCGGGACTGATCGGCGGGGCGGACAGGGAGTCGTTGCCGCCGGCGGCAGTGCTCTGCTGCCCGGAGGGCCGGAGAGGTACTCTGAGGCGCGGTGCGTACAGAGCGGCGGTCGAGGCAATCGGGGGGACGCACGGGCATTGCCCGGCGTTCACCACCGAACGTTACGATCGAGTGAGCACCAGGACGCCAGTCCGACCCCTATCGGCAGGCACCACAGCAGACGCCGCCCCGGCGAGAAGGTAGTCGCACATGCTCAGCAACCTGAGGCCCTCCGAGATCATTCTGATCCTCGTCGTTATTGTGCTGCTGTTCGGCGCGAAGAAGCTTCCGGACATGGCGCGTTCGCTCGGCAAGTCGGCCCGCATCCTCAAGAGCGAGGCCAAGGCGATGAAGAAGGAAGGCGAGACCGAGGGCGGTGCGGCCTCCGGCACGTCCGAGGCCTCCGACGGTGCCCAGCAGGCTCCTCGTACGATCCAGGCGGCTCCCGGTGATGTGAGCAGCTCGCGCCCCGTGGCCGAGCCGCAGCACACCACCAAGCAGAGCTGACCCGATCCGATCCCGCCGGCCGGTCCGGCCGGCGACGGCTGATGCACGAGACGAGGACGTGGGTTGCCCAAGTCTGCCCGCAAGCAGGAGAAGGACCCCGAGGGGCGGATGCCGCTCGCGGCGCATCTGCGTGAGCTGCGCAACCGGCTGCTGAAATCGGTGCTCGCCGTCGGTGTGATCACCGCCGTGGCGATGTGGCAGTACGACGCGATCGCCCACTTCATCACGGGGCCGGTCATCGACGCCGTCGGCTGCCCCAGCGGCACCGCGACCGCCGGGCCGCGCAGCCACCCGTGCGCGGAGGTCACCGCCAACGGTCTGCTGGCACCCTTCACCATCCTGCTCAAGCTGTCCCTCACGGTGGGCGTCGTCGGCGCCAGCCCGATCTGGCTGTACCAGCTCTGGGCCTTCCTCGCGCCGGGTCTGCACCGGCACGAGAAGAAGTACGCCCTGAGCTTCGTCGGCGCCGGCGTACCGCTCTTCCTCGGCGGCGCCTACCTCGCCTACGCGGTGCTGCCGACCACCGCGGGCGCCCTGGTCGGACTGACCCCCGACGACTGGGCCAACCTGTTCCCGGCCGACGAGTTCTTCGACATCGTCACGCGCATGGTCGTGGTCTTCGGCCTGGCCTTCGAACTGCCGCTGCTCCTGGTGCTGCTCAACTTCGGCGGTGTGGTCACCGGCCGCCGGATCCTGAGCTGGTGGCGGTTCATGGTGCTGGGCATCACGATCTTCTCGGCCATCGCCACCCCGACCGGTGACCCGCTGACCATGAGTCTGCTGGCCGCGCCGATCGTGGTGCTGTACTTCGGTGCCGCCGGCATCTGCCTGTTCAACGACCGCCGCCGCAAGCTGGGCAACCCGGATGCGGGGCTGGCGGACGACGAGGCCTCGGAGCTGGACCTGACGCCTTCCTCGCTCGGGGAGATCGAGTCGGTCTCCTCCGGGCGGATGCTGCCCGAGCAGGCCGGCGGCGACCGGTCCGACGACGGGCCGCGGCGCCCCGGCGGCTACGACGACGTGACCTGACGCGACGTGACCTGATGTGACGGTTCGTGACATGACGTGAACCGGGGTGACCCGGCCGGGTCCCTGGCGGCCCCCGCGCGCAGTGCGCCGGGGGCCGTTCGCACGCCGGCGGCCGGCTGCGGCGCACGCGACGGCCGACGGGACCGCGGACCGGACCCGCTCGGTGAGCGGACCGGACCCGCTCGGTAAAGGGCCGACATAAAGATCGCGTCGTTGTCAGAGGCGGCCGGTAGGCTCGTAGACACGATGACCGAGGACATGTCCCCTGCTGAGCGCTATGCCGCCGCCAAGCTCCGGGCGGCCGAGCAGGCCACCGCACTCGCCCCTTTCCGAGAGATGTACGACTTCGGCCTGGATCCGTTCCAGGTCGAGGCGTGCCAGGCGCTGGAGGCCGGCAAGGGAGTGCTGGTCGCGGCCCCCACCGGATCCGGCAAGACGATCGTCGGCGAATTCGCCGTCCACCTGGCCCTGGAGCAGGGCCGCAAGTGCTTCTACACCACGCCCATCAAGGCGCTGTCCAACCAGAAGTACCAGGATCTGGTCAAGCGTTACGGCGCCGGCAAGGTCGGTCTGCTGACCGGCGACAACAGCGTCAACTCCGAAGCCCCGGTGGTCGTGATGACCACCGAAGTGCTGCGGAACATGCTCTATGCCGGCTCGCGGTCGCTGGTCGGCCTCGGCTATGTGGTGATGGACGAGGTGCACTACCTCTCCGACCGCTTCCGGGGGGCCGTCTGGGAAGAGGTGATCATCCATCTTCCGGAGTCGGTGACGCTGGTGTCACTGTCGGCGACGGTCTCCAACGCCGAGGAGTTCGGCGACTGGCTGGACACGGTCCGGGGCGACACCGAGGTGATCGTCTCCGAGCACCGCCCGGTGCCGCTGTGGCAGCACGTCCTCGCCGGACGCCGGATATATGACCTGTTCGAGGAGCGGGACGGACAGAACGGCGGGCGCCGCGAGGTCAACCCCGATCTGGAGCGGCTCGCGCGGATGGAGAATTCCCGGCCGACGTTCGGCCGGGACAAGCGCCGGGGCCGCACGATGCGCGAGGCGGACCGCGAGCGCGAGCGGCGGCAGCGGTCCCGGATCTGGACGCCGAGCCGGCCCGAGGTCATCGACCGCCTCGACAACGAGGGCCTGCTGCCCGCGATCACCTTCATCTTCAGCCGGGCCGGCTGCGAGGCCGCCGTCCAGCAGTGCCTGTATTCGGGCCTGCGGCTCAACGACCAGGAGGGCCGTGAGCAGGTCCGCCGCATAGTGGAGGCGCGGACTGCCGGGATCGCCGACGACGACCTCCATGTGCTGGGCTACTTCGAGTGGTTGGAGGGCCTGGAGCGGGGCATCGCGGCGCATCACGCCGGCATGCTGCCGACGTTCAAGGAGGTCGTCGAGGAGCTGTTCGTCAAGGGTCTGGTGAAGGCCGTCTTCGCCACCGAAACGCTGGCGCTGGGCATCAACATGCCCGCGCGGTCGGTGGTGTTGGAAAAGCTGGTGAAGTGGAACGGCGAGCAGCACGCCGACATCACCCCCGGCGAGTACACCCAGCTGACCGGCCGGGCCGGGCGCCGCGGCATCGACATCGAGGGCCATGCGGTGGTGCTGTGGCAGCGGGGGATGGATCCGGGGGCGGTCGCCGGGCTCGCCGGGACGCGTACCTATCCGCTGCGGTCCTCCTTCAAGCCGTCGTACAACATGGCGGTCAACCTCGTCTCCCAGTTCGGCCACCACCGTTCGCGGGAGCTGCTGGAGATGTCCTTCGCGCAGTTCCAGGCCGACAAGTCGGTGGTCGGGATCTCGCGGCAGGTGCAGAAGAACGAGGAGGGGCTGGCGGGCTACCGCGGCTCGATGACCTGCCACCTCGGCGACTTCGCGGAATACTCCCGGCTGCGGCGGGAGTTGAAGGACCGTGAGACGGAGCTGGCCCGGCAGGGTGCGGCCCAGCGGCGGGTGGCGGCCGCGGCGGCGCTGGAGAAGCTGAAGCCCGGTGATGTCATCCATGTGCCCACCGGCAAGTTCGCGGGTCTGGCACTGGTCCTCGATCCCGGGATGCCCTCGGGGCGGACGAACGGCCACCGCGGCTTCGACGCGCAGGACGGCCCGCGGCCGCTGGTGCTGACTGCCGAGCGGCAGGTCAAGCGGCTGGCCTCGATCGACTTCCCGGTGCCGGTGGAGGCGCTGGACCGGATGCGCATCCCCAAGTCCTTCAACGCCCGCAGTCCGCAGTCGCGCCGCGATCTGGCGTCCGCGCTGCGCACGAAGGCCGGCCACCTCGTCCCGTCGCGGCACCGCAAGCCCCGGTCGGCGGCGGCCGACGACCGGGAGATCACCCGGCTGCGTACGGCCCTGCGCGCGCACCCCTGCCATGGCTGCGACGAGCGCGAGGACCACGCCCGCTGGGCGGAGCGCTACCACCGACTGCTGCGCGACACCCGCCAGTTGGAGCGCCGCATCGAGGGACGGACGAACACCATCGCCCGCACCTTCGACCGGATCTGCGCCCTGCTGACCGAGCTCGACTACCTCGAAGGGGACACCGTCACCGACGAGGGCCGCCGGCTCGCCCGGCTCTACGGCGAACTGGATCTGCTGGCCAGCGAGTGTCTGCGCGAGGGCGTCTGGGAGGGGCTGGGCCCGGCGGAGCTGGCGGCCTGCGCCTCGGCGCTGGTGTACGAGGCGCGCCAGGCGGACGACGCGGTGGCGCCCAAGCTGCCGGCCGGCCGGGCCCGGGAGGCCCTGGGCGAGATGGTCCGTATCTGGGGCCGGCTGGACGCCCTGGAGGAGACCCACCGGATCAACCAGGCGGAGGGCGTCGGCCAGCGCGAACCGGACCTCGGCTTCGCCTGGGCCGCCTACCGCTGGGCCTCCGGCTTCGGGCTCGACGAGGTCCTCCGTGACGCGGAGATGCCCGCCGGCGACTTCGTCCGCTGGTGCAAGCAGCTGATCGACATACTCGGTCAGATCGCGGCGGCGGCCCCGCCCGAGGGCACGGTGGCGCGCACGGCCCGCCGCGCCATGGACGGGGTGCTGCGCGGCGTGGTGGCGTATTCGTCGGTCGGCTGAGCGGGCCGGCCCCTCCTGGGCAGGCAGCTGCGGGCGACGGGGTGTGACGGCCGGGGCGGTGGGAGAAGGATGCCGCCATGACGATGACAAGCGACGAGGGCGCCGCCCCGGTGCGGCGCCTCGGAAGGCTCATCAGGCTGCGCCCGGAACACCGCGCGGAGTATCTGCGGCTGCACGCGGAGGTCTGGCCGGAGGTACTGGCGACGATCACCGCCTGCCACCTACGCAATTACTCGATCTTCCTGGAGGGCGATCTGCTCTTCTCGTACGCCGAGTACGTCGGGGACGACTACGCCGCCGATATGGCCGCGATGGCCGCCGATCCCGTGACCCGGCGGTGGTGGCGGCTCACCGAACCGTGCCAGGAGCAGACCGGGGGAGCCGTGCCGGGGGAGTGGTGGACCGATGCGGGAGGTCTTCCACCAGGACTGAGCCGCCGGGGGTGTTGCCCGGGCGGGGGCGTCGGCAGACCGCAACGGTGCACGCCGCGGGGGCCGATGGAGGACCGGCGACACGGGGCACCGGGCGCGTCGTTCCGCTCGGGACGACGCGCCGGGGGTGCGGACGGTCAGCCCGCGGCATCCGCCGTGTACACCCCGTCCAGCCAGCTCTGCCAGGCCCGTCCGGCCTTCTCGGCGTCGGTGTCGCCGGCGAACAGATGGAGTGTGAGGCCGACCGGCGCCTTGAAGGCGTTGCGCCCGAAGAAGCGGTACAGCCCGCCGTCGGTGCGCAGGCCGAGGAAGTGCTCGGTGCGGTAGTCGACGACCGCGTCCAGCGGGGCCGTGCCCGGCAGTTCGAGGCGCAGCCGGTCGCCCACCGCCGTCGTGGCTCTGACGCCGAGGGCGCGCAGCAGCCGCTCGAACCCGTCGGGGGTGAGCGATGCCGCCGGGCCCTGGATGTCGGCGAAGGCGGCCGGGCGGCCCGTGAAGTGCGCCAGGTACTGCCCGAGGGTGTGCAGGTAGAAGTCGGTGTGCAGGGAGGCGCCGTCGTACTGGCCGTCCCAGTCGTCGTCGCTCAGCACGCCGCTGTGGACGTACCGCAGTACGGCGGTGCCGCCGTCGCGGGCCTCGATGACGTACTCCAGCGCGTTGAACCAGCCGTCCTCGCCGTCCATCCGGACCTCGAAGCGGTGCGGCGGCTCCCAGACGGTGACCGCGTCGTCCGCCGCGTCGCTGCCCCCGACGCCGGCGACCTCCTCCTTGGGGAACATCCACGCCCCCGTACCGGTGGTGACGGCCGCGAAGACGTCTTCGGGGGCGGCCGGCAGCACGACCTCCCGGCGGATCTCGAACTCTCTGGGCATGGCTACTCCTCGGTCGGTGCGGTGGGCCGGTGCGCCGGGGCCGGCGCGGGTTCGTCGGCGGCACGGGTGATGCTGGGGTGCAGGGCGACGATCAGCCGGTGCTTGCGCCCGCCCGCCGCGCCGTCGTCGTGGTATTTCGCGACGAGGTGGTTCACGCTCGCGCCGAGTTCCTCGGCGAAGGCGGCCCGGTCGGCGGCCGAGGCGAACCGGATCTCACCGTCGACGGCGAAGGTCGCCAGCTGTTGCCGCGCCTTGGCCGAGCGCGTGATGAGCTCGCCCACCTCGCGCACCAGCCGGGCCGCGAGGGCCAGCAGCCAGCGGGCGGAGAGCTGGTCCGGCGCCCGGCCCGGGTCGGGCGCGACCGCGGCCAGCGCGGCGGGGGAGATCACATAGGACGCGGCCGTCGCCTGCACGATCCGCTCCGTCACATTGCCCTTGCGGCGCTCCTCGACCAGCTCGACCAGGCCGTGCCGCTCCAGGGCCCGCAGGTGGTAGTTGACCTTCTGCCGGGACAGGCCGACCTGCGCGGCCAGCGTCGTCGCCGAACCCGGCACGGCGAGCACGGCCAGCAGCCGCGCCCGCACCGGATCCAGCGAGACCCCGGCGGCGGCCGGATCGTCGATCACTGCTACATCGATCACCTCACCAGAGTGCAACCGAAAAACTTTGTTGTCAAGGAATGGAATGTTGTCGGAGGACGGGGGTGACCTTGTGGTGGCGAGGGGTGGCGATGCGGGTGGGGAGGGCGCGCGGGCCGGGGGAGGACGCCTTGAGTCAGCGACGGCGCCACGAGTCACACACGGCACGCCAAGGGCCCGGAGCTGACGTCGAGTTGCTCCGGGCCCGTGGGGAAACGGGTGGCCCACGCCTGCGCCTGCGGGGGCCGCGTCGTGCCGGGGCTGCCGCCCCGTGGGTCAGGAGGTCGTCGCTGCCGGGGACTCCTGCTCGGCCTCGACCTGCTGGTTCCAGTCGCGCTTGGAGGCCTGCCAGCCGTCCTCGTCATGGCCGGAGCGCCAGTAGCCGGAGATGGACAGCGCCTCGCGGGGGACGTCCCGCTCGACGCGGAGCAGCCGGCGCAGCTCCTTCACGAAGCCGGCCTCGCCGTGCACGAACGCCTGGACCTCGCCGGCCGGGAACTCCAGCGCCCTGACGGCCGCGACCAGTTCGCGGCCGACGGGGGCGTCGGCGCGGTACAGCCAGTGGATCTCGGCGCCGGCCGGGGCCGTCAGGTCCTGGCGCTCCTGCGGGCCCGCCACCTCGATGAAGGCGTGCACCTGCGCCCCCGAGGGCATCCGGGCGAGCGAGGCCGCGATGGCCGGCAGGGCGCTCTCGTCCCCCGCCAGCAGATGCCAGTCGGCGTCGGCGTCCGGGGCGTAGGCCCCGCCGGGGCCGAGGAACAGGATCTCGTCGCCCGGCTGTGCCGCGGCCGCCCACGGTCCGGCCAGGCCCTCGTCGCCGTGCACCACGAAATCCACGGTCAGTTCACGGCTGCCGGCATCCCAGGCCCGGACGGTGTAGGTACGGGTCCTGGGCCACTGGGTGCGCGGGAAGTCGGCGCGGATCTGCGCGATGTCGAACGGCTCGGGGTACTGCACGCCGGGCACCGGGAAGAGCAGCTTGATGTAGTGGTCGGCGTACTCGCCCGCCGAGAACTCCGCCAACTCCGCCGGCCCCTCACCCCCCAGCACCACGCGGACCATGTGCGGGGTGAGCCGCTCCGCGCGCTGTACCCGGGCGCGGTGCACGGTGGGCTTCTTGCGGGACGGACGCTCTGCAGCCACGGCGGTCTCCCCTGACGCGTGATGGTTAGGTTTACCTAACTTAACAGTTCACCGCCGCAGTGTGAGGAGCAGCCGCTGCAGCGCCCCGCCCAGACCCCACCGCGCGGCCAGCGCCTCCAGCCGCTCGGGGTCGGCCGGCTCGGCCGGGAGGGTGTGGTCGACGGCGGGGACGGGCGCGTCGGTGGCCACCTTCACGACCTTCGGCGCGACCGCCAGGTACGGGCCTGCCTCCCGCAGCCGGGTGCGCTGGGCGGGGGTCACCTTCGAGGCCGGGTCGGCCGCGGCGGCCAGGATGCCTGCCAGGTCTCCGTAGGCGTCCAGCAGCTTGGCGGCGGTCTTCTCGCCGATGCCCGGTACGCCGGGCAGGCCGTCGCTGGGGTCGCCGCGCAGCAGTGCCAGATCGGCGTAACCGGGGCCGTCCACGCCGTACTTCGCGCGCAGCAGCGCCTCGTCGGTGACCTGGAGGGTGCCGACGCCCTTGAGCGGATACAGGACGCGGATGCCGCGCCGGTCGTCGACGAGCTGGAAGAGGTCGCGGTCGCCGGTGACGATGTCGACCGGGCCCGTCGCCCGGGCGGTCAGTGTGCCGATGACGTCGTCGGCCTCGTACCCGGCCGCTCCGATACGGGCGATGCCCAGGGCGTCCAGGACGTCCTCGATGACCGGGACCTGCGGCGAGAGGGTGTCGGGGATCTCCTCCTCGTCGGGCTCCGCGGACCCGGCGGGGGCCTCCTCGGCGACCCGGTGGGCCTTGTACGAGGGGATCAGATCGACCCGCCACTGCGGGCGCCAGTCGAAGTCCATGCAGGCGACCAGGTCATCGGGGTGGTGGTCCTGGACGAGGCGGGCGATGAAGTCCAGCAGTCCGCGTACCGCGTTCACGGGAGTGCCGTCCGGGGCCCTGACCGATTCCGGTACCCCGAAATAGGCGCGGAAGTAGAGCGAGGCGGTGTCGAGGAGCATCAGGCGTCGAGTCACATCCCGCATGATGCCGTATGCCCCATACGTCACACAGGTGTGATCTAAAACACCGATGTGTTTGGGACAGATAAAGGCGGGCAGACGCGCACGCGGAGCTGACCGGTAGCGGATTCAAATATTCCACCGGTAAGGCGGGCCGACCCCGTGTCGCTCCACGACCTGTCCGTGGGGGTGACAGGTCGTTTCTCGTGCGACAAGAGAGGCATATGTGGCCAGGCTGCAAGCCGAGCACCTGTACAAAGTGTTCGGCAGAAGACCCGAGGAAGCGGTCCGCAGGCTCCGGGACGGTGCCGGCCGCGAGGAACTGCGGGACGAAGGCACCACCGCGGCGGTGATCGACGCCTCGATCGAGGTGGACGAGGGCCAGATATTCGTGGTCATGGGCCTGTCCGGATCCGGCAAGTCCACGCTGCTGCGCACGCTCAACGGGCTGCTGGAGCCCACCGCGGGAACCGTACGGTTCGACGGCCAGGACCTCACGTCGCTCAGCGACAAGGAGCTGCGCAAGGTCCGCTCCGAGAAGATCTCCATGGTCTTCCAGCACTTCGCGCTCTTCCCGCACCGCAGCGTGCTGGAGAACGCCGCCTACGGCCTCGACGTGCAGGGCGTACCGCGCGCCGAGCGCACCAGGCGCGCCACCGAGGCGCTGGAACTCACCGGGCTCAAGGGCTGGGAGAAGTCCTGGCCCGACGAGCTCTCCGGCGGTATGCAGCAGCGCGTGGGCCTGGCCCGGGCGCTGGCCACCGACGCCGATCTGCTGCTGATGGACGAGTCGTTCAGCGCCCTCGACCCGCTGATCCGGCGGGACATGCAGGACCAGCTGCTGGAACTGCAGAAGACCCTGAAGAAGACCATCGTCTTCATCACCCACGACCTCAACGAGGCGATGCGCCTCGGCGACCGGATCGCGGTGATGCGGGACGGCCGGATCGTGCAGATCGGCAGCGCCGAGGACATCCTCCTGCGGCCCGCCAACGACTATGTGGCGTCCTTCATCCAGGACGTCGACCGCAGCCGGGTGCTCACCGCCGGCGCGGTGATGGCCGAGGTCGGCACCGTACTGGGTGCCACGGCCCCCGACGGCCGGACGCTCGGCACCGCCGCGGAGTTCCGGGCCGCCGCGCCCGCGACGGTCGGTATCGACACCCCGCTCGCCGAGCTGTTCGCCCCCTGCTCGACCAGCACCGTTCCGGTCGCCGTGACCGACGCGCACGGTGAACTGGCCGGCGCCGTACCGGCCGAGCGGCTGCTCGCCGTCCTCGGCGACGGCGCGGACCGGGAGCCGGCCTCCGGCATCCCCTCCCAGGACACCGGCGCGCCCGCCACGACGGCGCGGCTCGACAAGCAGCCCGCCACGGGCACGGCGGCGGAGGACTCCCCGGCCGCGCCCGGGGACGACGCGCCCGAGGACGAGGTGAGCGCCGATGCCTAGGATCCCGATAGGCAGCTGGGCCGAGGGTGCCGTCAACTGGCTGCGCGACCACCTCGACTGGCTCTTCACCCTCATCACGAAGGTGCTGAACGGCCTCTACGACGTCATCCACACGGTCCTGTCCGGGCCCGAACCGCTGCTGCTGGCCGGCATCCTCGCGGTGCTCGCCTGGTGGCTGCGTGGTCTGCCGGCGGCCCTGCTGACCTTCCTCGGCTTCGCGCTGATCAAGTCGGTCGAACAGTGGGGCCCGACCATCGAGTCGCTCTCCCTGGTGCTGGTGGCCTGCCTGATCACCATCGTGGTCGCCGTGCCGCTCGGTATCTGGGCGGCCCGCAGCCGGGTCGTCGGCGGGGCGCTGCGCCCGGTCCTGGACCTGATGCAGACGATGCCGGCGATGGTCTACCTCATCCCCGGCATCCTCTTCTTCGGCCTCGGCGTCGTGCCCGGCATCGTCGCCACCATCGTCTTCTCCATGCCGCCCGCGGTCCGGATGACCGAGCTCGGCATCCGGCAGGTCGACGAGGAACTGGTCGAGGCGGCCGAGGCGTTCGGCACCCACCCGCGGCGCACGCTCTTCCGGGTGCAGCTGCCGCTGGCGCTGCCCACGATCATGGCCGGTATCAACCAGGTCATCATGCTGGCGCTGTCCATGGTCGTCATCGCCGGCATGGTCGGCGGCGGCGGTCTCGGCTCGTCGGTCTACAACGCGATCAGCTCGGTCGATGTGGCGCTGGGCGCCGAGGCCGGACTCGCGGTGGTCATCCTCGCCATGTACCTGGACCGGATGACCGGCGCGCTCAACCAGCGGGTCTCCCCGCTCGGCCGGCGCGCGCTGGCCAAGGCGCAGGCGGCGCTGGGCGGGATGAAGTTCCTGCACTGGCGGCCCGCCACCTCCGTGGCGATGGTCGGTGTGGTCGTGCTCGCGCTGCTCGCCGGCGGGATGAGCTACTTCGGCAGGTCCGGCGGCCCGTCCGGCGGCGGCAACGGCCGGCCGATCAGCCTCGGTTACGTCAACTGGGACGAGGGCAAGGCCACCACCTACCTGTGGAAGGAGATCCTGGAGCAGCGGGGCTACAAGCCCAAGGTCCAGGCGCTGGAGGCCGGTCCGCTGTTCGCCGGGCAGGCCCGCGGTGACATCGACGTCCAGACCAATGCCTGGCTGCCGACCACCCACGCCTCGTACTGGAAGAAGTACAAGGACAAGCTGGAGGACCTCGGGGCCTGGTACGACAAGACCTCGCTGGAGATCGCGGTCCCGTCGTACATGAAGGGCATCACGTCCCTCGACGACCTCAAGGGCAAGGGCGGCCAGTTCGGCGGCAAGATCACCGGTATCGAGCCGGGTGCCGGCGAGATGAAGATCCTCAAGGACAAGGTCCTCAAGGACTACGGCCTGGGCGGCGAGTACAAGGTCCAGGAGTCCAGCACCGCGTCGATGCTCAGCGAGCTGGACCGCTCGATCCGCGCCAAGAAGCCGGTCGCGGTCACGCTGTGGTCGCCGCACTGGGCGTACGACAAGTACAAGCTCACCAAGCTCAAGGACCCCAAGGGCTCCTTCGGCTCCGGAGACAGCCTGCATCTGCTGGGCCGCAAGGGCTTCGCCAAGGACGAGCCCCAGGTCGCCAAGTGGATGAAGAACTTCCATCTGGACGAGAAGCAGCTCACCAGCCTCGAGAACGACATCAAGAGCGCCGGTGAGGGCCATGAGCAGGACGGTGTGCGCACCTGGCTCAAGAAGCACCCGGGCCTGGTCGACAAGGTCGCGCCGTCCGCGGACGCCTCCTACGCCAAGGGCAAGGACGCGGGCAAGGCCCCGAACATCGGCTACCCCGCGTGGGACGAGGGCATCGCCACCACGTACCTGTGGAAGAACGTCCTGGAGAAGCGCGGCTACAAGCCGAACATCCGCAACCTCGACATCGGGCCGATGTGGACCGGGCTGTCCACGGGCCAGATCGATGTGGAGACCGACGGCTGGCTTCCGGTGGCGCAGAAGCAGTACTGGGACAAGTACAAGAAGGATCTCGTCGACGTCGGGGCCTGGTACGACAAGACCTCGCTGGAGATCGCGGTCCCGTCCTACGTCAAGGGCGTCAAGACGCTCGACGATCTGCGCAAGCACAAGGACGAGTTCGGCGGCAAGATCATCGGGATCGAGCCCGGCACCGGCGAGATGAAGCGCCTCAAGGACACCGTCGCCCCGGCGTACGGCCTGAAGGACTTCGAGGTCACCTCGGCCGGCACCAGCGCCATGCTGACCGAGCTGGACCGGGCGTACCACAAGAAGGAGCCCGTCGCCGTGGTGCTGTGGTCGCCGCACTGGGCCTACAGCAAGTACAAGCTCACCAAGCTCGCGGATCCCAAGGGCACCTGGGGCGCCAACAACCAGATCAAGACGCTCGGCAACAAGAGCTTCCCGAAGAAGTTCCCGGAGTTCGCCGGCTGGCTGAAGAACTGGAAGATGAACGCCGATGAGCTCGGCAGCCTGGAGAAGGACATCCAGGACGCCGGCAAGGGCAACGAGAACAAGGGCGTCGAGAAGTGGATCGGTGACCATCCGGGCATCGTCGACAAGATGGCGCCGGTGAAGTAGGCGAGCGGGGCGTGCCCGGCCCGCTCCCGCAGTGGGCCCCGTCCCCGGCCACCGGCCGGGCGGCGGGGCCTCTCGCATGGGCGGCCCGTGCCGGTGCCCCGTTCGGCGGCGGCCGCCGCGGGCCGCCGCCGGTCCCAAACGCGGCCGGTACGGCGAGATCTCCGCACGGCTCACCTGACCGGCCGCGTTTGCTGCGCGGCGGAACGGGACAGGTGATTCGCTCTCGTATATGACGGTATTTCCTTGGCGGTCGCCGTGGTCTGCCCACGGCCGCAGCGGTCGCGGACGCCGAAGGAGAGGATCGTGAAGCCTGCGCACACCGCCGCTGCCGCCCTGCTCGGCGTCACCGTCCTGGGCCTCGCCGCGCCCGCCGCGTCGGCCCATGTCGAGCCGGACCCCATGGTGGCCGGGCAACGGGTGCGCATCAGCGACGGCAGCCGGTGTGCCGCGGCCACCGGGGCGCGGGTGGCCTCGCCGCTGTTCGGGTCGGTGGTGCTGCGGCCGGGACACCGCGGGATGGCCGCCGATGCCCGGGTCGCCGAGGGGACGGCCCCGGGCCGCTACCCGGTCACCGTCGAATGCGGGCCGGGCCGGGAGCGGTTCACCGAGACCGTCACCGTGCGGGACGGCCGGGTCGAGGGGGTCGACGCCGGTCAGGCGGTGGGTGGTCTGGCGCTGTTCGCCCTGGCCGGGGGCGCGGCGTACTGGCTCCGCCGCACCGCCAACGGGCGCTCCCCGGGGACGGGTTGACCGGCTGCTGCCCGGCGGCGGTCCGCGGCCGGGCCGGTGCGCGGGCGCGTACCGTGGGCGGATGACCGGTCCTCGTTCCCCCCGGCGCGTGGTGTCCCTGGTGCCCTCTCTCACCGAGGCGGTGGCCGCCTGCGCGCCTGAGCTGCTGGTCGGGGCCACCGACTGGTGCAGCCACCCCGCCGGGCTCGACGTCGCCCGTATCGGCGGCACCAAGAATCCCGACCTCGGCGCGATCGCCGCGCTGGCGCCCGGGCTCGTCCTCGCCAACGAGGAGGAGAACCGTCCGCAGGACCTGGCCGCGCTCCGTGCCGCGGGGACGGACGTCCTGGTCACCGAGGTGCGGACGCTGGACCAGGCGTGGCGCGAGCTGACCCGGGTGCTGGTGGACGGCTGCGGGCTGCCCAGGCCCGGGTGGCTGGCGGCCGCCGAGGCCGCCTGGCGGGAGCTGCCGGTCCCGGCCACGGAGCGCACCGCGGTGGTGCCCATCTGGCGCCGGCCGTGGCGGGTGCTGGGCCGGGACACCTTCGCCGGTGACCTCCTGGCCCGCCTCGGCGTACGCAACCGGTACGCCGGCCACGCCGACCGCTACCCCCGGATCCCGCTGGAGGAACTGAACGGCGCGGGCGCCGAGCTCGTCGTGCTGCCCGACGAGCCGTACCGCTTCACCGCGGAGGACGGTCCCGAGGCTTTTCCCGCGCTGCCCGCGGCGCTGGTCAGCGGCCGCCATCTGACCTGGTACGGGCCGTCGCTGGTGGCGGCCCCGGCGGTGCTGGCCGAGGCGCTGGCCACGGCCCGCTGACCGCCGGGCGTTCGGCGGCTACGGGGTGACCGGCCGGGGCGGCGCCGGCAGGTGTCCGCGGGCCAGCCCGAGAGCGGTGCGGGTGAAGGCCACCGCCACCGCCGTGACGAGCAGTGCGTAGAGGGCCACCGCGAGCCCGTCGAAGGCGCCCAGCCCGGTCTGCCGGGCCAGTCCCGCCGCCCCCGTGACACAGGTCCCCAGCGGGAAGGTGAAGCCCCACCAGGTCAGCGTGAACCCCATGCCGTTGCGGACGGCGCGGACCACCATCGCCGTCGCGAGCGCGAGCCAGAGCAGGGCGAAGCCCATCACCGGGACGCCGTAGAGCACCGCGAAGGCGCCCATCGCGGGCGCCAGGGAGGCGTCCACGACTCCGGGCGCGACATGGGCGAGGTTGGTGACGGCGGTGGTGGACTGGCCCAGCGGGCCCAGGACGAGGAACAGCGTGGGGGTCAGGGCGAGGGGCAGCGGGCCGTGATGGAGCAGCCGGGACAGCACGAGCGGCAGCACGAGCAGGGTGGCCAGCAGGGACATCCCGAACAGCGCATAGCAGGCGTACAGCAGGGTCTGCCGCCACGGGCCGGCCGGCAGATGCGGCACCAGGGCGGGGCCCAGCGCCGCCGAGACCATGGGCGCGACCAGCGGCAGCAGCCAGACGGGGGAGGCGCTGCCGGCGTCGATGCGGTGCCGGGTCACCATCAGATACGGGATCGCCGCGGCCGCCGTGAGGCCGACGAGGGTGCCCAGGCTCCACAGGACGGCGTCGGCGGCGAGGGCGGCGGGTGCGCCGATGACCTCCCGGCCCACGGCCAGCGTGCCGCCGCCCACCGCCAGCAGCGCCATCGCCGTACAGCCGTGGAAGGGGGCGACCGCGGGGTCCAGCAGATGGCGGCGCACCTGGTCCCCGTGGCGGACCCAGTGCACACCCCGGGCGGCCAGCAGGGCCAGCAGCATCAGCGCCGACAGCGCCCAGACGGCCTGGTACGCGAGACGGGCACCGTTCGCCGTGAACGGCAGGGCCGCACCGGCGCCGGCGACGATCGCCGTCCCCATGACGGCGGCGTACCAGTTGGGCCCGAGGTGGCGTACCGAGCGTGGGGGAGCGGGGGTGCCGGTGCCTGTGCCGGTGACGGCGCGGGAAGCCGTGTGCGCGAGGGTTGCCATGGCATCCAGCGTGGTGGCCGGGCGCCGGCGCCACCAGGGGCATCGCGTCTATGAGGGCATAAGCTGGGTTTATGTGCAGAGGCGTGTTTGGGGGAGTCGATGGGTGACGAGGCCGAGCCCGCCGTGTCGCTGGCACACCGGGTCCCGGATCTCGGTGCGCTGGAGCTGCTGCTCGCCGTCGCCCGGCTCGGCAGCCTGGGGCGGGCCGCCCGTGCGCGCGGGATCAGCCAGCCCGCCGCCAGCAGCCGGATCCGGTCCATGGAGCGGCAGTTGGGGGTGGCGCTGGTCGAACGCTCGCCGCGCGGCTCCCGGCTGACGGACGCCGGTGCGCTGGTGACGGACTGGGCGCGGCGGGTGGTGGAGGCGGCCGAGGCCTTCGACGCGGGGGCGCAGGCGCTGCGCGGCCGGCGCGATTCCCGGCTGCGGGTCGCGGCCAGCATGACGATCGCCGAGTATCTGCTGCCGGGGTGGCTGATCGCGCTGCGCGCCCAGCGGCCCGGGACCGCCGTCTCGCTGCTCGCCGGCAATTCCCGCGCGGTCGCCGAGCGGCTGCTGACCGGCGCGGCCGACCTCGGATTCGTGGAGGGGCTCGAGGTGCCGGAGGGGCTGGACGGGACGGTCATCGGGCACGACCGGCTGATCGTGGTCGCCGCCCCGTCCCACCCCTGGACCCGGCGGCGTACCGAGCTGACCGCCGCCGAACTCGCGGCCACCCCGCTGATTCTGCGCGAGCGCGGCTCGGGGACGCGGCAGGTGCTGGACGCGGCGCTGGCCCGCCACGGCGGACTGGCCGCACCGCTCCTCGAACTCGCCTCGACCACCGCCGTGAAGGCGGCGGTGGTGAGCGAGGCGGCCCCCTCCGTCCTGAGCGAACTCGCCGTCGGGGAGGAGCTGACCGCGCGCCGGCTGGTGGAGATTCCGGTACGCGGGCTGCGGCTGGGCCGGGAGCTGCGTGCCGTGTGGCCGGCCGGTCAGCGCCCGGCGGGCCCGGCCCGCCAGCTGCTGGGACTGACCCGCCCGACGGCCTGAGCGGCCCCCGCACCGGCGGGCCGCCCCGCCCGCGGGATCACTCCGTGGCGGCCGCCCCGCCCGCCGCCACCAGGGCTTCCATCACCCGGGTGTCGTCGCCGGCCTCCGGGTGCCACTGCACCGCCAGCGTGAAGCCGGGCGCGTCCGGCAGCTCCAGGGCCTCGATGGTGCCGTCCTCCGCGTAGGCCGAGGCCAGCAGTCCGCGGCCGAGCCGGTCCACGGCCTGGTGGTGGTACGTCGGCACGGAGACCGGCTCGGGCAGCGTACGGCCCAGCAGCGTCCCGGGAACCGGCTTGATGTCGTGCCGCTCGAAGACGCCGGGGGCGCCCGCGTGGCCGTCGAGGTGCTGGACGAGGGTGCCGCCCAGCGCCACGTTCAGCAGCTGGAGGCCGCGGCAGATGCCCAGCAGCGGGACGCCGTCCGCCAACGCGGCCTCGATCAGGGCCAGTTCCCAGGCGTCCCGGTCCAGGGACGGCGGGCCGGTGCGGGGGTGCGGCTCCGCGCCGTACCGCGCCGGTGCCACATCCGCGCCGCCGGCGATCACCACCGCGTCCAGCCGCGCCACCGTCGCGGCGGCTGCCGCCGGATCGCCCGGCGGCAGCAGCACGGGCAGCCCGCCCGCGCGCTGCACCAGCCGCGGATATCCGGCGGGCACCAGCGCGGCCGGCAGCGTCCAGACCCCCCAGCTGGCTTCCTGCTGGTAGGTGCTGATGCCGATGAGAGGCTTGGACACGGATCCCGTCCCTTCAGAATTCCAGTTCGTGCTCAATGGCGGCCAGCTCCTCGGCCGAGCCCTGGACCTTCGGGCCGGTGAACCACTTGCGGGCCGACACCAGCCACCAGATGCCGGCGAAGCCGAGGACGACGAGGACGGCGATCGGGGTGTAGTTGAAGGTGTCCGTCGTGACCGGGCTGCTCGTCGGGAGCATGAACAGGACGGAGATGACCACGGTCCATCCGACGGCGATGGTGCCGATGGCCTTGCTCCAGCGGCCGAGGTGCCACGGGCCGCGCTCGAACCGGTCGCCCTGCAGCAGCCGGAGGAAGATGGGCATGACGTAGGCGATGTACAGGCCGATCACGGCGATCGAGGTGACGGCCGCGTACGCCGTGGTGTTCCACAGGTACGGCAGGCCCAGCAGGAAGGCGCCGCCGGCGGCCAGCCAGACCGCGTTGGTCGGGGTCTTGGTCCGCTTGTTGATGCTGTGCCACAGCCGCGAGCCGGGCAGCGCGCCGTCCCGGGAGAAGGCGTAGATCATGCGCGAGTTGGCGGTGACCGACGCCATGCCGCAGAAGAACTGGGCGCCGATGGCGATCAGCAGGAGCAGCTTGCCGCCGGTGCTGCCGAGGGCGTCGATGAAGATCTGCGCCGGGGGGACGCCGGTCTTGCTGTTCAGCGCGCCGTCGTAGCTCTGGATGGCGAAGGTGATGCCGACCAGCAGGATCCAGCCGGCGACCAGCGAGACGAGGATCGACATCACGATGCCGCGCGGCCCGGCCTTGGCCGCGTCGTGGGTCTCCTCGGTCATGTGCGCCGAGGCGTCGTAGCCGGTGAAGGTGTACTGCGCGAGCAGCAGTCCCAGCAGGCCGACGTAGAGGCTGGAGTGCCAGCCGGTGTTGTTGACGACGTGCGTGAAGACGAAGGAGGCGGACTGGTGCTTCGCCGGCAGGACGACCAGCGCGCCCACGATGACCAGCACACCGAAGACGTGCCACCACACGCTGACGTTGTTGAGCAGGGAGACCAGCTTCACGCCGAGGGTGTTCAGCAGGCCGTGCGCCAGCAGTATCACTCCGAACAGCATGATCGTGTGTGCCGGGGTGGCGGTGAAGCCGAACTGCAGGTCCAGCAGCGCGTTCAGGAAGGACGCGGCCCCGAAGTCGACGCCCGCGGTCACCGCGACCTGGCCGAGGAAGTTGAACCAGCCGGTGAACCAGGACCACGCCGGGCCGCGTGAGGGGGCCAGCTTCGCCGCCCAGTAGTACAGGCCGCCCGCTGTCGGGTAGCTGGAGCAGACCTCGGCCATCGCCAGGCCCACGAACAGGGTCATGATGCCGACCACCGGCCAGCCCCAGGTGATCAGGGCGGGGCCACCGGTGTTCATGCCGAAGCCGTACAGCGTCAGACAGCCGGAGAGCACCGAGATGATGCTGAACGAGACGGCGAAGTTGGAGAACGCCGACATGGAGCGTGCGAGTTCCTGCGCGTAACCGAGTTGGTGGAGGCGCTCTTCATCGCTGGACAGCTGAGGAGATTGATGTTCCTGGTCTGGGTCCGTCGCGTGCTTGTCGATCGACACAACGCCTCCGAGGGGCCTGAAGAATCCGTGGCGGGCACGGCGTCCGACGAACCGCTCCCTGCCTCGCAATAAAGGTATGGGGCGATACCTTTGCTCCCAGGAGAGCTGAGCGCAAGACCTGGACGGAAATATCTCGTGACGGTCAGGTTTCCCGGGACGGGAAGTTTCATGACAGGAAGCCGCGCAGCAGGGCCGCGGTGCCCGCGCAGTGCTCCCGCATCACCTCGCGGGCGCCGTCCGCGTCGCCCTCCAGCACCGCCTCGACCAGCGCGCTGTGCTGGGTCTGGGAGTGCTCCAGATTCCGCACCAGCAGCGGGATGCAGTCCAGCAGATCGTTGACGCTCGCCCGCACCGCCGCGTACTGCGCCGCCAGCGAGGGCGAGCCGGACAGCTCGGCGAGCGTCAGGTGCAGCAGGGTGTCGCGCCGGCGGTAGTCGGCCAGCGGGGCTTCCTGGGTCGCCGCGAGCGCCGCCCGCAGCCGGCCTCGCTGCACGTCGGAGAGCCCGTGGGTGGCGCACAGCCCGGCCGCGCCCACCTCCAGCACCTCCCGGAAGCGCAGGGTGTCCTCGACGTCGATCTTCTCGGTCCGGCGGCGCAGCTCGGCCTCGCCCGGATTCTCCGCCCGCACCCGGACGAACGTGCCGCCGTAGCGTCCGCGCCGGCTCTCCACCAGGCCCTCGTCCTGCAGCACCTTGAGCACCTCGCGCAGGGTGACCCGGCTGATCTGCAGCCGCTCCGCCAGCTCCCGCTCCGCGGGCAGCCGCTCGCCCTGGGGTACCAGGCCGAGCCGGACGATCTGGAGTATCTGCTCCAGCGCCTCCTCGAAGCCGTTGCCCGCCCGCACCGGCCGCAGCACGGGTGCCAGTCGGTCAGCCGCACCGTCCATCGATACCCCTTCCCAATCAATGGTTCGTGTGCCTACCTTATGACCTCCGGATGCAGTGACAGGAGGCAACACCGTGGCAGACCGCACGCCCCCACTCTCCGTCGAGGAGCTCAGAGACCTCGTCGACGCCGGGGAGATCGACACTGTCGTCCTCGCCTTCACCGATATGCAAGGCCGACTCCAGGGCAAGCGGTTCGCGGCCCGATATTTCCTCGACACCGTCCTCGACCACGGCACGGAGGGCTGCAACTACCTCCTCGCCGTCGATGTCGACCTCAACACGGTCGAGGGCTACGCCATGTCCTCCTGGGAACGCGGCTACGGCGACTTCGCCATGCACGGCGACGTCGCCACCCTGCGCCGCACCCCCTGGAACCCCGGCACCGCGCTGATCACCGCCGACCTCGCCTGGCACGACCGCTCCCCGGTCGCCGCCTCGCCCCGGCAGATCCTGCGGCGTCAGCTCGACCGTCTCGCCGAGCGGGGCTGGAGCGCGTACGCCGGTACCGAGCTGGAATTCATGCTCTTCAAGGACTCCTACGAGGACGCCTGGTCCCGCGGCTACCGCGAGATGAACCCCGCCAACCAGTGGAACGGCGACTACTCCGTCCTCGGCACCGGCCGCGTCGAGCCCGTCCTGCGCCGGATCCGCAACGAGATGGGCGCGGCCGGGATGACCGTCGAGTCCGCCAAGGGCGAGTGCAACCTCGGCCAGCACGAGATCGTGTTCGTCTACGACGAGGCGCTCACCACCTGCGACCAGCACAGCATCTACAAGACCGGTGCCAAGGAGATCGCCGCCCAGGAGGGCATGTCGCTCACCTTCATGGCGAAGTACGACGAGCGCGAGGGCAACTCCTGTCACATCCACCTCTCGCTGCAGGACGAGGACGGCCGGCCGGTGCTGGCCGACGAGAGCGGCCCGTACGGCATGTCGAAGACCATGCGGCACTTCCTGGCGGGCCAGCTCGCCGCGATGCGTGACTTCACGCTCTTCTACGCGCCCAACATCAACTCCTACAAGCGCTTCCGCCCCGGTTCCTTCGCGCCCACCGCCGTCGCCTGGGGCCCCGACAACCGCACCTGTGCCCTGCGGGTGGTCGGCCACGGCCGCGCCCACCGCCTGGAGAACCGGCTGCCCGGCGGGGATGTGAACCCCTATCTCGCGGTCGCCGGCATGGTCGCGGCCGGCCTGTACGGCATCGAGCACGAGCTGGAACTCCCCGAGGCCACCACCGGCAACGCCTACACCGGCGACGCCGCCCACGTTCCCACGACCCTGCGCGAGGCCGCCGAGCTGTGGGAGAACAGCCCGAT
This sequence comes from Streptomyces sioyaensis, assembly GCF_004122735.1. Taxonomy (GTDB): domain Bacteria; phylum Actinomycetota; class Actinomycetes; order Streptomycetales; family Streptomycetaceae; genus Streptomyces; species Streptomyces sioyaensis. Next base: position 58,818 of record NZ_SDIF01000008.1, on the reverse strand, counting down.
CGCCCGCGAGGCCTTCGGCGACGAGGTCGTCGACCACTACCGCCACATGGCCCGCGTCGAGCAGGACGCCTACGACGCCGCCGTCACGGACTGGGAGCGCTTCCGCTCCTTCGAGCGCATGTGAGGAACCGACCGTGTCCACTGGTCTGCACGAGCTGAAGATTCTCAACCCGGCGACCGAGGAGGTGGTGGCCACCGTCCCCACCACCTCCCCCGCCGAGGTCGACACCGCGGTCCGCCGGGCCGCCGCCGCCCAGCAGTCCTGGGCCGCGGTGGCACCCGGCGACCGGGCCCGGCTGCTGCGCCGCTTCGCCGAGGTCGTCGACGCCCATATCGAGCCGCTGGCCGCGCTCGAACTCAAGGAAGCCGGCCATCCGCTGGGCAACGCCCGGTGGGAAGCGGTCAACGTCCGCGATCTGCTGCACTACGCGGCCGGGGGAGTGGAGCGCCTGAACGGCACCCAGATCCCGGTCGCCGGCGGCCTGAACATCACCGTTCAGGAGCCGCTCGGCGTGGTCGCGGTGATCGCCCCCTGGAACTTCCCGATGCCGATCGCCGCCTGGGGCACCGCCCCCGCGCTCGCGGCCGGCAACGCGGTGCTCCTCAAGCCCGCCGAGACCACCCCGCTCACCGCGATCGAGCTCGCCGAACTCGCCCTGGAGGCGGGGCTGCCCGAAGGCCTCTTCCAGGTCCTGCCCGGCGAGGGCCCGGTCACCGGCACCGCGCTGGTCGACCACCCCGGCGTCGCCAAGGTCGTCTTCACCGGCTCCACCGCGACCGGCCGGCAGATCGCCGCCCGCTGCGCGGCACAGACCAAGCGGCTCACCCTCGAACTCGGTGGCAAGAGCCCCAACATCGTCTTCGCCGACGCCGATCTGGAGGCCGCCGCGGCCGCCGCCCCCGGCTCCTTCCTCGACAACACCGGCCAGGACTGCTGCGCCCGCAGCCGCATCCTCGTCCAGCGCTCCGTGTACGACCGCTTCATGGAGCTGCTGGAGCCCGCGGTCAAGGCGTTCACCGTCGGCGACCCGGCCGATCCCACGACCCAGATGGGCCCGCTGATCTCCGCCGCCCAGCGCGAGCGGGTACGGTCCTACGTCCCCGAGGACGCCCCGGCCGCCATCCGCGGCGAGGCGCCCGCCGGCAAGGGCTTCTGGTACCCGGCCACCGTCCTGGAGGGCCGCCCCGAGGACCGTACGGCCGTCGAGGAGATCTTCGGCCCGGTCGCGGTGGTCATGCCCTTCGACGACGAGGCCGACGCGGTCCGGATCGCCAACACCACCGACTACGGCCTGTCCGGCTCGCTGTGGACCCGGGACGTCGGCCGCGCACTGCGGGTCTCCCGCGGCGTGGCGGCCGGCAACCTCTCCGTCAACTCCCACAGCAGCGTGCGGTATTGGACCCCCTTCGGCGGGTTCAAGCAGTCCGGCCTCGGCCGTGAACTGGGACCGGACGCGCTGACCGCCTTCACCGAGACCAAGAACATCTTCATCAGCACAGAGGAGCGCTAAGTGACCGACCAGACCGCAGTGTGCCGCCGCCTCGTCGGCCGTACCGCCGTGATCACCGGAGCCGGCAGCGGCATCGGCCTGGCCACCGCCCGCCGACTGGCCTCCGAGGGCGCCCACATCGTGTGCGCCGACATCGACGACAAGGCGGGCAAGGCCGCCGCCGAAGAGGTCGGCGGCACCTTCGTCCAGGTCGATGTGACCGACTCCGAGCAGGTCGAGGCGCTCTACAAGACCGCCTTCGACACCTACGGCTCGGTGGACATCGCGTTCAACAACGCCGGCATCTCCCCGCCCGACGACGACTCGATCCTCACCACCGGCCTGGACGCCTGGAAGCGCGTGCAGGAGGTCAACCTCACCTCGGTCTACCTCTGCTGCAAGCACGCGCTGCCCTACATGCAGCGGCAGGGCAAGGGCTCCATCATCAACACCGCCTCCTTCGTGGCCGTGATGGGCGCCGCCACCTCCCAGATCAGCTACACCGCCTCCAAGGGCGGCGTGCTGTCCATGTCGCGTGAACTGGGCGTGCAGTTCGCCCGCGAGGGCATCCGGGTCAACGCGCTGTGCCCGGGGCCGGTCAACACCCCGCTGCTCAAGGAGCTGTTCGCCAAGGACCCCGAGCGCGCCGCACGCCGTCTGGTGCACGTCCCGGTGGGCCGGTTCGCCGAGCCCGAGGAGATCGCCTCCGCGGTCGCCTTCCTGGCCAGCGACGACTCCTCGTTCGTCAACGCCGCCGAATTCCTGGTCGACGGAGGGATCGCGGGTGCGTACGTCACCCCGGTGTAACCACTAGTTGTTCACCTCCACTTCCGCGTCATGGCGGCCGGGCTTCGCACCACGCCCGGCCGCCATGCGCTAGCCTCCGCCTTCGATTCTTCGTTCGACAGGAGTGTGTTCCATGCTCACCAAACGTCGTTGGCTGGCAGCGGGTGCCGCCCTCGCGGTCGTGGGAGGCGGCGTCGCGTCCGCCCAGACGGCCACGGCGGGCCCGGCACCGCGTCAGTGCCCCACCCTCCACGTCACCAAGGGCTGGTACGGCGACAACCGTGCCAAGCTGCAGAAAATGATCGACGAGCGGGGCAGCTGCGCCGGCTCCGACGGCGCCCGGCCGGTCGCCACCTTCGACTGGGACAACACCGTCGTCAAGAACGACATCTCCGACGCCACGCTGGCCTGGATGCTGCGGCACGACAAGGTGCTGCGCCCCGCCAGCTGGAAGGCCACCAACAAGTGGCTGACCGACGACGCGGCTGCCGCGCTCACCAAGGCCTGCGGCACCTCCGTGCCGGCCGGCCACCCGCTGCCGACCTCGACCGACACCGGCTGCACCGACGAGATCCTCGACGTCTACAACGACGAGAAGACCTCCGGCGGCAAGACCGCGTTCGCGGGGGAGTGGAACCACCGGCGCACGGTGCCCTCCTACGTCTGGATCACCCAGCTGTTCGCCGGGCACACTCCGGACGCCCTGACCTCGTACGCCGCCAAGGCGCGCAAGCAGAACCTCGCCGCGCCGATCGGTACGGAGCAGACGGTCGGCACGCACAAGTGGGCCGGATACATCCGCTACTACGAGCAGCAGCGCGACCTGATCGGCACCCTCAAGAAGGCCGGCTTCGACGTCTACATCGTCTCGGCGTCCGCCGAGCCGCTGGTGCGCGCCTGGGCGCCCGGTGTGGGCATCGACCGTGACCACATCGTCGGCATCCGCAACATCGTCAGCCAGGGCCGGCTCACCACCGGCGTCCAGGGCTGCGGTGACGTCAAGGACACCAACGGTGAGGTCCTGACGTACATGGACGGCAAGCGCTGCTGGATCAACCAGGAGATCTTCCACGTCAAGGGCGCCAAGGCCTGGCAGCAGCAGGACCCGGCGCACCGCGCCGCCTTCGCGGCGGGCGACGCCGAGACCGATGTGACGTTCGTCGGCGATGCCACCGCCGGCCACCTGGCCATCAACCGCAACAAGACCGAGCTGATGTGCCGGGCGTACGACAACAGCGACCACCGCTGGATCATCAACCCGATGTTCATCGAGCCGAAGAAGCGCAAGACCGACGCTTACCCGTGCTCGACCGCCGGCTACGTCCAGCCGGACGGCACCCTCGCCCCGATCCACCGCCCCGACGGCTCGGTGATCCCGGACCAGCAGGACACGGTGTACTGAGCCACCGGCTCCGTACGGGGGAGGGCCGCGCCGGTCACAGAAAGGCGTGGCCCTCCCCGCGGTACGTCGGCACCGTGTCCACCACCCGGTCCCCGTCGACCAGGTGCAGCTCGGCGAACCGCTCGCACAGCTCACCGGCCTTCGCGTGCCGGAACCACACCTTGTCGCCGATCCGCAGCCCGTCGGCGGCCGGCCCCAGCAGCGGCGTCTGCACCTCGCCGGGGCCCTCCTGCGGGTCGTAGCGCAGCCCGGCCGGCAGATACGGCACCGGCAGCCGGTCCGCGCCGGCCACCCCCGACGCCGGATAGCCGCCGCCCAGCACCGTCACGACCCCCGGGCCGGGTCGGCGCACCACCGGCTGGGCGAACAGCGCCGCCGGACGCCCGCTGAACGAACGGAAGTTGTCGAACAGCCGCGGTACGTACAGTCCCGAGCCGGCCGCGATCTCGGTGACCGCCGCCTCCGCTGCGGTGTGCTGCACGCTGCCGGTCCCGCCGCCGTTGACGAACTCCAGCCGCGGTGCCACCGCCCGCACCGCCCGTACGGCCTCCCAGCGCCGCCGCGCCAGCTCCTTGCGCGCCGCCGCCTGCATCATCCGGACCGCCCGGGAGAACACCGGCCGGCCGGCGACCTCGTCGCCCACCCCCGCCAGATGCCCCTCGTACGCCATCAGTCCCACCAGACGGAACCCGGGCCGGCTCACCACCGCCCGGGCCAGCGCGGCCAGTTGGGCCGGCTCCCGCAGCGGAGAGCGGCGCGCACCGACCCGGACGTTCCCGACCGGCAGCCGGAAGGAGGTGTCCAGCTCCAGGCACACCCGCACCTCCGTGCCGCCGTGCGCACCGTCCGGGCGGGCCGCGTCGATCAGATCCAGCTGCGCCGGGTCGTCGACCATCACCGTCACCGCGGCCGCCAGGTCCGGCTCGGCGGTCAGCTCGGCCAGCCCCGCCCGGTCCGCCGTCGGATACGCCAGCAGGATGTCGCGGAAGCCCGAGCGGGCCAGCCACAGCGACTCGGCCAGCGTGAAACTCATCAGCCCCGCGAAGCCCTCCCGGGCCAGCACCCGCTCCAGCAGCGCCCGGCAGCGCACCGACTTGCTCGCCACCCGGATCGGCTTCCCCTGGGAACGGCGCACCAGATCGGCGGCGTTGGCGTCGAAGGCCCGCAGGTCGACGACGGCCAGCGGGGCGTCGAGGTGCGCGGTGGCCCGGTCGAAGGGGGTCTCCGCCGCGCGTGGGGGTCCCCCCGCTCGCGCGGAGCCGAGAGCGGGGGAGGAGTCGGGAGCCGGGGGACGGGCCCTGTCGCCATGCGCGTCGGCAGTCTGCGGTGACATGGCCGCAGCCTGCCAGAACCTCCTACCACTGGGTAGGGGGAGAGATGGCCACAGAGCGGACAGGGGTTGGAGCACGGACGCCGCCAGCCCTTAGAGTGGCCCGACACCGCAACCAGCAGGTCAGCGGCTGTTGTCCGGATACGAACCACCGTGCCCCGATTCCGGATCGGGTCGTGGCGGTCAGCGGTGCAAGGGGGAGCGCGGGTGAGCACCGACGCCGAATTCGCCGATGCGCGGCGCATCCCGCCCATACCCCCGCAGCCGCCCCGGCGGCCCGCTCCGCCGGAGCCTGCGGGGGACCCGCACACGGCCGTGCTGCGCCGGGTGCCGGGCGAACCTTCCGCCCCGGGGACGCCCCCCGTCCCGCCGCCTTCCATCTGGCGCACAGCCAGGGCCTGTGGAGCGGGCCGGGCGCGCCGTCGCGCCCCGGCGAGCCCGACCCCGCCACCCCGCAGGCGGCCGCCGGCGGCGAAGCGCCCGGCCCCGCATCCGCGCGCCTGGCACAGCCGCCGTGGGCCCCGGCCCCCCGGCCCGTGCACGGAGGTGGGCCCGGCGGGCTCCCGCGCCGCCCCCCGGCGAGCCGCCCCGGCGCCCGGGCGCTGGCCGCCGCGGCCTGCCTCGTCCTCGGCGTCGGCCTCATCGGCGGTGCGGCGGCGGGCAGTTGGCTCACCGACGAGGCCGCCGGCGCCACCCCCGACGCCGCGGCCACCTTCGCCAAGGGCCGCGACGTCTGGCACAACACCCCCGTCGACACCCTCTTCCCGCGCACCGTCCACGGCTTCGGCGCCGGCCCCGGCGGCGCCGACCGGACCTGGAGCCGGATCGCCGTCGCCCCCGACAGCGGCTGCACCGGCGCCTACGACCCCAAGCTCGCCGACGCGCTCGCCCGGGCGGGCTGCGTCCGCCTGCTGCGCGCCACCTACGTCGACGCCACCCGCAGCAGCGTCATCACCGTCGGGGCGCAGATCACCAAGGCCGACCAGGCCGGGATGACGGCGCTCAACACCCGCTTCAGCACCAGGAGTCTGGGCACCCGCACCGACCTGATGCCGCTGCCGTACGCTGCCCGGGACACCCCGGCCGAGGACTTCGGCCGCGCCCAGCGGGCCAGCTGGACCGTCCGGGTGCTCACCGACATCCCGGTCGTCGTCTACGCCGTCTCCGGCTTCGCCGACGGCCGCACCTTCGCCGCGCCGCAGCCCGCCGAGGCCGCGACGAAGCCCGGCGCCACCACCGCCCCGGCCGAATCCGGTCTGGGCCATGACGCCAAGGACCTGGCGGACCGCATCGGGAAGGACTTCCGCACGGCAGCCGGCGGCCCCCGGCAGACCACGGAGGCATCGTCATGACGAAGACCGTGCTGCGCGGCGCCGCCGTCGCACTGTCCTGCGCGGCGCTCGCGGTGCTGCCCGCCGTCCCCGCCCGGGCCGACGCCCTGCGCGCCCAGGAGTGGGCCCTCCAAGCCGTGCACGCCCAGCAGGCCTGGCGCACCACCAAGGGCGCCGGCGTCACCGTCGCCGTCCTGGACACCGGCGTGGACGCCAACCACCCCGACCTCGACGGCCAGGTGCTGCCCGAACAGGACCTGGTCGGCTTCGGCGCCGGGCCCGGAGACACCGCCTGGGCGCAGCACGGCACCGGCATGGCCAGCATCATCGCAGGTCACGGCCATGGTGCCGGCCGCCAGGACGGTGTGCTCGGGCTCGCCCCGCAGGCCAGGATCCTGCCGGTCCGGGTGATCCTGGAGGACAACGACCCACAGCGCGGCCGGGCCCGTACGGAGAAGGCGGGCGCGCTCGCCGACGGCATCCGCTGGGCCGCCGACCACGGCGCCGACGTGATCAACATGTCCCTCGGCGACGACAGCTCGTCCGCACACCCCGAGCCCCGGGAGGACGCCGCGATCCAGTACGCCCTCGGCAAGGGCATCCCCGTCGTCGCCTCGGCGGGCAACGGCGGCCAGAAGGGCAACCACGTCTCCTACCCCGCCGCCTACCCGGGCGTCATCGCGGCCACCGCCGTCACCCATGTGGGCGCGCGCGCCCGCTTCTCCACCCGCCACTGGTACGCCACGGTCAGCGCCCCCGGCTTCGACATCGTCATGGCCGACGCCGGGAACGGCTACCTCTCGGGCTGGGGCACCAGCCCCGCCGCCGCCTTCGTCTCCGGCGCCATCGCCCTGATCCGCTCCGCCCACCCCGACCTGAGCCCGGCCCAGATCCGCCGGCTGCTCACCTCCACCGCCCAGGACAGCCCCGAGGGCGGCCGGGACGACGACTACGGTGCCGGGCTGATCGACCCCGCCGCCGCCCTCACGGCCGCGGGGGACCTCAAGCCCACGCCGCAGAAGCCGTCCCCCGCCGCCTACGCCGACCGCTACTTCGGCCCCGGCCCCACCGCCGGCGACGCCGCGGACTCCCCGGTCAACTGGCTCCCCTGGACCGCCGGCGCCGCCGGACTGGCCCTCGTCGCGGCCGCGGTCGTCCTCTGGCGCGGCCGCCGGACCCACCCCTGACCGGTACGCACCCCGGCAGCCTCCGGACCCCGGCCCGCGCCGCGGACACCGCACCCCCGGCCGATACGCTCACGTGGTGCAGAAGAACATCCCCGATTCCGGTTTCCCCGACGACGACGGCTCCGCCGACCCGGCACTGACCGCGGCACTGGCGGCCTACGAGCGGGACCGCGACGCCGAGCCGGAACTCCTGGCGGCGCTCGCCGGGGCGCGTGTCCTGGTCCCCGTGGTGGCCGTGCTCGGCGAGGCCGAGACCGGACCCGACGGCCTGCGCCGCGAGAAGAGCAGCGACATGGCCGTCCCCACCCTCCAGGCCCCGGGCGGCCGCCGGGCCCTCCCCGCCTTCACCTCCATGGAGACCCTCCAGCGCTGGCGCGCCGACGCCCGGCCCGTCGCGGTCCCGCTCCAGCAGGCCCTGCTGGCCGCGTCCCACGAGCAGGCGGACACCGTCGTCGTCGACCTGGCCGGCCCGGTCACCTACCAGCTCACCGGCCCCGCCCTGCGCGCCCTCGCCGAGGGCCGCACCAGCGCCGACCCGCTCGCCGACCCGGCCGTCACCGGCGCCCTGCGCGCCCTGCTCGACGCCGAGCCGGCAGTGCGGCTCGCCCGGCTCGTGCCCTCCGGGGAAACCGACGCCACCCTCGCCCTCGGCCTCGCCCCCGAAGCGGACCCGGCCACGGTCGCCCAGCGGCTGGCCCGGGCGGTGGCCGCCGACGAGGTGCTGCGCGCCCGCCTGGTGAAGGGCCTGGATCTGGCCCTGCTGCCGCCCGGCGCCACCACCGACGGGGAGCCGCTCTTCCGGCGCTGACACCCCACCCACGGGGCCCGGCACCCGCTGCCGGTCCCCGGGCCGCCGACGGGCGGGTTCGTCTCCAGGGCCGCACAATGCGGAGGAGAGCTCAAGATCCACGCGAGGAGAGCCCCCATGGAGAAAACGGAGATCTCGACGGTCTTGACCCGCCCGGTCGTATCCGAGTTCCTCGGCACGCTGCTCCTGGTGTTCTTCGCCGTCGGCTCGGCAGTGCTGGCGGGCGAATACATCGGCACCTTCGGCATCGCCCTGGCCTTCGGCTTCACCATGGTGGCGCTTGCCTACGCGCTCGGCCCGGTCTCCGGCAGCCAGCTCAACCCCGCGGTGACCCTGGGCATGCTGCTGGTCCGCCGGATCACGCTGCGCACGGCGGCCGAGTACTGGATCGCCCAGGTCGTCGGCGGCATCGTCGGCGCGGCCCTGCTCTTCCTGGTCGCCAAGCAGGTCCCGGGCCTGCAGACCCACGCGTCGTTCGGCACGAACGGCTGGGGCGACCGCTCGGCGGTGCATCTCAACCTCGGCGGCGCCTTCGTCGTCGAGATGGTGATGACCTTCCTGCTCGTCTACGTGTGGCTGGCGGTCACCCACAAGGTGGCCGTGATCGGCTTCGGCGGTCTGGGGATCGGCCTGGCGCTGGCCACCGTCCACCTCATCGGCATCCCGCTCGACGGCACCTCCGTGAACCCGGCGCGCTCCATCGGCCCGGCGCTCTTCGCGGGCGGCGCGGCCATCACCCAGCTGTGGCTGTTCATCGTCGCGCCACTGATCGGCGGCGCCCTCGCGGCGGCGGTGCACCAGGTCACCCACCCGCCGCACGAGCCCTTCCTCATCGCCGACGAAGGCATGCCCCACAACGCCCCGACGGAGCCCCACGAGCCGATCTGACACCCGCCGCCCGCTCTCCGCGCACAGACGGGCCCCGGCCGTGTCCGGCCGGGGCCCGTCTGTGCGGTGTCGCGGAAACGCTTAGAACGCCTAGCCGTGGACCGGCCCGGTGTACTTCTCGCCGGGGCCCTGGCCGGGCTCGTCGGGTACCACCGAGGCCTCGCGGAACGCCAGCTGCAGAGACTTCAGCCCGTCCCGCAGCGGCGCCGCGTGGTACGAGCCGATCTCGGTGGCGCTGGCGGTGACCAGCCCGGCCAGCGCCTGGATGAGCTTGCGCGCCTCGTCCAGGTCCTTGTGCGCCTCGCCCTCCTCGGCGAGCCCGAGGTTGACCGCCGCCGAACTCATCAGATGCACCGCGACCGTGGTGATCACCTCGACCGCCGGCACCTCCGCGATGTCTCGGGTCATGGCGTCGAAGTCAGGGGTCGCCGCGTTCGGGGCGTCGGGCTGCTGCGGGGTCTGGTCGCTCATGTCTCGGGCTTCTTCCTGCTGAGGGGTCGCCTCCAGCCTATGGCCAGCGCGTCCGGCCCCCGCGTGCGGGAGTGCCCGTGACCGCGGCCCCGCCCGCGGCAACCGCACAGGAGTGGGTGCCACCCCTTGACTCGTGTATCCTGGTGTTCCGACCGGCCGGACACGCATGTGACCGGCCCACAAGTGGAGGCTCCGATCTCCCACCCGACTGGCCTCACCGGCCGGCGGGTCAACGGTCCGGCTGCGCCCCGCGGAGACTTCGCGGCGGTGCTCCAGATCCACGTGGAGCCCCGCCTGTGTCCCGTCCGGGGCATTTTTCATGTACCGGCGCGGTTGGTCACACCGAAAAGACGTTACGCGGCAGTCCGCCAGGCCGTCGCGTGGTGCTACCGAGGAGGATCCATCAGCGCCGAGCCCCGCATCAACGACCGGATTCGCGTCCCCGAGGTGCGACTCGTCGGTCCCAGCGGCGAGCAGGTCGGCATTGTGCCGCTTGCCAAGGCCCTGGAGCTTGCGCAGGAGTACGACCTCGACCTGGTCGAGGTGGCGGCGAACGCCCGTCCGCCGGTCTGCAAGCTCATGGACTACGGAAAGTTCAAGTACGAGTCGGCCATGAAGGCCCGTGAGGCGCGCAAGAACCAGGCGCACACGGTCATCAAGGAGATGAAGCTCCGGCCGAAGATCGACCCGCACGACTACGACACCAAGAAGGGTCACGTCGTCCGGTTCCTCAAGCAGGGTGACAAGGTCAAGATCACGATCATGTTCCGTGGTCGCGAGCAGTCCCGCCCCGAGCTGGGCTTCCGGCTCCTGCAGCGGCTCGCGTCCGATGTGGAGGAGCTCGGCTTCATCGAGTCGAACCCCAAGCAGGACGGCCGAAACATGATCATGGTTCTCGGTCCGCACAAGAAGAAGACCGAGGCGATGGCCGAAGCCCGTGAGGCGCAGGCCGCCCGCAAGGCGACGCGCCAGGGTGGTGCTCCCACGGAGGAGCCCGCCGAGGAGCCCGCCGAGGCGTGATCCCCAGGGCGCGAGCCCCGGATTCATGCCGGGGCACCCCGCCCCGGACACCAACCGATACATCTGACGCTCCCGCCAGCCCGGTCCGTCCCGGTGGGAGCGCCACTGACGAGGAGAGAACGGCGCATGCCGAAGAACAAGACGCACAGCGGTGCCAGCAAGCGCTTCAAGGTCACCGGCTCCGGCAAGGTGCTGCGTGAGCGCGCCGGCAAGCGCCACCTGCTCGAGCACAAGTCGTCCCGCGTGACGCGTCGCCTCACCGGCAACGCCGAGATGGCCCCGGGCGACGCCGCGAAGATCAAGAAGCTTCTCGGCAAGTGAGCCGCCGCGCCCCGCATGACGTACGGGGCGCGCGACTTCGACCGGGACCCAATCGAACCGGGCCGTGTGAGTACCCCCACGGCCCCGCTACAAGGAGTTAACAAGTGGCACGCGTCAAGCGGGCAGTCAACGCCCACAAGAAGCGCCGGGCGATCCTCGAGCAGGCCAGCGGCTACCGTGGCCAGCGCTCCCGCCTGTACCGCAAGGCGAAGGAGCAGGTCACCCACTCCCTCGTCTACAACTACAACGACCGCAAGAAGCGCAAGGGCGACTTCCGTCAGCTGTGGATCCAGCGGATCAACGCCGCTGCCCGCGCCAACGGCATGACCTACAACCGCTTCATCCAGGGTCTGAAGGCCGCCAACATCGAGGTGGACCGCAAGATCCTGGCCGACCTCGCGGTGACGGACGCCAACGCGTTCGCCGCGCTCGTCGAGGTCGCCCAGAAGGCGCTTCCGAGCGACGTCAACGCCCCGAAGGCTGCCTGAACCTCAGCCTGACGACGTTGTGACGCGGACCCGCAGGCCCCGGCCTGCGGGTCCGCCGCTTTTCCGGACCGGATCCCGCCCGGTCCGGGCCCCACGCACCGAAACAACAGAAGCGAGCCGCCGCCCATGGGCACCCCCGAGCTGATCTCCCCGCGTTCCCCGCGTGTCACCGCCGCCCGGCGGCTGGCCCGCCGCGCCTTCCGCGGCAAGGAGCGCCGGTTCATCGCCGAGGGGCCGCAGGCCGTACGGGAGGCCATCGCGCACCGCACGGACGGGGTGCCCACCCTGATCGAGCTGTTCGCCACCGTCGAGGCCGCCGAGCGGCACACCGAGATCGTCGAGGCGGCCCGCGCGGCCGGGGTGCGGGTGCACCTCGCCGACGACCGGACCATCGCCGACATCTCCCAGACCGTCACCCCGCAGGGCCTGCTCGGCGTCTGCCACTTCCTGGACTCGCCGTTCGAGGAGATCCTCGCCGCCCGCCCGCAGTTGATCGCGGTGCTCGCCCACGTCCGGGACCCCGGCAACGCCGGCACGGTGCTGCGCTGCGCGGACGCCGCCGGTGCGGACGCGGTGGTGCTCACCGACGCCTCCGTGGACCTGTACAACCCCAAGTCGGTGCGGGCGTCGGTCGGTTCGCTCTTCCACCTCCCGGTCGCGGTGGGCGTACCGGTCGAGCGGGTGGTGGAGGGACTGCGGAACGCCGAGGTGCGGATCCTCGCCGCCGACGGGGCGGGCGACCGTGACCTGGACGCCGAACTGGACGCCGGCTCCATGGGCGGGCCCACCGCCTGGGTGTTCGGCAACGAGGCCTGGGGGCTGCCGGAGGAGACCCGGGCGCTGGCCGACGCCGTCGTGCGCGTACCGATCCACGGCAGGGCCGAGAGCCTCAACCTCGCGACGGCCGCCGCGGTCTGCCTCTACGCCTCCGCCCGCGCCCAGCGCGGCACCGGCGGATGCCGTGCGGTGTCACCCGCCTGAGGGGCGTAGTCCGGATCCTCGCGGCACGGGTGGTGTGAGCTAGTAGGCTTGCGTGCCCGGGGGCCCGGAAGGGGGTAACGGGGATGAGTGTGAGGACTTCCGGCACCACAGCCACTGCCGGCGGCAGGCCGTCCGGCGGACCGCCGCGCGAGCCGTCGCCCGCCACGGCCGGAGCAGCGGACGCCCCGGGGACCGGTCTCGGGCTGGACCCCGACGATCTGCCCGACGGCCTGGTGGTCGCCGATGAGACAGGCCGGGTGATCTGCTTCAACGCCGCGGCGGCCAGGATCACCGGCATCGCCCCCGAGGACGCGCTCGGCCACCCCCTCGAACACGCCCTGCCGCTGCAGGACATCGAGGGCCGCCGCTGGTGGCGGCTCACCGACCCCTACGGCGGGCCGGCCATCCGCCGCGGCCAGCCGGAGCGCAATCTGCTGCTCGGCGGCCGCGAGGTGCTGGTCTCGGCCCGCTACGTCCGCAGCGGGCCGACCGGCCCCGTCCAGCGGCTGGTGATCGCGCTGCGCGGCACCGAGGCGCGGCGCCGTACGGAGCTCAGCCACGCCGAGCTGATCGCCACCGTCGCCCATGAGCTCCGCTCGCCGCTGACCTCCGTCAAGGGGTTCACTGCCACCCTCCTCCAGAAGTGGGAACGCTTCACCGACGACCAGAAGCGGCTGATGCTGGAGACGGTGGACGCCGACGCCAACCGCGTCACCCGGCTGATCGCCGAGCTGCTGGACATCTCCCGGATCGACTCCGGGCGGCTGGAGGTGCGCCGGCAGCGGGTCGACATGAGCGCCGCGGTCCGCCGGAACGTCCAGGCGCAGACCACCGCCGGCCAGCGGCCCGACCGCTTCCTGATCCGGATGCTGGAACCGCTGCCCGATTTGTGGGCGGACCCGGACAAGGTCGACCAGGTGCTGGGCAACCTGCTGGAAAATGCGGTGCGCCACGGCGAGGGGACCGTCACCATCGAGGTCGGACCGGTATCGGACGCGACCAGCACGGAGGGGACGAGCGTCACCGTGAGCGATGAGGGCCCCGGCATCCCCGAGGAGTCGATGAGCCGCGTCTTCACCCGCTTCTGGCGGGGCAGCAAGCGCGGCGGCACCGGCCTGGGCCTCTATATCGTCAAGGGCATCGTCGAGGCCCACGGCGGGACGATCACGGTCGGCCGGGCGCCGGCCGGCGGCGCGCAGTTCCGATTCAGTCTGCCCGTCGCGGCCCCGGCCTTCCTGGCCTGAGGACCCGCGCCGGGCGCCCCGCAGGGGCTCGGGCCTGCCGCGTGGCCCGTCCCCCTTAGACTTGACCTTTGGCACCTTTGGCGCACAGGCATCGCGGGCACCGCGCGGGCTCGGCATCCGACGTCTCCGAGCGACGTCTGGTCATCGACGTTTGTGAACGAAGAGCCGAGGCGAAGCGAGCCAAGCCAAGCCAGTCCACCGGAAGCACGGGAAGAGATGTCCGCACCCAATAAGTCGTACGACCCTGTCGAGGTCGAAGCCCTGAAACCGGAAGAGATCGCCGCCCGGCTGGACGAGGCGCTGGCCGCCATCGCCGCCGCGGACGATCTGGAGGCGCTGCGTGAGGTGAAGGTCGCGCACACCGGCGACCGCTCGCCGCTCGCGCTCGCCAACCGCGAGATCGGCGCCCTGCCGCCGCACGCCAAGGCGGACGCCGGCAAGCGCGTCGGCCAGGCCCGCGGCCGCGTGAACCAGGCGCTCAAGGCCCGCCAGGAGGAGCTGGAGGCGGAGCGCGACGCGCGCGTGCTGGTCGAGGAGGCCGTGGACGTCACGCTGCCCTACGACCGCACCCCGGCCGGCGCCCGGCACCCGCTGACCACCTTCATGGAGCGGGTCGCGGACGTCTTCGTGGCGATGGGCTATGAGGTAGCCGAGGGCCCCGAGGTCGAGGCGGAGTGGTTCAACTTCGACGCCCTGAACTTCGTGCCCGACCACCCGGCGCGCCAGATGCAGGACACCTTCTTCGTCCAGGGCAACGGCACCGAGGGCGATGAGAGCGGCGTCGTGCTGCGCACCCACACCTCGCCGGTCCAGGCCCGGACGCTCGTCGACCGCGAGCCGCCGGTGTACGTCGTCTGCCCGGGGCGGGTCTACCGCACCGACGAGCTGGACGCCACGCACTCCCCGGTCTTCCACCAGATCGAGCTGCTCGCCGTCGACGAGGGCCTGACCATGGCCGACCTCAAGGGCACGCTCGACCACATGGTCCGGGCGCTCTTCGGCCCGGACATGAAGACCCGGCTGCGGCCGAACTACTTCCCGTTCACCGAGCCGTCCGCCGAGATGGACATGGTCTGCTACGTCTGCCGTGGCGAGTCCGTGGGCAACCCCGACCGTCCCTGCCGTACCTGCTCCAGCGAGGGCTGGATCGAGCTGGGCGGCTGCGGAATGGTCAACCCCAAGGTGCTCATCGCCTGCGGCGTCGACCCCGAGAAGTACAGCGGCTTCGCCTTCGGGTTCGGCATCGACCGGATGCTGATGTTCCGGCACAACGTGGAAGACATGCGTGACATGTTCGAAGGCGACGTCCGGTTCACCCGGCCGTTCGGGATGGAGATCTGATGCGGGTCCCGCTTTCTTGGCTGCGGGAGTACGTCGACCTGCCGGCCACGGCAACCGGTCGTGACGTACAGGAAAAGCTCATCGCGGTCGGCCTGGAGGTCGAGACCGTCGAGCGCCTCGGCGAGGGCCTCAAGGGCCCGCTCGTCGTCGGCCAGGTGCTGACCATCGAGGAGCTGGAGGGCTTCAAGAAGCCGATCCGCTTCTGCACGGTCGACGTCGGCCAGGCCAACGGCACCGGCGAGCCGCAGGAAATCGTCTGTGGCGCGCGGAACTTCTCCGTCGGCGACAAGGTCGTGGTGGTCCTCCCCGGCGCCGTGCTGCCCGGCGACTTCAAGATCGCCGCGCGCAAGACGTACGGCAAGACCTCGCACGGCATGATCTGCTCCGGCGACGAGCTGGGCATGGGCGACGACGGCACGCACGGCATCATCGTGCTGCCGCCCGAGTACGAGGTCGGCACCGACGCCATCGCGCTGCTGGAGCTCGTCGACGAGGTGCTGGACATCGCGGTCACCCCGGACCGCGGCTACTGCCTGTCGATGCGCGGTGTCGCCCGCGAGACCGCCACCGCCTACGGTCTGCCGCTGCGCGACCCGGCGCTGCTCGACGTCCCGCCGCCGAACGCCGGCGGCTACCCCGTCCAGGTCTCCGACCCGATGGGCTGCGGCCGCTTCACCGCCCGTACGGTCGCCGGCCTGGAGCCCGAGGCGCGCACCCCGCTCTGGTTGCAGCGCCGGCTGCAGAAGGCCGGGATGCGCCCGGTCTCGCTGGCCGTCGACATCACCAACTACGTGATGCTGGAGCTCGGCCAGCCGCTGCACGCCTACGACCGGACCACGGTGTCCGGCCCGATCGGTGTCCGGCGGGCGACCCCGGGCGAGCAGCTGACCACCCTCGACGGCACCAAGCGGGTGCTGGACGCGGCGGATCTGGTCATCACCGACGACCGCGGCCCGATCGGGCTCGCAGGTGTCATGGGCGGTGCGAACACCGAGATCGCGGCCGCGGCCGCCGACCCCGAGACCGGGCGGCTGCGCGGCACCACCGATGTCGTGATCGAGGCCGCGCACTTCGACGCGCTCTCCATCGCCCGTACGGCCCGCCGGCACAAGCTGTCCTCGGAGGCCGCCAAGCGCTTCGAGCGCGGCGTCGACCCGGAGGCCGCGTCCGCCGCGGCCCAGCGGGCCGTCGACCTGCTGGTGCTGCTCGCGGGCGGTACCGCGGAGGAAGGCGTCACGGAGATCGTCACGCCCAGCGGGCCGCGCACGATCACCGTCTCCGCCGACCACCCGGACAAGGTCGCCGGTGTCGCCTACGGCCGGGAGACCGTCGTCCGCCGACTGCAGCAGGTCGGGTGCGATGTCTACGGCCAGGACGAGCTGGTCGTGACCGTGCCGTCCTGGCGGCCCGACCTCAGTGAGCCGAACGACCTGGCCGAAGAGGTCATCCGGCTGGAGGGCTACGAGAACCTGCCCTCCACCCTCCCGCTGCCGCCGGCCGGCCGCGGGCTGACCGAGCGTCAGCGGCTGCACCGCCGGGTCGGCCGGGCGCTGGCCGGTGCGGGCTATGTCGAGGCCCTGAACTACCCGTTCACCGGCTCGCACGTGCTCGACCAGCTCGGCATCGAGCAGGACGACCCGCGGCGCGCGGCGGTCACCCTCGTCAACCCGCTCTCCGACGAGGAGCCCGACCTCCGTACGACGCTGGTCCCGGGGCTGCTCGGCGCGCTGCGCCGCAACTACGGCCGCGGCACGCACGATCTCGCGCTCTTCGAGACCGGCCCGGTCTTCCGGGCGAGTGGTGACGAGAAGCCGGCCAGCCGGCTGGTGGTCGACCGCCGGCCGACCGACGACGAGATCGCCTCGCTGGACGCCTCGCTGCCGCAGCAGCCGCGGCGCGCCGCCGTGGTCCTCGCCGGGGGCCGGGAGCAGGCCGGCTGGTGGGGCGAGGGACGCCCCGCGAACTGGGCGGACGCCATCGAGGCGGGCCGCACGGTCGCGCGGGAGGCGGGCGTCGAGCTGATCGTCCGTCAGGACCAGCACGCCCCGTTCCACCCGGGCCGCTGTGCCGCGCTGCTCGCCCTCGTCGACGGCGAGGAGGTCCTCGTCGGCAACGCCGGTGAGCTGCACCCGCGGGTCACCAAGGCGATGTCCCTGCCGGAGCGTACGTGCGCGATGGAGATCGACCTGGACCGTCTGGAGCGGGCCGGCACCGGCCCGCTGCGCGCCCCGAAGATCTCGGCCTTCCCGGTCGCGACCCAGGATGTCGCGCTGGTGGTCGACGACTCCGTCCCCGCGGCGGAGGTCGAGAGCGCGCTGCGCGAGGGTGCGGGTGAACTGCTGGAGTCGCTCCGGCTGTTCGACGTCTTCACCGGTGAGCAGCTCGGTGCGGGCAAGAAGTCGCTGGCGTACGCGCTGCGCTTCCGTGCCGCCGACCGGACGCTGACCGCGGAGGAGGCCTCGGCGGCCCGTGACGCGGCGGTCGCGACGGCCGTGGAGCGGACCGGGGCGGTGCTGCGCGGCTGAGCGTGGGCGCTGCCCGCGACCGCCGCAACGGCGTGCTGAAGGCTGAGGGCGCAGACGGTATGGCCGTCTGCGCCCTCGGCATGTGCGGTGTGCGACGGGTGGGTCCTGCGCGGCCGGTGGGGCGTACCCGGGGTGGGGAAGACGGCCGTGGGGAGGCAGGGGCAGAGCACTCCGCCCCGGGGAGACCATCAGATCCGTACACGATCACCCAATCGGGTGATTATGTACGCATCGTCGTCGGGTGGACACGGAACGTCGCCAGAATCGGTCGGGTCCGGGCGGCCCGCGTGACCGCGGCAGCGGGCCGCACCAACCCGCTCAACGCCTGCTAGGGGACCACCGGCTAGGGGGACCATCGGCATGATCCGAACCTGGGCGAGGGGCGGAGTGCGCGCCGGTGCGGCACGCGCCCGGCGCGCCTTCGTCTTCGTCCTGCCCGGCCTCTGGGTGCTCGGTGTGGTGGCCTGGGAGCTGTGCCGCCCGACCAGCGGTCAGCTGCTGCAACTCCTCGCGGCCGCGCCGGCCATCGCCTGCGCGGGCACCGGCCGCCGGCAGTGCGTCCTGCTCGGCGGCGTGTGCGCCCTGCTCGCGCTGGTGCCGTTCGGCGGCGTCGAGGCCGGGGCCGGGCTGGGCACGCGCATGGTGACCTGCGGCGCGATCCTCGCGGTGATCGGCGCCAGCTATCTGACGGCCGGCCGGCGGCTGCGGCTGGTACGGGAGCTGGAGCGGACCCGGGAGGTCGCGGTCGCCGCCCAGCGGGTGGTGCTGCGGCCGCTGCCGCGGCGGATCGACGGGGTGCTGCTGGCGGCCGACCATCTCTCCGCGAGCGAGGGGGCCGAGGTCGGCGGTGATCTGTACGAGGTCGTGGGGACCCGCCATGGCGTACGGGCGGTGATCGGGGATGTGCGCGGGCACGGGCTGGAGGCC
The DNA here is from genome assembly GCF_004122735.1 of Streptomyces sioyaensis. Lineage (GTDB taxonomy): Bacteria > Actinomycetota > Actinomycetes > Streptomycetales > Streptomycetaceae > Streptomyces > Streptomyces sioyaensis. Next base: position 40,278 of record NZ_SDIF01000008.1, on the reverse strand, counting down.
ATAGGCACGGTCGCCGCGATGCTCGGCAGCTTTCGCGAAGTGGTGCACGACGAGCCCGAACTCGGCGATGTGCTGCGGCGGTTGGAGCGGTCGCACCAGCGGCATCTGCGCGAGCGGGCGGGGGAGGGGCAGCCGCCGGGCGGCGGGGAGTCGGTGGGCCGGCTCGCGGAGGAGTTCGTGACCCTGCTGCTGCTTCAGGTGGCGCGGGACGGCTCCGTCACTGCGCTGAACTGCGGGCATCCGTGGCCGTACCGCGTCGCCTGCCAGGCGGTCGCCCCGGTCGCGCCGGCCGAGCCGATGCCGCCGCTGGGGCTGTTTCCGCTGCCCGAGGAGCTGTCCGCGGTGCGGTGCGGGCGGCTGCGGCCCGGCGAGGGGTTGTTTCTGCACACCGACGGGGCGGCCGATGCGCGGGACGCGGCGGGGGAGTTCTTTCCGCTGGCGCAGGAGCTGCGCAGCAGTGTCGAGGCGGCCGCGGCGCCGTGCGGCCCCTCGCCGGCGGGGGTGGTCGGGGAGGTGCGGGAGGCGCTGCTGCGGCATGCGGGCGGGCGCCTCACCGACGACGTGGCGCTGGTGATGCTGAGCAACGACCGGGTGCGGGTGCCGGCGCGGTCGGCCGGCACCACGCCTCCTAGCGCGCGGCTTCCGCGCTGACCTGCCGGCCGCCCAGCGGCGGGAAGGTGACACCGGTCAGCCGCTCGGACGCCTGCCACAGCCGGCCGGCGCTCTCCGGGTCGCTGGCGGCGGCCGTCCTGCCGACCATCGCCGGTGCGCCGCGCATCTCGCCGAGCCCGTCGGGGCCGAGATAGGAGGCACCGGGCAGGTCCTGCGTGGCGGCGTAGAGGGTGGGGAGTGCACCGGCCCTGTTGTCCTGGGCGACCACGCGGTTGCCCAGTTGCATCACCGCGCGCCGCAGCGGGCTGGCGTCGGCGCCCTGCAGGTTGGTGGCGGCCCAGCCCGGGTGTGCGGCCAGGGCGCGCACCGGCGATCCCGCGGCGGTGAGGCGGCGTTGCAGTTCCAGGGTGAACAGCAGGTTGGCCAGCTTGGACTGGCTGTAGGCGGTGACGGGGCGGTACGCGCCGGTGAGGTTCAGGTTGTCGAAGTGGATGCGGTTGCCGGGCAGCCGGTGGGCCCCGGACGCCACGGTCACCACGCGGTCGGTGACGTACGGCAGGAGCAGGTTGGTCAGCGCGAAGTGGCCGAGGTGGTTGGTGCCGAACTGCGTCTCGAAGCCGTCCTTGGTCCGGGACTCGGGGATGTTCATGACCCCGGCGTTGTTGATCAGCAGATCGAGCGGGTCCTGCCAGTCGGCGGCGAAGGCGCGCACGGAGGCGAGGTCGGCCAGGTCGAGGCGGCGGACCTCGACGCTGCCCCGGGCGCCCCGCACGGTGTCCGCCGCGGCCTCGCCGCGCCCGGGGTCCCGTACGGCGAGCACCACATGGGCACCCGCCCGGGCGAGGGCATCGACGGTGGCGAGGCCGAGTCCGCTGTTGGCGCCGGTCACCACGGCGGTGCGGCCGGTCTGGTCGGGAAGGTCGGTGGAGTTCCATTTCGGGGTGTGAGCCATGGCGCCAATGTAGGCAACGCCAACAATGCTGTCAATGCCAACAATGTAGCCAGTGAATACATGGGAGATAGGATGGCCGGCATGCACACTCGTCGTTACCACCACGGAGACCTGCGCGCCGCGCTGCTCACCCGCGCCGAGCAGACGCTCCGCGAGAAGGGGCCGGGCGCACTGTCCCTGCGGGAACTGGCCCGCGACCTCGGCGTCAGCCACGCCGCGCCGAGCCGGCACTTCAAGGACAAGCAGGCGCTGCTCGACGCGCTGGCGCTGGCCGGTTTCGAGCGGCTGGACGAGGCCCTGAGCGCGTCCCGGGACGCCGCGGGCGAGGCATTCACCGACCGGCTCCGCGGGTTCGTCCGCGCCTATGTGGACTTCGCCCGCGCCAACGCCGAGCTGCTCGACCTGATGTACACGATCAAGCACGGTCCGGCGGCGTCCGAGGCGCTGATCGCGGCCGGCCAGCGGCTGGGCGCGATGGCGGGGGAGCTGGTCGCGGAGGGCCAGCGCAGCGGTGAGGTACGGGAGGGGCCCGTCGACAGCATCGCGATGCCGGTGTTCACCACCCTGCACGGCTTCGCCAGCTTCGCGGTGAGCGGCGTGCTCTCCGCGGAGGAGGCCACCTCCGGCTTCGACGCGGTGTTCGCGTACATACTGCGGGGCTGCGGGCCGAGTTGAGTCGCCGTCACCCTTCACACCCCGTGTGAGGGGCGCTTCACTACGCTCAACTGACGGAGTGGTGAAGTCGACAAGGCCATGAGCTGATGGCCCGTGGGCGGGCCCGGCTCACCAGGAGGCCGGTATGGAGCCCAACACCCTGCTCGACGCGATTCTCGACGAGTCCGGCATCTCGCACGCCGGGCTCGCCGCGCGCATCAACCAGCTCGGCCGGTGTCGCGGCCTGGCGCTGCGCTACGAACACACCGCGGTGGCCCGGTGGTTGAAGGGCCAGCGGCCGCGCGGGCAGGTGCCGGACCTCATCTGCGAGATCCTCGGCGAACGGCTGCACCGCCCGGTCGGGCTGGACGACATCGGGCTGAGCGGACCGGGTGACCGGCGCAGCACGGACACCCCGCTCTCCGGATTCGTCGAGCGGGCCACCGCGCTGTGGCGGTCCGACGAGCAGCAGCGGCCGCACATCCTCGACGCGCCCGCGCTGACCGGTACCTCGGCGGTCATCCCCGTGTGGGAGTGGGAGAACCCTCCCGAGGACTCCGATGTGTCCCGCGACGGGCTGACGCGCGTCGGCATGGCCGACATCGAGATGCTGCGCGCCGCGCGGACGCACTACGAGACGATGTACCGGAAGGCGGGTGGTATCGCTACCAGAGCACGCATCGTGGGATTCCTCAACGCCGAGGCGGCGCCGCTGCTGCGGGGCAGCTACAGCGATGCGACGGGGCGTCAGCTCCACCGGGCGACCGGCGGACTGGTCGCGGTCGCCGGCATCTGTGCGTACGACTCGGACTCGCTCGGGCTGGCCCAGCGCTACTTCCATCAGGCGCTGCGGCTGGCCAAGGCCAGCGGGGACCGCGGCCTCGGCGCGTATGTCATCGCGCTGCTGGTCAACCAGTCCCTCTTCGTACGGGAATACCGCCAGGCGGTCGCCTTCGCGGAGGCGGCGCTGCGGGCCGCGGGCCCGCAGATCACCCCGGCGCTCGCCGCGGACCTCTACGCGATGCAGGCCAAGTCCTACGCCCGGCTCGGCGACGGCGTCAGCGCGCTGTCGTGCATCCGGCGTGCGGAGGCGGCCGCGGAGCGCATCCGGCCCGGGCAGGAGCCGGCCGAGACGGGCTATGTCCAGCCCGGCCTGGTGAACGTACAGGTGGCGGAGGCGCTGCTGAGCCTCGGGGACCTGCGGGCCGCCCGGGAGCAGGCGGACGCCGCCGTCGACACCCCCGCACACGACCGCGGCCGGGTCCACCGGCTGGCCATGCTCACCCATATCGAGCTGCGCCAAGGCGATGCGGACCGGGCCGTGGCCGATGCCGCGCAGATGACGGAGCAGGCTCGGGGTATGGAGTCGCAACGGCTGCGGGACCGGCTGCGGGCGGTGCGCGAGCATCTGGCCAGGACCGGGAGCTCCGCGACGGACGAGGCTGCCGATCTCATCGACGAGGTGCTGCGCGTTCCGCTGTGACCGGGCTCGTGTCACCTTGCCGGCCAAACAGCGGAAGGTGGCAGTTACGTGCGTTGGAACATGCTCAGCGAAAAGCCCGTCTATGCGAATCCCTGGTTCCGGGTCCAACTGGCCGATGTGGAGCTGCCGGACGGCCGTCATCTGGATCACTATCTGATCCGGATGCGGCCCGTCGCCGTGGCCACCGTGGTCAACGAGGCCAACGAGGTGCTGCTGCTGTGGCGGCACCGTTTCATCACCGACACCTGGGGCTGGGAGCTGGCCGCCGGGGTCGTCGAGGACGGCGAGGACATCGCGGCGGCGGCCGCCCGGGAGATGGAGGAGGAAACCGGGTGGCGCCCGGGGCCCCTCCACCATCTCCTCACGGTGGAGCCGTCCAACGGCCTCACCGACGCGCGGCACCACATCTACTGGTCCGACCGGGCCGAGTACACCGGTCCGGCCCAGGACGGGTTCGAGTCCGAGCGGCGGGAGTGGGTGTCGTTGAAGCTGGTGCCCGACATGGTGGCGCGAGGGGAGGTGCCGGCCGCCAACATGGCCGCCGCATTGCTGATGCTGCATCACATCCGGTTGGGCTGACCGGTACCGGCCGGTGACCCGCGGCCGGCGGTCACCGGCCCGTGGCCTGCCACACCGCCACCGCCAGCGCCGCGAGCCCCGTGAGCGCGGCGAGCGAGGGCAGTGGCCAGCGGGCGCTCTCCAACTGCGTGACGCGGACCTGCAGTTCGTCCGCGTCACGCGTCTGCTGCTCGGAGCGCTGGGCCAGCAGCGCGAGTTGACCGTCGACCCGGGTGATGCCGACGTCGTGCAGACGTCTCAACTCGGCTAAGTCGGCGATCACCGGGTCGGTTCGGGGGTGGGCGGTCACGGTCCGCTCCTCATTCCTTCGTGTCGCGAGTTCGTAGTCCATACGGCTACCAGTCAACTGCGCTGCGGCGACGGGCGGGAGCGTGTGTGGCGGGGAGATGCTGGTCCATGTTTCACACCCCGTGCGAAATGACACGGGGTGACGGGCGGTGCGGCGCGTTCGTACGGGGTGTGAATCGCGCACCCCGACCGGGGCGGTTCACACGCTCCCGCTCGCGCCCGCGGGGGAGTTCACTCGAAGGTGCCACGGGGGCCGACGCCGGCGGACGGGCGCCCGCCGGCCCGGGGTCCGCCCGCCGGTTTTCCCCCGAGCGGCGGGCGGACGCCTCTCGGGCTCAGTACGAGTAGAAGCCCGAACCGGACTTCCGGCCCAGCCGGCCCGCGTCGACCATCCGGGCGAGCAGCGGGGGAGCGGCGTACAGGGGCTCCTTGTACTCCTCGTACATGGAGGCGGCGACCGAGGCCACGGTGTCCAGGCCGATGAGGTCGGTCAGCTTGAGCGGGCCCATCGGGTGGGCGCAGCCCATCTCCATGCCGTTGTCGATGTCCTCGCGGCTGGCGATGCCCGACTCGAACATCCGGATCGCGGAGAGCAGATACGGGATGAGCAGGGCGTTGACGACGAAGCCCGAGCGGTCCTGGGCGCGGATCGCGTGCTTGCCCAGGACGTCCTGGACCAGCGCCTCGGCGCGCTTGATGGTCTCCTCGCCGGTGGTCAGCGCGGGGATCAGCTCGACCAGCTTCTGAACCGGCGCCGGGTTGAAGAAGTGGATCCCGATGACCTGGTCGGGGCGGGAGGTGGCGACCGCCAGCTTCACCAGGGGGATCGAGGAGGTGTTGGAGGCCAGGATGGCGTCCGGCCGGGTGATCACCTGGTCGAGGATCTGGAAGATCTCGGTCTTGACCTGCTCGTTCTCCACCACGGCCTCGATGACGAGGTCACGGTCGGCGAATTCGCCGAGGTCGGTGGTGAAGCTGAGCCGGCCGAGCGTCTCGTCGCGCTCCGCGGTGGTGATCTTGCCGCGCTCGGCGGCCTTGCCGAGAGAGTTGGTCAGGCGGGTGCGCCCCAGCTCCAGTGCTTCGCCGGTGGTCTCGGCGACCATGACGTCCAGCCCGGCGCGGGCGCACACCTCGGCGATGCCTGCGCCCATCTGGCCGCAGCCGACCACTCCGACGCGTGCAATGTCGGCAAATGTGTCCGTCACCTCGTGCCTTTCGCTGATCTTCGGAAACCGGCGGTGCGCCGTAAGGTGCGACGCCCGCTTTCGGCCCCGACGTTACTCCGCGAGGTGCTGTGCTACCGGCGCCGGGGCGGGCATTCTGAGCCCTCAAGACGGTACGAACCAGACACTTGGGGACTTTTGATGAGACGGATGACACGACGAGGGTTCGCGGTGACCGCACTGGGTGCGGCCTCCTCCCTGCTCACCGCGGGGGCGGCGGCGCCCGCGGCCGGCGCGGCGCGGCGCGAGATGCGCGGCATGTGGCTGGCGACCGTCGCCAACCTCGACTGGCCCTCCAGCGCAAGGCTCACGCCGGCCGAGCAGCAGCGGGAACTGCGCGGCCTCCTCGACACCGCCGTCGCACGCAAGCTCAACACCGTGTTCTTCCAGGTGCGATCGACCGCGGACGCCCTGTGGCCCTCCCCGTACGAGCCGTGGGCGCAGTATCTGACCGGGCAGCAGGGCCGCGACCCGGGCTGGGACCCGCTCGACTTCGCGGTCCGCGAGGCGCACCGGCGCGATCTGGAACTGCACGCCTGGTGCAACCCCTATCGGATCGCCAACCACGACGACCCCGGCCGGCTCGTCGCGAACCACCCCGCCCGCCGGCACCCGAAGTGGGTCCTGTCGTACGGCGGCAAGCTCTACTACAACCCCGGGCTGCCGGAGGTCCGCGCCTTCGTCCAGGACGCGATGCTCGACGCGGTGCGGCGCTACCCCGTCGACGGGGTGCACTTCGACGACTACTTCTATCCGTATCCGGTCGCCGGCCGGCACCTGGACGACGACGCGGCGTTCCAGGAGTACGGCAGCGACTCCGAGAGCCGGGACGCCTGGCGGCGGGACAACATCAACCGGCTGGTCCACGAGATGGCGGGCAAGCTCCGCGACGAGGGCGAGCGCCGCGGGCGCCGGGTGCGGTTCGGGGTCAGCCCGTTCGCGGTCTGGCGCAACCACGCCACCGACCCGCAGGGCTCCCGTACCCAGGCGGGGGTGCAGACCTACGACGATCTGTACGCCGACACCCGCCGCTGGGTGCGCGAGGGCTGGCTGGACTACATCGTGCCGCAGGTCTACTGGCCGCTGGGCACCAAGGCCGCCGACTACGCCGAACTCGTGCCCTGGTGGGCGCGGACCGTCGACGGCACGGGGGTCGACCTCTACATCGGCGAGGCGCTCTACAAGGCGGGCGGGACGGAGCCCGTCGCCTGGAAGGACCCCGCCGAGATCTCTCGCCATCTCACCTTCGCCCGCGGCTATCCGCAGGTCGGTGGCCATGTGTACTTCTCGGCGAAGGTGGTCGCCAAGGACCCGTCCGGCGCCATGGCGCGGGTCGTACGCGACCACTACGCCAGCGCGGCACGGGCCTAAGGCCTCCGGGGCCGTCGCACGGATCGGCCGCACGGACCGTGGCCGCGCGGCCGACGTTTCGGTGGTCCGCGTACGGGACCGGGTCAGCGGCCGGATTCGGTGTCGGTGGCCTTGACGTGCCGGACGACGGAGTCGGGGCCGGGGGACATGATCGCCTCATGCCCGTCCTCGCCGCGGACACGGTAGGGCGGATCGCCGTTCGTGCCGATTACCTCGATGATCTCGACGACCCGGTCGTGATGCCCGACGGTCCTGCCGTGCACCACCAGCCGGTCGCCCCTGTTCGCGTGCATCAGGGCTCCTCCCCGTCTGGGGCGGCCGTGTGACCGGTGCGGCCGACGGTGCGCCGGCCAACGGTTGAACGGCCAACGGTTTCAACGGTTTACGGGCCTGTCGTGACCCGGACGGCGCTATCTGCCATCGCCGCAAGTTTACGTCCGCAGCGGCCCGACGCACCCGGGAAGTGCCGGGTTGTTCCGTCCCGGGGGCCGTCGGCGGCCCGTGCCCACGGTCCCGCCCGGCAGCCCGCCCCGGCGGCCCGTCTGTCACCCCCGGGCCCGCTGGGTGACCGCGATGCACGCCAGGACGGCCAGCGCCGTGGCGGGCGCGGCCGGTGGCAGGCGCTCGCCGAGCAGCAGCACCGACCACAGCAGGGTCAGCAGCGGCTGGGCGAGCTGCAGCTGGCTCGCCCGGGCGATGCCGATCACGGCCATCCCGCGGTACCAGGCGACCATCCCGAGGAACTGCGAGCCGACCGCCAGCCACAGCACCCCGGCGACCGAGCGCGCCGTCAGCTCCAGCGGCTCGGCGGACAGCGCCAGCGCCGCGCCCGCCACGGTCACGGGCAGCGCCAGCACCAGCGCCCAGCCGATCACCTGCCAGCCCGGCATGTGGCGGGCCAGCCGGCCGCCCTCGGTGTAGCCGGCCGCGCAGACCAGCAGCGCGACGAACAGCAGCAGATCGCTGCGGTTCGGCATCCCGCCGCTCTGCTGCACCGCAAAGCCGATGACGACGACGGCGCCGACCAGCGAGGCGATCCAGAACGTACGGGAGGGCCGGGCGCCGGTCCGTACGGCCGAGCAGGCGGCGGTGGCCAGCGGCAGCAGACCGACCACGACGGCGGCGTGCGAGGTGGTGGACGTCTCCAGGGCCAGGGTGGTCAGCAGCGGGAAGCCGAGCACGACGCCGCCCGCGACCACCGCGATGCCCGCCCAGTGGCGCCGCCCCGGCGGGCGTACCCGCAGCGCGAGGAGTGCGGCGCCGGCCGGGACGGTGGCCAGCACGCTGCGCAGCATCACCACCGTCCACGGGCCCATGCCCTCCAGTCCCCAGGCGGTAGCAGGGAAGGTGAGAGAGAAGGCGGCGACGCCGAGGACGGCGAGCAGCAGGCCGCGGCCGACGTGGGCGGTGGTGGTGGGCTTCGGGAGGCCCGGCCCCTTGACGGCGGCCTTCGGGGTGCCCGGCTCCTCGGCGGCGGTCGTCGCGGTGTCCGGATCACCGGCGGCAGGGGTGCTGACCGCTATTCCTACGGTGGCGATAGCGCTATCGTTGTGCTTCATGCAAGAGCGTAGCAGTGGTGCCGAGCTGGCCGCTATCCTCCGTAAAGAGCTGGACCGCTACTCTCCAGGAGAGAAGCTGCCGTCCAGTCGTGCCCTCGTCGAACGGCACCGGGTCAGCCCGGTGACCGTGTCCCGGGCGCTCGCCCAGCTGGCGGCGGAGGGCCTGGTCGTCACCCGGCCCGGCGCCGGGGCCTTCCGGGCCGAACCGCGGGGCGAGGCGCCGCGTCCCATCGACACCTCCTGGCAGGAGATCGCGCTGAGCGCGGAGCCGGCCGGCGATCAGGTGCCGCGCAGCGTGGACGCCACCGGCGTGCTGGCCACCCTCGCCACCCCGGCCCCCGGCGTCATCGAGTTCGACGGCGGCTACCTGCACGCCGATCTGCAGCCTGAACGCGCCCTGGCCGCCGCACTCGCCCGGGCCGGCCGGCGGCCGGGCGCCTGGGGACGCCCGCCGGTCGGCGGGGTGCCGGAGCTGCGGGCCTGGTTCGCCCGGGAGATCGCCGGCGCCGGCGGCCCGCTCGGCGCCAATGACGTGCTGATCACCGGGGGCGGTCAGAGCGCGCTGACCGCGGCGCTGCGCGCGCTCGCCGCGCCCGGCGCCCCGGTGCTCGTCGAGTCCCCGACCTACCCGGGCGTGCTGGCCGTCGCCCGCGCCTCGGGGCTGCGGCCGGTGCCCGTACCGATCGATGAGGACGGGGTCCGTACGGATCTGCTCGCCGAGGCCTTCCGCGCCAGTGGGGCCCGGCTCTTCGTCTGCCAGCCGCTGTTCCAGAACCCGACCGGCGCGGTGCTCGCCGCCGAGCGGCGCCGCGAGGTGCTGCGGGTGGTCCGTGCGGCCGGCGCCTTCGTGATCGAGGACGACTTCGCGCGGCTGCTGGCACACGCCGACGCCCCCGCGCTCCCGCCGACCCTGATGGCGGACGACCAGGACGGCACCGTCGTCCACGTCCGCTCGCTCACCAAGGCCAGTTCGCCCAATCTGCGGGTGGGGGCCCTGGCCGCCCGCGGCCCGGTGCTCGACCGGTTGCGCGCCATCCAGGTCGTCGACAGCTTCTTCGTGCCCCGGCCGCTCCAGGAAGCCGCCCTGGAACTCGTCGGCTCGCCCGCCTGGCCCCGTCATCTGCGGCTGATCGCCGGTGAGTTGACCGCCCGCCGCGACGCCCTGACCGCCGCCCTGCACCGGCAGCTGCCCGCGTTCACCCGGCACCGCCCGGCGCCGGGTCACGACCCCGCGCCCGGTGGTGTGTACGTCCCGCCGGGCGGCTTCCACCTCTGGCTGCGGCTGCCGGACGGCACCGACGAGGCGGCGCTGACCGGTGCGGCGCTGCGGGCGGGGGTCGCGGTCGCGGCCGGCCGCCCGTATTTCGCCGCCGAGCCGCCGGGCGCGTATCTGCGGCTGAGCTTCGCGGCGGCGTCCGGCACCGGCGAGATCGCCGAGGGCGTGCGCAGGCTCCGTGCGGCGTGTGCGGAGCTGGGGGTGGAGGTGAGCTGAGGGCGGGGAGGGGCGAGGTACGCCAGCGCCGCCGAGCCGGGCCGTCCACGGAGCGCGGGGCGGCACCGAGGGGATCCCGCTCGCCCACCGGTTCGACGCCGCCCCGCCGTTCTGCGAACCTCCCGGCATGAACGCCCCTGCCCTCGACGGCTACGAGATCTCCACCGACCCGGCCCGCCTGGACGCCGGCCTGGTCCATCACTGGCTGTCCACCGACGCCTACTGGGCCGTGGGCCGCCCGCGGGAGCTGCACGACCGCGCCGTGGCGGGCTCGCTCAACTTCGGCCTGTACGTGTCCGGTTCGGGGCGTCAGGCCGGCTATGCCCGGGTGGTCACCGATCACGCCACCTTCGCCTGGCTCTGCGACGTCTACATCTGCCGGGACGACCGCGGAAAGGGGCTGGGCACGGCCCTGGTCGAGGCCGTCGCCGACCACATGGCGCCCAGCGGCCTCAGCCGGCTGACGCTCGCCACCCAGGACGCCCACGGGGTGTACGAGAAGATCGGCTTCCGCCCCCTGGTGTCGCCGGAGCAGTGGATGACCTTGGGGCTGATCGACCCGGGTCCTGTCGAATTGTGATCAACTGGTGCCACCGGGGCGGCACCCCTCTTACCATCGGCGAATGAGCGTTCGACTCAAGCTGCTCGCCGCCGCCCGCAACTCCTCGCTGCTCGAAACCCGCTTCGACGACGACCGCCCGCTCGACACCGCCGGCTGGTACGAGGTCGAGCGGGCCGCTCCCGCCCTGTGCCGGCTCGCCGCCGCCGAACTGCGCTACTGCTCGCCGTCCGCCCGCTGCCGGGACACCGGCGAGGCGCTCGGGCTGCGCCCGCTGGCCCAGCCGGCGCTGCGCGACTGCGACATGGGGCGCTGGCGCGGCCGCACGCTGGGCGAGGTGACCGCCGCCGAACCGCGCGCGGTGGAGGCCTGGCTGGCCGATCCGCGCACCGCACCGCACGGCGGGGAGTCGCTGCCGGCGTTCATCTCCCGGGTCGGCGGCTGGCTGGACACCCGGCCGACCGACGACGCCGCCGGACTGCTCGCGGTCGCCGAACCCGGCGTCATCCGCGCCGCCCTGGTCTATGTGCTCCAGGCGCCCCCGCACGCGTTCTGGCGGATCGATGTGCAGCCGCTGTCGGTGACCACCTTCACCAGCCGGTCCGGTGGCTGGGACCTCCAGCTGGCGACCTGACCCGCCGCCCGCGCACCAGCGGAACGAGGCGGCCGGGCGGCCGGGCGGCGGAGCATTCTCACGCGGTGTGCGGTGCACGTCCCGGGGCCGTCCCGGCGCACCACCCGGAAAGCCCATTCCGCGCGCTCCGCCGTACGGGGCGTACGCACCCGTGTGACCTGCGGAAACAGCGAGCGCCGGAACGGGTTCCCGGGTAGTTCGCCCCCGGTGCGGCATTCGATCGAGGTGCGCGGCGGGTGACCGGGCGCTTGTCTCGGGTTATGCACATACGGCAGATATCCCCGTACGCCCTGGCGGCCGGCGCCCTGGTGGTGATCGTCCTGCTCGTCGGCGACGGCGACGGTGCGGACGCCGCCACCGAGGCCGTCGGCGGGGCGGTGAGCGACGCCGTCAACGAGGCCGCTCCCGCCGCCCAGGACACCGCCGGCACGGTGGTCGTACAGCCCGACCCGGTGGCACCGGGCACCGCCTTCTCCGTCCACGACGGCGGCAGCTGCGGGGGCGAATCCGCCACGGCGACCTTCGGCGACGCGGCGGACATCCCCGCGATGCAACTGCCCGGCCAGAGCGGCCGGACCGAGGGCACCGCGATCCTCCCGGAGAGCACGGCGCCCGGCTCGTACACGGTCACCCTCACCTGCGGCGGCACCTCGGGCGCCCGGCCCAGCGCGCTGGCATCCGGCCGGGACGGCGACGACGAGGACCACGGCGCGGGGTACGGCACCGAACAGGGCGACGGGGACGCCGGCGGGCGCGGCAAGGAATCCGGCGACGGCCGGAAGGTCCTCACCGGCACCATGATCGTCTCCGGCGGCGCCGACGGAACCGTCCCCCAGGGCGGCGCCGACACCGGCCTCGGCGGCGCGGCCGGTACCGGCCGGACGGCCACGACGGCCGGCGGCCTGCTGCTGATGGCCGCGGCCGGCTGGGGCGCCCTCGCCCGCCGCCGGGGCACCCGCGGCACCGGGAGCTGACGGCGGTGGAGCCCCATCCGCTCCGGCGCGGCCTGCTCATCGGCCTCCTCACGGCCCTGGTCACGGCGGGCGCGCTGGCGTTCGCCGCCGCCCGGCTCCGCGACCGCGAGGCCACCAGCGAGGTCGACGACGGCACCCACACCGTGCTGCGCACCGAGATCGCCAGAGCGATCAGCGGCCAGCTCACCCTGCCGTTCCGCAGCGGGCCAGACGCGGTGCACTGCTTCGGCGACCTGCGGCCCGTGCCGTACGACGCGGTGCGCTGCACGGCGCACTTCCCCCTCGGACGGGACCGCCACCTGACCGTCGAAGTCACCCGCGTCCGCCACAACATGGTCACCTACCGGCGCCACTCGCTGCCCCGTTGAGCGGCGCCGCGGCCGGGTCCGTCCCGTCCCGCTACGGCGTCAGATCCAGCGCGGCCAGCCCCGATCCGTCCATCAGGAACGGCACCGAGTCATGCGCATGCGTGATCTTCCAGGTGCCGTCGATCCTGCGGAGTCCGACGGTGGCGCGGCTCCACAGCTCCACCTCGAAGCCGTCCGTCTTCGTCCCGCGCATCCGGTTGATGCTGTGGCCGAACGCGACATCGTCGCCGACCGTGATCTCCAGCTGGGTCAGCGTCACCTCGATCGGTCCCCGCCAGGTCGCGTACCAGGCCTCGACGGCCCGCTGGTCCCGCGCCTGCGGTCCCTTGTACTGCAGCGGCGGCGCCAGGCTGAACTCCACGATGTCCGGCGCGCAGTGCGACAGAAACCGCCGGGCGTCCCGCGCCGTCGTCGCGGCCGCCCGGTCCTCCAGCACCTCCCGGATCCGCGCCTCGTCCGCCTTCCGTTCGCTGTCGGTCGTCATGAGGTCCTCCGTAAGTTGTTAGGTGGCCCGGGAGGGCCGGATGTGGCTTATGAGGTCTTGCCTTCAGTGGCTCGATGGGAGTGGCCGTCCGGCTCTCCGGGGCGCCCTGGCTGCTGATTGAGATGTGCGCGCTTGTGCGGTCGCTGATTACGGAGATGACGGCGGGGTGTTCCTCGGGCCAACGGCACGCTGTGCGGAACGAGGAGGGGCGAGTGAGCGACCGACGGAGCGAGGTCTGGGTCGGTATCGACGCGGGCAAGGGGCACCACTGGGCGGCGGTGGTCGATGGGACCGGTGCGACGTTGTGGTCGAAGAAGATCGAGAACGACGAGTCGGCAATCCTTGCCGCGCTCGGCGAGATCCTGGAGCTGGCGGACGAGGTCCGCTGGGCAGTGGACATCTCGGGGACGTCCTCGGCGCTGCTGCTGGCCCTGCTCGCGGCTCACGGTCAGCAGGCGGTCTACGTGCCCGGCCGGACTGTCAACCGCATGGCCGGTGCCTATCGGGGCGAGGCGAAGACCGACGCCCGCGACGCTTACGTGATCGCCGAGACGTCGCGTCACCGTCGGGACTTCGCCGCGATTGATGTGCCGGCTCAGCTGGCCGCCGACCTCGCGCTGCTGACCGCTCACCGGTCCGACTTGGTGGCCGACCGGGTGCGGATGATCAACCGGCTCCGCGACGTGCTGACCGGCGTCTTCCCGGCCCTGGAGCGAGCCTTTGACTACTCGGCCCACAAGGGTGCCCTGGTGCTGCTGACCGGGTACCAGACTCCGGCTGCGATACGCCGCCGCGGGCGGGCCCGGCTGACAGCCTGGCTTGCCAACCGCGGTGTCCGCAATGCCGACGCGGTCGCGGCCACCGCTCTGGAGGCCGCTCAAGCCCAGCAGACCGCCCTGCCCGGTGAGGACGTCGCCGGGCCGATCGTCGCTGAGCTGGCTGCCGAGATTCTCGCGCTGGACGACCGGCTGAAGCGCATCGACAAGCAGATCCGCGAGACCTTCCGCGCCCATCCGCAGGCCGGGACCATCGAGTCTCTGCCCGGCATGGGCCCCATACTCGGCGCCGAGTTCGTCGTTGCCGCCGGCGACCTCACGGCCTATGCGGACGCCGGCCACCTGGCCTCCGCTGCCGGTCTCGTGCCCGTTCCGCGTGACTCCGGCCGCAGGACTGGCAACATGCACCGTCCCAAGCGCTACAGCCGTCGCCTGCGCAGGGTGTTCTACATGTCCGCGCAGACCAGCATCATCCGCGAGGGGCCGAACCGGGACTTCTACCTCAAGAAGCGTGCCGAGGGGTGCAAGCACGTCCAGGCCGTCATCGCCCTGGCCCGCCGACGAGCCGGCGTCCTGTGGGCCCTCCTGCGCGACAACCGGGTGTTCACCTCCGACCCACCGGTCGCGCACGCGGCTTGACTCAGTCATTGAGACTCCCGTCGTCCGGCGCCGCAGCGCCCGCCTGTGCTGTGCAACGGGTAGACGCCGACGGCCACGGAAACTCATCGGTGCGGGCCGTGCGGACGTCGTCCCTGTGGGCGGCCCACCGGCCGCGGCCTCCTGGTCCGTGTCCCCGCCCGTATCCCTACGGCGCGGGCCGCGCCACCGCCGGGCTGCGGGACCGCCAGGCGTTCGCCGCCTCGACCCGGCCGCCCACCTGGAGCTTTGCGTAGGCGTGCTCCAGATGCTTGTCGACGGTCCGCGGGCTGATCGCCAGCCGGTGGGCGATCTGCTGGTTCGTCAGGCCCCGGGCGAGCAGGGCGAGGACGGCGGACTCGCGGCGGGTGACGGGGGACGGCACGGGCGTCGGCGGGGCGAGCCGGCCGAGGACGCGGCTGAGCCGGGTGCGCAGGACGGCGGCGGCCGCCACGTCGTCGTCGGAGAAGTCGCCGCCACTGCGGCTGAACGCCACACAGACCCTCCGCGGCACCCCGTCCGCATTGCCGGCGGGGAACGACATCGCCAGCTGATGCTCGCTGCCGCACGGCCGGTAGACGTCGGTGTAGGCGGCGAGGGCATGGAATTCGCCGGGGGTCTGGAGTGTGGAGCGGCGCATCGGGGTGCCCGGGCCCAGGGTGGTGTGGGCGACGAGGGGGTCGGCGGCCGACTCGCGGGCGAACGCCTCCCGGATGTCGTCGGTCAGCAGGCCGGCGGGCAGGGTGAGCGGGCGGTCGGCGGAGCCGGCGCGGGGGGACCAGACGATGCTGTCGCCGGGGACGGCGGCGAGCAACAGCGGCAGCAGGGCCGGAACGAGGGACTCCTCGTCGACGGCATCGCCCAAGAGGTCCACGACGGCGAGAATGCGCCGCAGGCCGGCCTCCGCGGCCGCGCTCATACGTCCAGCGTGCCGAGGGGGCAGGGGCCAGTCAAACGAGGGCCCGCCCGGCGGGCGGGACGCCCGGAGGACGAACGGCGGCTTCCACCCGGCCGACGGGGACACCCGCCCGACGGTGGCCACCCGGCCGGCCGGGGGAAGACCGGCCGGGCGCGTCAGACGCCTCAGCGTCCGACGGCATAGACGCGGTTGACGGGGGTCTCCGCGGCGAGTCGCCAGTGGTGGAGGCCGGCTTCGTCGGCGATCTGCCGCATCGCCTCCTCACCCGCGTGGTTTCCCAGTGCCTGCGGCCCGTGCTGGGCCAGCGCGGACGGCAGACAGACGGCGACCGAGGATGCGGTGATCGCCCGGCCGATGGGGTTGGTGTTCTCCTCGGCGTGCGCCGAGACGTTCGGCTCGACGAGCATGCAGGTCCCGTCGTCGGCCAGTGCCTCCTCGGCGTGGTGGAGGGCGCCGCCCGGATCGCCGATGTCATGTAGACAGTCGAAGAACGTGATCAGGTCGAAGTCCTCGCCCGGGAAGTCCTGGGCGGTGGCGACCTCGAAGCTGACCCGGTCGCCCAGGCCCTGCTCGGCCACGTTCTCGCGGGCCGCCTCGACGGACGGGCGGTGGAAGTCGAAGCCGCGGAACCGTGACCGGGGAAAGGCCTGCGCCATCAGCGTCGTGGAGTAGCCGTATCCGCACCCGACGTCCGCGACGAGCGCGCCGCGCTCCAGCTTCTCCACCACGCCGTCCAGCGCGGTCAGCCACTCCGGTACCAGCGCGGCCGCATAGCCGGGGCGGAAGAACTTCGCGGTACCGGCGAACAGCGCCGGGCCGTGCTCCTCCCAGCCGACGCCCTCTCCGGTGCGAAAGGCCGTCATGAGGGCGTCCTCGGTGGCGTAGAGGGCCTGCAGCAGGGTGAAGAAACCGGCCGCGTACGTGGGGGCGTCCTGGTCCGCCAGGACGGCGGCGTGCTCGTCGGGCAGCAGGTAGGTGTCGGTGCCGGGCGCGTAGGTGACGTATTCGCCGGCCACCTGGGCGGCCAGCCATTCGCGCACATAGCGTTCGGCCAGCCCGGTGCGGTCGGCGAGCTGTGTGGAGGTGAGCGGCCCGGCACCGGCCATGGCCGCGTACAGCCCGAGCCGGTCGCCGAGCGAGGTGCACAGGCCGGCGACCGCGGCGGCGCTGTCCGAGATCACCTTCTCCAGGAACTGCTGCACCCGCTCCTCGTCCAGGGCCCCACCGGGTGTGAGGTCGGCAGAGGTCGCCATGCGCGCCCACCTCCTCCGTCCTCTCCCACTGCAGCAGCGCGGCCGCCCGCCGCGCCATACGGGATTCGCCGTATTCGACGGGGGGACGGCACCGGCCGACACTGGAAGAACGAGGAGGTGCACCATGCGGAAGAAGGTCGACTGCCGGGATCACCCGAGCGAGATGAACTGCACCCTCGTCATCTCCGGCGAGGAGGACGAAGTGATCCGCGCCGCCGCCGAGCACGCGGTCTCCGTCCATGGGCACGCGGACAGCCCCGAACTGCGGGAGCAGATCAAGGCCGAGCTGAAGAACGAGGTTCCGCAGCACGCCTGACGCGCACGGCGATACGCCGTCCTGGCAAGGGGCGGCGGATTCGTCGTGCCCGGACGCGCGCCGCAGGGGCCACTGACCGGCGGCGGGGGGCTACGACCGGCGGCGGGGCTTGCCGCTCTTGCCGCCCTTGGCCCCGCCGGCACCGCCGCGCGGGGTCTTGCCGGCCGTCTTTCCAGTCGTCTTACCGGCCGTCTTGCCGGCCGCGGGCTTGCGCCGCGCACCGCCGGCGGGAGCGCGCTTCGACGACTTCGGCTCGGCCGGTGCGGTGGTGCGGCCCCGGGTGCTGTTGACCGTCCGCCCGCGCACGATCCCGATGAAGTCCTCCACCAGGTCGGTGGTCGCGTCCTCCGGCCAGGACAGCGCGACCCGCGACTGGGGGGCATCGGTGAGGGGCCGGTAGGTGAGGTCCCTGCGGTGGTGCAGCCGGGCGAGCGACTGCGGGACGACGAGCACGCCCACCCCGGCCGCCACCAGCTCGATGGCGTCCGCGGTCGTGGCGGGACGCTCGTTCGCGGGGCGGCCCGGCAGGGTCTCCCAGTCGAGGGTGTCATCGAGGGGGTGCAGCACGATGTCGTCGGCCAGGTCCTCGGCGGACACCTCGTCGACCGCCGCCACGAGGTGGTCCTTCGGGACCACGACCACCGTCGTCTCGGTGTAGAGGGGGATCGCGCTGAAGGTCGTGCGGTCGACCGGCAGCCGTACGAAACCCGCGTCGGCGCCGCCGTCCCGCAGCACACCGGCGGCCTCGGTGGCGGCCACCGCGACCAGGGTCAGCGGGATGCCGGGCAGCCGCTCCTGCCAGATACGCACCCACTTGGCCGGCGTCACGCCCGGTACGTACGCGAGCCGGAACGAGGGGGGCACATCGGAGCCTGTCACGCCGCCAGGTTACCGGTCGTGGTCGGAGCCCTCGCACACGCTGGCTACCCTTGACACCATGACGTCGCACCAGACCACCCAGACCATGAAGCCCGCGACCGCGGCAAAGAAGTTGGGTGTGTTCCTCGAAGCCACCCCCGCCGAGTTCCAGGAGGGTGTGGTCTCGCGCAGCGAGCTCAACGCGCTGCAGGCCGATCCGCCGGAGTGGCTGGTGGAGCTGCGGCGCAACGGCCCGCACCCCCGCCCGGTGGTCGCGGCGAAGCTCGGCGTCTCCATCTCGGGCCTGGTGCGCGGCGGCGTCACCGAGCCCCTCACCACCGAGCAGATCGACGCGCTGAAGCAGGAGCTTCCCGAGTGGCTGCAGAAGGAACGCGCCACCCAGGCCGAGGTCCGCAAGGAAGCCGTACGCATCAAGGAGAAGCAGCAGGAGAAGGACGCGAAGCGGGCGGAATGACTCCGCTGACGCTTTCCTGACCCGTCGACGGTCGACGGTCGACCGGCGGTCGTGGCCCGTCGCCCGTCGGCGGCCTGCCCCGCTTTCACGGACATCTCATCCGGGCCAGCTCTCGTACGCCATGTCCAGCGCCGCATGCGAAAGAAGTCTGGTGGTGTCCACGCAGGGCACCTCGAAGCCCTCGGCATTCATCACCAAAGGAAGTTCGGTGCAGCCGAGAAGAATGGCGTCCACCTCTCGCTCGACTCGGTGGGCGACACTTTCGAGCACACGTCGGCTCTCGTCCAGGAAAACACCCTTTGTCAGTTCGTTTGAAATGATCCCGGACACCGCGTCCTGGTCCTCGTCCGATGGGTAGACCACCTCGATCCCCATCGACGCCAAGGGGGCGTCATACAGGCGGCGCTTCGCGGTCGATGTGGTGCCGAGAACACCCACCCGACGGTACCCGTCCTTTCGGCATTGAGCCGCGGTGCTGTCAATGATGCTGAGTACCGGAATCTTTGCGTGCCGCACGACCTCATCAAATACGGCATGCATCGTGTTGGACGGGATTATCGCGAAATCGGCACCCGCCGCCGCTGTAAGGTTGACCGAATCGGCCAGAGTCGAGCCGAGATCAGAGAAGTCATCCGCAGCGATGGCGCGGCCGATTTTCTCGTACTTCGGCGTGTGGGTCACTATCTCCGGACACTCGATGCCGCGCCTTGCGGCTTCGCGGCCGATCTCCTGGTGGCATACCACGCCACCTTCTATCGTCGCGATGCATATACCCACGATCGCCATTTCATTCCCTCCAGTGGATCGACAGCGGCCGGTGGCCGCGCTCTGTCAGTCGAGGACGTCGGGTTCCTGCTCGGCGACGAGGTCGGCGAGCACCTGGAAGCTGTGCCGAGCCATGCCGGCGTTGCCGAACTGCCGGTGCGCCACAGCGGCTTCCTCGTCGGTCATGACGCGTGGCCCACCGGTGGCGTCGGCGAGCAGCTGCATCTGGCAGGCGCGGTCCATGGCGATGAACCACCAGGCAGCCTCTTCGACCGAGCGGCCGACGGTGAGCAGGCCGTGGTGTCGGAGGATGGCGGCGCGCTTGTCGCCGAGTTTCTTCGCGATGGCCTGGCCCTCGGTCCTCTCCAGCACCAGTCCCTGGTATGCGTCGAACAGGACGTGGTCACGGTAGAAGGCGCAGCTCTCCTGAACGATCGGGTCGAGCAGCTTGTTCAGGGTGGCGAACGCCCGGCCGTGGATGGTGTGCGCGTGGGCGACGGCGACGACGTCGGGACGCGCGTGGTGCACCGAGGAGTGGATCCAGAAGGCCGCCTTGTTCGTACGGCGCTCACCCTCGATGACATGGCCCAGCTCGTCGATCAACAGCAGGTCGCTGACCTTGATGCGGGAGAAGTGGACGGCATACGGGTTGACCCAGAAGCGGTCCGGGAACTCCGGGTCGCGGGCGGTGAGATGGCCGGCGATTCCCTCGTCGAAGCGGTAGCGGGCGAAGATGCGGAAGGCGATGGCCAGTTGGCGCTTGCGGTGCGCGCGCTCGGCCTCGACGGACTCCCGGCTCGCGGGGAGGTCGGGGAGATCCAGCATCTCGGGTTCGTCGGCGGTCCTTCGTGGTTTCTGCTGGACGGTCATCTGCTCGTCCTTCCGTGGCCAGATGCGTGCGGCGTGGCATCGGAGCCGGTCGCACGGGTGTTCTGTCGGAGCCGTCGTCGACGGCCGGGCGTGGCGGGTGCGGGAGTGGGATCCACCCGCGGGAAACGTTGATCCAGCAGCATGTCCGCCGGCTCGGCGACGGTCTCCGGTGCTCGCCAGGTTCGTCCGCTGTCCCGCAGCATGGCTGTTCAGTGGAGCCACTCTCCCATGAGGCAACCTCGCAGGCAATAGAAATTGCCTGACAGGCACGCTCTGGGGAGTGTGGGGGCTGTATGGCAGCGCGCCGGGGACCAGGGAGCCGTCGTCGGCGGCCGCCGCGAGGGCAGCCGCCGACGGAGCGGTCAGCGGCCGCGCGACGCGGCCGGAACGGGGTGGTGCAAGGGCATGGTGGTCGCGGTGGAGGCCATGAGCACCGTGACGGGGCGCTCGCCGACAGCGGAGAGTCGGTGCGGGCGGGAGGAGTCGAAGTGCACCGAGTCACCCTCGGACAGGCGGACGTCCTTGTCGCCGATCCGCAGCTCGACCGTGCCGGCCAGGGCGTGCAGCCACTCCTCGCCGTCGTGCTGCGCGGGCTGGGTGGCCTTGCCGACCGGCAGTTCGATGCGAATCATCGAGATCGCGCTGCGCGGGCCACTGAGCACGGCGAAGACGCCGTTACCGGTGTCGTGGCGGACGACATCGGCGGCCCGCAGCAGGTGGAAGCCCTCCTCGTGGTCCTCCTCGACCAGCTCGCTGAGCGAGACACCGTAGACCCGGGCGATCTGGAGCAGACCGCCGATCGACGGCTGCCGCTCGCCCTTTTCCAGCCGCGACAGATGCGGAGCGGAGATGCCGGTCTGTTTGGCCAGCGCGGCCAGCGTGAGATTGCGTGCGGTGCGCAACTCCCGCAACCGCCGGCTCACCCACAGATCGACATCCCGTTCACCTGCCACACGGGCAACGCTACACGCCAGTAGGACACCTCTGCCGGGTGCCGCTTCAGCTGCTCACCTGAGTCGCGTGGCGTCGCGGATGGGTTCGTGGGCACCCGTCACGCCCCGATGGATCACCCGCCGGGCGGAGCCGAGCCCGCTGGGTGAGGCTGAGCCGTGGAGGTGGGTCATGGGAAAGGTGCAGGCAGACGTGTGCGTGGTGGGCGCCGGCTTCGCCGGGCTCGCAGCTGCCAGACGGCTGGTCCAAGCCGGTCATGAGGTGGTCGTCCTTGAGGCCAGGGACCGGGTGGGCGGCCGGGTGTGGAACCGGGAGCTTCCCGACGGGACGGTGGTCTCGGCCGGCGGCACCTGGCTGGGCAAGGGGCAGGACCGCATGTTCCAGCTCTGCCGGGAACTGGGACTCGCGGTGTACCCCCAGTACGAGCAGGGCGATCATCTCCTGCGCCTGGACGGCGTCAACCACCGTTACCGCGGTGCCTTCCCCGTCATGGGCCCGGGGACGCTCTTCGCCCTCGGCCTGGCGTTTTCGCGTCTGCATCTGATGGCGCGGAGCCTCCCGGCGGATGCCCCGTGGCGGGCCCGGAGCGCTCGGGCGTGGGACGCCCGCACGCTCGGGCAGTGGCTTTCCGACCCGCTCAACGTGCCCTCGGCGGCCGCCCGCACCCTGCTCAGGTCGACCATGCACCTGCTGTTCTGCGCCGACCCGGCGGAGGTCTCGCTGCTGGGCGCCCTCACCCTGGCCCGGGGTGGCGGCGGTTTCGGCTACTACACCGACTCCCGCAGAACCGAATCCCACCTCGTGGACGGCGGAGCCCCCGAACTGGCCAGGCGCATGGCCGAGCAGCTGGGAGAGCGGGTGCACCTGTCCAGCCCCGTCCAGCGGATCGCACACGACGGCACCGGTGTGCGGATCGCTTCCGCCTCGCTCACCGTGCGGGCGCGGCGCGTGATCGTGGCGACGCCGCCGCTGCTGGCGGGGCGGATCAGCTTCGACCCGCCGCTCTCCACCGCGGCCAGCCATCTGCTGCAGCGAGTGGTACCGGGGTCGATCATCCGGGTGCACACGGTCTACCCGCGGCCGTTCTGGCGCGCGCTGGGCCTGTCGGGACAGACGCTCGCGCCCCGGTCGCCCGTCCCGATCACCATCGACCAGACACCACAGTCGGGAGAGCCGGGGGTGCTCAGCAGCTACGCCTTCAGTACCGGAGCCCTGCGGATGGGGCGCCTGGACCCGGCCGAACGGCGCGAGGTCTGGCTGGCCGCGTTGGCCGAGCGGTTCGGTGCCCAGGCACGCCGCCCGAGCCAGTATCTGGAGACCGACTGGTCCTCCCAGCAGTGGTCGCTGGGCGGGATGATCGGCCACTTCCCGACCGGCACCCTCACCAACTACGGCAGCGCGCTGCGCGAGCCGGTGGGCCGGATCCACTGGGCCAGTACCGAGTCGGCCACGCTGATGCACGGTCTGATGGAGGGCGCGGTGCGCTCCGGCGAGCGAGCCGCCCAGGAGGTCCTGACCGCGCTGTCTTCCGGCCGGCACGTCGCCGTCCTGCACGAGCGTTCTGCCTGATCCGCCCGGGCCGGCCGGGAAGTACGGACGCGCTGCGGTGCCACAAGCCGAATAGCCCTGTCCCCAAGGCGCCGTGGATCATGCGGAATTAGTTTCGTGCATATGACGGATGCGAACACCCCCACACGCCATGAAACCCGGCTCGCGCTCGTCCTGAACGGCGGCGTCAGCCTGGCCGTGTGGATGGGTGGCGTGACACACGAACTGGACCTTCTCCGGCGGGCTTCCAGCGGTGTCGACTCGCCGGGTGCCGTGGCCGACGAGGACCGGCCGGTCTTCGAGATCTGGGAGCGGCTGGCTCGTAATGCCGGGACCAAGATTTCGATCGATATCGTATCCGGCACCTCTGCCGGGGGATTGAACGGTCTGTTGCTCGCGACTGCTCTCGCCCGCGGTTCGGCCCTTCCCAATCTCCGTTCGGTGTGGCAGGAGTCGGCCGCACTGGACCAGCTTCTGAAGCCGCTGACAAAACCGGTGAACAGCGTGCTCAGGGGGCAGGCATTCGAGGAAAAGATGCGGGCGGCCCTCAATACCATCGGTGACTGCGCCGCATGTCCCCAGCAGCCGGTGACGTTGTTCATCACCGCGACCGCGCTGGACGGCCGGAGCAAACAGTTCAGCGACGGCTTCGGGGCGGTCTTCGATGTCCGTGACCATCGGCGCCTGTACCGCTTCCAGCAGGGTGAGCGGGTGACCTACACGAAGAACGCGCGCCAAACCTGGGACATGAAGCGAAAGCTGCACACCGACTTCGACAAGGCCAACGATGATTGCCTCGTGCTGGCCGCACGTGCCACGGCGAGCTTTCCGGTGGCCTTCGGTCCGGTCAGCGAGAGCCTTTTGATGAAGTACCGGCAGGAGCCGCCCGCGGCGCTGGGGTTCCCCGCGAGCTGCGTCATGGACGGCGGAGTGCTGAACAACGCCCCGTTCGGGCCGGTGCTCGACGCGATCACCCGGCGAAAGATCGACCTTCCGGTTCGACGCGTCGTCGCCTTCCTCGTCCCGTCCTCCGGACGGATTCCACCGGAGGACACCAAGGACCGGGCGTGCGACGAGGTCAAGTGGTTCGCAGCCGGCATGAGCGCCGTCCGGTATCCGGGGGAGGTCAATTTTCGCTCCGGCACCGAGGACCTGGCGAAACGTCTGGCAAGCAGCATTCGGGACCGGCAACTCGAACTCTTTCAGAGAATGGCGACCGACTCCGACCTGGACGAGACCACGCGCAAGGTGGCGTCGGACCTGCTTCCCGAGTACCGCCGGAACCGGGCTCGTGCCGTGCTGTACGACGTGCGCAAGCGCATGACGGCACTGGGCAGGGTGAATTGCCTGGCCGCGACGCCGGAAGCGGAGCGAAAGTGGGTCGACGAGGTTCTCGGGGCAGGCCGGCCGGAAGAGGGGACGTGGGCGCGCCCCAACTGGGTCCCGCGCAGCGATGCGAGTGAAATCCTGCGGCCTTTTGAGGGGGAGCGGGCCACTCGCTGGTCCTGGGGGCTCTCCACGGCGGAGCGGGTCCTGCAATGCCTCATCGGGCATCTTCATCAGCCACTCGTTGTCGACCGGGGCGGGAAGTTCGACACGGCGCGGGGTCCCTTGAGCGAAGGT
This sequence comes from Streptomyces sioyaensis, assembly GCF_004122735.1. GTDB lineage: Bacteria > Actinomycetota > Actinomycetes > Streptomycetales > Streptomycetaceae > Streptomyces > Streptomyces sioyaensis. The sequence continues at coordinate 16,056 of NZ_SDIF01000008.1, read as the reverse complement.
GCACGGAAGATCAGCGAAGGGCTGCGCGACGTATTGGCGATGACGGACGCCGCCAACCTCGAGCTCCTCACGCATGCGCGAGGAGGGGAGTTCGCCGACGACGGAGCGGCTCGGCTCTGCCAGCGGGTGTTCGATGATCTGGCCATTCCTCAGAAGGCGGCGGGAATCATCCTGCAGGCGGCGAACGATTATATCGAGGCAGTTCGCGAGGCAACGCGCCTCATGAGCGAGGACGGCTCCGATTTCGGCACCGAGTGGGCATACCAGGGGAATTGGGATGCGAATTCAGTAGTGGCCGCCTGTCTGGCGGTCGAGGTGCTCTGCCGCACGTATGCACCTCCCGCGGAGGTCGTCGAACCCCTTGCGCCACAATTCGATTTCTTGCGACTCGGCCCCGATAACATCAGCCCCCTGTTCGACGAAGACCGATATGACGGAATGGGTGACCGTAAGCTCTTTGGCATCAAATTCGAGCACTTCGGTGCATTCATCGATCCCGAATGGCGAAGGTCCGACTTCGCCTGGGGCCGCCTCGATGGTGCGCACCATTTGCTGTACCTACTGCCGGGGCTCAGCGACCAGGACCGCCGAAGTGCGGAGGTGGAACTCCACTTGGCCATCCTCCGGGCGGAGGCGCCGCGGGGGCCCACGGGTGAATTGGCTACCGCGCGCGCCGCGCGCGCATGGATGGAAGGAAACCTGCAAAAGCAGCAGATGTCGAACCACGACCTCATGGAGGCCTTCTATCGCGGCAATGACAGGGCCAAGGAGACCCTGAAGGACGTCATGGAATCCGTCGGGAGGCTGCTCAAGGAGTCGGGAAAGCAGCCGGCTCGCGGCCCCGTGCCTCGCTGGGCGGCGGTGTGGGAGACCGTTGTGGCGTACGGAGAGTGCGTCCTTGACCCGTTCCTGAGCAAGGCCGACCTGGCGGGCAAGGAGAACAGAAAGCGCCGATGGCTCCGGCGGCTGACCCGGCCCTTGCGGCGAGCGATCTCGACCGCTTTTCAGCGAGACCCCACCGAGATCCCTCGCAAGGCAAAGGAAGGGCTGAAGCAGACGGCCCGCACCGTTGTCATCGGCATCCTCGTCGTCATTGCCGTCGCTTTCGCCGTCGCCCTCGCCCTCGGCCTCGTGCTCGGTATGCGGCTGGGCTGAAAACCACTCGCCATCGGGGCCGTGACCTGCGGTGATGCCCTCGCCGAGCGGGCCGCGCCGAAGTGCCGCCCCGCGCGCTCACCCACCGAGCGAAGGGATCGTCCGCCCGGCCACCCGACCACACCGGCCCCGGGCACCCCCACCCCACCTCATTGCATAAAACTGCCGCTATCCGTATAGTCATGCCATGAAGGAGGAGGGTCCATGACGGTACGAGCAGCAGTGGCCGGTGCGAGCGGGTACGCGGGGGGTGAAGTGCTGCGTCTGCTTCTGGGGCACCCGGAGGTGGAGATCGGGGCGCTGACCGGGTACTCCAACGCGGGTCAGCGCCTGGGGGCGCTGCAGCCGCAGCTGGTCCCGCTGGCCGACCGGGTGCTGGCGCCGACCAGCGCCGAGGCCCTGGCCGGGCACGATGTCGTCTTTCTCGCGCTGCCGCACGGCCAGTCCGCCGCGGTCGCCGAGGAACTCGGGCCCGAGGTGCTCGTCGTCGACTGCGGGGCCGACTTCCGGCTCACCGACGCCGCGGACTGGGAGGCGTTCTACGGCACGCCCCACGCGGGCACCTGGCCGTACGGCCTCCCCGAGCTGCCCGGGGGCCGCGCGGCGCTGCAGGGGACCCGGCGCATCGCGGTCCCGGGCTGCTACCCGACCGCCGTCTCGCTCGCCCTGTTCCCCGCCTACGCGGACCGGCTCGCCGAGCCCGAGGCCGTCATCGTGGCGGCCACCGGCACCTCCGGCGCGGGCAAGGCACTCAAGCCGCATCTGCTGGGTTCCGAGGTCATGGGCGCGATGAGCCCGTACGGCGTCGGCGGCGGCCACCGGCACACCCCCGAGATGATCCAGAACCTGAGCGCGGTGGCCGGCGAGCGCGTCGGCGTCTCCTTCACCCCGACCCTCGCCCCCATGTCACGCGGCATCCTCGCCACCTGCTCGGCCCGGGCCAGGCCCGGCGTGGACGCCGCCGCCGTACGGGCCGCGTACGAGAAGGCGCTGGCCGACGAGCCGTTCGTCCGGCTGCTGCCCGAGGGCCAGTGGCCGTCGACCGCCTCCGTGTACGGCTCGAACACCGCGCAGATCCAGGTGACCCTCGATGCCGCGGCCGGCCGGATCATCGCGATCAGCGCCCTCGACAACCTCACCAAGGGGACCGCGGGCGGCGCGGTGCAGAGCATGAACATCGCCCTGGGACTCCCGGAGGAGACGGGCCTGCCGAAGGTCGGGGTCGCCCCGTGACCCGGAGCGGCACAGGAGAGCAAGGCGTGACCGGCGGGGCCGGAGAAGCGACGGAGGAGAAGCAGTGAGCGTCACGGCAGCACAGGGATTCACGGCGGCGGGCATCGCCGCCGGGATCAAGGAGAACGGCAGTGCCGACCTCGCCCTCGTGGTGAACACCGGGCCCCGGAGCGCCGCCGCCGGTGTCTTCACCTCCAACCGCGTCAAGGCGGCGCCGGTCGTCTGGTCCGAGCAGGTCCTCAAGGGTGGCGCGGTCTCCGCCGTCGTCCTCAACTCCGGTGGCGCCAACGCCTGTACGGGACCGCTCGGCTTCCAGGACACCCACGCCACCGCGGAGAAGGCCGCCGAGGTGCTGGGGCACAGCGCCGGCGAGGTCGCGATCGCCTCCACCGGGCTGATCGGCCTGCGGCTCCCGATGGACAAGCTGCTGCCCGGGGTGGAGCGGGCCGCGGCCGAACTGACCCCACACGGCGGCGAGAAGGCCGCCATCGCCATCAAGACCACCGACAGCGTGCACAAGACCGCCGTCGTCACCCAGGACGGCTGGACCGTCGGCGGCATGGCCAAGGGCGCCGGCATGCTCGCCCCGGGCCTGGCCACCATGCTCGTCGTGCTGACCACCGACGCCGATCTGCCGTCGGCCGACCTCGACCCGGCCCTGCGCGCGGCCACCCGTACCACCTTCGACCGGATCGACTCCGACGGCTGTATGTCGACCAACGACACGGTGCTGCTGCTCGCCTCCGGCGCCTCCGGCATCGTTCCGGAGACCGGCGCCTTCGCCGAGGCGGTGCGCACGGTCTGCGCCGACCTCGCCCGGCAGCTGATCGGGGACGCCGAGGGCGCCAGCAAGGACATCCGGATCGAGGTCGTGGGCGCGGCCAGCGAGGACGACGCGGTGGAGGTCGGCCGCTCGATCGCCCGCAACAACCTCCTCAAGTGCGCCATCCACGGCGAGGACCCCAACTGGGGCCGGGTTCTCTCGGCCATCGGCACCACGTCCGCCGTCTTCGAGCCCGACCAGCTGAACGTCGCCATCAACGACGTCTGGGTCTGCAAGAACGGCTCGGTGGGCGAGGACCGCGAGCTGGTCGACATGCGCTACCGGGAGGTGCGGATCACCGCGGACCTCGCCGCCGGCACCGAGTCCGCGGTCATCTGGGCCAACGACCTCACCGCCGATTACGTCCACGAGAACAGCGCGTACTCGTCATGAGCGCGCACCCGAGGCTCCGGCGCGCGCTGTCCGCACAGCCCGCCTGGGGGTACCTCCCGCGAGAGGCGTGGGGGAGAAACGAGGCCGGCCCGGCATGAGCACCCGTAAGCACACCGCACTTCCCAAGGCACGCACCCTCATCGAGGCGCTGCCCTGGCTGACCCGGCACCACGGCAAGACCGTCGTCATCAAGTTCGGCGGCAACGCCATGATCGACGAGGAGCTCAAGCGCGCCTTCGCCCAGGACGTGGTCTTCCTGCGGCACGCCGGGCTGCGCCCCGTCGTCGTGCACGGCGGCGGCCCGCAGATCAGCGCCCAGCTGGACCTGCTGGGCCTGGAGTCGGAGTTCAAGGGCGGCCTGCGGGTCACCACGCCCGAGGCCATGAACGTCGTACGGATGGTGCTGGCCGGCCAGGTGCAGCGCGAGCTGGTCGGGCTGCTCAACGAGCACGGCCCGCTCGCCGTCGGCATGACCGGCGAGGACGCCCACCTGATGGCCGCCACCAAGCACTACGCCGACATCGACGGGGAGCGGGTGGACATCGGCCGGGTCGGCGAGATCACCGCCATCGACCCCGGCGCGGTCCAGGCGCTGCTGGACGACGGCCGGATCCCGGTCATCTCCTCCATCGCCCGCAGCAGCGACGAGGAGGACGCCTCGGCGGTCTTCAACGTCAACGCCGACACCGCCGCGGCCGCGCTGGCCGCCGCGCTCGGCGCCGAGACCCTGATGGTCCTCACCGATGTCGAGGGCCTCTACGAGGACTGGCCCGACAGCGACGAGGTGATCTCCCGCCTCACCGCCTCCGAACTGGAGAAGCTGCTGCCCGACCTGGCCAGCGGCATGGTCCCCAAGATGCGGGGCTGCCTGCACGCCGTGCGCAACGGCGTGCACACCGCCCGGGTCATCGACGGGCGGGTCCAGCACTCGATCCTGCTGGAGATCTTCACCGACGAAGGAATCGGCACGATGGTCGTGCCGGACGCGAACACGATCGAGGGGGCGACATGAGCGAGCCGGCACACGGCCACGGACCGGTGACCAACGCGGCTCTCACCGGGCGCTGGCAGGGCGCCATGATGGACAACTTCGGCACCCCCCGCGTCCCGCTGGTACGCGGCGAGGGCGCCAGGGTGTGGGACGCCGACGGCAAGGAGTACCTCGACTTCCTCGGCGGCATCGCGGTCAACGCCCTCGGCCATGCCCACCCCGCGGTGGTCCGCGCGGTCTCCGACCAGGTCGCCACCCTCGGCCATGTCTCGAACTTCTTCGTCGCCGAGCCCACCGTCGCGCTGGCCGAGCGGCTGCTCGCGCTGGCCGGCCGCCCCGGCCGGGTCTACTTCTCCAACTCCGGCGCAGAGGCCAACGAAGCCGCCTTCAAGATCGGCCGGCTGACCGGGCGCACCCACATGGTCTCCACCGCCGGCGGCTTCCACGGCCGGACCATGGGCGCCCTCGCGCTCACCGGCCAGCCCGCCAAGCAGGCCCCGTTCGCCCCGCTGCCCGGCGACGTCGACCACGTCCCGTACGGGGACGCCGACGCCCTGCGCGCCGCCGTCACCACCGACACCGCCTTCGTCATCCTGGAGCCCGTCCAGGGCGAGAACGGCGTCGTCGCGCCGCCGCCCGGCTACCTCCGGGCCGCCCGCGAGATCACCGCAGCCACCGGCACCCTGCTCGTCCTCGACGAGATCCAGACCGGTATCGGCCGGACCGGCCACTGGCTGGAGTCCCAGGCCCAGGGCGTCGAGGCGGACGTCATCACCCTCGCCAAGGGCCTGGGCGGCGGCCTCCCGATCGGCGCCACCCTCGCCTTCGGCCGCGCCGCCGACCTGCTCACCCCCGGTTCGCACGGCTCGACCTTCAGCGGCAACCCGGTGGTCTGCGCGGGCGCCCTCGCCGTCCTGGACACCATCGAGAAGGACGGCATCCTCGACCACGTCAAGCGGGTCGGCGAGCGGCTGCGTGAGGGGACCGAGGCCCTGGGGCACCCATTGGTCGGCCAGGTCCGCGGTGCGGGGCTGCTCCTGGGTATCGTCTTGACGGAGTCGCTCGCGCCACAGGTGCAGCAGGCGGCTCAGGACGCGGGCCTCCTGGTGAACGCGGTCGCGCCGGACGTCGTCCGGCTCGCCCCGCCGCTGATCGTCTCCGACGACGAAGCGGAAGAGTTCCTCCGGAAGCTGCCCGCGGTCCTCAACACGGCCCGCCAAGGGACCGACGGGGAACGACGATCCGGAGACTGACGACAACGATGACCGAGCCGCAGGACAACGAGTTGCACAACGGTGGCCAGGCCGTGCCGCAGACCCGCACCGCCCGCCACCGCCGGATCGTGGACATCCTCAACCGGCTGCCGGTCCGCTCCCAGAGCCAGCTCGCCAAGCTGCTCGCCGACGACGGACTGTCCGTCACCCAGGCGACGCTCTCGCGCGATCTGGACGAGCTGGGCGCGGTGAAGATCCGCAACACCGGTGGAGAGCTGATCTACGCGGTGCCCAGTGAGGGCGGCGACCGCAAGCCGCGGGCGCCGCTGGGCGAGTCGGCCAAGGAGGAGCGGATGCGCCGCCTCTCCGGCGAACTCCTCATCTCCGCCGAGGCCTCCGCCAACCTCGTTGTCCTGCGCACCCCGCCGGGCGCCGCCCAGTTCCTGGCCTCGGCCATCGACCAGGCCGAGCTGCACGACATCCTCGGCACCATCGCGGGCGACGACACCCTGATGCTCATCAGCCGCGACCCGACGGGCGGTCAGGCCCTCGCCGACCACCTGCTGCGGCTGGCGCAGAAGGCGCACTGAGCGCCCCCCGGAGCTACCCGGGCGCCTCGTCACGCCCCGGAGCACCTCGCCCCGCCCCGTGCGGCGGCCGTGTCGAGAATCCACCGAGCCACCCGTTGCCTGCCGAACCCCATACGGCAGGATGGCAGTTCGCGCCGGGACGTCCGCGGATGTCCCGGCGCCTTCGCAGCCCTAGAGACAAGGTGGCATGGTGACGAGACATCACATCCGGCTCATAGCACGTCCGCTCCTTCCGGTCGCAGGAGGAGCCGGCCGGTGAACCGCGCGGTGACACTGCACGACCTGATCGTGGCCGGAGCGGCGCTGGCCGCCGGCATCGTGGCGGGCCTGCTGTTGCGGGTGGCCCTGCGGTGGCTGGGCAAACACGCGCTGCGCACCCGCTGGAGCGGGGACGACGTCATCGTCGACGCGTTGCGGGCCGTGGTGCCCTGGGCGGCGATCACCGGCGGGCTGGCGGCGGCGACCGCCGCACTGCCGCTGACGGAGCGGGTCGGACACACCGTCGACCGGGCGCTGATGGTGCTGCTCATCCTGGTCGTCACGCTCACCGCGGCCCGGGTGATCACCGGGCTGGTGAGGTCCCTTGCCCAGTCCCGGTCCGGGGTGGCCGGATCGGCGACCATCTTCGCCAACATCACCCGCATCATCGTGCTGGCGATGGGATTTCTCGTCGTCCTGCAGACCCTGGGCATCTCCATCGCCCCGCTCCTGACCGCGCTGGGCGTGGGCGGTCTCGCGGTCGCCCTGGCCCTCCAGGACACCCTCGCCAACCTCTTCGCGGGCGTGCACATCCTCGCCTCGAAGACGGTGCAGCCCGGCGACTACATCCGGCTCAGCAGCGGCGAGGAGGGCTATGTCGTCGACGTCAACTGGCGTAACACCGTGGTGCGGCAGCTCTCCAACAACCTGGTGATCATCCCCAACACCCAGCTGGCCGGCACCAACATGACCAACTTCACCCGCCCGGAACAGAAGTTGACGATCCTGGTGCAGGTGGGGGTCGGCTACGACAGCGACCTCGACCACGTCGAGCGGGTCACCACCGAGGTCGTCGAGAGCGTCATGAAGGACATCAACGGCGGTGACCCGGACCATGAACCGGCCGTCCGCTTCCACACCTTCGGCGACTCCCGGATCGGCTTCACGGTGATCCTGGGCGTCGGCGAGTTCAGCGACCAGTACCGGATCAAGCACGAATTCATCAAGCGCCTGCACCGGCGCTACCGCGACGAGGGCATCCGGATCCCCTCCCCGGCCCGGACCGTGGCCCTCCAGAAACCGGAGGAGATCGCGATTCCGCACCAGCGCGACCTCTCGGAGACCGCGCCGTACTCGGAGACCGCGCCGTAGCGGACGCCGCGGGGCCGGCCGCCCCGCGGGCCGCACACCCGCCGGGGCCGCTGCCGGCCCGGCCGGACCCCGCCTTCCCGGGCCCGTCGCAGTCCCGGGAAGGCTGCCGGGCCCGGGCCTCCGCGCCGCCGCCGCAACGGCAAAGGCCGCTCCCCATCTCAGGAAGCGGCCTCTGACCTGCAAAAACACCGTCGGGACGACAGGATTTGAACCTGCGACCCCTTGACCCCCAGTCAAGTGCGCTACCAAGCTGCGCCACGTCCCGGTGCTCGTACCGGCCGGACGATGCCCGGCCGGGGTGTGCAGAAGAAAAATACCCTGTCCCGGGCCCTGAATCCAAAGCGGGGCCCCACGGGGGTGCGTCCCGCCCTCCCTGCGGGGTCTCCCGGCCCGTGGTTCGATGAGGTATGGGTGAAATGTCCCCGGCGGAGGCCGTCCGGGTGCGCCGGGTGTACGAGGCGCCGGAGCCGGATGACGGGGCGCGGGTGCTGGTCGACCGGCTGTGGCCGCGCGGGCTGTCCAAGGCGGATGCGCAGCTCACCGAGTGGTGCAAGGACGTGGCGCCCTCGGCCGAGCTGCGGCGCTGGTACGGCCATCAGGAGGAGCGGTTCGAGCGGTTCGCCGAGCGCTATCGCGCGGAGCTGGCGCAGGAGGGGCCCCGGCGGGCGCTGGAGCGGCTGCGGGCGCTCGCCGCCAAGGGGCCGCTGACGCTGCTGACGGCCACGAAGGATGCGTCCATCAGCCAAGCGGCTGTGCTGGCCGAGGTGCTCCGAGAGGGGGCCTGAGGGCTCGCGCCACGCCGACGACCCGCCGCTGACCTGCATATTCATCGACGCGTTGACGAAACATACGGTGGAGTGCATACTTATACCCATCAGCGAATGCACCGTAAGGAGAAACCCGTGACCGAGCGCGTCGTACTCGCCTACTCGGGCGGCCTGGATACCTCCGTCTGTATCGGCTGGATCGCCGAGGAGACGGGCGCCGAGGTCATCGCCGTTGCCGTGGACGTCGGCCAGGGCGGCGAGGACCTGGACGTCATCCGCAAGCGTGCGCTTGCCTGCGGCGCGGTCGAGGCCGAGGTCGCGGACGCCAAGGACGAATTCGCCGACGAGTACTGCCTCCCGGCGATCAAGGCCAACGCCCTGTACATGGACCGCTATCCGCTGGTCTCCGCGCTCTCCCGGCCGACCATCGTCAAGCACCTGGTCGCCGCCGCCAAGAAGCACGGCGCCACCACCGTCGCCCACGGCTGCACCGGCAAGGGCAACGACCAGGTCCGCTTCGAGGCCGGCATCTCCTCCCTCGCCCCCGACCTGAAGTGCATCGCCCCGGTCCGTGACTACGCGATGACCCGGGACAAGGCGATCGCCTTCTGCGAGGAGAAGAACCTCCCGATCGCGACCACCAAGAAGTCGCCGTACTCCATCGACCAGAACGTCTTCGGGCGGGCCGTGGAGACCGGCTTCCTGGAGGACATCTGGAACGCGCCGATCGAGGACGTGTACGAGTACACGGAGAACCCGGCCACCCAGCGGGAGGCCGACGAGGTCATCATCTCCTTCAAGGAGGGCGTCCCGGTCGCCATCGACGGCAAGCCCGTCACCGTCCTCCAGGCGATCCAGCAGCTCAACGAGCGGGCCGGCGCCCAGGGCATCGGACGGATCGACATGGTCGAGGACCGGCTGGTCGGCATCAAGTCCCGCGAGGTGTACGAGGCGCCCGGCGCCATCGCGCTGATCACCGCGCACCAGGAGCTGGAGAACGTCACCGTCGAGCGCGAACTGGCCCGCTACAAGCGGCAGGTCGAGCAGCGCTGGGGCGAGCTGGTCTACGACGGCCTGTGGTTCTCCCCGCTCAAGCGCGCCCTGGACGGCTTCATCAACGAGGCCAACCAGGCGGTCAGCGGCGACATCCGGATGACCCTGCACGGCGGCCGCGCGGTCGTCACCGGCCGGAAGTCCGACCAGTCGCTCTACGACTTCAACCTGGCGACGTACGACACCGGCGACACCTTCGACCAGTCGCTGTCGAAGGGCTTCATCGAGCTCTTCGGTATGTCGAGCAAGATCGCGGCCAAGCGCGACCTGGCCTGAGCCCGCCCCGTTACCTTCGTACAACGACCGCCTCCCTGCCTTCGGCCAGGTGGGGGGCACCCCCTGGTCCTTGAGACCTTGGGGGAGTTCGTACACCACAGCAGCCATGAGGAGCAGCAGTGAGCAGCAACAGCGGTGACGTCCGGCTCTGGGGCGGCCGTTTCGCCGACGGACCCGCCGAGGCGCTGGCCCAGCTGTCGGCGTCGGTCCACTTCGACTGGCGGCTGGCCCCGTACGACATCGCCGGCTCCCGCGCGCACGCCCGCGTGCTCCACAAGGCGGGCCTGCTCACCGAGGACGAGCTGAGCCGGATGCTCGCCGGGCTCGACCAGCTCGAAGCCGATGTCGCGGACGGCTCGTTCACCGGCACCGTCGCCGACGAGGACGTCCACACCGCCCTGGAGCGGGGCCTGCTGGAGCGGCTCGGCCCGGACCTCGGCGGCAAGCTGCGGGCCGGCCGGTCGCGCAACGACCAGGTCGCCACGCTCTTCCGGATGTACCTGCGCGACCATGCCCGGATCATCGGCGGGCTGATCGCCGACCTCCAGGAGGCGCTGGTCGGCCTCGCCGAGGCCCACCCGGACGTCGCGATGCCGGGCCGCACCCACCTCCAGCACGCCCAGCCGGTGCTCTTCGCCCACCATGTCCTGGCCCATGTGCAGTCGCTGTCCCGGGACGCGGAGCGGCTGCGGCAGTGGGACGACCGCACCGCCGTCTCCCCGTACGGCTCGGGCGCGCTGGCCGGCTCCTCGCTCGGCCTCGACCCGGAGGCGGTCGCCGCCGACCTCGGCTTCGAGCACGGCTCGGCCGGCAATTCCATCGACGGCACGGCCTCGCGGGACTTCGCCGCCGAATTCGCCTTCATCACGGCGATGATCGGGATCAACCTCTCGCGGATCGCGGAGGAGATCATCCTCTGGAACACGAAGGAGTTCTCCTTCGTCACCCTCCACGACGCCTTCTCCACCGGCTCGTCGATCATGCCGCAGAAGAAGAACCCGGACATCGCGGAGCTGGCGCGGGGCAAGTCCGGCCGCCTCCTCGGCAACCTGACCGGGCTGCTGGCCACGCTCAAGGCGCTGCCGCTCGCGTACAACCGCGACCTCCAGGAGGACAAGGAGCCGGTCTTCGACTCCTGCGACCAACTGGAGGTGCTGCTCCCGGCGTTCACCGGCATGATGGCGACCCTGACCGTCAACCGCGAGCGCATGGAAGAGCTGGCGCCGGCCGGCTTCTCGCTGGCCACCGACATCGCGGAGTGGCTGGTCAAGCAGGGTGTGCCGTTCCGGGTGGCGCACGAGGTCGCGGGGGAGTGCGTCAAGGAGTGCGAGGCGCACGGCATCGAGCTCGACCAGCTCACCGATGAGCAGTTCGCGAAGATCTCGCCGCATCTGACCCCGGAGGTGCGGGGGGTGCTGAACGTCCCGGGCGCGCTGGCCTCGCGCAGCGGCCGCGGTGGCACCGCTCCCTCGGCGGTGGCGGTCCAGCTCGCCGAGGTGCGGACCGATCTGGTCCGCCAGCAGGAGTGGGCGGCGGCCAAGCAGCCCCTGAAGCGGCCCTAGCCGGCTCAGGCGTACGACGGCGGCCCGCCCCCGGGAGAGACCGGGGGCGGGCCGCCGTCGTACGTGCCGGGAAGAGGTGAGCCATGAGGGTGTGAGACATTGACGTCTCATTCGGTTACCATATGTCTCATGGCTGTGGACCGGGAACAGGTACTCAAGGAAGCCGCCGCGCTGCTCACGCGGCGGGCGACGACGTCGATGGACGAGATCGCCCGCGCCGCGGGCATCAGCCGGGCGACCCTGCACCGGCACTTCGCCGGGCGGGACGCCCTGATCAAAGCGCTGGAGGAGCAGGGGATAGCGCAGTTCGGGCAGGCGATGGACAGCGCGCGGCTGGACGAGGGGGACGCCGCCGGTGCGCTGCGCCGGCTGATCACCGAAACCGAACCGGTGGCCGACATGCTGGCCTTTCTCGCCACCGAGAACCAGCTCTTCGAGGGCGACGAGGTCAACGCCGGCTGGGACCGGCTCGACGCCCGGATCACCGCGCTGTTCCGACGCGGCCAGGAAGAGGGCGACTTCCGGATCGATCTGAGCCCCGCCTGGCTCGCCGAGGCGCTCTACGGACTGATCGGCGCCGGCGCCTGGGCCGTCCACGAAGGACGGGTCGCCCGTAACGACCTTCACCACTCGATCGCCGAGCTGCTGCTCGGCGGCATCCGACGGAGCATGGAGAAATGACCGAGACCATAGCGTCAGGACCGGCCGGTTCGGCCCATGTGGACGACCAGCCCCGCCCGGGTCGCTGGCTCGCGCTCGCCGTCCTCGTCCTCGCCGTCCTGCTGGTCGGCGTCGATGCCACGGTCCTCGGCCTCGCCACCCCCTTCCTGAGCGAAGACCTGCGCCCCTCCGGCGCCCAGCTACTGTGGATCGGCGACATCTACTCCTTCGTCATCGCCGGTCTGCTGGTGTCCATGGGCAGCCTCGGCGACCGCGTCGGCCGCAAGAAGCTGCTGCTGATCGGCTCCGTCGGCTTCGGCGCGATGTCGGTGCTCGCCGCGTACGCCTCCAGCCCGGAGATGATGATCGCCGCGCGGGCCCTCCAGGGCGTGGCCGGGGCGACCCTGATGCCCGCCACCCTGGCGCTGATCCGCAACCTCTTCCACGACCCCAGGGAACGCAGCCTCGCCATCGGCATCTGGGGCGCGATGGCCTCGGCCGGTATGGCCGTCGGGCCGGTCCTCGGCGGCTTTCTGCTGGGGCACTTCTGGTGGGGCTCGGTCTTCCTGATCAACCTGCCGGTGATGGCGCTGCTGGTCGCCGTCGGCGCCAAGGTCATCCCGGAGTCACGTAACCCGGACCCCGGGCCGTGGGACATCCCCAGCGTCGCGCTCTCCCTCGTCGGCATCGTCGGTGTCGTCTACGCCATCAAGGAAGCGGCGGTGGAGGGCTACCGCTGGGACATCGCCCTGGCGGCCGCCATCGGGGTGCTCGCACTGGTCTGGTTCGTCCGCCGGCAGCTCACCCTGCCCGCCCCGCTGCTGAACATGAAGCTCTTCGCGCACCGCGGCTTCTCCGGGGCGGTGCTGGCGGATCTGCTGACCATCCTCGGGCTGTCCGGGCTGGTCTTCTTCCTCTCCCAGTTCCTCCAGATGGTGCAGCAGCGCTCGCCGCTGAACGCCGGACTCGTCGAACTCCCGGCCGCGGTCGGCGCGGTGGGCGCGGGCCTGGCCGCCGGCTGGGTCGCCCGGAAGCTGTCCGTACGGATCGTGGTGGCCGGCGGTCTCGCCGTGGTCGGGCTGTCGCTGGTCGGCTGCACGACCCTGCACGCCGACACCGGCACCGCGGCGCTGTGCTTCATCCTCTTCATCGTCGGCGTCGGCGCCGGTTTCTCGTTCACCGTCACCGCCGATGTGATCCTCTCCAATGTGCCCAAGGAGGAGGCGGGAGCGGCCTCCGCGGTCTCCGAGACGGCCTACGAACTCGGCGCGGCCCTCGGCATCGCCCTCCTCGGCTCCATCGTCACCAGCATCTACCGGGGCTTCGCCACGCCCTCCGGGGTGTCCGAGCCCGCCGCCGACGCCGCCCGGGAATCGCTCGGCGGCGCCGTGGAGACGGCCGGCCAACTCCCCGCCGACCAGGGAGCGGCACTGGTGAAGGCCGCTCAGGACTCCTTCGTGAACGGGGTGGACGTCGCGGCCGGGGTGGGGGCGGTGGTTCTGCTGTCCGCCGCGGGAGCCGCCTGGTTCCTGCTCCGCGGCCAGCAGCTGGGCAGCGGCCCGGGCCGGACCGGGAACGCGGCCTTCGCCACGGCCGGGCGGCAGCCGGGGCCCGGGCCCGGCCCGGCGGCCGGCGACCCGGTGGAACGCCTGTAACACCCGTCTCGCCGAACGGCCGCTCCGCCGGACGGCGGGCCCCACCGCGCCCCAGGGCGTGTCCTGTGGATCAGGTGCCACGCACCCGCCATGATCCACGGGACACGCCCTGGGGGCGACTGTCCCCCGCCCGTTCACGCCCGGTACGCACCACGGTGACCGGTCGTCCCGAGCGGCTTGCTTGACTCTCCCGTCGTCCCCTCACGGACGGCCCGCTCAGGAGAGTGACGCAGTGCGCGACATCGGACGACGCTCCTTCTTCACCGCCGCGGGGGCTCTGGCCACGGCGAGCGCCATCGGCAGCAACGCCTACGCCACCGGCCACGCCCGCGACGCGGCCACCGCCGACGAATACGTCGACGTCCAACTCCTCAACATCACCGACCTTCACGGCTATCTGCAGGGCGCGCCCGGCGCCCACTCGATCATCACCGGAGCCGGCGGGAAGACCTACACCGTCGGGGGCGTCGCCTCCATGGCCGCCCACCTGGAGCGACTGCGCGACGGCCGCCGCAACTCCCTCTTCTTCGCCCCCGGTGACCTCTTCTCCGGCTGGGAGTTCGACGCCGCCGCCTTCGCCGACGAGCCCACCATCGAGGCGCTCAACGCCATGGGCCTGGACTTCGCCTCGGCCGGCAACCACGAGTTCGACAAGTCCGCGACCTTCCTCACCTCGCACATGGAGGACGGCGACGGCTACCCGACGGTCGGCCGCGACGACGACTTCACGGACTCCACCGGCCGCCGCTACCGTGGCGCCGAGTTCCCCTACTACAGCGCCAACATGGTGTGGCGCTCCAACGGCGAACTGGTGCTGCCGCCGTACAACATCGTGCAGGTGGACGCCGGCGGCGGCCGCCGGCTGCCGGTCGGCTTCATCCATCTGACCGCCATCGGCACCGAGTCCTTCCCCGGCTCCTACCAGCCGGGACTGCGCACCCTGGACGAGCTGGAAACCGCCAACCGCTGCGCCGCGGAGCTCAAGAAACGCGGCGTCCACGCGATCGTGCTCAGCATGCACGACGGCGCGGTGGCCGGCAGCGACTTCTCCAGCGGCAAGAACCCCTCGGGGCCCGCCTACGAACTGGCGCTGCGCGCCTCCCCGGACATCGACGCCATCGTCACCGGCCACTGGCACTGCGCCTTCACGATGATGCTGCCCGACCCCAACGGCGACCCCCGGCCCTTCGTCGAGGCCGGCTGCTACGGCCAGCTCATCAACGAGATCAACCTGCGGCTCGACCCCGACACCGGCTCGGTGGTCCGGGAGCTGACCACCTCCGTCAACCACCCCAACACCCACGACGTGACGCCGGACCCCGAGCTGCGCTCGATCGCCGGCTACTGGGCGGACTACGCCAGCCGGCGCGCCCGCAGCCGCCTGGGCACCCAGACGGCCTCCTTCACCCGGCGGCGCAACGCCGCGGGGGAGAGCACCATGGGCAACCTCGTGGCCGACTGGGCCCTGTGGGCGGGCCGCCAGGAGCACGGCCCGATGGACGACCCCGCGGAGTACCCCAACACCCCCGCCGACCTCGCCGTCATCGCGGTCGCACCGCGCGTCGGCCAGGCCCTGATCGCCGGCGATCTGATCCGGGACGAGGAGTCCGACGGCACCGTCACCTTCGCGCAGGCCTGGAACTCCGTCGGCTTCGGCGACCCGATCATGACCGTCACCGTCACCGGCCGGCAGATCCACGACGCCCTGGAGGAGCAGTGGGCGCCGACCGCCGGCGGCGGCCTCGGCTACTCGCCGCTGGCCGTCTCCGCCAACGTCCGCTACACCTTCGACGCCGCGGCGCCGGTCGGCCGGCGGATCGACCCGTCCGACGTCTTCATCGACGGCACCGCCCTCGACCTCACCCGCCGCTACCGCCTCGCCGCCCCCTCCTACACCCTCATCAACCAGGACGGCTTCAGCGCCTTCACCGGATTCACCGCACCGGTCCGGCACACCCGTGACTTCGAGAGCTTCGTCTCCTTCGTCCGCACCAAGAAGCAGCTGGCGCCCGCCCCGTTGAACCGGGTGTCGGTCAAGAACGCGGGGGTGCCCGGCGCCCGCACCGGCACCGTCGTCCGTCACCAGCAGCTGCTCCAGGCCGACGGCAGCCCGGTCCCGCGGCCCGAGGCGGCGCTGCGTACGGCGCGGCCCGGCGGCGCCGAGGGCCGGCGCGGCCCCGACGGCTTCCGGGTGCCCTGCTGACCTCCGCGGACCGGCGCACACGCGAACGGGCCCCCTCCGCGGAACGGAGGGGGCCCGGCGCACCGCCGAGGGGTCAGGCGGCCCTGGCCTTGGTGGCGTAGATGTCGACGTACTCCTGGCCGGAGAGCTCC
>NZ_SDIF01000079.1 GCF_004122735.1 Streptomyces sioyaensis | reverse complement strand
GCGGCGGGGGCCGGCGGCAGGAGCGCCGCCGCCGGGGGCCTTCGGCGCGCGGGGCACGGCCGGTACGAGGCGTCCGGCGGCGCCGGGGACGGGCACCGTGCCGCCCTGCGCGCGGAGGCGGAACCGCCCGCGGGGATGCAGGCGGGCGAGGGGGCGGCGCACTGCCGCCGGGCACGCCGCGCCGGTGCGCCGGAGCCTCGCGCCACTCGAACTTCCGGTGTCGCGGGAGGCGTTGAGCACGGAGATGCCGTACGGAGCGGGAGTCCGGCGGCCGTTGCCGGCCGCGGGTGCCGGGCCGACGGGGGCGGCGCACGCCGTTTTCCCGTATGGCGCCGGGGTCGTGACACTCGTGTCGTTGCCGGCGGCGCCAGGTGCCGGTGCCGCCATGGTGAGGCTCAGGATCCCGGTGCGGACACCGTCGGTCCAGCGAATGAAGGAAAGAGTTCGCATGAAGCCCCCTGACCGAATGTGGGGGGCCGATCAGCCGGTGCCGAGGAATCGGCACCGGCTGACGGATCCAAAACCCTCTACCGGGGACGCCCATACGGCATCTCGGTCTGACCGCAACCAGGCGCTGGGGCCGGGCCAACGGGTAGGCCAGGTGCCGCTCCCCGGAGAGGATGGGCGGCCCACCGGTTGGATGGAACTAGTTATCCATGCGGCTCGTCGCGCTACAACAGTCAATCGATAAGGCCACCCGTTCGGAGCAGCGCGAAAAGTGGAAACTCGTACCAACTTGCGCAATGGCCTTAGGGGATGCCTTTATTCCACACATGGCTGATGAAGCGTTTGATTGCCGACCGCCCCCGCCCGGTCACGAGCCGGAACCGCCTGGCCAGGCAAGGCGGCCGCTTGTCATTCTTGTGCGCGGAACGCATACGGACCGGCCGGTCGGCATTAGTCGGTGGCCTCGCGCCATCACGACCATGACAACGGAAGTCATTACAGCATCCTTCACTCCCGCTCCGCAGTCACATCTCCCTTTGCACTTAGCCTAGTTGGCACCGCGTCCACAATTCTCCCGTACCTGTGACTGATCCGCGGGAGGCCGTCGGCGCGGACCGTCCGTGCTGTAGGGCTCGGACATTTACCGGCCTTGGGGCCCGGCCCTCGTCCCCCACCATGGCGGACAGCACGTCAAAGCGCTCTCCGCCGGAGCTCACAGTTCACTGCACCGCCCCGGGCATGGGGTGACCGGATTCCTCGATTCCGATTTCGCGCTCCCGAGTGAATCGCGCCATCGGTGCCGGCCGGCCGAATAACTCCCCGACCAGACAAGGGTGATTCGATAATGAACAATGACGCCGGGTATCCGTTTGCCCCCGGGGACGAGATCCATGCGCTGTCACTCGCCGCCTACGGGGAACGGCGGTGGCCGGCCGCGATGCACGGCCTGGAAACGCTGACCATGTCCCCGTACCAGGCCGGGTGGCGGCTGCGGGTCGTCCCCAGCATCGGCCACGTCCCCGTCCGCAAGGTCACCCGCCGGGTCGTCAATCGCGCCCTGCACTGCTGGATCGCCGACGAATGCGGCCTGTCGACGGTGAAGAACAGCCTTGCCGTGCTCGTCCGAGTCCTGGAGCAGGCGGTACGCGACGGGGTGCTCGACGCCAATCCGGCCCGGGTGGCCGGCTGGCAGCAGGAGTACCAGCGCGCGCAGAGCGAGCGCACCACGCCCAGGGCGCTGGCCCTGCCGGACGTGCGGACGCTGGAGCGGCTGGCGGCTTCGCTCGTGCAGCGGTCCTCCGACGGCCACGAGGGTTGGGGGGACGTCGTCCGGTTCGCCGCCTGGACCGGTACCCGCTTCAGCGAGGTGTCCGCCCTGCAGGCCCAGGACGTCGATGTGAGCACCTGGACCTGGCACGTCCAGCGCTTCACCGTGTCCGAACCCGACGGCCTCGGCGACCGGGCCTGCCGGGGCCGGCACCAGCGGATCGTGCCGCTGCGCCCCGCCGCCCGCGAACTGGCGGCCGCGCGGCTGGACTCGGCGCGCCACCTCCCGCACGCCCGGCTGTTCACCGGCCCGGACGGCAGCCGCTTCACCGCCGCCGTCCTGCGGGACACCACCCACTGGGACGATGTGGTGACCGAGCTCGGTCACGAGTACCTCCGGCGCCAGGACCTCCGGCACACCGGACTGACATGGATGGCGGACGCCGGGCTGCCGCTGCCCTTGTTGTGCGGCGCCTCCGGACGCCCCCTGGAGGACGCCCGGCGGTATCTGCCCCCCGACCGGCATCCGCTCCCCGCGCGGAACCATGGGGAACCACCGGCAAGTCCGGCCCCCGCCCGTACACCGGGCGGGGGCCGAACCCTTTTCCTGCAACGGCCTCAGGGATGACCGCACCGGGGCGCTCCGGCCAGCTCCGGTCGGGTCAGGTCCGGTCGGGCCCGCACGCGCCCGTGGACCTCAAGGCCGTGGCCCGGGCTGGCGCCCCGGTGCGCGGGCCCTCACACGTAGGTGAACGTCCCCGCGCCGGCGCTGCCGCCCGCGGTCTGCACGGTCACCTGCACCGTCGAACCGACGGTTCCGGGCGGAACGATCCCGGTCAGGACGGTGCCGCTGACCACCACGCCCGTGGCGGGCGCGGCCCCGAACAGCACGGTCGCACCGGCCAGGTTGGTCCCGACGACGGTGAACGTCGCTCCCGCCGAGGCGGTGGCCGGCGTCACCGTACCGGTGATCGTCGGAGCCGGCGCGAGGTAGGTGAACCCGCCGGGCACACTCGCGGTGCCCGCCGAGGTCGTCACCACGACCGGGACATTGCCTCCCGCGGCAGGCCCGGCGGGAGTGACACCGAGCAGCACCGTGCCGGTCGGGTCCGTGCCCAGCACGGTCGCCGCGTTGCCACCGATGGTGACGGTGGCGTTCTGCAGATTCGACCCGGCGATGACGAACGAGGTACCGCCCGCGACCGGCCCCGAGTTGGGCGTGATGGTCGCGGCGGCCGGCGGGAGCGGCGCGACGTAGGTGTACGACACCGGGTTGCTGGTACCGCTGCCGGTGGTGACGGTGACCTGGACGGTACCCGCGGCGTGCGCCGGGGCCACGACCGTGACGGTCAGGCCCAGCGGGTCCTGCCCGACGATGGTCGCCGTCGCCCCGCCGAACAGGACGCTGGTGGCGCCCGCCAGGCCGAGACCGAGCAGCGTGACGGTGTTGTTGCCCGCGGGCGGGCCCGAGTTCGGCAGGGTGGCGATCAGGGTGGGCCCGAAGGGCGGCAGAGCTGCCTGCGGTGTGGGTGTGGACATTCTGGGTCCTCCTGCTGTGTGAGCGCGTAGCCCGGCCCGCTCGTGACAGAGGTGGGGCACACGCCGGGACCGGGCACTGACAGCAGCCGGGCCGCACAGGAGGACGACGCAGGCGGCGCGCCACGGCCGGCTCACACCTGGCCGGTGCACAAGGGCCGTCGCGTCACTGGCCGCCCTTCGAGCCCTGCAGCGAAGAGGGCTGGTGGGTGGGCCGACTACCGGAGCCCGAGGGGGATGGACGGCCCGCCGACCAGGCACCACCAGTAATCCAGAAGAGTGCACACCGGGCAATCACGTTGACCCCGGAGCACCCTTTCGGCTCAGCGTGCAATCCCGTCACCACACAACATCACCCCGCTCCGCCCGCCGTCCGTATCCCCCTCCCGCCCGTGGGCCCGGCAGGGGCGGCGGCCGCTGCTTCCACCAGTGACGGGTAGTCCGCCAACTCGATTGCTGCGGAGAGGTCATCGCCCTCCCCCAGCATGGCGGCGAGGGCGGACGGGTCGTTCAGGAGGGCGTTGCGGGCGTCCATGGCCTCCTGGGTGGGCGGGGCAAGGAATTCGCCTGCGCCGCGGCCGCCCTCCTGGCATCGGGTCACATAGGGGCGCAGCTGCTGTTCGTAGCGGGCGAAGGCCGTGGCGTGGTCGCCACCGGCGAGAGCCAGTTCACCGGCGAGGACATAGGCACCGACGACCGCCGAGCCGGTACCCATCCCACCGACCGTGGCACCGTGGGCGGCGTCGCCCAGGAGGGCGATGCGGCCCGTGGACCACGTCGGCACGTCGACCCGGCTGATGGAGTCGAAGTAGAGGTCCCGGGCGCCCCGGAGACTTCCGATCACCTCCGGCGTCCGCCAGCCGGCTCCCTCGAAGGCCGCGGCCACCGCCGCCTTCTGGGACCGGAGGTCGCGTCGGTCGTAGGAGAGTTCCTCCGCGGCGAAGACGCAGAAGGATTCGCCCGTGTAGCCCGCTTCCCGGTCGCGGCGGGGCACCCTGCCGACCGTGGCCAGCCGGCCCGGTTCGCCGTAGCCGACCTGGCGGGCACCGAGGTCCCCCGCGTCCGCGGGCAGGTCCCAGGCGGATACGTAGTAGCCGAGGTGGCTGACGAACTCCTCCTCGGGGCCGAAGGCGAGCCGGCGCACGGTGGAGTGCTGGCCGTCGGCGCCGATCACGAGGTCGAAGGTGCGCGGCGCGCCCCGTTCGAACGTGACATGCACGCCGTCGGCGGTCTGGGTCAGGCCGGAGACGGAGTCGCCGAAGAGGTACTCGGGCGCACCGCCGGGGGCGGCACCGGGCGGGGTCAGGCCGTGCTCGTAGAGGATGCGGGACAGCTGCGACCGGAGTATTTCGACCTCGCCGCCAGTGAACTCGGCGGGGAGGGAGGCCAGTTGACGGCCCTGTCCGTCGATGAAGCTCAGCGGGGCGCCGCCGCCGGTGCCGTGGCTCCTGATGTCCGCCAGGACTCCCATGCGCTCCAGGACCTGGAGGTGGGCCGCGCCCCGGAAGTCGACCGCGAAGCCGCCGCCACGCAGGGCGGGGGCCATCTCGACCACCGTGACGCGGAAGCCGTAGCGGACGAGCCAGTGGGCCAGGGCCGGTCCGGCGACGCTGGCCCCCGAGATCAGCACGCTGCGCCGCGAGGACGCCGGCCCCCGCTCCCCGGCCCGTTCGGACCGCTCCACACCACCGCGTCCTCCTGCTGCTTCGTACGCCATCGCACGCTCCCCCGTCGATCTGCCGGACTGACAGATGAAACTGTATCCGACGGACGCAGTTTTGTGTACCCCGGACGCAGTTTTAGGATGCGGGGGTGGCAGGAGATGACGAGAAGCGCAGCGTGTTCGGGGATCAGGCGGGCAGCGTCGAGTTGCTGTGGGGCGGGCGCGAACGGCCCGGCCGGGGTCCCAAACCGGCACTGAGCCTGGAGCGGATCACACGGACGGCGCTGGCCCTGGCCGACGCCGGCGGGCTCGGGGCGGTCTCCATGCAGCGGATCGCGGCCGAACTGGACTTCTCCAAGATGTCCTTGTACCGCTATGTGCCGGGGAAGACCGAACTGGTCGCGCTGATGATCGACATGGCGATGGGGGAACCGCCGGCGCCGGACGCCCCGGGCCCATCCGGC
The DNA here is from genome assembly GCF_004122735.1 of Streptomyces sioyaensis. Lineage (GTDB taxonomy): Bacteria > Actinomycetota > Actinomycetes > Streptomycetales > Streptomycetaceae > Streptomyces > Streptomyces sioyaensis. The sequence goes on along the minus strand of NZ_SDIF01000079.1, from coordinate 25,426 downwards.
GCCGGGCAGTGGCGCGTGGTGCTGCGGGCCTGGGCAAAGGCGCTGGCGGAGGTCTACGAACGGCATCCCTGGCTGCTGGGCGCGGCCGTCGGCCCCCGCGTCATGGGCCCCAACGAACTCGGCTGGACCGAACGCGCCGTCGCCGCGCTCGCGGACACCGGCCTGAGCGGCGGCGAGCAGTTCGACGCCGTGGTCGTGGTGAGCGGCCACATCCGGGCCATCGCCCAGGTGTCGGCCTCGATGGGGCTGGGCAGCGCGCGGGCCAAGGAGCCCGAACAGGTCATGAGCGCCGCGCTGAACGAACTGCTCGCCGGCCGCACCGACCGCTTTCCCGCGATCGCCGCGGCCGTCGCCGCCACCGAGACCGACGACACCGCACGTGACCAGGCAGGTGAGTTCGGCCTGGAGCGGATCCTGGACGGCCTGGAGGCCTATATGAGCAGGGCTTAGATTCCACCGGGACGCCGGCCGGTGTGGTCGCTACCGTCCGGTGTAGGTGAACTCGTCGGCCGGGCTGGTGGGAGAGGTGGCCTTGCCGACCGTCACGGTGATGTTCACTGTCTGCTGGACGTCGAGCTGACCGGGCGCGGTTGCGGTCAGCTGGCCGGTGGAGACGAACGTGGATTCGGCCACCTTGTCCTTGAAGTGCACGGTGGCGCCGTTGGCGAAGCCCGAGCCGTGGATGGTGACCGGGGTGCCGACCCTTCCGCTGGTCGGGCTGACCGCACTGACCACCACAGGTGCGGGTCCGCCATAGGCGAACTGCCCCATGGCGACGGCCGGGGAGGTGCCGAGGGTGTTGGTGACGCGGACGTGGACGACGCCGGTTCCGTTGGGGGCCTTGGCGGTGATCCTGTTGCCGGAGGGGTCGATGACGACGTCGCGCTCGGCACAGGCGAAGGTACCGAAGTCGACCTTGCTGTCCTGACTGAAACCGGTGCCGTTGATGGTCACCGGGGCGCCTGGTGCGCCGAAGGTGGGGGTCACGTCGGTCACCACCGGCCCGGAAGGGACGTCAGGCGCCCCCACCAGGTCCAGGTAGGTGGAGTTGGCGTGCTGGTAGGCGACCTGGCCGAGGAAGTCCTGGGTGGTCTTGTTGACCAGGTTCTTGGCAAGGCTCGTGTATCCGGTGTTCATCAGGCAGAGCGTGCCGGGCTGGACGTAGACGTTGCCCTTGGTGCGCTGGGAGATCGCCCCGATGAGCAGCTTCACTTCTTCGGTCGCCTGCGGTCCCGGGCTCGGGTACCAGCCGGCGGGGGTGTCGAGATCGGCCCACGCGTGCGGCACCAGGTCGTAGGCGTTGTTCTGGCGCTCGTCGATGACCCACGGCAGGGAGTTGACGTAGTCGACGAAGCTCTGCACGCCGGCGGTGGGAGCGGCATACGTCATCACCGCGAACTTCGGCTGTTTCGGCCAGGTCTGTGCCTGGAGGTAGGGCGCGAGCATGCTGGCGATGCAACCGCCCAGGCTGTGACCGGTCAGATAGACGGTCGGCTGCGGCGAGGAGGGCGCCGAGTCGAGCGCGCGGGTGAGCGCCTGAGCGAGCGTGACGTTCGGGGAAGGTGAGGCGATCGAGCGGGCGGTGACAACCCGTTTGAACGCATCCATTGCCCCCTTGGACACGTAGACGGGCGTCGGCGATCCGCTGTCGGGGAACGGGACGACCGTGCCGACGTCGAGGTCTTCGAGGATGTCGGTCAGATCGGCGTCCGTTCCGCGAGCGACCACGGCGAACTCGTTCGAGCCGTTGGTGCTCCGTGCGAGGTAGGCCATATTGGCGTTGGCCGGGCTCAGGGCGAGCCACACCAGCTCCCACTCGCCCTGCGTCGCAAGGGTGGGATCGCTCAGCTGCGCGTCGATGCCGGTGATGATGCGTTTGGTCTGCTGCTCCAGGGTTTCCCCGGACGGACGCGGGGTGGCCCCGGTGGCTGCAAAGGCAGCCAGGGTCATGGTCACCTGGGCGATTGTCGGATCGGGTGCCATCGTCGTTCCTGCTCCTCGGATGCTTTGCCGGTGCGGAGGCGGGACGGCCTTTCGGCAGCATCAGGGCAGATCTGTGCCGAACCGGCCGTCAGAGCGGATCGCCACAATCAGACCTCCCCTCTGCGTTGTCCGGTGCTTTTCCTGCCGTCAGGTCGACCAGGTTCACCTTGTTGGCCGTTCGTCCTCCGTGTGCGCGGTGCGCCGCGCCGGGTGCGCGGCGCGGTCGCCGGAGCCGCGGTGTCCGCGACGTCCCCCACCGCGGCTCTCCGCGCGACCTCTCAGTCCGCGGTGCGGGCGGGGGCCGCGGGCAGCGTGTGCAGCCAGTCGCACAGCAGCCGGTTGACCTCCGCGGGGCGTTCCTGCTGGACCCAGTGGCCGCAGCCGTCCAGGAGGTGGGAGGCGGACAGGCCCGGGAGGGTACGGGGGAAGGCCTTGATGGCGTCGGACATCCAGCGGGTGGGGGCGTCGAATTCCCCGCCGATGAAGAGTGCCGGCTGAGTGAGCGGGGCACCGTTCCAGGCGGCGAGGTCCTCCCAGTCCCGGTCGACGTTGCGGTAGCGGTTGAGTCCGCCGGTCAGGCCGGTCCGCTCGAACTCCCCGGCGTAGAAGTCCAGGTCGGCCTCGGTGAGCCAGGGCAGGGGCGGTCGGACGTCCTCGGGGAAGCGGTCGGACAGCTTCCCTCCCGGGAGGACGGAGTAGCGGGCGACGTCCCCCGGGGCGGACGGCGGCACGGCGTCCGACGGCGGCACGGCGTCGCCCGAGAGCGCGGCGTAGAAGCCCGCGAGCCAGCCGCGGACATCGGGCTCGATCTCCGCCTCCGCCCGCCCGGGCTCCTGGAAGTAGCTGATGTAGAACTCCCCGTCGCCGCCGAGCCGTGCGAAGGCCTCGGTGGGCCGGGTCTCGCCCCGGGGCGCGTAGGGAACGCTCAGCAGCGCCACGGCGGTGAAGACGTCGGGCCTGAGGAGTGCGGTGGTGGCGGCGATCGGCGAGCCCCAGTCATGGCCCGCGATCACCGCGGTCTCCTCACCGAGGGCGCGCACCACCGCGACATTGTCGGCGACATGGGCCAGCATCCGGTAGGCCGACACCTCGCGGGGCTTCGAGGAACGCCCGTAGCCGCGGACGTCGATGGCGACCGCACGGTAGCCCGCCGCCGCGAGCGCGGGGAGCTGGTGACGCCAGGAATACCAGGACTCGGGAAATCCGTGGACCAACAGGACGAGCGGGCCGGTGCCCTGCTCGACCAGGTGGATGCGGCCGCCGGGGACCTCCACCGTACGGTGCGTCGCCTCCGGCAGCGGGGCGGCGGACGGGTGTGCTCCCGGTGCCCCGCCCGCGGTGGACGGGGACGGTGTGGACGGTGTCGTGGCGGACTGCGACATGCATCCCTCCCAGGGGAGTTCGGCGGTGCTGGTGACGGCGGTGGTGGTGGCTTCCGGTCGATGGCGGACGGCGGAGGCGGGCGAGGGGTCGCGGCCTCCGTGGCCGGAGGGCAACTTCCGCTCGGATTCCCGGCCTTGGCGACCCTCCGGCCACGATCATGACACTGCCCCGGGCGGGCGGACGGCGGGGGCCACGCAGTTCGGACAGGGCCGGGACGGCGCGACCCTCTCCCCATATATCGGAAGCCAGGATATAGTGCCGACATGACTCCCCGAGGTATGACGCAAGCTGCGTTCTTCGTCCTCACCGCACTGGTCGACCAGCCGCGGCACGGCTACGGGATCGTGCAGGTGGTCGACGAACTGTCCGAAGGCCATGTGCAGCTGCGGATCGGCACGTTGTACGGCGTGCTGGACCGGCTGGCCGCCGACGGGCTCATCGAGCTGGACCGCGAGGAGGTGCAGCAGGGCCGGCTGCGCAGGTACTACCGGCTCACCGACGCCGGTGGGGCGGCGCTGTCCGCCGAGGCACAGCGGATGGCGGCCGGGGCGCGGGCAGCGACCGAGCGGATCGCCGCCCACCGCCCCTCGGCCGCCGGGCCGGCCCCCGGCGGCGGCTCGGTGCGCCGCCCGGGCCTCGCGGGAGGCACCGCATGACGACCCTGCTCGAACAGCGCTACCGCACCGTGCTGCGCCTGCTGCCCTCCTACTACCGCGCCGAGCGGGAGGAGGAGATGGTGGAGGCCTACCTGCACGGGATCGACGAGCGGAACCGGGACGAATTGCGCCCGGCGTGGGGCGAGGTGGCCAGCATCGCCGCCCTCGCCGTCCGCACCCGGATGGGCGCCGCCGGGGCCCCCGCCCGCTACGCCACGCTCGGCGCGGTGGTGCGCCTGTTCGCGCTGCTGAGCGTGTTGCTGCAGGCGGCTTCCGGGCTGACCGGGCAGGCCCTCTTCCTGGCCTGGGTGCGCGGTGCCCCGGCCAAGGACCGGGAGATGGTCCTGATGGGCTTCACCGGCCATGGCGCTCCGGCCGGGCTGTACGAGGTCGTGCGCTGGCTGCTTCCGCTGGCGTGGACGGTGGCGTACCTGGCGCTGCTGCGCGACCACCGGCGCACCGCCTTCGCCTTCGCCGCCCTCGCGGCCCTTCCCGGCCTGGCATCGGTGACGCAGCACCTGGGCGGCGGGCAGGACACCCTGGTGGTCTCCTTCTCGCTCACGGCCGCGGCGTTCTCCTGGCTGACCGTCCTCGCCCTGTGCTGTGGCTTCCACCGCGACGCCCCGCCCGCCCGGCTCCCGCTGTCGTCTCCCGGGCTGGTCCTCATGGGCACCTGCGTCCTCATGGGCGCGTCGACCGTGGTGTGGCCCGGGGACGCGGACCCGGAATGGGCCGGCGGTGCGGCATTCATCGCCGCGGCCGCCGGGTGGCTGATCGCCCGGTTCCGGTCGCCGCAGCACACGCGGGACCCCGCGCTGCCCCTCGCACTGGCCGCGCTCGGCCTCGCCGTGCTGGTGGAGCGGACGCTCGGCCTCGCGTTCCTGGCCGACGCCCACGCCCCCGGCTCCCTCCTCACCGCCGGCGCCGTGCAGGCAGGCGTCATCGCCGCCCTGGCGGCAGCCCTGACCACGACCGGCACCCGCGGCCTGACCGCCCGGTGGAGGACCGGCTGAACCCGCCGCCCCCGTCGGCGTCAGGCGGGAGAGGCCCGCACTCGGAGCCAAGTCCGTTCCCGATGCCGTCCGGTGCAAGCCCCCCGAGGGAGAATCACGGCATGCCGACAACTGATCCCACGCCGAATGAACGGGCACCGCTCCACGTCGAAGTCGTCCGTGACGGTGTTCCGACCCCCCTCGATGCCGACGAGATCCGGGTAACCCTGCCGAACGGCATCGTCTTCCACCTGGCCCACGGGCAGGACCCCGCCGGCTCCGTCGTGGCGGAGATTCCGTTCGAGGGACCGGACGCCGAGGAGTTCTCCCACTTCCTGGTGCGGCCAGGCGCCGCCAACCTGCTCTTCCTCAACGCGGAACGGCATGTTCGCCGCACCGGGGAGGGGTGTGGCTGACCGGGGGCGTACCTCACCGGGAGGGGGCGCGGCGCCGCGCCCCCGGCGGACGGGCCGCCGCTGCGGGCAGCCCCCGCAGCGACAGCCCGCGCCGGGTGCCCGGCCGGCTCCCGCCCCTACAACCGCACCGTCTTCCTGGGCTGTTGCTTGGCGCCGGTCAGCAGGCCGTGCAGGCTGGCGAATTCGTCGACGCACTTGGCGGTGCCGTTGACCACGCAGTCCAGGGGCTCGTCGGCGACCGACACGGGGACGCCCATCTCCTGGCGCAGCCGCTGGTCCAGGCCGCGGAGCAGGGCGCCGCCGCCGGTGAGGGCGATCCCGCGCTCGACGATGTCGCCGGAGAGCTCCGGGGGGCATTCGTCGAGGGTGCGGTGGACGGCCTGGACGATCGCGTCGACCGGTTCGGCCAGGGCCTCGCGGATCTCCTCCTCGGTGATCTCCTGGATCCGGGGCAGGCCGTTGACGTGGTCGCGGCCGCGGACCGTGTAGGAGGTGGCGCGTTCCGCGGCGCCGTCCTCGTCGGTCCCGACCGGGGTCCAGGCCGCCGAGCCGATCGCGATCTTGATGTCCTCGGCGGTGCGCTCGCCGATGGCCAGGGAGTGCTTCTTCTTGACGTAGGAGGTGACGGCGGCGTCCAGGGCGTCCCCGGCGACCCGTACGGACTGGGCGGTGACCAGACCGCCCAGGGAGACGACGGCGACCTCGGTGGTGCCGCCGCCGATGTCCACCACCATGCAGCCCACCGGCTCGTCCACCGGAAGGCCGGCGCCGATCGCGGCGGCCATCGGCTCCTCGATGAGGTGCACCTCACGGGCGCCGGCGGCCTTGGCGGAGTCGACGACCGCGCGCCGCTCCACGCCCGTGATGCCGGACGGGACGCAGATGACCACCCGCGGCCGGGAGAAGCGGCGGCTGGGCAGGGCCTTCTTCATCAGGGCGCGCAGCATCTGCTCGGCGGCGTCGAAGTCGGCGATCACGCCCTCCCGGAGGGGGCGCATCGCGGTGATCCCGGACGGCGTGCGCCCGATGGTCCGCTTGGCCTCCTCCCCCACGGCGATCACCTCACCGGAGGCGTTGACCGCGACGACGGACGGCTCGTTCAGCACCACGCCCTTGCCGCGGGAGTACACCAGGGTGTTGGCGGTGCCGAGGTCGATGCCTATGTCGTACGTACCGGACGAAGTGCTGGACGCCATGGGGAGTTCATGTGCTCTCTGGAGAGGGGACGGAATCCTGGGCATTGCACCGCAGACAACCCCATGGGCTACCAATGGCGTTCATTGCGGGCAATTAATAAGACTACCGGGGGCCCGGATTGGTTCCCGCCACCGCGGTCCGCCGCCTCATCCGCCACCGTTCCCTTCTCTGTCCCGTGCCGTGTCCGATGCCGTGTCCCGTTCCGTGTCCGGTGCCGCGTACTCCGCCCGGTCCGGCTCCCGGGACAGCGCCTCGGCCACGTCGTCGAGGGCGTCGACGAGCAGCTCGGCGACGCGCAGGGCGACGCCGCGGCTCTCGTCCTCCGCGTCCCATCTCTCCCATACGGCGCGCAGCGTGCTCCAGTTCACTTCGCCCCGCTCCCGGACCGCTTCGGTGGCGTCCTCCAGGGAGGTGCGCAGTTCGAAGGCGAAGGCGGTGGCGCCGGGCGAGGCGTCCGCGTCGCGCTCGGGGAGATGGACCTCCAGGATCATGGTGACCCGGCCCATGGTGGCCAGCGCGGCACCGGCCGCCTTCGCCGAGGCCGGGGACAGCCCGCGGTGGCGTACGGGTTCCTTCTCGGCGCGGGCCTCGGTCTCCTCCCAGGCCGCGCGGGCCGCACGGGCGTCCAGCAGGGCGTCGCGGATCTGCCGGGGGCGGCGTTCGGCGGGCGTGGCGTAGAGGTCGTACACGGCCAGGGCGTAATGCCCGTTGGCCGCCAGCCATTCGGCGAGGCGGTCGCGGAGCCGGGGCGTCTCCCAGGCCGGGAACAGCGCGTACGACAGCATCGCGAGCAGCCCGCCGAGGAGGGTGAGCACGACGCGTTCCTGGACGGTCTGCTGCCAGCCCGCGCCCGCGATGCCGAGCAGGAAGACCACATAGGCGGCCACACACGCCGAGGTCACCGAGAAGCCCGTACGCATCAGCAGATACATCAGCCCGACACAGACCACGGCCAGGGCGGCGCTGACGTACAGGCCCGGGTGGGCCAGGGCCATCAGCCCGCCCGCGACGGCGACGCCGACGAGGGTGCCGCAAAAGCGGGCGACGCCGCGGGAGTAGGTCTGGGCGAAGTCCGGGCGCATCACCATGACGGAGGCGAGCGGCGCCCAGTAGCCGTGGCCGAACGGGAGCGCGGTACCCAGCAGATAGCCGGCGGCGGCGACCGCGGCGACCCGCAGGGCGTGCCGGAAGACATGGGAGGTCCAGCGGGCCTCGCGATGCAGGGAGCGCAGCGCGACCGGGACCAGCCGGGGGACGCTGGGGCGCAGCAGATGACCGCGTTCGGCCTCGGTGGTGGGGCGGGTGGCCTCGACCGGCTCATCGGTGAGTTCGACGGCGTCCGCGAGCAGGGAGATCAGGCGGTAGGCGGAGCGGCGGGCGGCGCCGTGGAGCATCGGGCCGGTGGCGGGGACTTCGAGGACGGCCATCGCCTCGGGAGGCAGCCGCACCGGCTTGGCGTGCCGTACCGCGAAGGCGACGGCGTCCAGGACGGTGGCCGCGGCACCCAGCAGATCGCGGGCACGGTCGCGCTCGGGCCCTTCCGGCGGGGCGCCGACGACCGGGTCGGCGAGGGAGGCGAGGACCGGGCGGACGCGCTCGGCGAGGCCGCGGGGGCCGTGCAGCTGTACGGGGCGCCGCCTGGCCTGACGCGGGGTCACGGCGGAGGCGATCCGGGCGTCCATCAGGGGCGCCGGATCGAACGGGGCGACCGGGTCCTGCCGCAGCCGCCGCGCGTAATCCGCCTCGGCGGCCAGCGCGTCGGCGAGCGCATCGCGCTGGACGCCCCAGGGGCGGACCGGGAAGAGCACGATGAGGGCGGCCTGGACGACGCCGCCGAAGAAGATCAGGGCGGCGTGCTGCAGCGCACCGAGGACGGACGTCGGCAGGGTGACCGTGACCAGCATGATCGCCACGGTCTGGGTGCCGGCGAGCCCGGCGACCGGGCCGATCGCCCAGGCCATCCCGGCCAGGAAGGTCCAGCCGGCGAGGAGCAGCACGAAGGCGAGGAGATGGGCGGCGGCCAGGTAGCCGAGGAAGGTGGAGACCGCCAGTGCGCCGGCGACGGCGAGGGCGAGCACCGGGCGCGGCCGCATGCTGCGCTGGAAGGTGACGATGCCGGAGGAGAACGCGCCGAAGGCGGAGGAGACCGCGAGGACCGGATCGCCGCGCCACAGGCACAGGCCGATGACCAGGGCGACGCCGACCGAGCCGCGAAGGGCGATCAAGGGGGTGAGCTTGGTCCGCTCGATGGTCAGCCCCGAGCGGGCGGCGTCCTTGAGCGCACGCGACCAGGTCATGGCGACGAGGATACGGGCCACCGGCGGGGGTTCCCGGAGGGCGCCGGCGAGCCGGGTGGGCGGGGCTCCCGCCCCGCCCACCCGGAAAATCCCGGTAAACCACCCTTCCGTTGCGCGTAAAACATCGCAGGTCAGAAAGGGGATGCCCGGATTCCGGGCAGATGGTGCGACCAATCCGACACCCCGGAAGGGAAACCATGCGCCGCGCGGGCCCCCTCTTGTTGTTCAGCCCGGACCGTCCCCGGGTGTTCGGCAAGGAGAAGGCCCCGTGCACAAAGCCCTGTTCCGTACGGTGATCGCGTTGATCGCCCTGACCGTTCTCGCCGCCACGGCCGGCTGCGGCACCAGCGCCTCCCAGGCTTCCCCCGTCCGCTTCGGCGGCGGCCCCAAGACGGGCGCCTCGCTGCACCGCACACCCCCGGGGAAGCACTCGCTGGTGCAGTGGCCCACCCGGCCGATCAGCTTCACCGAGGAGAGCCGGGTCGGCGGGGCCGGCCAGAACACCCCGATCGGCGTGACCACCCTGCACGGCCCCAAGTCCGGCTTCACCGGCAAGGTGTGGGTGTGGGCGCCGCCGGAGTACTACGAGAAGCGGAACGCCAACAAGGGCTTCCCGGTGATGGAGGCGCTGCCCGGCTCCTACGGCTACCCCGTCAACTACTGGATCGGCTCCGACCTGAAGCTGGAGGAGAACCTCGCCCAGTGGTCCAAGAACGGCACCAGCCTGCCGTTCATCGTCGTCATGCCGGTGCTGAACCCCAATGACAAGCAGTACTACGACGGCAGCGACATACCGGGCCAGCCGAAGATCGGCACCTGGCTGAGCAAGGACGTGCCCGACCTCGTACGGCAGAACTTCCGCACCCTCAAGACCCGCGACGCCTGGGCGATCATGGGCTCCTCGTCGGGCGGGTTCGCGGCGCTGAAGAATGTGCTGCAGAACCCGGAGACGTTCAAGGTGGCGATACCCAACGGGCCGGACATCGTGCCCGACTCGCCGCTGTGGAACGGGCACGCCAAGGAGGAGCGGGACAACAACCCGGAGGTCCTGGCCCGCCGGCTGATCGCGCGCGGCGGACCGCCGGTCTACCTCGCCTTCCAGGACGGCTCCCGGGAGTACACGGTGCTGCCGAAGGTGCGGAAGTTCATCCGCCAGTACGGGCACGGCCCGGTGCACACCCGGCTGCACATCGTGCCGAACGGCACCCACAGCGCGGGGACCTATGTGCAGGGCCTGGGCGAGGGCACGATGCAGTGGGTCAGCGCGCAGATGACGGGGCCGACCGCCTGACCGGCAGGACCGGGGCCGGCCGGCTCGCCGGCCCCGGGGGCCGTACCGTGACCGCGCGCGGCCCCCTCTCGCCCTCCCGGCACCCCGTCAGGACACCCCCCGTCAGGACACCACGTCCTTCCGGCCGAAGCCGCGGAACGCCAGGGCGCACAGCACCAGCGCCGCGGACACCGAGACCGCCGAGCCCTGGATCATCCCGGACCACTCCAGCCGGGGCTGGAGGGCGTCCACCCAGGAGAACTGCCAGTGGGCGGGCAGCGCCTCGCGCCAGCTGCCGAGCGCGGTGACCTGGTCGAGGACGTTGCCGACGATGGTCAGCCCGACGGCGCCGCCGACCGCGCCCAGCGGCGCGTCGGTCACCGTCGACAGCCAGAACGCCAGCGCCGCGGTGACCAGCTGGCTGACGAAGACATAGCCGGTGACCACCGCCAGCCGCGCCACCGCCTCGCCCGCGGGCAGCGCGCCGCCGGTGGGCAGTTGCAGCGGCCCCCAGCCGTACGCGGCGGTGCCGACGCCCAGCGCGACCAGCGGCAGCAGCAGCATCGCGGCGGCGCTGAACACCAGCCCCACGGTCAGCTTGCTCAGCAGCAGCCGCGCCCGCGGGACCGGCGCGGCGAGCAGATAGCGCAGCGAGGCCCAGCTCGCCTCCGAGGCGACCGTGTCCCCGCAGAACAACGCCACCGGGACCACCAGCAGGAAGCCCGCCGAGACGAACACGGCGGTGGCCGCGAAGTTGGCCCCGGAGGCGGTGGCGCCGTCCATCAGGGTGATCCGGCCGTTGTTGCGGCCGCCCGGGTCGCCGCCCACCGCGAACGCCACCACCAGCACGAACGGCAGCAGCGTCAGGATCGCGGCCACCACCAGGGTGCGCCGGCGGCGCAGCTGGCGGCGGGCCTCGACGCGCAGCGGGAGGGTGCGGCGCGGGCGGTAGCCGGGTGCCCGCGCCGCCGGGGTCGCGGTCATCGGTCCCCTCCGATCAGGGTGAGGAAGGCGTCCTCCAGGCGGCGGTGCGGGCCGAGGCGGTCCACCGCGATCTCCAACCGGAGGAGTTCGGTGAGCAGTTGGGTGGCACTGGCCCCGTCCAGCCGGACCAGCAGGCCGCCGTCGGCGCGCACGGCCGAGGCGACACCGGGCAGCGCGTCCACCTTCTCCAGGACGGCGTCGGAGACCTCGTCCGCGACGCCGACCAGCAGGGTGTCGCCGGAACCGGTGATCTCGGCGACCGGCCCGGCCTGCACCAGCCGCCCGCCGTCCATGACGACCAGATGCGTACAGCTCTGCTCGACCTCGGACAGCAGATGGCTGGAGACGATGACGGTGCGTCCGGCGGCCGCGTAGCGGATCATGACGTCCCGCATCGCCCGGATCTGCGGCGGGTCGAGCCCGTTGGTCGGCTCGTCGAGGATCAGCAGCTCCGGCAGCCCCAGCATGGCCTGGGCCAGCGCGAGCCGCTGCCGCATGCCCTGGGAGTAGGTGCGTACCGCGCGGTCCAGCGCGTCGCCGAGACCGGCGATCTCCAGTGCCTCGTCGAGGTGCGCGTCGGCCGCGGGCCGGCCGGTGGCCTGCCAGTACAGATCGAGGTTGGCGCGGCCGGACAGATGCGGCAGGAAGCCCGCCCCCTCGACGAACGCACCGACCCGCGACAGCACCGGGGCGCCCGGCCGCACGGCCTGCCCGAAGATCCTGATCTCGCCCTCGTCGGGCGTGATCAGCCCCATCAGCATCCGCAGGGTGGTGGTCTTGCCGGCTCCGTTGGGCCCCAGCAGTCCGAGCACCTGCCCCTGCTCCACCCGGAAGGAGAGGTCCCGCACGGCATAGCCCGCGGCCGACTTCGCGTACCGCTTGCTCAGCCCGCTGATCTGCAACGGGACCTCGGCGAGCGCCGGGTCGGGAGCCGGCGCCGTGATCCGGCGGCGGCCGGTGAGCAGTATCAGCGCGGCGGCCACGGCGGCCGCGGCGGGCAGCGCCCAGGTCCAGGCGGGCAGCGCGGCGGGCGCGGTGCGCACCTCGGGCGCCGTGGGCACCTCGATGCCGCCGCCGGGCAACGCGACGGTGTAGGAGGCGGGTTCGGCCGGCGAGGCGTAGCCGAGGTCGGTGGCCGACAGCACCAGCCGCAGCCGGTGGCCGGCCGCGAACTCGTGGTCGACGGCGGGCAGCCGCAGCCGCACCGTCCGGCCCTCGCGGGCGCCCTCGATGCGGTAGGGCGTGACGAGCTGGGACGGCAGCACCTGGCGGCGGCCGTCCGGCGCGACGTCGTAGACCTTCGCGAACAGCACCGCGTCCGGGGTGTCGGACCGTACGTGCACGGTGGCGGTGGGGCTGCCGGTCAGACGGACGGGGGTGCGCAGCGGCGCCGAGACGAAACCGGCGTACTGGCCGGCGAAGTCCAGGGACAGACCGCCGGCGCCGAGCGAGGCGAGGTTGCCGAGCGCGCCGACGCCGGGCACCGCGGAGACGGCGGGCGGCCCGGCGCCGGGCGGGTTGGCGAAGGTCTGCGGGCGGCCGGCGAGGCGGATGTGCCGCGGGGCGTGGTCCAGGCCCGGGTAGCGGTCCGCGCCGGCCCCGCGCGTCCGCACCGTGCCGTCGGTGGCGTCCACTCCCCCGGTGCGGCTGATCCGGAACGCGGGCCCGGTGTCCGCGTGCCGGTCGCCCTTCACATAGCGGTCGAACCAGGCCCTGGTCCGGCCCTCCAGCCGGGCCACCTCCCGGTCCCCGCCGTCGTGCCCGCCGGCGATCCAGTCGACGTCGACGGGCGCGCCGTTGTGGCGGACCGCCCTCCGGATGTCATCGGCCTGGTCGAGCGGGAACAGCGAGTCGGTCTGGCCCTGCATCAGCAGCGTCGGCACCTTGATGCGGTCGCCGACGGCGACCGGGCTGCGGCTCTCCAGGAGCCTGCGGGCCGCGGCGTCCGGCCGGCCGCGGACGGCCACCCGCTCGTACATCCGGCACAGCTCGGGCTCGAACTTCCCGCAGCCGCCGGACGTGGCGGGCGGGCGGACCGCGGAGCCGGTGGGGGCGCCCGCCGAGCCGGTGGTGAAGAAGATCCCGGCCCACAGCTTCTTGAACACCCCGTGCGGGAACAGCGCGTCGGCCAGGTTCCAGTACGTGATCTGCGGGGCGATGGCGTCCACGCGCCGGTCGTAGCCGGCCGCCAGCAGCGAGATCGCGCCGCCGTAGGAACCGCCCGCGACCCCCACCCTGGGGTCGCCCGCCTTGTCGAGCTGGACCTCCGGGCGAGTGGCCAGCCAGTCGATCAGCCGGCGCACGTCGGCGACCTCGCCCCGCGGATCGTTCAGCCCGATCTTCCCGGTGGACTTCCCGAAGCCGCGCGCCGACCAGGTCAGGACGGCATATCCGTCCCGGGCCAGCCGCTCGGCCTGGGGGCGGAGGTTGGCCTTGGTGGCGCCGAAGCCGTGCGCGAGGAGCACCGCGGGGCGACGCCCTGCGGAGTGCCCCGGCGCGGTGAAGAAGGAGGTGTCGATCCGTACGTGCCGCGCGCTGCCGGGCTTCTCCGGCATGGTCATGACCCGGTCCTCCCGGTGCACGGCGGGCGCGGCGTCCGAGGTGGAGGCCGCCCAGGTGCCGCCGCCTCCTATGAGGACGGCCAGCGCGCCCACGGTGGCGTACAGGCGCCGTCCACGCAGTCTGAGGCCTCGCAGTTCCATGGCCTGAATCCTAGGGACGGACCCCGCCCGGCACCCGGCCCCCCGGGCGGAACCCGGTGGCCTCCCCAGGGAGTAGGGTTCGCCGGCCCCGTACAGCGGACGCGGTACGGGGCCGGCCGGGCCCTTACGCCGGCGCGGGCGCCGTCAGACGGAAGCGCACGTGGGTGTCGTCGCTGCTCCAGCGCTCCAGTCCGGCCTTCTCCAGGACGCGGCCGGACGCCGGGTTCGACCGCTCGGTGTCCGCGCACACCGTGTGCACGCCCGGCACCGTGAAGGCGAACGCCACCAGGGCCCGCGCGGCCTCGGAGGCGTAACCGCGGCCCCGCCGGGACGGCACGATGCCGTAGCCGAACTCGACCGAGCCGTCGGCCGGCGGCCAGAACAATCCGATGCCGCCGACCACCAGACCGCTCGCCCGCTCCAGGATCTGCCGCTGGCCGTAGGCGCCGCGCGCGGCGGGGTGGCCGGCGGTGAAACCGGCGATGACCCGGTCGCCGTCCGCGGGGAAGTCCGCGGCCCAGTGCGGCTGCCGCGTCCCCTCCAGGACGGCGGCGAGTTCACCGTCGGACCAGGGCCGCAACAGCAGCCGCGCGGTCCACAGATCCGCACCGTCGGGCGCGGCAGCGGTGCGGGAGGAGATCCCGGGACCCTGCGGGGCGCGGGAATGCGGGGGAAGGGAAGAAGACACGCGTCACTCCTGGTCGTGATCGACGACCGGGCCGCGCACCGGCGCTCGGACTCCGGATCAGGCGGCGGCCCGGACAAAGGCATGCTGAAGAGGCATCTGGCGGGCCATATTCCTCAGCCTCCCTCGTCCGGCAGGGGTCGCACCCGGGGCACGGGTGCCGCCGCACGGTAGCAACCGGGCGGTGTCCGCGGACAGTTGTTTTCGCCGGCCGCCCGGTGGTCCCGCCGGCCGCTCCTCGCGGACCCGCGGGCAGTGCCCGAAACCGTCGCCGGTCAGTACCTCGGCGGCCCGAACCCGCCCTGCGGGGACGGCGGGTTGCCGGGCGGCACCGGCGGCGCACCGGCCGGGGGCATCGGCGGGCCGCTGACCGGGGGCACCGGGCCGGCCGGCGACTGCCAGGCGGGCGGGGCCTGCGGCCCGGGCGGTGGGACGAAGCCGGGGCCGGCGAACTGCGGAGCCCCGGACGGCGGGTACCAGGCGACGGCGACCGGCTCACCGCGGGCCATCAGCGCCAGCAGGGCCGGCGAACCGAGCAGGTCCAGCAGCAGCTGGAGATCGTTGAGGATGCTCAGGCCCGGCATGCCGTCGTTCAGGGTGAAGAGGGCACCGTTGCCGGCCATCGCGATCACGGCCACCAGGGCGCTGGGCATCGACAGGACCGCCAGCCCGATGGCCAGCCCGCGCGCCGCACCGCCGCGCATCAGGCCGTTGACCCCGGCCAGCGCGGTCAGCACCAGGAAGACCAGCGCGGACCAGCCGGGAGCCAGGCAGAGCAGCGAGCTGAGGACGCCCTTGCCGAGATAGAACGTGGTGAAGGAACCACCGCCCTGTGTCAGCAGGTAGATCTGCCACGCCAGATTGGCCAGCACCATCGCCCCGAGCAGCAGAGCGGCCACCGTCCCGGCCGTCCTGGTCGGGCGCACCGGAGGGTCGCTGGGCTTCGCGCGCGGCCAGGAACGCTGGCCGGTGAGCAGCACGACACCGGCGGCGAACGACAGCAGGACCACCCCCAGGCTGCTGACGAACACGCCGTCGAAGGTCGTGGTGGCGTTCTCGGCGTGGACGAACCAGCGCTCGTCGCTGGTGTGGCTGCCGGTGCTGATCACCGCCTGGAGCGCGGTGGCGAAGGTGAAGGTGGTGGCCACGGCCAGCAGGCCACCGGCCACCCGCTGCCCGGCGAAGGCGGTGAACACGGCCGCCAACTGGACGAGGGCGAGACCGGCATGGAAGGGGGTGGTGACCTGGTTGGTACCGCCGGAGTGCTGGAAGGTCCAGGAATCCCAGAGCCCGCCGATCCCGAACTCGCCCAGGTCGACCACCAGCCAGCAGGCCGTGAAGAGAAAGAACAGCAGGCAGAAAATCCCGCCGGTGATACGGGCGCCCTTGGCGAGCGCCATGGATTGGTGCATTTCGTCCCCCGGTTGTCGTCGTGCTCGGCGAGGGAGCACGGTAACAACGCGCCGGGGCGCGATCCCGCCCGGGATCCGGCGCGCTCACGCAGGACGGGGCACTGTCGTACGCGGGCACCCGCGGCGTGCACGGGCACGAGGCACGCGCGCACAGCCCCGGACGGCACGGACCCCCGGCCGGCAGGAAGCCGACCGGGGGTCCGTCAGGGAACCCGTCAGGGCATTCGTCGGGGTACCCGTCCGGGCATCCCTCAGTGGTTGCTGGGGAAGCCCAGGTTGATGCCGCCGTCCGACGGGTCGGGCCAGCGGGTGGTGACGACCTTGCCGCGGGTGTAGAAGTGCACGCCGTCGTTGCCGTAGATGTGGTGGTCGCCGAAGAGCGAGTCCTTCCAGCCGCCGAAGGAGTGGTAGCCGACCGGCACCGGGATCGGCACGTTCACGCCGACCATCCCGGCCTCGACCTCCAGCTGGAAGCGGCGGGCCGCACCGCCGTCGCGGGTGAAGATCGCGGTGCCGTTGCCCCACGGAGAGCCGTTCATCAGGGCGATGGCCTCGTCATACGTCGCCACCCGCACCACGGACAGCACCGGGCCGAAGATCTCGTCGCGGTAGGCGTCCATCTCGGGCGTGACGTGGTCGAGGAGGGAGATCCCGAGCCAGTGGCCGTCCTCGTAGCCCTCGACGGTGTAGCCGGTGCCGTCGATGACGACATCGGCACCCTGGGCCGCGGCGCCGGTGACGTACGAGGCGACCTTGTCGCGGTGGACCTTGGTGATCAGCGGGCCCATCTCGGAGGCCGGGTCGTCGCCCGGGCCGATCCGCAGCCGGTCGGCACGCTCCTTGATCTTGCCGATCAGCGGGTCGGCGGTCTCCCCGACGGCCACGACGACGGAGATCGCCATGCAGCGCTCACCGGCCGAGCCGTAGGCGGCGTTGATCGCGGAGTCCGCGGCCAGATCGAGGTCGGCGTCCGGCAGGACCAGCATGTGGTTCTTGGCGCCGCCCAGCGCCTGGACGCGCTTGCCGTTGGCGGTGCCGGTGGTGTGGATGTAGCGGGCGATGGGCGTGGAGCCGACGAAGGAGACCGCGGCGATGTCCGGGTGCTCCAGGATCGCGTCGACGGCCACCTTGTCACCGTTGACGATGTTCAGCACGCCGTCCGGCAGCCCCGCCTCGGCGGCCAGCTCGGCCAGCTTGAACGCGGCGCTGGGCACCTTCTCGCTCGGCTTGAGCACGAAGGTGTTACCGCACGCGATGGCCAGCGGGAACATCCACATCGGCACCATCGCCGGGAAGTTGAACGGCGTGATGCCGGCCACCACACCGAGCGACTGGCGGATCGCCGCCACATCGACGCGGGTGGAGACCTGGGTGGACAGCTCGCCCTTGAGCTTCTCGGGAATACCGCAGGCCAGCTCGACGATCTCCAGACCGCGGGCCACCTCACCCAGCGCGTCGGAGTGCACCTTGCCGTGCTCGGCGGTGATCAGCCGGGCGATCTCCTCACGGTGGGCGTCGACCAGCTCGCGGTACTTGAACAGCACCGAGGTGCGCTTGGTCAGCGAACTGGTGCCCCAGGACGCGAACGCCTCCTTGGCGGCGCGGACGGCCGCATCGACCTCGTCGGCCGACGCGAAGGCGACCTGCTTCTCCTGCGCACCGGTCGCCGGGTTGTAGACCGGACCGAAGTTGCCGGAGACGCCCTCGACGGGCTTGCCGCCGATCCAGTGGTTGATGGTCTTCATGCGGGGACCTTTCCGGGGTGACGACGTCGGGCTGTGGTCAGAGGTGACGGCGACGGCCGGCGGCCTGCCGGTCGTACGCCTGGCGGGCGGCGAGGGCCGCCGGCCGTGTCGCGGTCTCGGCAACAGGTACATCCCACCAGGCCTGCGCCTCCGGCGCGCCCGGCACTGTGTCGGCCGTTTCGGTCTCGACATAGACACATGTGGGCCTCTTTGCGCCACGCGCCTCGGCGAGCGCGGCACGCAGCTCGCCGACGGTGGCCGCCCGGAGGACGTGCATGCCGAGCGAGGCGGCGTTGGCGGCCAGATCGACCGGCAGCGGCGCGCCCGTGTACCTGCCGTCCCCGGCCCGGAAGCGGTACGCCGTCCCGAAGCGCTCACCGCCGGTCTGCTCGGACAGGCCGCCGATGGAGGCGTAGCCGTGGTTCTGGAGGAGGACGAGGGTGAAGGGGAGACCCTCCTGGACCGCGGTGACGATTTCAGTGGGGTTCATCAGGTATGTACCGTCGCCGACCAGCGCCCACACCGGCCGGTCCGGGTCGGCCAGCCGGACCCCGATCGCCGCGGGGATCTCATAGCCCATGCAGGAGTAGCCGTATTCGAGGTGGTACTGCCTGCGGGACCGGGCGCGCCAGAGTTTGTGCAGGTCACCGGGGAGGGACCCGGCGGCGTTGATGAGCACGTCGGTGTCGTCGACCAGCGCGTCCAGCAGGCCGAGGACCTGGGTCTGGGAGGGCCGCGCGGAGTCGTCCCCGGCGTCGTACGCGGAATCCACCCGGCGCTCCCACTCCGCCTTCGCCGCCGTGTAGCCGGCCTCGTACTCCTTCGCGACGCGGTGTCCGGCCAGCTCCTTGCCGAGCGCTTCGAGTCCGGCGCGGGCATCGGCGACCAGGGCCGTGGCACCCAGCTTGTGGGAGTCGAAGGGAGCGATGTTGAGGTTGAGGAAGCGGACACCGGGCGCGGCGAACAGCGTCGACGAAGCGGTGGTGAAGTCGGTGTAGCGGGTGCCGACGCCGATGACCAGGTCGGCCTCCCGCCCCAGCCCGTCGGCGGTGGCGGTGCCGGTGTGGCCGATGCCGCCGACGTCGGCGGGGTGGTCGTGGCGCAGCGAGCCCTTGCCGGCCTGGGTGGACGCGACCGGGATGCCGGTGGCGTCGGCGAAGGCGCGCAGCGCGTCCTCGGCCTCGGAGTGGTGGACGCCGCCGCCGGCGATCAGGAGCGGCCGGCGGGCAGCGCGGATGAGGCGGACCGCCTCGGCGAGGGCGTCGGCGTCGGGGGCGGGCCGGGCGACGCGCCAGACCCGGTCGGCGAAGAATTCCTCGGGCCAGTCGTACGCCTCGGCCTGGACGTCCTGCGGCAGCGCGAGCGTGACGGCACCGGTGTCGACCGGGTCGGCCAGCACCCGCATGGCCTGCAGCGCGGCCGGGATCAGCGCCTCGGGACGGGTGACCCGGTCGAAGTAGCGCGAGACCGGCCGCAGCGCGTCATTGACCGACACGTCGCCCGCGTGCGGCACCTCCAGCTGCTGGAGCACCGGGTCGGCCGGCCGGGTCGCGAAGGTGTCGCCGGGCAGCAGCAGCACCGGCAGGCGGTTGACGGTGGCGAGCGCGGCGCCGGTGACGAGGTTGGTGGCGCCGGGGCCGATGGAGGTGGTGACGGCCTGCGCGGAGAGCCGGTCGCACTGCCGGGCGTAGCCGACCGCGGCATGCACCATGGCCTGTTCGTTGCGGCCCTGGAGGTACGGCAGCGCCTCGCCCGATTCCAGCAGGGCCTGGCCGAGGCCGGCGACATTGCCGTGGCCGAAGATGCCCCAGCAGGCGCCGATCAGCCGGCGGCGCCGGCCGTCCCGCTCGGTGTACTGGTGGGCGAGGAACTCGACCAGGGCCTGCGCGACCGTCAGGCGGCGTGTCGTCGGGGCGTTCATCGGGCGTCTCCTGCCGGTGCTGCGTAGAAGGGGAGGCGGGGGTCGACGGGCTGATCGGGCCAGGTGGAGCGGATCCAGCCGTGGTCGGGGTGATCGCAGATCAGCCACTCGCGGGTCTCGCCCGGGCCGGCCATCACATTGAGGTAGTACATGGCGTGGCCGGGGGCGGCGATGGACGGGCCGTGCCAGCCGTCGGGGATCAGGACGGCGTCGCCGCTGCGGACCTCGGCCAGCACATCGGTGCCCCGGCCGTGCCCGGACGGGCTGACCCGCTGATAGCCGACACCGTCCGTGCCGTGCGCCGGCTCGATCTCGAAGTAGTAGATCTCCTCCAGCTCCGACTCCTCCCCCGGGCGGCACTCGTCGTGCTTGTGCGGCGGGTAGGAGGACCAGTTGCCGCCGGGGGTGAGCACTTCCACCGCGATCAGCCGGTCGCACGCGAAGGTGCCGGCCGCGCCGAAGTTGTTGACCTGACGGGAGCAGGTGCCGGTGCCGCGCAGCTCCACGGGGACGCCGGAGGCCGGACCGTAGCGGGCGGGCAGCCGCCGCTCGCAGCGGGCGCCGGTGAGCGCGAACCGGCCGCCCGCCCCGGTGGCGATCTGCACATGCGCGGCACGCGGCACGTACGCGAAGTCCGTGACACCGCTGAACACGCTCTCCCGCCCGGCGAGTTCGAAGACGTCGCCGTCATCGGTCAGCACCGTGCAGCCGCCGGACAGCGGCAGCACGATCCATTCGCTGTCGCCGGTGGCGAAGGAGTGGTGGCCACCGGGCGGCAGGTCGAGGACGCGCAGCGAGGAGTAGCCCCAGCCGGCCCGCCCGGGGTCGATGTCCAGGGCGTACGGCCCCTCGGCGGCAGTGGTGGCCTTCAGGTGGAATTCAGTACCCATATGTCGAGTCTCCTGCGGAATGCGCGGCGTTCACAGCAGGCCTACGGCGGTGTCCACCGCGGCGGCGACGTCCCCGTCGGCGGGGTAGAGCAGGGAGCGGCCCACGACCAGCCCCTGCACCGTCGGCAGCCGCAGCGCCTTGCGCCACTTCTCGTAGGCGGCTTCCTGGTCGCGGACGGTGCTGCCGATGTCGCCACCGAGCAGCACGGTCGGCAGTGTCGTGCTCTCGCAGACCCGGGCCATCGCCTCGGGATCGTCGGTGACCGGCAGCTTGAGCCAGGTGTAGGCCGAGGTGCCGCCGAGGCCGGAGGCGATGGCGACGGAGCGGATGACGGCCTCGGCGCTGAGGTCGTTGCGGACCCTGCCCTCTATCCGGGAGGACAGGAACGGCTCGACGAAGACCGGCAGTTCGCGCTCGGCCATCGCGTCGATGGCGCGGGCGGTGGCCTCCATCGTGGTCAGCGAGCCGGGGTCCGCGTAGTCGATGCGCAGCAGCAACTTGCCGGCATCGAACCGGAGGCGGGCCAGGTCCTGCGGCCGGTGCCCGGTGAACCGGTCGTCCATCTCGAAGGAGGCGCCCGCGAGGCCGCCGCGGTTCATCGACCCCATGACGACCTTGCCTTCGAGCGCGCCGAGCAGCAGCAGGTCCTCCAGGATGTCGGCGGTGGCGAGCACCCCGTCCACGCCCGGCCGCGACAGCGCGAGCACCAGACGCTCCAGCAGGTCGAGGCGGTTGGCCATGGCGAGCTGTCGGTCCCCCACGGCGAGCGCGCCGCGGGCCGGATGGTCGGCAGCGACGATCATCAGCCGGCCGCTGTCGCCGAGGAGCGGGCGACGGGTGCGGCGGGCGGCGGCCTCCGCGACGGCTTCGGGGTGCCGGGCCCGCAGCGTCGCGAGGTCACTGATCCGAGGAGTCAAGGCTCAACTCACCTTCTTGAGTGCACAGGTGGGGCGGGCGGACCGCACGACGCGCGGCCACGGGGGTCACCGGGCGGCCGCGGGGGTCACCGGGCGGCCATGGTGCTCACCGGCTCGCGAGGAACGCGTCGACCTCGTCGGCCGTCGGCATCGCGGAGGAGCAGGCCAGCCGGCCGGCGACGAGGGCTCCGGCGGCGTTGGCGTAGCGCATCATCGGCTCCAGCTCCCAGCCGGCCAGCAGACCGTGGCAGAGCGCGCCGCCGAAGGCGTCACCGGCGCCGAGGCCGTTGACGACCTCGACCGGGGTGGGCGGGACCTCGGCGGTGCGCCCGTCACGATGGACGGCGAGAACGCCCTTGGGCCCCTGCTTGATGACGGCGAGTTCGACGCCCTTGTCCAGCAGCGCCTGGGCGCAGGCCTTGGGCTCGCGCAGTCCGGTGGCGACCTCGGCCTCGTCGACATTGCCGACCGCCACGGTCACGTGCCGCAGCGCGGCTTCGTAATACGGGCGGGCGGCGGCCATCGCCGCGGCACCGCTCGCCCCGCCGTCCCCGGAGGCGCCGCCCTCGCCGCCCCAGAACATCGGCCGCCAGTCGAGGTCGAAGACGGTGGTACCCGCCTTGGCGCGAGCCTGGAGCGCGGCGAGCGTGGCGCTGCGGCTGGGCTCCTCGCACAGCCCGGTACCGGTGATCCAGAAGATCCGGGCCGCCGCGATGGCGTCCTGATCCAGCTCCTCGGGGCGGATGACCAGGTCGGGGGCCTTGGGGCGGCGGTAGAAGTACAGCGGGAAGTCGTCCGGCGGGAAGATCTCGCAGAAGGTGACCGGCGTCGGGTAGGCGTCGACTGCGGTCACCCAGCGGTCGTCCACCCCGAAGTCGCGCAACGCCTGGTGGATGTAGTCGCCGAACGGGTCGCGCCCGGTGCGGCTGATGACCGCGCCGCGGCGGCCGAGCCGGGCCGCGGCGACCGCGACATTGGTGGCGGATCCGCCGAGGAACTTCCCGAAGGTCTCGACCTGGGCCAGCGGCACACCGCTCTGCAGCGGATAGAGGTCCACTCCGATGCGGCCCATGGTGATCAGGTCGTACGGCTCGGTCATGTGCGCCCCTTCGGGTCAGCCGGCGCGGCGGGTTCGGCGGGTTCGGCTCTGAGGAAAGGTCTAACGGGGAGAGTCAGACCCTGTCAATACTTTGTCCTTACATACTGATGTCAAGGAGAGCGATGGACACATACGGGGACGGCGGAAGGGGCGCATATGGGGGCGGCGGAGCGGAGGGCACCCGAGCGGGCGGGCCGCACGCACCACGGAGTACGGGGGGGGGAGCGGCCCGCACACACCCCGGAGCACGAGGGGGGCGGCCCGTACGCACCCCGGGGCACGGGGGAGGCGGCCCGCGCACACCCGGAACACGGCCCGCTCGACACACGCCCCGGAACACGGCCGCTCGGCACGCACCATCCCGGGAACACGTCCCGTTCGCCACACACCCCGGAACACGGCCCGCTTGGCGCACACTCCGGCGCACCCCGCGTGACAAAGTCCTTAAGTCCTTATGTCAGGACGAAGTCTTGACACTCCCCGGGGCGACAGAGAGGCTGTGCCCCACAACCCCACCCCAGCGCCTCCCGGTCACCGCCGACCGGCGAGAGGAGAGCCGCAGCATGCCCGCTTCCCATGCCGCCCCGCCCGTCCTGGACCGCCTCCGCGTCGGTTCCGCACCCGACTCGTGGGGAGTCTGGTTCCCCGACGACGAGCAGCAGGTCCCCTGGCAGCGCTTTCTGGACGAGGTCGCCGAGGCCGGCTACGAGTGGATCGAGCTGGGCCCGTACGGCTACCTGCCCACCGACCCCGCCGTCCTCCGCGACGAGATCGCCCGCCGCGGCCTGAAGGTCTCGGCCGGCACGATCTTCACCTCCATGCACCACGGCCCGGCCGCATGGGACAAGACCTGGGCGCACGTCTCCGAGGTCGCCACCCTCACCCAGGCGATGGGCGCGGGACACCTCGTCGTCATCCCCTCCTTCTGGCGGGACGACAAGACGGCCGAGGAGATCGAGCCGCGCGAGCTGACCGCCGAGCAGTGGACGCATCTGACGACCGGCACGGAGCGGCTGGCCCAGCGCGTACGGGACGAGTTCGGGCTGGACATCGTGGTGCACCCGCACGCCGACACCCACATTGACACCGAGGAACACGTCGAGCGCTTCCTGCACGCCACCGACTCCGACCTGGTCAACCTCTGCCTGGACACCGGCCACTACGCCTACTGCGGCGGCGACAGCGTCAAGCTGATCCGCACCTACGGCGAGCGGATCGGCTACCTCCATCTCAAGCAGGTCGACCCGGACATCCTCGGCGACGTCGTCGCCAAGGGCACGCCCTTCGGGCCCGCCGTCAAGCAGGGTGTGATGTGCGAACCGCCGCTGGGCGTGCCCGCGCTGCCGCCCGTCCTGGAGGCCGCCCAGGAGCTGAACGTCGACCTCTTCGCCATCGTCGAGCAGGACATGTACCCCTGCCCGCCCGACCAGCCGTTCCCGATCGCCGAGCGGACCCGGCGCTTCCTGCGGTCCTGCGGCGCCTGATCCACCGTGAGCTGAACCGCCCTGGACCGACACGGGACCACCCAGGCCGCCCGAGTGACCCTGGACCACCCAGACCGCCCGGGTGACCCTGGATCACCCAGGGCTTCCCTCAACCCCCTGGACCTCCCTGAACCCCCCTGGATCACCCAGGGCTCCCCTCAGCCTTCCCGAACCTCCCCAGGCCTCTTGCACCCGCCTCGTGACGCCTCCTCATACCCCGGCAACGATTACGGAGAGTAATTAGTTTCCAGGGTACATCACACTCTGTAGCACGTAAGGACGTGAGGACGACATGACTTCGCTCGGAACCCTCGGTGTGGCGGTCATCGGCACCGGCCGCATGGGCGCCGACCACGTACGCCGGATCGACGAGGTGATCAGCGGCGCCCGGGTGGCGGCCGTGGTCGACATCGACGCGGCCCGGGTCAAGCATCTCGCCGACCGCATCGAAGGGTGTACCGCCTACACCGACCCGGCCGCCGCCATGGACGATCCCGGGGTGGACGCCGTACTGATCGCCTCACCCGGCCCTGCACACGAGGCGACGCTGCTGGATGCCTTCGCGCGCGATCTGCCGGTGCTGTGCGAGAAGCCGCTGACGCCGGACGCGGCCTCCGCGCTGCGCGTGCTGGAGGCCGAGCGGGCGCTGGGGCACCGCCGGGTCCAGGTGGGCTTCATGCGCCGCTACGACGCCGGCTACCGCAGCCTCAAGTCCCTGCTGGACCAGGGCACTTACGGCCGTCCGCTGATGCTGCACAACAAGCACCGCAACGCCGACACCCCGCCCGGCTTCACCAACGCGATGATGATCAACGACTCGGTGGTGCACGAGATCGATGTGACCCGCTGGCTGCTGGACGACGAGATCACGGCCGTACGGGTGCTGCGCCCGTCGCCCACCGGGAACGCCCCCGAGGGCCTCAGCGACCCGCAGCTGATCCTCTTCGAGACCGCGGGCGGCCGGGTCGTGGACACCGAGCTCTTCGTCAACTGCGGCTTCGGCTACCAGGTCAGCTGTGAGGCGGTCTGCGAGGGCGGCACCGCCAGGATCGGTGACGACCACGGGGTGTTCAGCAACACCGCGGGCCACTGGGGCGGCGCCATCCCCCCAGGCTTCGTGGAGCGCTTCGAGGAGGCCTACGACCGGCAGGTGCAGCGCTGGGTGCGCGCCACCCTGCGCGGCGAGGTCGAGGGCCCCAGCTGCTGGGACGGCTATGCGGCGGCCGCGGTGTGCGAGGCGGGCGTGCTCGCGCAGGCCACCGGCGAGCGGGTGGCCGTCGAACTGATCGAGCGGCCGGCGCTGTACCGCTAACGGCAGGCGCTGTACCGCCGAGGCAGGCCCCACCGCCGGACGCCGTCCTCCCGCGCGCCCACCCACCGCCGCCCTACCGC
>NZ_SDIF01000078.1 GCF_004122735.1 Streptomyces sioyaensis | reverse complement strand
GCGTGGGCTGGGGCAGTGTCGGAGACGGGAGCCGTATCGGAGACGGGAGCGACGGGGGCGTCACCTGCGGGGTCGGGGGAGGATTTCCGTAGGGGGGCCGTGTCCCGTACGGGTGCTGCGTCCCGTACGGGTGCTGCGTCCCCTACGGGCGCTGTGTCCCGTACGGGTGTCGCGGCGCCCGACGGTGACTCGGCCGTCCGCTGAGCGAGGGCTGGTTGTGGCGCGCCGGTGGCGTCCGGGGCACCGGTGGCGTACGGCGTGCCGGACGGCAGCGGGGCCGGGGCGGTCGGCACCTCGATGCCCGCCGCGGCGAGCCCGGCCGGTGCGGTCTTCGCCAGGGGTACGCCGTACCGGGCCAGCCGCAGCGGCATCAGCGCATCGACGGGGGCGCGGCGGCGCCAGGCGCGTCCGTAGCGGGCGCGCAGCCGGGCCTGGTAGACGAGGCGGTCCTGTTCGAGCTGGATGACCTCGTCGTAGGAGCGCAGTTCCCACAGCTTCATCCGGCGCCACAGCCGGAAGGTGGAGGGGAAGGCGAGCAGCCAGCGGGTGAGCCGGACGCCCTCCATGTGCTTGTCGGCCGTGATGTCGGCGATCCGGCCGATCGCGTGCCGGGCGGCCTCCACGGCCACCACGAACAGCAGCGGGATGACCGCGTGCATCCCGACGCCGAGCGCGTCCGGCCAGGCCGCCGCCCCGTTGAAGGCGATGGTGGCCGCGGTCAGCAGCCAGGCCGTCTGGCGCAGCAGCGGGAACGGGATCCGGATCCAGGTGAGCAGCAGGTCCAGCGCCAGCAGCACCACGATCCCGGCGTCGATCCCGATCGGGAAGACGACCGAGAAGCCGCCGAAGCCCTTCTTCTCGGCCAGCGCGCGCACCGCCGCGTACGAGCCGGTGAACCCGATGGCCGCGATCAGGGCAGCCCCGGCGATGACCACACCGATCAGGATGCGGTGGGTACGAGTCAACTGCGCCGTCTGCGTCGCGGACACCCGCGGTCCCTCCCCGGCTCGGCGAAATGGCGCGCCTAGCGTGGCACACCCTCGATTCCGGGCCGGTAGAGGGTTCGGGCGGCCCCGGTGCGATCAGCCCTTGGGCTTGGTGGCGGCAGCGACGGCTTCCTTGGCGGCGGCCTGGACCTGCTTGAGCAGATCGGCGCCCTTGGGGGCGTCCGCGCCGGCCAGGCCGGCACCGTTGAAGTTGATCGTGACGACGATGTTGGAGTCGCGGGCGACGACCGTGGTGTTCTTGAAGTCGTTGCCCTCCTTCTTCACGTCGTAGGTGATCGCGGTCGCCTCGTCGCCGGTGCCGGAGGTCTTGACGGCCGACAGCTTCTTGGCGCCCTTGGTGTCCTTCGCCTCGCTGACCTGCTTGGTGTAGAAGTCCGTGGCGCGCTGCTCGCCGGAGCCGACGCCGGGGTCGGAGTCATAGCGCTGGTAGCCGATGTCCAGCCAGCGGAACTGGGTGCCGTCGACACCGTTCTCGTCGGAGCTGGTCCACGAGCAGGTGCCGTGGGTGGAGTTGTCCGAGGAGGTGCCCCGGTTCCCGGAGGCGTCCTTCACCTTGGGCAGCATCTTCTTGATGGTGCCCTTGGAGAACGCCTGGCACGGGTTCGGGAGGTTCTTGTACTTCGCGGGCGCGACGGACGGCGTGGAGGCCTTGCCGGAGCTGCTGGAGGGAGCGGAGGCGGAGGCGTCACCGGAGCTGTCGCTGTCCGAGCCGGAGCAGCCGGCGACGAGCAGCACCGGAACTGCTGCGCAGGTGAGAAGGCTGGCGAGTCGCTTGGCTGAACGGTGCATGGTTCCTTCGCTGTTCGTCGTCGGGTCGGCGTGACCGGCCGTGGGGCCGCCCGTCCCGTCTACGGGCAGTGCTAGACGGCACGGTACGCGGCGCGACGGGGTGGGTGACCGAATCCTGTGGATGAGAGCGCAGCCCAAAACGGGCGCTTCTTCACCTTGCGTGGCGAGTCGGTCAAGGTGTGCGATTCGGACTATTCGCTGAGGCTGTCGGCGAGATCGCCGGCCAGGGAACGGGCCTTGTCCTGCAGTTCCTGGCTTTCGGGCAACATCGTCTTGTCCGTGGACCACTGGTCGTACGTGAGCGTCACGATGACATTCGACGTGCGAAAGACCACAGTGACGTCCCGGTGTACTCCGGAGTCCGCTGTGACCAATTTGTCGTTGAGGAAGGCCGCGTCCGCGAGGCCGTCCAGGACGCGGGGGGCGGTCGAGCCGCTCGGCTCCGTGCTCGGGTCGGACGTCGGCGAGGGGCTGCCGGACGGCGCCTTCCCCTTCGGGTCCGAGGCGCCGTTCGGGACGGGTCCGGTGCCCTTGTCCTTGCCCTTAGGGGAGGAGTCCTCGTCCTTCGGGGCGGACGGGGACGACGCGGCGGGTGGCGGGGAGCCGGCGCCGGACGGAATCTTCGCGGCCAGCTCCTTGTCCTCGTAGATCCCCTGCGCCTTGTCGTCATCACTGACGGCGCCGTCATACGACACCACGCGCTGGATGTCGAGGCCGATGTGGCGGGTGCCGGCGGTGGACTCGCGGGTCCAGCGGCAGCCGACGCGGCGGTCGGTGTCATAGGTGATGTCGGCCTGGCCGCCGTAGACCTTGTCGGCCTCGGCGCTCGACAGCGGCTGGCCGTCGCCGGGCAGCATGCCGCGGATGGCGCTGCGCGAGGGGAGTCCGCAGGCCTCGGGGAGGGTCTGGTAGCGGCCCGGTTCGGCGGCGGGGTTCGAGCTGGCGGCGCCCCCGTCCTTGGCGTCGGCGCCGCTGCCGTCCGGGCCGGAGCCGTCGGTGCAGCTGGCGAGGCCGACGGCCAGGGCCGCGGCCGCGACCAGTGCGGCACCGGGTACGAACGACTTACGTGGCATCGCTCGCGGCTCCTTCCCCTGGGAAATCTGGTTGCCGCCGATCGGCGGCCGATGGACACAATGTCTATCGCACGTCTTGCCGCCCACGCCGGTTTGCAGTCCAAGATCGGATAAGTTGTCCGGCTTTTGCGTTTTTCATAAATTCGGGGGAATGAGGAAGTTATGTCCTACGTCGAGGTACCTGGTGCCCAGGTTCCGATCCGGATGTGGACGGACCCGGCCGGGGTCGAGGACGTAGCCATGCAGCAGCTGCGCAATGTCGCCACCCTGCCGTGGATCAAGGGCCTGGCCGTGATGCCGGATGTGCACTACGGCAAGGGCGCGACGGTCGGTTCGGTGATCGCCATGCGCGGCGCGGTCTGCCCGGCGGCGGTCGGTGTCGACATCGGCTGCGGCATGAGCGCGGTGAAGACCTCGCTCACCGCCAATGACCTGCCCGGCGATCTGTCCCGGTTCCGCTCGAAGATCGAGCAGGCCATTCCGGTGGGTCGCGGGATGCATGACGCCCCGGTCGACCTCGGGCGGCTGCACGGCTTCCCGACGGCGGGGTGGGAGGACTTCTGGGCGCGGTTCGGGGGCGTCGCCGAGGCGGTCAGGTTCCGGCAGGAGCGGGCGACCAAGCAGATGGGGTCGCTCGGGAGCGGCAACCACTTCATCGAGTTCTGCCTCGACGACGACGGTGCGGTGTGGCTGATGCTGCACTCCGGCTCCCGGAACATCGGCAAGGAGCTCGCCGAGTTCCACATGGGGCAGGCGCAGAAGCTGCCGCACAACCAGGGCCTGGTCGACCGCGATCTCGCCGTCTTCATCGCGGACACCCCGCAGATGGCGGCGTACCGCAACGACCTGTTCTGGGCGCAGGAGTACGCCAAGTACAACCGGGCCGTGATGATGGCGCTGTTCCAGGACGTGGTCCGCAAGGAGTTCAAGAAGGCCAGGCCGGTGTTCGAGCCGGTGATCTCCTGCCACCACAACTATGTGGCGGAGGAGCGCTACGAGGGCATGGACCTGCTGGTGACCCGTAAGGGCGCGATCCGGGCGGGCAGCGGCGAGTTCGGCATCATCCCGGGCTCGATGGGCACCGGCTCGTACATCGTCAAGGGCCTGGGGAACGCCGCGAGCTTCCAGTCCGCCTCCCACGGCGCCGGCCGCAAGATGAGCCGGAACGCCGCGAAGAAGCGGTTCTCCACGCGGGATCTGATGGAGCAGACGCGGGGCGTGGAGTGCCGTAAGGACTCCGGGGTGATCGATGAGATCCCCGGCGCCTACAAGCCGATCGAGAAGGTCATGGAGCAGCAGCGGGACCTGGTCGAGGTGGTCGCCCATCTCAAGCAGGTGGTGTGTGTGAAGGGCTGAGTGAGGGAGGGACGGCGCGGCGGCGGGTGCGCCGCGCCGTTCTTCATGTGCCGCCGGGCCGTTGCTTACTGTGCCGGGCCGTCGGGGCGTCAGGTCGGCGCCCGGGCTCAGGTGGTGCGGTGCACCTTGGTGTTGGAGGCCTGGGCGCGGGGGCGGACCACCAGGAGGTCGATGTTGACGTGGGCGGGGCGGGTGATCGCCCAGGCGACGGTGTCGGCGACGTCCTCGGCGGTGAGCGGCTGGTCGACGCCCTCGTAGACCTTGGCGGCCTTGGCGGTGTCGCCGCGGAAGCGGGTGGTGGCGAACTCGTCGGTCCGGACCATGCCGGGGGCCACCTCGATGACGCGCACGGGTTCGCCGCACAGCTCCAGGCGGAGGGTCTCGGCGATGACGTGCGCGCCGTGCTTGGCCGCGACATAGCCGCCGCCGCCCTCGTAGGTGCCGTGGCCCGCGGTGGAGGACAGCACGACGACGGTGCCGTCGCCGGAGGCGGTGAGCGAGGGCAGCAGCGCCTGGGTCATGTGGAGCACGCCCAGCACATTGACCTCGTACATGGCGCGCCAGTCGGCGGGGTCACCGGTGGCGACCGGCTCCGAGCCGAGGGCCCCGCCGGCGTTGTTGACCAGGACGTCGAGGGAGGGGTAGCGGTCGAGAGCGGCCGCGAAGGCGTCGACGGCGGCGCGGTCGGTGACGTCGAGGGCGTAGGCCTCGGCGTGCGGCAACTCGGCGGCGAGCGCCTCGATGCGGTCCTTGCGGCGGGCGGTGAGCACCACGTGATAGCCGGCCGCGGCCAGCGCTCGCGCGGTGGCCGCGCCGATGCCGCTGCTCGCTCCGGTGACGACGGCGGTACGGGCCTCGGCGGTCATGGCACTCTCCTCGGGGCGGTGGGGTCCCCTGCTCCTCATGAGCTCGGGGGTGCCCGGCCAGCATATGCGGGGGTGGTCAGCGGCCCCTGGGGGCGTACATGAGTACGGCCATTCCGGCCAGGCAGATCAGCGCTCCGAGGACGTCCCAGCGGTCGGGGCGGTAGCCGTCGGCGACCATGCCCCACGCCAGCGAGCCCGCGACGAAGATGCCGCCGTACGCGGCGAGGATGCGCCCGAAATCGGCGTCCGTCTGGAGGGTGGCGACAAAGCCGTAGAGCCCGAGCGCGATCACCCCCGCGCCGATCCAGACCCAGCCCTTGTGTTCGCGGACGCCTTGCCAGACCAGCCAGGCGCCGCCGATCTCGAAGAAGGCGGCGACGACGAAGAGGATGGCGGAACGTGCGATCACCATGGCTCACAGCGTACGGAAAAAGCACCTGCTCAGCCCCGGATCGCGCCTGCTCAGCCGCGGATCGCACGTGCGCGGACGCGGGGCACAGGTGCTCGGCGGCGGGTTGCCGGTGCTCGGCGGCGGATCGCATGCGCTCAGCCCCGGATCGGTGTCAGTGGGGTGTGAGAGCTTCGAGGGCATGTTGATCGAACGGGCTTACGTGAACCTTCCGGAGGGCGAGGGGACGGCCGAGGACGGCTGGCCCTGGACGGTGCCGTGCGTGCGCCAGCTGGCCGAGGAGGGGCTGAGATTCCGGGCTCCGGTCACCTTTCTGGTCGGGGAGAACGGTTCGGGGAAGTCGACGCTGGCCGAGGCGCTGGCGGAGGGGTTCGGGCTGGATTCCTACGGCGGCTCGGCCGGCTACAAATACGCCAGCTCGCGGGAGGCGTCGCTGCTCGGCGGGCTGATGCGGTTCGACCCGACGCGGGAGGGGCGCGGGATGATCCGCGGGCCGCGGACCCACCGGCGGGGGTTCTTCCTGCGGGCCGAGACGGCGCTGGAAGCGCTGAACGGCGAGCGGAGGGCGCAGCGGCTGTCACGGTCGCCGGACGAGATGAGCCACGGGGAGGGCTTTCTGCTGGCCTTCCGCGAGCGGTTTGCGCAGCGCGGCCTGTATGTGCTGGACGAGCCGGAGGCGGCACTGTCCTTCTCCTCCTGTCTGGAACTGATAGGGCTGATGGGCGAGTTGGGGAGCGGTGGCGCACAGATCATCTGCGCCACCCACTCCCCGCTGCTGACCGCGCTGCCCGGTGCCGAGATCGTGGAGGTCGGCGAGCACGGGATGCGGCGGGTGCAGTGGGCGGAGCTGGGGCTGGTCGACCACTGGCGGCGCTATCTCAGCGACCCGCGGGCCTATCTGCGGCATGTCCTTGCGGGGTGAGGGCGGTGGCTATGGGGCCGCCGTCCCCGGGCCCGGCACCGGTCCAGTGCACCAGGGCGGTGCGTAGCGCGCGGGCGCGCTCGGCGGGGGCGGTGGCGTCGGTGGCCCAGGCGACATAGCCGTCGGGGCGCACCAGGACGGCCGTGCGGCGGGTGCTGTGCCAGTGGACGGTCACGGTGCGGTCCTCGGAGGGGCGGACGCCGCCGGGCTCGTCGGAGGGGGTGATCAGCACGAACCTGCCCTGACGGAGCACCTCGTAGAGGCGGCTGCCGTCGGCCAGCCGGACATCGGGGGCGCGGTGGCCGGCGAGCCGGTGGGCGCCGGGCCCGGCGGGGTAGGCGATGCCGATGCCGGAGATCGTGCGGATGGCGCGGCCGGACACCGGCCGCAGACGTGCGAGGAGCCGGGCGGCGAGGGTGCGGGCGAGGCGTCCGGGAGCGGAGTGCAACAGGGCGAGCCGGACCAGGGCGCCGCTGCTGCGCAGCACCGCCCTGCCCACCGGATGGCGCTCGGTCTGGTAGCTGTCGAGCAGGCTGTCGGGGGCGTGGCCCCGGAGCACCGCGGCCAGCTTCCAGCTGAGGTTGGCGGCGTCCTGGAGGCCGGTGTTCATGCCCTGGCCGCCGGCGGGGGAGTGCACATGGGCGGCGTCGCCGGCGAGGAAGACCCGGCCGACGCGGTACTCGGGGACCTGGCGCTCGTCGCTGTGGAAGCGGGAGATCCAGCGGGCGTCGTGCATGCCGTAGTCGCTGCCGAGGGCGCGCCGGGTGATCTCGCGGACCTCGTCGAGGTCGACGGGCGCGTCGTCGCCGGCCTGATGGCGGCGGTTCCAGCCGATCACGCGATGCCAGCCGTCACCGAACGAGCCGATCAGCGCGAAGGCCTCCCCGGTGGCATTGACGGTGAAGGGGGAATCGGGCTCCTGAGCCAGCCGGACATCGGCGAGCACCAGGGAGCGGATCACGGACTTGCCGGGGAAGGGCAGACCGACGGCCTCGCGGACGGCGCTGCGGACACCGTCGGTACCGACGGCATAGGCGGCGCGCAGGCTGCCGAGGCCCTCGGGGGTGCGGAAGCGCACCGTCACGCCCTCGGTGTCCTGGTCGAGGCCGAGCACCTCGGATTCGTAGCGGAAGGTCACACCGGCCTCGCGGGCCCGCCGCTCCAGCAGCCGCTCGACCTCGAACTGCGGGGTGATCAGCACGAAGGGGAAGCGGGAGCGGAGCCGGCTCGCGTCCATGTATGCGTCGCCGAAGAGGCGGAGGGAGGCGAGCGGATGGCCGCCGGCGACCAGCTCGTCGGCGAGGCCGCGGGCATCCAGCTGCTCCAGGGTGCGGGCATGGACCGCCAGGGCGCGGGTGAGGTTGCTGATCTCGCCGGGCCGGCGCTCCAGAAGGGTGACCCCCAGCCCCGCCTCGGCGAGGTCTCCGGCGAGCAGCAGGCCGGTCGGGCCGGCGCCCACCACGAGGACGTCTGTGTCGCGGGCCGCCCCCGCCGGGTCGTTCCGGGCGCCGTTGTCCCTGGTCCTGGGGTTCCTGGCATCCATGGCTTCCGCCTCCTGTGCCCTGTGGCGACTGTGACCAACTGTGCGAGTGGGGAGCTGTGCGCGATGGAAATCCGTGCCAACGCACGTTGGTCAACGCTTGTTGGCAAGCGTAGGCCGGTCCGGCCTGGAATGTCAACGGCCGTTGGCCTACAGTTGTGGGCATGGTCGATCACGCTCCCTCCGCCGCCGGCACCGCGCCCGAAGACGCGCTGGCAGCCGCACTGTCCGGCGACCCTGGTGCTCCCGGTGCTCCCGGAGCTCCCGCGGGCCCGGCATCCGGCGACGCGGTGGCAGCCGCCGCCCGTCCCCGCCGTTCCGCCGCCACCCGGGCCGCGATCCTGGCCGCCGCCCGGGACCGCTTCGCCGCGGACGGATACGAGCGCGCCACCATCCGCGCCATCGCCAGGGACGCGGGCATCGACCCGTCGATGGTGATGCGCTACTACGGCAACAAGGCGGGCCTCTTCGCGGCCGCCTCCGAGATCGAGGTGCACGCACCGGACCTCACCCACGTCCCGCGCGACGAGGCCGCCGCCCGGCTCGTACGCCACTTCCTGGAGCGCTGGGAGTGCGACGAGACGCTGACGGCGATGATGCGCGTCGGCGTCACCAACGAGGCCGGCGCGGAGCGGATGCGCGGCGTGTTCGCCGAGCAGATCGAGCCGGTCCTCGCCGCGGTCTGCCCGGTCCCCGAGGAGGCGCCGACCCGCGCCGCGCTGGTCGCCTCGCAGATCCTCGGCATGGCGCTGTGCCGCTACGTCCTGCACGTCCCGCCGGCCGTCGGCCTCACCCACGACGAGGTCGTCGCCTGGCTGGCGCCCACCATCCAGCGCTATCTGACGGCCGAACACCCCTGAGGGCCCGGAGGGTTCAGCGCGCGTAGGCCGTCGGCGGGACTCCGACGGTGGCGGTGACATCGCGGATCAGATGCGCCTGATCGCTGTAGCCCAGCTCGGCGGCGAGCGCGGCCCAGTCGACCTCGGCATCGGACGCGGCGCGCTCCAGTGCCTCGTGCACCCGGTAGCGCAGCACCACCCACTTCGGGCTGACCCCGACGTATCCGGCGAACAGCCGCTGCAGGGCCCGCAGGGACATGCCCTCGGACCGTGCGAAGTCCGCGACCCGGCGGATCGTCCGGTCGGTACGGATCCGGTCGGCCAGCCGCATGGCGAGCCGGGCCTGGTCGAGGACCCGCGGCTCGGCCCGCAGGAGCGGGGTCAGCACGGCGTCGAGCGCGGCGACCCGGGCGTCCTCGTCGTCCGGCTCCAGTACGGCGGCCGCGGTGGCGTCGGCGTCGGTGTGCCCGAAGGCCGTCGCCAGCGGCAGCCGGCGGTCCGTCCAGTCGGTGGCCGGCCGCTCCGGGGTGAACGGCCGGAACCCGCCGGGCCGGAACTGCACCCCGCACACCCGTCCGCGCCCCGCCAGCTGCTGGGCGAACACTTCCTGCCCGGCCCCCGCGACCTCCCCGAATCCCGGGCGGTCGGCGTACCGCTGGAAGACGATGTTCACGCACGGATGCGGGACGACATGGGTGGCATACGGCTCGGACAGGTCCCAGTCGATCAGCCAGTAGTGCTCGACGTAGGGGCGCAGCGGTGCGGCGGGGGTGCGGCGGCGGAACTGCACCCGCGTGAAGAGACCGGGGGCGTCGACGATGCCCCGGGTGTCGCGCCGTGGAGCGGCCATGTTCTGGATCCTAGGCCCGTCGTGCCCGCAAGGAGCTGTCGCGTTTTTTCAAGCCGCCGCCGGCAGCCGTCCGTAGCGTCCTCGGCATGAACGGCACGAACGGCACCAACGGAATGCAGGACATCCCGGACGACACCTACAGCGGCTACCGCGGCGAATCCGCCCGCCCCGCCCCGCGGGCTCTCGCCGAACCGCCCCGCACGGCCCCCTCCGCCCACCCGTCTTCGCCGATCAGCGTGCTGCTCGCCGCGGCGGCCGAGGCGGCGCTCCCCGTCCTGCGCGCGGTGCGCGACGACCAGCTGGCGCGGCCGACGCCCTGCGCCGAGTACGACGTACGGGCCCTGCTCAACCACCTCTTCCACGTGGTCGTCGCCTTCCAGACGCTGGCCGCCAAGAAGGACGCCGACTTCAGCCGTACCCCCGACCGGCTCGGCGAGTACGGGACGCGGTGGCTCGACCGGTTCGCGGCCGAAACGGCGCGGCTGGTCGAGGCATGGGCGGCGCCGGGCGCCGAGGACGGGCTGACCGGCGGGATGAACCTGCCGGCGCGGACCGTCGGCGCGATGGTGCTGCTGGACCTGACGGTGCACTCCTGGGACGTGGCGCGGGCGACCGGGCAGCCGTATGTGCCGGCCGACGGCTGTGTGGCCGAGCTGCGGGCGCTGGTCGCGCAGATGGGACCGACGGCCCGGAAGATGAACGTCTTCGCCGAGCCGCTCCCCGTCCCGCCCGGCGCCGGTGACCTCGACGTACTGCTGGCCGAGACGGGCCGCGATCCGCAGTGGACGGCCGGCTGACGGGCCTCAGGAGGCCGGCGCGCCGGGACCGCCCCGTTCCCCGGTCGGCTGCGACGCCCGCCGCGCCGCGACCCGTCGCAGATGCCCGTCGAACACCCCGCGGGCGTCGGGCGTCAGGGTCCGCAGGGCCACCATCGCCGTGAGGATCACATCGCACAGCTCGCCGTGCACCTCGTCCCAGGTGTGGCTGTGTCCCTTGCGCGGGTTCTGGCCGGTGGCCCCGATGACGGCCTGCGCGACCTCGCCGGCCTCCTCCGTGAGCTTCAGCAGCCGCAGCAGCCGCTCCTGTTCGGGCGGCAGGGTGCTCTCCCGGTCGAGCCAGTGCACGAGCCCGTCGACCGCCTCCCAGACGGCGGTGCCGTCCAGGGGCGCGGCCGTGCCGGAGGGCGTGACGGGGGCGGCTGCTGACGGGGCGTCGGACGCGGTATCGGACATGGCCCGATTGTGCCCGCGCGGCGCCCTGTTCGTACCTAGAGTGGAACCTCACCCGCAGTCGGCGACGAGTGGGAGGCAGCCCGCAGATGGACGACCGGCACACGTCCCGCGACCGGCTCCCCGAGGCGCTGATCGATTTCTACGGGCTGGCGCCGCTGCCCCGCGAGGGCGGGCGCTACCGGTGCACCTGGGCGGGCCCCGAGCGCCCCGACGGGCGGCCCGAGGGCTCGGCGATCGTGATGCTGCTGACCGCCGAGCCGGGCGACTTCTCCGCACTGCACCGACTCCCCACCGACGAGATCTGGCACTTCTACCAGGGCGATCCGCTCACCCTGTTCCTCCTCCCGGAAGGCAGTGCCGGCAGTAGTGCCGGCGGCGCCCGTACGGTCGTGCTCGGGCCGGACGTCCTGGGCGGGCAGCACGTCCAGTTCACGGTGCCGGCCGGTACGTGGATGGCCGCCGAGGTCGCCGACGGCGGTGCCTGGACGCTCTTCGGATGCACGATGGCGCCCGGATTCACCGTCGAGGACTACGAGCACGGGGACGCCGCCGTATTGGCCGCGCGCTTTCCCCAGGAGGCGGCGCGGATCACCGCGCTGAGCCGGCCATGACCGAGACCCCCTCCGAGACCCCCTCCGAGACCCCCTCCGACGCCGCCTCCGGCCCCCGCGACCCCGGGCTGCCCGATCTGCGCGGCCAGGTCGCCCTCGTCACCGGCGCCTCCGGGGGCCTCGGCGGCGGGATCGCGCTGCGGTTCGCCGCCGCGGGCGCCGCCGTCGTGGTGCACTACCGCACCGGTGCGCGGGCGGCGCGGGCGCTGGTCGAGCGGATCGAGGCGGACGGCGGGAGCGCGCTGGCGCTGCGCGCCGATCTGGCCGTCGAGAAGGAGTGCCACCGCCTGGTGGACGAGGCGGCCGGCTGGCGCGGGCGGCTCACCGCGCTGGTGAACAACGCGGGCGTGCAGCCGACGCAGGAGCTGGCGGCGATGTCGCTCGCCGACTGGCGGGCGGTGGCGGATCCCACAGTGCACAGCGTCTTCGCCTGTACCCAGGCCGCGGTGGCCGTGATGCGGGCG
Organism: Streptomyces sioyaensis; assembly: GCF_004122735.1. Lineage (GTDB taxonomy): Bacteria > Actinomycetota > Actinomycetes > Streptomycetales > Streptomycetaceae > Streptomyces > Streptomyces sioyaensis. The sequence goes on along the minus strand of NZ_SDIF01000078.1, from coordinate 18,855 downwards.
GACCGGGGGACCTCCGGGCCGACGGGGGGCTCGGTCACCCACATCGCCTCGATCGAGGCGGACCGTCCGGCGCCACGGCACGCCCACTACTGCGCGTCCAAGGCGGCGGTGGTGATGCATGCGCGGTCGGCGGCGCTCGAGTACGGGCCCTACGGCATCCGCGTCAACAGCGTCTCGCCCGGTCTGATCGCCCGTCCCGGCCTGGCGGAGGACTGGCCGGAGGGGGTGCGCCGCTGGCAAGAGGCGGCGCCCGCCGGGCGGTTGGGGCGGCCGCAGGACGTGGGCGACGCCTGTGTCTTCCTGGCCTCGCCGATGGCGTCCTGGATCACCGGACACGATCTGGTCGTCGACGGCGGTGTCTCGGCCCGCCCCACATGGTGACCGACGGGCCGGGCCTCACCGGGTGACCGACGGGCCAGGTCCCACATGGTGACCGGCGGGCCGCGCCTCACCGGGTGACCGGCGGGCCGACTCTCACCTGGTGACCGATGGACCGGGCCTCACCAGGTGACCGGCGAGACCCGCCCCGCCCAGTAAGCGGCCCGGTGCCTCCCGCGCCGCGGGCCCGCCGCGTCCGCGCTGAACCGTTACGGCCACACCAGGCAGTACGCCTGGTGCCCGGCCTCGTGCAGCCGGTGGCTGAAGTCCTGCCACTCGTGCAGGAGCTGGTAGACGGCGAACGCGTCGCGCGGGCCCCCGCGGTCGGGGACCGTGGACCAGATGAAGGCGGCCGCGCCGACCGACTCCTCGCCGACCCCGCGCAGCGGGTCGACCACGGTCATGGGGAGCTTGACGACGGCGTAGTCGGGGTGGAGGACGACAAGCTCCAGCGGCGGAACCTTATGGAGCGGTATGCCCTCTATACCTGTGAGGACCATGGCGGCCATCGTCTCCGGCTTGATCTTGGAGAACATGCCGCCCATGCCGAGTTCGTCACCGCCGAGCTCTTCGGGACGCATGGAGATCGGGACGCGGGCCGCGGTCGCGCCATTGGGCGCGCCGAAGTACTTGTACGTCACCCCCATGCGGCCGCCCCTGATGTCCCCGCCCGTGGTTTCCTCGCGCCGGTGACGGCCGCGCTGGGCGCGCTCGGGACCCCGGTCATTGGTTCCCTCGCCCAGTTCGCCACCGCGATGCATATCTCCACCCGACCACTCGCAGCCCCAGCCGCGCAACCCGATCATCGTCTCAGAGACCTCCCCCGTCACCGGCGCGCGAAACGCCCGGCCGCACGCCCCCGTGCGCCTCTGAGACCATTGCTTGCGTGACTTACTCGTACGTCGGCCCCAGTTTCGCAGACGAGTGGGGGCTGACGCCCGGTCGAAAGCGAGAGGAATCAAAAAAGGATCGAGGTTGAACCGAGCGGCCCGTGCACACGTACCGCGAGGGACATCCCGTACCGATGCCAGCCGGGCCGCGTCCGCGCGCCGCCCTCCCGCCGTTTATGCAGGTCAGGATCACCGTGTCTTTTCCGTATGAAGCCCCTGTTTCGCAGTCGCTGTTCGACCGGGCGTCCGCCGTGACGCCGGGTGGCGTCAACTCTCCGGTCCGGGCGTTCCGCGCCGTGGGTGGTACGCCCCGGTTCATGGTGTCCGGCGCCGGTCCGTACCTCACCGATGCCGACGGCCGGGAGTACGTCGACCTCGTGTGCTCGTGGGGGCCGATGATCCTCGGCCACTCGCACCCCGAAGTGATCGCCGCGGTCCAGGACGCGGTCGCCCGCGGGACGTCCTTCGGCACGCCCGGTGCCGGCGAGGTCGAGCTGGCCGAGGAGATCGTGGCCCGGGTCGAGCCGGTCGAGCAGGTGCGGCTGGTCTCCAGCGGGACCGAGGCGACGATGTCGGCGATCCGGCTGGCGCGCGGCTTCACCGGCCGGCCGAAGGTGATCAAGTTCGCGGGCTGCTACCACGGGCACGTGGACGCGCTGCTGGCCGCCGCGGGTTCGGGCGTGGCGACCTTCGGTCTGCCCGACACGCCGGGCGTGACGGGTGCCCAGGCCGGCGACACGATCGTGCTGCCGTACAACGATCTGGAGGCGGTGCGGGCCGCGTTCGCCGCGCACCCTGGCGAGATCGCCTGCGTGATCACGGAGGCGTCGCCGGGCAACATGGGCGTGGTGCCGCCGCTGCCCGGCTTCAACCAGGGCCTGAAGGACCTCTGCGCCGGCAACGGCGCGCTCTACATCTCCGACGAGGTGATGACGGGCTTCCGCGTCAGCAAGGCCGGTTGGTACGGAATTGACGGGGTACGTCCGGATCTCATGACGTTCGGCAAGGTCATGGGCGGCGGCTTCCCGGCCGCGGCCTTCGGCGGCCGCGCCGACGTCATGGCGCATCTCGCCCCGGCCGGCCCCGTCTACCAGGCGGGGACCCTGTCCGGGAACCCGATCGCCACCGCCGCCGGTGTCGCGCAGCTGCGGCTGCTGGACGACGCCGCGTACGAGAAGGTCGACGCGGTCTCGGCGGAGCTGCGCGGACTGGTCACCGCGGCGCTGGCGAAAGAGGGCGTGGCACACCGGCTGCAGAACGCGGGGAACATGTTCACGGTCTTCTTCACCGACGCCGAGGTCACCGACTACGACGGGGCCAAGGCGCAGGACGCGTTCCGCTTCACCGCCTTCTTCCACTCGATGCTGTCGCAGGGCGTCTACCTCCCGCCGTCCGCCTTCGAGTCGTGGTTCGTCTCGACCGCGCACGACACGGCGGCCGTCGAGCGGATCGCCGCCGCACTCCCGGCCGCCGCGCGGGCCGCGGCCGAAGCGACCGCCTGAGGCACGGGCGCCGGCCGACGACTGAATGAATGGGTGACATGAGCAGCGAAGACATCACCGTCGTGCATCTGATGCGGCACGGCGAGGTGCACAACCCCGACGGCGTCCTCTACGGGCGCCGGCCCGGCTACCACCTCTCCGACCTGGGGCGGAAGATGGCCGACCGGGTGGCGGAGCATCTCGCGGGGCGCGACATCACGCACGTCGTCGCCTCGCCGCTGGAGCGTGCGCAGGAGACCGCGGAGCCGATCGCCGGTGCGCACGGCCTGGAGCTGGCCACCGACGAGCGGCTGATCGAGGCCGGCAACGTCTTCGAGGGGAAGACCTTCGGGGTCGGTGACGGCGCGCTGAAGAAGCCCGGGAACTGGAAGTACCTGACGAATCCGTTCCGCCCGTCGTGGGGCGAGCCGTACATCGAGCAGGTCGTACGGATGATGGCGGCGCTGGGGGCGGCGCGGGACGCGGCGCGCGGGCACGAGGCGGTGGCGGTCAGCCATCAGCTGCCGATCTGGATCGTGCGCAGCTTCGCCGAGCGGCGCCGGCTGTGGCACGACCCGCGGAAGCGGCAGTGCACGCTGGCCTCGCTGACGTCGTTCACGTTCCACGGCGACAAGATCATTTCGGTGGGGTACAGCGAGCCGGCGCGCGACCTGGTTCCCTCCCATCTTCTGGCGGGCGCCAAACCCGTCAAGGGAAAGGCCAAGGCTTTCGGGGCCTGACGCTGCATCACCTGGCGGAGAGTCAAAGCCAGGGCCAATTGAATATCTGAGCGATTAGCCGGAAGCCCCACGCTCGACGTGCCCTCTTCTCGGTTGTCCGTTTATATGGATAACGAGTTCGGCGAGAACGGATGGGGTCGAGGGTATGCGCGTGATGAGTCGGCGACACCTGTTGGGGATGGGTGTGGGAGCAGCCGCGGCGCTGGGCGTCGCCGGCTGCTCGTCGTCGGACTCGGACAATGCGGGGGCGGACAAGCAGCGGGTCAAGAACTCGGTCCAGGCGCGCTCGAAGCCCATCGGTGACGGTTCGACAGCGAATTCCGGCGCGCAGCCCCATCAGCCCAAGGCACCCGAACGGCTGGAGCCAGGTCAGATCCCGCCGCAGTTCGTGGTCTTTTCCTGGGACGGGGCCGGAGAGGTCGGCAACGGCCTCTTCCCCCGTTTTCTCAAGCTCGCCAAGGACCACGGCGTGGCGATGACGTTCTTCCTCTCCGGGCTGTATCTCCTGCCGGAATCCAAGAAGCACCTCTACGACCCGCCGAACAACAGGCGGGGTGCCTCCGCCATCGGCTACCTCAGTGACGACCACATCAAGGAGACGCTGAAGTACGTGCGGGAGGCCTGGCTGGACGGCCACGAGATCGGCACCCACTTCAACGGGCACTTCTGCGGCGACGCGCCGACCTCGGTCAAGCACTGGACGCCGGAGCAGTGGCAGTACGAGATCGACCAGGCGATGGACTTCGTCACGAAGTGGCGCACGAATACCGGCTTCACCGACCTCGAAGCACTGCCGTTCGATTATCAACGGGAATTGACCGGCAGCCGCACCCCCTGTCTGCTGGGCCAGGAAAATCTGCTGCCCATCGCCAAGCAGCTCGGCTGGCGCTATGACGCCAGCTCGTCCGGCGGTCTCCAGATGTGGCCGAAGAAAAAGATGGGCATCTGGGACTTCCCGCTCCAGCTGATGCCGTTCCCCGGGCACTCTTTCGAGGTGCTCTCGATGGACTACAACATCCTCGCCAATCAGTCGAAGCGCTCGACGAAGGCGCCACCGGTGAACTACCCCGGCTGGCGGCAGCAGGCCACCGACGCATACATTTCCGGATTCCGCCGGGCCTACGAGACCAATCGCGCGCCGTTCTTCATCGGCAACCACTTCGAGCAGTGGAATGGCGGCATCTATATGGACGCCGTCGAGGACGCGCTCAAGCACATTGCCAATGAGCAGAACAGAGATGTCCGTCTGGTGTCCTTCCGGCAGTTCACCGACTGGCTCGACGTCCAGGACCCGGAGGTGCTGCGCAAGCTTCAGCAGCTCCCCGTCGGCCGGCGTCCGAACGGCGGCTGGAAGTCGTTTTTGTCAGCTGCTTGACATGTACTGCCGGGACGCGGCGGGCCGTCGGAGGGGGGCGCGGAAGATCCGTAATTGGCCCATGCGAAACTTTTCACATGAGTGCCTGCCGCGTCCCACGCCGCCTCACGAGCCGACGCCGTCTCGCCCTGCTCGCCGCAGGTGCCGCGGCCGCTTCGCTGACGCTGAGCGCCTGTGGCGACGGCGCCTCCGGCGGCTCGGCGCAGACCCGCTTCGTCCAGGGCAAGAACGGCATCGACACCGTCAAGAAGGACGAGCGGCAGCCCGCGCCCGACCTCTCCGGTGAGACCACCACCGGCAAGAAGCTGGACGTCGCCGCCTACAAGGGCAAGGTCGTCATCCTCAATGTCTGGGGATCATGGTGCGGCCCCTGTATCGCCGAGGCGCCGAACTTCGCCAAGGTCGCGAACGACACCAAGAGCAAGGGCGTCCAGTTCATCGGGATCAACACCCGCGACTCCCAGAAGTCGCAGGCCACCAGCTTCGAGGAAGAGCACAAGGTGCCCTACCCGAGCCTGTTCGACCCGACCGGCCGGCTGATGCTGCGCTTCCCCAAGGGCAGCCTCAACCCGCAGTCGATCCCCTCCACGATCGCCATCGACCGGCAGGGCAAGATCGCCGCCCGGTCGATCGGCCCGCTCGCCGAGAACGAGCTGCGCAAGATGATCGCCCCGCTGCTCGCCGAGAAGTGATCACGTGATCGCGCTCGCCGCCGCCGCGGAAAACCAGACCGTCCTCAACGGCACGCTGCTCGCCGCCGTCCCCATCGCGCTCTTCGCCGGGCTCGTCTCGTTCTTCTCGCCCTGTGTCCTGCCGCTGGTGCCGGGCTACATGTCGTATGTGACCGGCGTCACCGGCACCGACCTCGGTGAGGCCCGGCGCGGGCGGATGCTGGCCGGTGCCGCGCTCTTCGTCCTCGGCTTCACCGCCGTCTTCGTCTCCGGCGGCGCGCTCTTCGGCTTCGCCGGCAAGACCCTGCTGGAGTACCGGGACGTCATCTCGCGCGTCCTCGGCGTGCTGATGATCCTGCTCGGGCTGGCGTTCGCCGGCGTGCTGCAGCGCTTCGGACAGCGCGAGCTGCGCTTCCACATGAAGCCCGCCATGGGGCTGGCCGGCGCGCCGGTGCTCGGGGTGCTCTTCGGCGTCGGCTGGACGCCCTGCCTGGGACCGACCTTCGCCGCCGTCAGCACCCTGACGTTCTACGATGCCAGCGCCGCGCGCGGTGCCCTGCTCACCGTGGCGTACTGCCTGGGCCTGGGCCTGCCGTTCATCGCCGTCGCGCTGGCCTTCCGCCGGGTGCTCGGGGCCTTCGGCTGGGTCAAGCGGCACTATCAGTGGGTGATGCGGATCGGCGGCGGCATGATGGTCGCGCTCGGCATCCTCCTCGTCACCGGCATCTGGGACAGCCTGATGTCCGACCTGCAGAGCTGGGCGCAAAGCTCCACCGTTGGGATCTGATTGATGTCCACCAAGACCGACACCCCCCGCGAGCCGGGCCCCGCGGCCGATCCGGGCAGCGATCTCGGCGCCGCCGGATCCCAGCTCTCGACCGCGCCCCAGGAGGAGGTCACCCTCCCCTCGCTCGGCCCGATCGGCTGGGTGCGCTGGTTCTGGCGGCAGCTGACCTCGATGCGGGTGGCGCTGCTGCTGCTCTTCCTGCTGTCGATCGGTGCGATCCCCGGCTCGCTGATTCCGCAGACCAGCATCGACCCGGTCAAGGTCGACCAGTTCAAGGCCGACCACACCACCCTCGGCGACATCTACGACAAGCTCGGGATGTTCCACGTCTACAGCTCGGTGTGGTTCTCGGCGATCTATCTGCTGCTGTTCATCTCGCTGATCGGCTGCATCGTGCCGCGCAGCTGGCAGTTCGTCGGACAGCTCCGCGGCCGCCCGCCGGGCGCCCCGCGCCGGCTGACCCGGCTGCCCGCGTACACCACCTGGCGCACCGACGCCGCGCCCGAGGAGGTCCTCGGTGCGGCCCAGCGGCTGCTGAAGAAGCGGCGGTTCCGCGCCCACCGGGCCGGCACCGCCGTCGCCGCCGAGAAGGGCTATCTGCGCGAGGCCGGCAACCTCGTCTTCCACGTCGCGCTGATCGTGATGCTGGTGGCGTTCGCCGTCGGCAGCCTGTGGAAGTCCGAGGGCGGCAAGCTGGTCACCGAGGGCGACGGCTTCGCCAACAGCCTCACGCAGTTCGACGATTTCAAGTCGGGCGCCTTCTTCGACACCGACACCATGGAGCCCTTCGGCTTCACCCTGAACAAGTTCGAGGCGACCTACGAGCGCAGCGGCCCCCAGAAGGGCACCCCGCGGACCTTCCGCGCCCATCTGACGTACTACACCGGGGCGGACGGCAAGGAGCACCGCAGGGCGGTCGAGGTGAACACCCCGCTCGACATCGCGGGTTCGAAGGTCTTCCTGCTCTCGCACGGCTACGCGCCGGAGGTGACCGTCAAGGACGGCCGCGGCAAGGTCGTCTACCAGGGCGCGGTCCCCTTCCTCCCGCAGGATCCCAAGAACCTCACCTCGACCGGTGTGGTGAAGGTGCCGGGCGCGCAGACCAAGGACGGCAAGCGCAATCAGCTGGGCTTCCAGGGCTTCTTCGTGCCGACGTTCGGCGGCAAGGGGTCCGGGTCGATGTTCTCCCAGTTCCCCGCGCTGGACTACCCGGTGCTGACGCTGACCGCCTACCACGGCGATCTGGGCGTCGACTCGGGGCTGCCGCAGAACGTCTACCAGCTGCAGAAGAAGTATCTGAAGCAGTACAAGGTCAAGGGCGCCCCGCTCGCCAAGATGATGCTGCCCGGCGAGACCATGAAGCTGCCGAACGGCGACGGCAGCATCCAGTTCACCGGCATCAAGAACTGGGCCAGCTTCAAGATCACCCACCAGCCGGGCAACGGCCTCGCGCTGGCCGGCGCGGTCGCCGCCCTGCTGGGCCTGGCCGGCTCGCTGTTCATCCAGCGGCGCCGGGTGTGGGTCCGGGCCGAACCGGGTGCGGACGGGGTGACCGTCGTCGAGATGGCCGGCCTCGGCCGCAGCGAGTCGCCGCGGCTGCCGGAGGAACTCGGCGATCTCGCCGCGGCGCTGGAGCCCGACGCCCCGCTCGTCCCGGACGCCGCGACCGGCCCGGATGCCCCGACGACCGGCTCCGACGCCGCGACCGGCCCGGAATCCGATCCGCAGCCCGAGCCGGCCCCCGCTGCCGGCTCCGGCTCCGAAGACCCCGCGGAGCCCACTGACTCTGACGGTCCTGCTGAACCCTCCGAAGGAGCGCGCGCGTGAACATCGCTGCCGCCGCCAACGAGACACTGGCGCACAACAGCAACCTGCTGGTCTATTCGGCAATGGCGGTCTATACGCTCGCCTTCGTCGCCCACATGAGCGAGTGGGTGTTCGGCAGCCGCAGCAAGGTCGCCCGCACCGCCGCCGCGCTGACCTCCCAGGCCACGGCGCCCGCGACGGCCTCCGCCAAGGTGGCACAGCAGGGCGGCGGCACCGCCGTACTGGAGCGCCCCAAGGTCATCACCAAGTCCGCCGCCGGCAGCCGCGACGTCCCCGACGGCCCGGGCGCCGCGGGCGGCACGGAGAAGGGCGACCTCTACGGGCGGATCGCCATCTCGCTGACCGTCCTGGCCTGGGGGCTGCACGTGGGCGGCGTGATCACCCGCGCCCTGTCCGTACAGCGTGCCCCCTGGGGCAACATGTACGAGTTCTCCACCACCTTCGCCGCGGTCGCGGTGGGCATCTACCTGCTGCTGCTCACCCTCCGGAAGAACGTCCGCTGGATCGGGCTGCCGCTGGTCACCACCGTCCTGCTCGACCTCGGGCTGGCCGTCTCCGTGCTCTACACCGCCAGCGACCAGCTGGTGCCCGCGCTGCACTCGTACTGGCTGTGGATCCACGTCAGCTGCGCGATCCTCTCCGGTGCGGTGCTCTACCTCGGCGCCGTCGCCACGCTGCTGTTCCTCTTCCGCGACCGCTACGAGGCCAAGCTCGCCGACCCGGCGGGCAAGCAGCCCGGTGCCTTCGCCACCTCGGTGCTGGAGCGGCTGCCCTCGGCCGCCTCGCTCGACAAGTTCGCCTACCGCGTCAACGCCACCGTCTTCCCGCTGTGGACGTTCACCATCATCGCGGGCGCCATCTGGGCCGAGGCCGCCTGGGGCCGCTACTGGGGCTGGGACCCCAAGGAGGTCTGGGCCTTCATCACCTGGGTCGGCTACGCCTGCTATCTGCACGCCCGCTCCACGGCCGGTTGGAAGGGCCGCAAGGCCGCCTGGCTGGGCCTGATCGCGTTCGCCTGCTACCTGTTCAACTACTACGGCGTGAACATCTTCGTGACGGGTCTGCACTCCTACGCCGGGGTCTGAGCCGGCGGGCTCCGGGGCCGCCGGTCTCCGGGCCCGCCCGACTCCGGCCGCCCGCACCGGTGCCGTACCGGGACGCGGGGCTCATGACGAGCCCCGGCTCCGTACGGCACCGTCGTGTTTCGGGGGAGCGGCGCACGGCCTACGAGGACGGGCGCACGGGCCGTGCCCTAGCGGCGCCTGCGTCGGCCCCGTTCCTGGCGGGGCGGGTGCTGATCGGCGCCCGGCAGCGTCGGCTTCGGCAGATGCGCCACCTCCCACTGCGCCTCGGCCAGCTGCTCGGCGGTGTCGTCCGGCAGTCGCGGCGGTCGCCGGGCCGCATGGCGGAAGCCGAACGCCGAGGTCAGGTCGCCGAATGCGGACCGCCGCCAGTCGCTGATGTTGGGCTCGGCGACCCCCGTCCAGCGCTCCAGGAACTGCAGCACCGAGGTGTGGTCGAAGGCCTCGCCGGCGGCCCAGCCGCCCACCGTCCACGGCGAGATGATCAGGCACGGCACCCGGAAGCCACCGCCGATCGGCAGGCCCTTGACGAACTCGTCCTTCGTCCCCGGGGGCGGCACCGGCGGCGGCACATGGTCGAAGAGCCCGTCGTTCTCGTCGTAATTGAGGATGAAGACGGTCTTGGCCCACACCTTCGGGTTGGATGCGATCGCCTCGATCTTCTGGGCGACGTAGTCGGCGCCGGCGGCCGGCAGATAGTCCGGGTGCTCGGACTGGTGGCTGGTGGGGATCAGCCAGGAGACGGCCGGGAGCCGGTCGGCCCGGGCGTCGTCCTCGAAGGTGCCGGCCGGCTGCGGCCGCATCCCGCGCTCGTAGAGCGGCTGGCCGGGCTGGGAGTCCCGGAAGGTCTGGAACTGCTCCAGGAGGTTGCAGCCGTAGTCGTCCTCCTCCTGGTAGACCTTCCAGCTGATGCCGGCCGCCTCCAGCCGCTCGGCGTAGGTCGTCCAGCGGTACGCCTTGGGCGCGGTGTTGTTGAGCACCGGGCCGCCCCGGGTGCCGCCCGGGTCGAGGGTGCCGGTCATCCAGTACAGCCGGTTGGGCCAGGTCGGGCCGAAGACCGAGCAGAAGTAGTTGTCGCAGAGGGTGAACGTCTCGGCGAGGGCGAACTGGAAGGGGATGTCCTCGCGGGTGTGATAGCCCATCACATACGGACCGTTGACCCCGTCGGCCTTGCGGTGCGCGGGCAGCCAGCGGTCCATCTTGCCGCCGTTCCACGCCTCGTGCTGCACGGACCAGGCGTGGCTGGTGGAGGGGATGGCCTGGGCGCTGGACGTGTGCGTGTTGAGGCGGAACGGCAGCAGATAGCCGTCCGGGTTCTGCGCGTCCGGCTGATGGAAGACGGACCGGCCGTCCGGCAGCGTCAGCGCCTTGGGGTCGGCGAAGCCGCGCACCCCGCGCAGGGTGCCGAAGTAGTGGTCGAACGAGCGGTTCTCCTGCATGAGCATGACGACGTGTTCGACGTCGTGCAGTGAGCCGTGACGTGCGGGTCCGGCGGCGACGGCCTTCTGGACGCTGGGCGGAAGCAGCGACAGCGCGGCGGCGCCGCCGACCGCGCCTGCCGCGGAGCCGAGGAGTCTGCGTCGGGTCATGTCGGGCATATGTGCCACTCTCCCTGAGTCGCGTGAGCCTCAGTGGGCCGACTTGACTGTGGCGGTGGCTGAGTTTCCCGGGCAGGGGGAGGTTGCTGAACGATGCCTCAATTGGCCGTGAACGGCTGACAGTTGGCCGGACGCCGCTACGTCCCGTACGTCACACGAAGCAGCGCACGACGGACCGTTCGCGCTTCGCTCTACGTGTTTGAAAAGCCACGTCAGGACACGCGGCCAAGGCCCGGAGTTCCCCCGGGTGCCGGGCAGGGGCGCCCCTCGGGCAGCAGCCCGGTAGCCGCTCGGCAGCCGCCACGCGGCAGAGCCGGATGACGCGCCGGCAGCGGCGGGTGTGGACACCACAGATGTCAGTGCTGTGCACGCTTGCCCCTGGGCTGCCACTCACCAGCCAAGAACGAACTCCGCCGACTGGCTTCACGGTTCGCTGGAGCGCCGCTGGAACTCCTCCTCGAAGATTTTGACAAACTGCCGCTCCCGGGCGGAACAAGCATCAAGCTTCCACCTGTCGCGCGAACGCTGCCAATAATCGCGGCCAGGGGGCGATTTCATGATCTCTATGGCGTTCGCACGAATCGAGGCAGCGGGAATCCCTCCGGCCTCGGCCCCCATCCACAGATAGGCCATGATCAACCGGCTGTACGTATGCTGACGCCACTCCTGGCCTTGAAGCCCGTGCATGGGCCCCCAGCACGGGCGCAGCGACTCATCCTCCATCGCCATCAGAAGAAGGTCGCGCTGGAAGGTTCGCATGGCCTGAAACTTCTCAAGGCGAGCTTGCTTGGCTTGCAAGACAAGCGAGTATGCCACTCCTACCACGGCCAGAGCGGAAAGTACGGCCGAGATCGATGCATACGTCTGCCCAATTTCGCTCAGCATCGACCATCTTTTGCCGTAGTTCGGGGCCGCGGCCTCAAGGATGAACGGCGCGGCGGAAACCAAGGCTAAAAGAACGACACAAGCGGCTGCAAAGATCAACGGAGTCCGCGATCTGACTGACTTGTTTCCCTGAGCTCCTTCGCCCACATCAAGATTTCTCAAAGCGCCCCCCACCGTCGGCCCTGCCGTAAGCCTAGAGTCAAGCGATCCGACCGTCTGCCCCTTGAGCCCAGATGTCCGGCTTTCGCAGATGCGGCCGAAAGCAGGTAAGTCCAGGTCGGGGAGCGGCTCAGCCGGGCGCGCGGCGCAGCCTGCGCGGAGCGGGCCGAAGGTAGGAGCGTGGGCGCGGAGCGGGGCCCGGGAGCGTGCCCGGGGGAGCGGAGCGCAGCCGGGTGCCTTGTTGCGGCGGCGACGCTATGGTCTCCGCATGATCACGCAGATAGTGACGCTTCTCGGTGTTCTCATTGGCGCTCTGACCTCTTACGTGTCCACGACCGTGGCTGAACGCACCAGGCACCGGCGCACCATGGCCACGCGATGGGACGAGCGGAAGCTGAACACCTATGTCGAATACCTCACTTGCGTAAAGGAAGCCGCTGACTCTGCGAAGGAGTCACTCAAGGCACGCGGAAATCCTGATCTCCAGAGGGCCTTGCTCGCCACGATGAACGAAGCGGAGAAGCGGAGGTCAGTTCTCTTCGAGACGCTCATTCTCCTGGCAGAACCTTCAGCAGTTGAAGCTGCCAAAGATGTGAATCAAATTCTATGGCAAGCCTTGATTGCTGCGCGCGAATCCAACTGTGACCGCTTTTTTTGGGTGGACGATTTGATGGCTGCGTTGAATGCCTTCCATGAGAGTGCGCGACGGGATCTGGGACTCTTCAAACCCGATCTGGATGCGGTTGCCTGATGGGTTCCCACCGCCGGCCTACGCCCGGCGGCACGCTCAGGGAGTTTCCTCGGGGCCGTCCGCCGCCCCGCGGTTCTTGCGGCGGAGTTCCTCCTCGCGGCGGCGCAGGTCGGCCTCCCAGTCCTTGAGCCGGGTCTCGTCCTGCTTGTTCTCGTCCTTGAGGGAGCGGAGGAACTCGGGATTGTCGTCCGGGGCCACCCAGGTGGTGCGGTGGTTGCGGTGCCATTCCGAGGGCGTGGAGCCGTCGCCCGTGACCGGCCGCCGGGCCCTGCCGGCGACCAGCCAGGCGACCGGGCCGACCAGTACCTCGCCGAAGAGCAGGATGATGAGCACCCAGATGACCTTGGGCAGGCCGCGCACCTGCGATTCGGGGGTGTTCAGGCAGTCGATGAACGCGTAGATCCACAGCGCCAGCACCAGGAGGAACGGCAGATACCTGAGCATTGCGGAACCGAGCCCCCTGCGTGTGACGGCGGGCCCTCGACGGGGCCCGGTGACCCGTCCAGGGTAGTGCGTACCCGATACTGGACGGCATGGCTTACGACGATCTTCGCTCGTTCCTGCGCGCACTGGAGCGGGATGGCGACCTCAAGCGCATCAAGGCCGAGGTCGATCCGTATCTGGAAATCGGCGAGATCGTGGACCGGGTGCAGAAGTCCGGTGGCCCGGCGCTGCTCTTCGAGAACGTCAAGGGCTCGGCGATGCCGCTCGCCATGAATGTCTACGGCACCGACCGCCGGCTGCTCAAGGCGCTGGGCCTGACGTCGTACGACGAGATCAGCGGCAAGATCGGCGGGCTGCTCAAGCCGGAGCTGCCGCACGGTTTCGTCGGCGTGCGCGAGGCGTTCGGCAAGCTCGCCGGCATGACGCACGTCCCGCCCAGGAAGGTCAAGGACGCGCCCGTCCAGGAGGTCGTGCTCCAGGGCGACGAGGTCGATCTGGACCGGCTCCCGGCGCTGTTCACCTGGCCCGAGGACGGCGGTTCCTTCTTCAACCTGGGGCTGACGCACACCAAGCACCCGGAGACCGGGGTGCGCAACCTGGGTCTCTACCGCCTCCAGCGCCACGACAAGCGCACCATCGGGATGCACTGGCAGATCCACAAGGACAGCCGCAACCACTACCAGGTCGCCGCCAAGCGCGGGGAGAAGCTGCCGGTCGCGATCGCCTTCGGCTGCCCGCCGGCGGTGACGTACGCCTCGACCGCACCGCTGCCCGGGGACATCGACGAGTACCTCTTCGCGGGCTTCCTCCAGGGCAAGCGGATCGAGATGGTCGACTGCAAGACCGTGCCGCTGCAGGTCCCGGCCAACGCCGAGGTCGTCATCGAGGGCTGGCTGGAGCCCGGCGAGATGCTGCCCGAGGGCCCGTTCGGCGACCACACCGGCTTCTACACCCCGCAGGAGCCGTTCCCGGCGCTGACCATCGACTGTGTGACGATGCGTAAGCGGCCGCTGCTCCAGTCGATCGTGGTGGGGCGGCCGCCGACGGAGGACGGGCCGCTGGGGCGGGCGACGGAGCGGTTCTTCCTGCCGCTGCTCAAGATCATCGTCCCGGACATCGTGGACTACCACCTGCCGGAGTCCGGCGGCTTCCACAACTGCGCGATCGTCTCGATCGACAAGAAGTACCCCAAACACGCCCAGAAGGTGATGCATGCCATCTGGGGCGCGCACATGATGTCGCTGACCAAGCTGATCGTGGTCGTGGACGCGGACTGCGATGTCCACAACCTCCACGAGGTGTCCTGGCGGGCGCTCGGCAACACCGACTACGCCCGGGACCTCACTGTCGTCGAAGGTCCCGTCGACCATCTCGACCACGCCTCCTACCAGCAGTTCTGGGGCGGCAAGGCGGGCATCGACGCGACGAAGAAGTGGCCCGAGGAGGGCTATACGCGCGACGGGGGCTGGCCGGCGATGGTCGAGTCCGACCCGCGGACGGCGGCGCTGGTCGACCGCCGCTGGAAGGAGTACGGACTCTCGTGACCAGCGCATCCGCGGCGATCCCGCAGCCGGGCCGGACCAAGGCGTTTCTGCGCCTGGTGATGATCGAGCACTCGGTCTTCGCGCTGCCCTTCGCCTATATCGCCTCGCTGACCGCGATGTTCGAGCGGGACAAGACCATCCACTGGGGCCGGCTGCTGCTCGTCACCGTCGCCATGGTCGGCCTGCGGACGTTCGCGATGGCCGCGAACCGGATCATCGACCGCGAGATCGATGCCCGCAATCCGCGCACCGCGCACCGGGAACTGGTCACCGGCGCGGTGTCCGTGAAGTCGGCATGGACCGGCGCGCTGATCGCACTCGTCGTCTTCCTGGGCGCGGCGGCACTGCTCAATTCCCTGTGCCTGGTGCTCGCGCCCGTCGCCGTGGTGCCGATGGTGGTGTATCCGTACGGCAAGCGGTTCACGAACTTCCCGCAGGCGATCCTGGGCCTCGCCCAGGCGATGGGACCGATCGGCGCCTGGATCGCCGTCACCGGGACCTGGTCCTGGGAGGCGGTGATCCTCGGCATCGCGGTCGGCGTCTGGATCGGCGGCTTCGACCTGATCTACGCCTGCCAGGACGTGGAGACGGACCGTGCGGTCGGGGTGCGGTCGGTCCCGGCCCGCTTCGGCATCCCGGCGGCGATCTGGGGGGCGCGCGGCTGTCACCTCGTCACGACGGGGCTCTTCGTCTGGTACGCGCTGGCGACCGGCGCCGGCGTGTTCTTCTGGCTGGGGCTGGTGATCGTGGCGGCGGCCTTCCTCTACGAGCACACGATTGTGAAGCCGCACGACCTCACCCGGCTGAACCGGGCGTTCTTCCAGGTCAATGGGTTCATCGGGATTGCGCTCTTCGTCTGCGCGCTGCTGGATCTGCTGGTGCGCGGGCTGACGGTCTGACCACGGCCGACGGTCCGGGAGCGAGGCCCCGCCGGGCGCCGCTCAGCCCTTGCTGAGCGGCCAGGCGATCAGCCGCGGGTAGCTCCACAGTTCGCCGCGGGTGGCCTTCACCGTGGCCATGATCGCGCAGACCAGGCCGGCTATGCCGTACGCGCCCATGATGGCGACGACGGTCAGCAGCGGGACGGCCAGACCGGAGCTCTGGCGCTGGGATTCCGTGGCGACCGCGGCGAAGATGAAGGCGCTGCCGAAGTACAGCACCGTGCCGATGGCCGCCATGATGGCCTGGGTGATGCCGAAGTTCATCGCCTGGGTGGCGTGGTGGCGGACGTACGGATCCTGCTTGTGGCGTTCGTTGTTGCGGACGGACAACGGGAAGATCCACCCCAGGAGCGCGCCCAGACCGCAGCACATCACCGAGCCGGCGGTGACGATCAGCAGGGTGCCGAGATGGGCCCACATCGCGGGGCTCGTCGAGGCCGACGGCGGCTGGGCGCCGTAGCCGGGCTGCTGCGGGCCGGGGTAGCCGTAGCCGCCGGGCGCGCCGCCGGGCCAGCCCTGCTGCGGGGCTCCGTACGGCTGCTGCGGTCCGCCGCCGTACGGTCCGTACCCGGGCTGGTGGTAGTCGGACATGGTCTGCTCACCCCGTATGCAGTACTGCTGTGTATGGAGGCCGCGTGGTGCGGGGCGTCGTGCCCGCCCCGCGGCTCCCGTTCGATTCCGAGGCTACGTGACGGGTCCGACAGTGGCCCCGGCCGTACCCGCCCGGGCGCGCTCGCGGAAGACGAAGGCCGCCAGCACTCCGCCGATCAGCCCGAACAGATGCCCCTGCCAGCTGATCTGGCTGTCCGTCGGCAGCGCGCCCCACAGGATCGAGCCGTACAGCGCGCCGATGACCAGGCCGATGCCGATGTCGAGGAGGGAGCGTTCGATGAAGCCGCGCACCAGGAGATAGCCGAAGAGGCCGAAGATGACACCGGAGGCGCCCGCGGTGTTGCTGTCCGGCGCGGCCGTGAACCAGACGCCCAGCCCGCTGGTGAGGATGATCAGCAGGACGACGGCGAGAAAGCGCCGCACCCCGCTGCGCAGCGCGGCGACGAAGCCGAGCAGCAGCAACGGCAGGGTGTTCGCCGCGAGATGGCCGAAGCCGAAGTGCAGAAAGGCGGCGGGCACCACATCGGCCAGCTCGGAGGGTTCGCGCGGCTGGATCCCGAAGGAGTCCAGGGCGCCCCCGCTGGCGGCGTCGACGCCCTCCAGCACCCACAGCAGGGCGACCCAGCCCAGCATCAGGAAGATCGCGGGCTTCGCGCGTGCTCTCATCTCCGGCCGTCCCTTCTCGTCCCCCGGTGGGGCGGCCCTCGGCGGGGCTCCGCGAGGGGCACACAGGTAAGAACGGCCGTGAGGGGGTCCACGGTTCCGCCGGATAGGCTCGATGCCGTGGAGTCGCCGCACAACAACACCAGCAAGGACCCCGGCCGGCGCCGTCCGTGGGTCGTGGGGATCTCCGGTGCGTCCGGGACACCGTATGCCGCGTCCGTCGTGCGCGGGCTGCTCGCCGCCGGGGAGGCGGTGGACCTGATCGTCAGCCGGGCGTCGCGGCTGACCCTGCTGGACGAGACCGGCATCGCCTTCCGGGATGCCCACTGGCGCGCCGACCTGCGGGAATGGCTGGCGCGGGGGGCGGACGGCAAGCCGTCGGCGTTCCCGGTGACGGAGGCGGACCTGGCGGACGTGCGGTACTGGCCGGCCGGGGATCTGGCCGCCGGGCCCTCGTCGGGTTCGTATCCGGTGAAGGGGATGCTGATCGTCCCGGCGAGCACCGCATGCGTGGCCGGGGTGGCGCTCGGGCTGTCGAAGGACCTGCTGCAGCGGGTGGCGAGCGTGACGCTCAAGGAGCGGCGGCGGCTGGTGGTCGCGGTGCGCGAGACCCCGTTGAACGGTCCGACGCTGAAGCATCTGGTGACGCTGGACGAGGCGGGCGCCGTGGTGCTGCCCGCCTCACCGGCGTTCTATGCGGGAGCGACGCACATCCAGGATCTGGTGGACTTCGTCGCGGGCCGGGTGCTCGACGCGGCCGAGGTGCCGCACCGGCTGTACCGGCGATGGGAGGGGGAGCTGCGGGGTGGCTCCAAGGAAGAGGAGGCCCCGGACGCTCCCTAGCGCTGCTTGGCTGCGGCGGCGCGCCCGAAGCGGCGCCGGGCCCGCGGTGCCGCGGCGCGGTGGGCACGTGAACGATTGGCCTGGTCCTGCAGCTCGCGCATGCGGGCGTAGGCCATCTCGATCGAGTACACGGTGACAACTCCTGAGATCGTCTTTGATCGTCTGAAAGATTCGCAGGGTCTAGGCCCTGTATGCCTTAGATTCTACATGCAGAACCCGAAAATGCGTAAAGATTGGAAGGCTTGAGGGCATGGACGCGGTGGACAGGCAGCTCATCCAGGCACTTCGTGAGAACGGCCGGGCCTCGTACGCGGAGCTCGGCCGGCTCGTCGGCCTCTCCGGGCCCAGCGTCACGGACCGGATCAACCGGCTCGAAGCGGCGGGTGTGATCACCGGCTACCGCGCGACGGTCGACGCCGCCTCGCTCGGCCTCGGCGTCACCGCGCTGGTGGGCATCTCGCTGTCGGACGCCACCGACCACGAGGACGTCGCGCAGCGGCTGCGTGACCTCGAAGAGATCGAGGACTGCTGGTTCATCGCCGGCGACGACTCGTACATGCTCAAGGTGCGGGTGGGCGACGTGGACGGCCTGGAGCGCACCATCCGGCGGCTGTCCGGCACCAAGGGCGTCTCCCGTACGCGCACCACGATCGTGCTCTCCACCAAGTGGGAGAACCGCGTCGGCGAACTGCCGGAAGAGGCCGAGTAGCCCCCGGTCGCCGGGCGGCACACCGGGAGCGGACGGGTGCGCCAAGGGGGCCCCGTCCGCCTCTATTACGGGGGAGTACGCTCGTCGAAGCCCGTTTCCGGCTCCGAAACGGCACCGATACGGCAGAGACTGGAGGCGACGGATGGCTGCGTCGATGGATGTGGGCCTCAAGCGTGAGCTGGAGGCGAAGGTCCACGCCGGGGAGCGGCTGACCCGCGAGGACGGTATCGCCCTCTACGAGTGTGACGACCTGGCATGGCTGGGCGGCCTCGCCCATGAGGTGCGCACGCGCAAAAACGGCGACGTCGTCCACTTCAACGTCAACCGTCACCTCAACATGACGAATGTGTGCACCGCCTCCTGTGCGTACTGCTCCTTCCAGCGCAAGCCGGGCGAGAAGGACGCGTACACGATGCGGATCGAGGAGGCCGTCCGCCTCGCCAAGGCGATGGAGAACGAGAACCTCACCGAGCTG
>NZ_SDIF01000077.1 GCF_004122735.1 Streptomyces sioyaensis | reverse complement strand
GGAGCGGGGGGCGCCTGCGGGGCGGCGGCGGGCGCGGCCGGTTCCTCCACGCTGACGCCGAAGTCGGTGGCGATCCCCGCCAGGCCATTGGCGTAGCCCTGGCCGACCGCGCGGACCTTCCAGCCGCCGCCCCGGCGGTAGATCTCGACGACCACCAGCGCGGTCTCGGTGCCCAGCCGCGGCGGGGTGAAGGAGGCCAGGATGCTGCCGTCGTCGGCGTTGCGGACCGTGCCGGTGGGCTCCGTGCCGGCGAAGGTGGCGCCGGGGGTGTCCAGGCTCGCGGTGACGACGATCTTCTCGATGCCCTCGGGCACCGCGGCGGTGTCCACCGTGATGGTGTCGCCGCCGGCGGCGGCCGCGGAGTGCGTCACGCCCGGTGCGGAGGGCTGGTTGTAGAACACGAAGTCGTCGTCGGAGCGCACCTTGCCGTCGGCGGCCAGCAGGAGGCCCGACACGTCCAGCCGCACGGGGGCGGTGACGTCCACCGCCACCCGCACGGCGCTGAGCGGGAGGTTCGAGCCAGGAGTCATAGCGGTCATGCCGGGGTCAACGATCGGCTCGCCTTTGCGGTTCCATTACCTGCGGCCGGTTGGCCGTCCGCGGGTCACCGGCGGTCCCGGGAATTGCCGAACAGCAGCCGGTAGGCGATCAGCAGGACCAGGGCCCCGGCCACCGAGGCGATCCACATGGAGGGTTCGCCGAAGTCCTTGGGTATCGGGCGGTGCAGGAACTTCGTGGAGAGCCAGCCGCCGATGAAGGAGCCCACGATGCCGATCAGGGTCGTACCGACGATCCCGCCCGGGTCCCGGCCCGGCAGCAGGACCTTGGCGATGACGCCTGCGATCAGCCCGAGTACGAGCCAGCTGACGATGCCCATGATGCATTCCTCGTTCCTGCGCGGAGGGTTGGTACACAGATCAGGACGCCGGCCGGGCAGCAGGGGTTCCGTGGCGTGGCACGGCCCACGTACGCAGGTCACGGCGGTGGGCCGGGCGGTGCGGCCACGGCCGGGGCGCCGCCGGGCCCGCCCTCAACAGCGCGCCGCCCGGCACCGGATGAGGACCGCCCGGCGGGGACGGCGGCCGCGTCGGCTCACAGCCGCCGGGTGGCCGGCGCCAGCCGCTCGCGCGCGGCGAGCAGGGCGTCCTTGATCATCTGCTCGTGGGCCGGGGGCAGCCGGGCCACCGGCACCGAGCAGCTGAGCGCGTCCCGGGCCGGTGTCCGGGAGGGGAGCGCGACACCGAAACAGCACAGGCCCAGGGTGTTCTCCTCGCGGTCGACCGCATAGCCCTGTGCGCGCACCGTGTGCAGCTCCTCGATCAGCTGCTCGCGGTCGGTGCGGGTGTGCTCGGTCATCCGCGTGAGGGCCGGCGGCAGCAACGACCGGACCTGGTCGTCGGTGTGCGTGGCGAGCAGCGCCTTGCCCAGCGCGGTGGAGTGCGCGGGCAGCCGCCGGCCGACGCGGGTGAAGGGGCGCAGATGGTGCGGCGACTGCCGGGTGGCGAGCGAGACGACATGGGTGCCGTCGAGGCGGGCGAGGTGGATGGTCTCGGTGGTGTCGTCGGAGAGCCGGTCCAGCGTCGGCCGGGCCGCGGCCACCACCTCGTCGCCGTCGAGGTAGGACGTGCCGACCAGCAGCGCACGGACGCCGATGCCGTAGCGGGTGCCGGTCGCGTCGGTCTCGATCCAGCCCAGGTCGACAAGGGTGCGCAGCAGCATGTAAAGGCTGGACTTCGGATAGCCGACCGCTTCCTGAACGGACGCCAGGCTGTGCATTCCGGGGCGACCCGCGAAATATTCGAGCAACTCCACCGTCCGCACCGCGGATTTGACCTGCGATCCACCGGTATCGGCAGCTGACATCGCCCTTGACCCCTCTATTCCGGCAGCCATAGAGTCCCAGTGGTTCGGGTTCATGATCTGGAACGCCGTTCAGCATATAGAACGCGGTCCGGTGTGCCGCACGAAAGCGGAACGTCTCCGAACGACTCGGCACGGCATCGCCCGGGAGGAATGCACGGTGGCAGCAGCAGCTCCAGTCTGGAGTGTCGATCCCCGAACCGGGAAGCAGCGGGAACAGGTTGCGGTGGAGGCCACAGCCGACGAGGTGGACACCGTGGTCCGTGCCGCGCATGCCGCCCGCGGCGCACTCGCCGACCGCGCCGTACGCACCGCCCTGCTGCGCCGCGCCGCCGATCTGCTCGACGAGGCGGGCGAGGCGGTCATCGAGGCCGCCGACGCCGAGACCGCGCTCGGCCCCGGCCGGCTCACCGGCGAACTCGCCCGCACCACCTACCAGTTGCGGGCCTTCGCGGACCTGGTGCAGGAGGGCGCGTTCCTCGACGTACGGATCGACCACGCCGACCCCGGCCTCGCGCCGCCCCGGCCCGACCTGCGCCGCTACAAGATTCCGCTCGGCCCGGTCGCGGTCTACTCCGCCAGCAACTTCCCGCTCGCCTTCTCGGTACCGGGGGGCGACACCGCCAGCGCCCTGGCGGCCGGCTGCCCGGTCGTCGTCAAGGCCCACCCCGACCACCCGGCCACCTCCGAGCTGTGCGCCGCGCTGCTGCGCCGCGCCGCCGTCGAGGCCGGCCTGCCCGAGGGCGTGCTGCACCTGGTGCACGGCTTCCAGGCCGGCGTCGACCTGGTGCGCCACCCGCTGATCACCGCGGCCGGCTTCACCGGTTCGGTCCGCGGCGGCCGTGCGCTGTACGACGCGGCCGCCGCCCGCCCGCACCCCATCCCCTTCCACGGCGAACTGGGCAGCCTCAACCCCGTGGTGATCACCGAGGCCGCGGCCGGGGAACGCGCCGAGCAGATCGGCGCCGGCCTGGCCGGGTCGATGACGCTCGGCGTCGGCCAGTTCTGCGTCAAGCCGGGCCTGGTCCTGGCGCCCGGCGGGGAGGCGGGCGACCGGCTGCTGACCTCGCTGACCGCCGCGGTCAGCAACAGCGAGGCCGGGGTGCTGCTCGACCACCGGATGCGCCAGGCGTTCCTGGACGGGATCGAGCGCCGCGCCGGGCTCCCGGACGTCGCGGCCCCGGTGACCCCGGGCGCCGGCGGCGAGCACACCGTCAGCGCCGGCTTCCTCACCGTCCCCGCCGGCCGTCTCACCGCCGACGGGCCCCACGACCTCCTCCTGGAGGAGTGCTTCGGTCCGGTGACCGTCGTCGCCCGCTACACCGACGAGGCCGAGATCGCCGCCGTCCTCGCCCGGCTTCCCGGCAACCTCTCCGCCACGCTCCACCTCGGCGACGCGGAGAGCGCCGGCACCGACGGGGCGGGGCGCGGCGCCCGGCTGCTGGCCGACGTCACCCCGCTCGCCGGCCGGGTGGTCGTCAACGGCTGGCCGACCGGGGTCGCGGTCGCCCCCGCCCAGCACCACGGCGGCCCCTACCCGGCCACGACCTCCACCTCCACCTCCGTCGGCGGCACCGCCGTGGAACGCTGGCTGCGCCCGGTCGCCTACCAGGACACCCCGCCCGCCCTGCTGCCGCCCGAGCTGCGCGAGGACAACCCGCTCGGCCTGCCGCGCCGGGTCAACGGCAGGGCCGAGGGCCACTAGCCACGGCCCGATGGGTCAGGGCCGGACAGGCCCCCTGGCCCGCCGCCGCCTCAGCCGGCTCCCGCCGCCGCCTCGGCCGGCTCCCTTCGGGCGACGAGCTGCAGCCGCTCGGCGGTCCGCCCGTCCAGCGTGCCCACCGACCCCCGCCGCTCCGCCAGCAACGAGAAGCCCGCCGCCCGCACCAGCCCGCGCAGCCGCTCCGGCGGATGGTGCCGGAACACCCCGCCGTCCGGCGTCTCGAACACCCCGTACGTCCCGTACCGCTCCGCGAACCGTGCATAGCGCTCCTGGTTGAGCGCATCGCCCTGCAGTGGCACATCGCTCAGGTACAGCACCCCGCCGGGCCGCACCAGCCGCCCCAGCTCCCCGGCGATCGCGGTCTGGTCCGCGTCCCCGGGCACACAGGTGAGCACCGCGAACAGCAGCGCCGCATCGAACGCCCCGTCCTCGAACGGCAGCGGAAACCCGGCCCACCGCAGCAGATCCAGCTCCGGATGCTCCCGCCGGCCCCGGGCGATCAGCGCCGCCGACACGTCCACGCCGCGCACCGCGCCGTAGCCGAGCCCGGCCAGCTCGGCGGTCAGCCGCCCGTAGCCGCACCCGTAGTCCAGTACGTGCGCGCCGCGCGGCACGTACGCGTCCAGCAGCGCCGGATCGAGGGGATGGGTGAAGGTCTTGGCGGACCCGGTCGTCTCCCAGAAGCCGAGGAAATCCTGTGGCGAGGTCATGCCCGGACGCTACCCCCGGGCACGGCCCGGCGCCCCGAAAGCCGGCGTCGGCGCCCCGCCGTCACGAGTGCCCGCGGCACGCGCCCTACCGGGGTGTGGCCGGGAGCGTGGCGAGGGCCGCGGCAATCGTGTCCGCGTAGATTTTGGAGCCGCCGGGGCCGGGATGGACGCCGTCGGCGGCGAGCAGGTCGTCGTGGCCGGAGATGGCCTTGTTCCAGTCGGCGACGGCGACGTTGTCGTGGCGTTTCGCCACATTGTCGATGGCGTTGTTCACCGACTTCTGCCAGGGCTGACCTACGTGACAGGTCACCAGGACGATGCGTGTGCCGGGGCCGATGGCGTCGATGGCGGACTGCAGGGCCGCTTCCCCGCCGGTGCCGTTGGTGCCGAGGGCAATGATCACTGTGTCGCCCAGCGCGCCCTTCTTCTTCAGGGCGTCGACTTCCCGGGAAGCGGCGGACAGCTGCCGGCCGACCTCGGCGTCGATGGTGATGTCGGGAAATGTCTCCTTCAGGGCGGGAGTTGCGGCGACCATGACGGAGTCACCGATCGCGGAGACCTTCCCGGCAGGCACGGTGCGCCCGGCGAGGGGCGGGGAACTCGGTGACGGCCGGCCGGCCGGTTCGTGGGCAACGGGGCCCCGGCCGCCGCGGGGTGTCGGCGCGGACGTCGCCGCGAGCGCGGTGGCCGTGGCGCAAGCCAGCACCACGGCTCCGGTCACCCATGCCGTTCTGGTCCGGCCGGCCCTCGTCGAGAAGCAGGCGTCGCGCAGCCGGCGAAGGGCGGCAACCACACCGGAGCGGCGGATCGGTTGTTCCACCCAGCGGTAGGACAGCGCCGCCAGGGCGACGGATGCGACCGCGGCGGCGATCGCGTTCAGCGGTGCGTCGGCGGGGGTCTTGCGGTCCGGGGTGGCCAGCGAGATCAGCGGAAAGTGCCACAGGTAGATGCCGTAGCTGCGTTTGCCGATCCACCGCGGCACGGATGTGCCGAGCAGGGTCGCCAACGCGCCCAGCGGCTGTACGGAGCCGATCACCGCGGCGCCGGTCGCGAGGGCGACAAGGACGAAGCCGCCCGGATACATGAGGCCGTCGTTCTGGGAGACGCTGCCCGCCATCACGGCGAGCACGAGCAGCCCGGCGGCTCCGACGCCGTCCACCGGCCGGAGCGTGAGCAGCCGCCCGCAGCACTTCTGCAGCCGGTACCTCCTGGGGAGGAGGCTCGCGGCGGGCCGCGACAGTGCCAGGGCGGCGCCGATCAGCAGGGGGAAGGCGTGGGTGTCGGTGCCGAAGTAGACGCGGGAGGGGTCCACGCCGGGCTCGTGCAGCAGCGCCATGGCAGTGGCCGAGGCGGCGACGAGGGCGAGGACGAGGGCCGTCCGCGCCGCACGGCCGCGCACGAGGCGGAGCAGCGCGCGCAGCGTCAGCGGCCAGAGCAAGTAGAACTGCTCCTCGACACTGAGCGTCCACAGGTGCTCGAAGAGCGGCGGTGGTCCGAAGCTCGCGAAGTACGAGGCGTGGGTGGATATCTGCCACCAGTTGTTCGTGAACGTGGCGGCGGAGAGCAGGCTGCCGGAGATCGACTCCAGTCGGTTCGGGTGCCATACGGCAGCCGCGGCCGTCGCGGTGAGCAGGACGACGGCCAGCGCGGGCAACAGGCGGCGGGCCCGGCGCAGCCAGAAGCCGCGCAGATCGATGCGGCCGTGCCGCTGCCACTCGGTGATCAGGAGGTGGGTGATCAGATAGCCGCTGAGTCCGAAGAAGACATCGACGCCGAGGAAGCCACCCGGCAGCCAGGCGGGGTTGACGTGGTAGATCACCACGGCGGTCACCGCCAGAGCGCGGAGCCCGTCGAGGCCCGCGGCGTACGCGCGCGGTGCCGGCTCCGTCCGTGGACCCCGGGTGGCCCCCTCCGGCAGGCGGAGCTGGTCGTCAGACTTCACGACGCACTCTTCCCTTAGATGAACGTGACTTCCATGTTCAATTAAGGAGGTGGTCATCGCCATGGGAGGTGAGCTGCGACGCCCTGTGGGGCTTTCCGCACGGCCACCTCGTCCGAGCAGCGTGGCTGGCCGAAATGAGACCGTTTCTTAGGACATGGCGGACGACGCTGCAGGCCGGGCCGGGGCGAAGCGTCGGGCCACGGGCGTCGGCGAAGCGTGCGGGGACGACGGCTGGGCCGTGCCCGGGACATGACCGCGCCCGGCCGCCTGCCGCACGCCGTCCGCGCCCCGCCCGCACGCCGCGCGGGCTCGTAGGACCCGGTGGCGGGATGCGGCCCCGTGTCATGGACGGGGCGGGTGATCAGCGACCACAGTGTGAGGCATGCAACGACGTGAGCCACTCGGCGGGGCCGAATTCGCGCCCGAGACGACGTATCTGAACTCTGCCTCCAGCGGGCTCCTCCCGGCACGCAGCGCCGCCGCCCTGCGCGCTGCCCTCGACGAATCCGCCTCCTACGGCACCATGGGCCGCGACTACTTCGCCGCCGCCTCGGCGTCCCGGGAGGCCTTCGCCCGGCTGATGGGGGTGCCCGCCGAGCGGGTCGCCGTCGGCAGCTCGGTCGCGGTGCAGTCCGCGTTCGTGGCCGCCTCGCTCCCGGCGGACGCCGAAGTGCTGGCCCCCGAGGGCGACTTCAGCTCCCTGGTCAACCCGCTCGCCGCCCGCCCGGGCGTCACGCTGCGCACCGTACCGCTGGAGGCGCTCGCCGAGGAGGTGCGCCCCGGCACCGCCCTGGTCGCCTTCAGCGCCGTGCAGTCGCGGGACGGCCGGATCGCCGACCTGGCGGCGGTGCGCGAGGCCGCACGGGCGCACGGGGCACGGACCTACCTCGACATCACCCAGGCCGCCGGCTGGCTGCCGCTGCGCGCCGCGGACTTCGACTTCGTCGTCGCCGGCGCCTTCAAGTGGCTGCTGTGCCCGCGCGGTACGACCTTCATGGCCTTCGGCGGGGAGCTGGGCGCGGGCGCGCCGTGGCCGGCCGCGGCGCACGCGGGATGGGTCGCCGGCGAGGACCGCGGGGCGTCCACCTACGGCCTGATCCGGCCGGCCGCCACCGCCCGGCGCTTCGACGAGCCGCACGCCCACTACTCCTACATCGGCGCCGAGCGGTCCCTCGCCCTCATCGACGAGCTGGGCGTGGACACCGTCCACGCCCACAACACCGCACTCGCCGCCCACTACCGTGCCGGGCTGGCCGAGCGCGGCCTGAAGCCCGTTCCCGCGCCGGGCTCGGCGATCGTCTCCACGCCGGGTCTCACGGACGCCGAACACCGGCTGGCCGAGGCGGGGGTACGGATCTCGGTGCGCGGCGGACTGCTCCGCGCGGCCTTCCATCTGTACAACTCGACGGCTGACGTGGAGCGGCTGCTGTCCCTGCTGGGATAGGGGTGTCCGCCCGTGGGCCGGCCGGCGCATGCCCGCCGCGCACACGGCGCGGCCGCCGCACAGACCCTGCTGTGCGGCGGCCGCGCCACCGGTATCTCCGCGACTACCTCACCGGCGTGAAGTCACGGGCCCCGATGTACTCCGGGCGCCGGATCGGCGCCGCGAACGGCTCCACCGCCGCGTTCTCCACGCTGTTGAAGACGATGAAGACATTGCTGCGCGGGTACGGCGTGATGTTGTCACCCGAGCCGTGCATGGCGTTGCAGTCGAACCAGGTCGCCGAGCCGGCCTTGCCGGTGAAGAGGCGGATGCCGTGCTTGTCCGCCATCTTCGTCAGCACCTCGTCCGACGGGATGCCCGCGTCCTGCATCTGCAGCGACCGCTTGTAGTTGTCCTTCGGCGTCGCGCCCTCGCACCCCACGAAGTGCTGGTGCGAACCGGGCATGATCATCAAGCCGCCGTTGGTGTCGTAGTTCTCCGTCAGCGCGATGGAGCACGACACGGTGCGCATGTTCGGCAGCCCGTCCTCGGCGTGCCAGGTCTCGAAATCCGAGTGCCAGTAGAAGCCGGAGGCACCGAAACCCGGCTTCACATTGATCCGCGACTGGTGGACGTAGACGTCCGAGCCGAGGATCTGCCGGGCACGGCCGACCACGCGCGGGTCGGAGACCAGCTTGGCGAACACCTCGCTGATCTTGTGCACCTCGAACACGGACCGCACGCTCTGCGTCGTCTTCTCGACGATGGAGCGCGGGTCGGCGCGCATCGTCGGGTCGAGAACGAGCCGGTCCAGTTCGGCGCGGTACACCGCGACTTCTTCCGCCGTCAGCAGCTCCCCGATGGCAAAAAAGCCGTCGCGTTCGAAGTCGCTCAGCTCGGACGGCGCGAACGGGCCGGCCGTTCCGGGCTGCGACCACACCACCGGGTCCTTCCGCGGGGTGATGACCTCAGCGGTCCCGCGGGTCGGGTACAGGTCGGCGGTGCGCTCGGGTGCGGTGGTCATGGTGTTGCCTTCCTCTCCTCTCGTACGAACTCTGGCTTACGTGGTACGGGCCTTCCTCAGCTGCCGGACGGGGCAGGCGGGGGTGCGCCTCAGACCGTCTCCGGTTCCGGGTCGGGCTCGGTGAGCAGCGGGTACACACCGTTCTCGTCGTGGTCCTCACGGCCGGTGACCGGCGGGTTGAAGACGCAGACGCAGCGGAAGTCCTTCTTGATCCGCATGGTGTGCTTCTCGTGTCCGTCGAGCAGGTACATCGTGCCCGGGGTGATGGTGTGCTTCTCGCCGGTCTCGTCGTTGGTGAGTTCGGCTTCTCCCTCTACGCACAGTACGGCCTCGATGTGGTTCGCGTACCACATCGAGGTCTCCGTACCGGCGTACAGGGTGGTCTCGTGCAGGGAGAAGCCGACGCGCTCCTTGGCGAGCACGATGCGCTTGCTCTCCCACGTGCCGGACTTGGCCTTGACGTGGCGGTCGGTGCCTTCGATGTCCTGGAGGGATCGGACGATCACGGTGCGGGGTGCCTTTCTGTGGAACGGTAAGGAACGCTGGGGGCCGTTGGGCCGATCAGGCGCAGTCGCGGACCGCGCGGGCGAGGATGCGCAGACCCTCGTCCAGTTCCTCGGGGGTGGTCGTCAGGGCCGGAAGCAGCTTGACGACCTCGCTCTCCGGGCCGGAGGTCTCGATCAGCAGACCCAGCTCGAAGGCGCGCTTGGCGATTTTGTCGGCCAGGGGCTTGTCGTTGCACTCCAGGCCCCACACCAGACCGCGGCCGCGGTACTCGGCGATGGCGTCCGGGTGCTCCTCGGCGATCGCCTTCAGGTGCGCTTCGACGATCTCACCGCGGGCGAGAGTCTGCTTCTCCATCTGGCCGTCGGCCCAGTAGGTGTCCAGCGTCGCGGCGGCGGTGACGAAGGCCGGGTTGTTGCCGCGGAAGGTGCCGTTGTGCTCGCCCGGCTCCCAGATGTCCAGCTCCGGCTTGAACAGGGTGAGCGCGAGCGGCAGGCCGTAGCCGCTGATGGACTTCGAGACGGTGACGATGTCCGGCACGATGCCCGCCTCCTCGAAGGAGAAGAAGGCACCCGTACGGCCGCAGCCCATCTGGATGTCGTCGACGATGAGCAGCATGTCCCAGCGCTCGCACAGGTCGGCCAGGGCGCGCAGCCACTCGGGCCGGGCGACGTTGATGCCGCCCTCGCCCTGGACCGTCTCGACGATCACGGCGGCGGGGGTGTTCAGACCGGAGCCCTGGTCCTCCAGCAGCCGCTCGAACCACAGGAAGTCCGGGTAGGTGCCGTCGAGGTAGTTGTCGAACGGCATCGGGGTGCCGTGCACCAGCGGGATACCGGCGCCGGCCCGCTTCATGGAGTTACCGGTGACCGCGAGCGCGCCCAGCGACATGCCGTGGAAGGCGTTGGTGAAGGACACGATCGACTCGCGGCCCTTGACCTTACGGGCCAGTTTCAGCGCGGCCTCGACGGAGTTGGCGCCCGTCGGGCCCGGGAACATGACCTTGTAGGGCAGGTCGCGCGGCCGCAGGATGATGTTCTGGAAGGACTCCAGGAAGGCCCGCTTGGCCGTGGTGGACATGTCCAGGCCGTGGGTGACCCCGTCCCGCTCGATGTAGTCGATCAGAGCGCGTTTGAGTACGGGGTTGTTGTGGCCGTAGTTGAGCGAGCCGGCGCCGGCGAAGAAGTCGAGGTAGGTGTGGCCGTCCTCGTCGGTCATGCGGCTGCCCTGCGCACGGTCGAAGACGGTGGGCCAGCTACGGCAGTAGCTGCGGACCTCCGACTCCACGGTCTCGAAGACGCTCAGATCGGGCTGGGTGATGGTCACAGCATGCTCCTGGGAGATGAGTGGCGAAAGATGGGAAGTCTGTGGGGGCTGGGCGGTGCCGGCGGGTGTCACGGGGTGTGGTGCCGGCTCCCGCACGGCCGCTGCGGCGCGGTGGCCGCGCGGCCCTGGGGGCGTCAGTGCCCTGAGCGGGCCGGTGGCGGGAACGGGCCGATGAGGTGCAGTACCTCCGGCTCGTGGCCCTGCTCGGGGAACAGCCCTGCGTCGAAGAGCACCTCGCGCTTGATCGGCACCGAGTGCCGCTCGGCGAAGGACGCGAACAACCGGTTGGATGCGGCGTTGTCGGGGGTGATGGTGGTCTCGACGAAACGTACGCCCAGCGTGTCCGAGGCACGGGCGGTGAGCCCGTCCAGGAGTGCGGCCGCCAGCCCCTGGCCACGGTGCGCATCGTCGACGGCTACCTGCCAGACGACGAGCGTCTCCGGGCGCTCGGGGCGGATGTATCCGGTGACGAAGGCGGCCGGCTCACCCTCCGCGTCGCGGGCGACGACGGAGGTGGCGGCGAAGTCGCGACACCACAGGAGGTAGCTGTAGGAGGAGTTGAGGTCCAGCGCCTTGGAGTCGCGGGCGATGCGCCAGATCGCGGCTCCGTCCTCCACTCGTGGGGTGTCGAGCTTGAAGCCCTCCGGAAATTCTCTGAAATCGCTTCGGGCACCTGCATGGTCTGCTTGTGCGGCGGTCATGGGAATTAAATTTACCCAGGGAAAAAGGAAATTGCATCGCGAGCAGGGGTTACGGAAGCGGCGAAGATGTGTTATCGCGCGGGGGCGCCCGTGCGCGCAATGTCGCCGCGAGATGTCACGATTTGACCAGGATGTTCGGGGCAAAACGGACACGCTGTGTAGTCGGTCACAGCTCAGTAACACCGATGAGATGCGTCCGAATTACGGTACTTGCCGCGAGCAAAATCGTGGCGTTTGAGGTGCGGAAAAGCGGGCAGAAGAATACGGGAAGCTGTACCGCAAGGGAATTGGGAATTCGCCTCCCGAAGGCTCTGCGTAAGCCCATCGAAACCTGAGCGACAAGTCCGTGACAAGACCCCGAACGCCATACGCGAGATGATGTTGGCCGACCCGTGGGAACGGACACGGAACGTATGCGGAACGTTCCCGGTACCGGACACGGAACGTATGCCGACCGCACACGGAGAGGGCGGGGCCCATAGCGCGGGCAATGCGCCGGGTTCCGGGGAATCGGCCGCGCGAAAGCGCCCGGGGCCGGTTGCGGCAGCGGCGTCCGCCCACCGCACCACAGCCCCTAAAGTGCCGGTATGACGTCGATGAGTGAGGGTGCGGTGCTGCACCTCAAGGGGAGGGTGCTCGTCGGGCCGGACGAGGTCCGCGACGAGCTGTGGGTCGTCGGTGGCCGGGTCACTTTCGACCGGCCGGCCATGGCACGGGATGCCACCACCGTGACGGGCTGGGCGCTGCCGGGCCTGGTCGACGCCCACTGCCATGTGGGCCTGGACGCGCACGGCCCGGTGGACGATCCCACCAGCGAGAAGCAGGCGCTCACCGACCGGGACGCGGGGACCCTGCTGATCCGCGACGCCGGCTCGCCCTCCGACACCCGCTGGATCGACGACCGCGAGGACCTGCCGCGGATCATCCGCGCCGGTCGGCACATCGCCCGCACCAAGCGCTACATCCGCAACTACGCGCACGAGATCGAGCCCGACGACCTGGTCGCGTACGTCGCCCGGGAGGCCCGCCGCGGTGACGGCTGGGTCAAGCTCGTCGGCGACTGGATCGACCGCTCCACGGGCGATCTGGAGGCCTGCTGGCCCCCGGGCGCGGTCGAGGCGGCCATCGCCGAGGCCCACCGGCTCGGCGCCCGGGTGACCGCCCACTGCTTCGCGGAGGACTCCCTCGCCCCGCTCGTCGAGGCCGGCATCGACTGCATCGAGCACGCCACCGGCCTCACCGAGGACACCATCCCGCTGTTCGCCGAGCGCGGCGTCGCCATCGTCCCCACGCTCGTCAACATCGCCACGTTCCCGCTCCTCGCGGACGGCGGCGAGGCGAAGTTCCCGCGCTGGGCGGACCACATGCGGCGGCTGCACGCGCGCCGCTACGACACCGTACGGGCGGCCTACGACGCCGGGGTGCCCGTCTTCGCCGGCACGGACGCCGGCGGCTCGCTCGCCCACGGGCTGGTCGCCGAGGAGGTCGTCGAGCTGACCCGGGCCGGGCTGCCCGCCGTGGCGGCCCTCTCCGCCACGACCTGGGGCGCCAGGGACTGGCTGGGCCGCCCCGGCCTCACCGAGGGCGCGTCGGCGGACCTGGTGGTCTACGAGAGCGATCCGCGCGAGGACGTCCGGGTGCTGGCCGCGCCCCGGCGGGTGGTGCTGCGCGGGGAGGTCGTGGGCTAGCGGGTGCCCCGCCGTACGGCCGGGGGGCCGCCCCGTCACGGCAGCCCGACGGGACCGCCACAGCCGCCCGGCGGCGGCCCCGCCCACCACGGAAACCGGGCCGGACCGCCTTGCATGACGGCCTGATCCCCGTCGTGTGAGCAACCGATGACGGCGCCCCTGGCCGGCGATTTCTGCTGGTTTCTTGGGTGCATGCACACCGAAACCAGTCCTCATCGCACGTCCCCCCGTCACCGTCGCCCGGCCGCCCTCGCGGCCGTCGCCCTGATCACCATCGGTGCCGGTGCCGCCCTGGCCGGCTGCAACGGCGGATCCGGCGGCGGGGCGGACGCGGACGCGTCCGCGCAGCAGCAGAAGGCCGGCAAGAAGGTGCTGTGGGTGGGGGACTCCATCGCCGGCGCCGAGGCCCCGCCCCTGGAAGCGGCGCTCACGGCGAGCGGCCAGAGCTTCAAGAACGCGTCCTCCGACGGCGGCGGCACGGTCGTCGAGGGCGACACAATGGCCGGTCCCATGGCGCAGACGACGTGGAAGGACCTGAAGAAGAACCTCGCGTCGTTCCGTCCGGACGTGATCGCCTACCAGATCACCACGTACGACTGGGGCACGCCCGCGCAGCAGCGTGCATCGTACGAGAAGCTCGCGAAGACCGCCCAGGACGCCGGTGCCGAGCTCGACATCGTCTCCGCGCCGCCGTTCAAGATCGACGACTTCTACAAGAAGTACGAGGGTGCGATCAAGAGCGCGCCGAAGGCGGCCAAGGAGGTCGCCGACAAGAGCGGCGGCAAGGTGCACTTCCTCGACACCACCCCGCTGTGGGGCACCGACCCCGCCGGCAAGCAGGCTCAGCGGTCCCAGGACGGCATCCACTCCTGCCAGCAGGGCTCGGCCGCCTTCGCCAAGTGGTTCACCGAGCAGCTCGGCAAGCAGGACGGCTTCACCCCGGCCGCGCCGGAGAAGTGGGCGAAGGGCTCATGGACCGGGGACAAGGCGTACGCGACCTTCAAGTGCGAGTGACCCCCGTGGCCCCGCGCCGGTTCCCGCGCCCCTCCTGCGTTCCCCCGTCGTACGTGGCGGACCGGCGGCCCGTGCACCCGCACCGGCCGCCGGTCCGCCGAGGACTCCGCCATGGCTGACACTCTTCCCGCACCGTCCGTGCACCGCCGCCCCCGCCCGGGAAGGGCTCCCGGGCGGGCCCATATCGCCCCGCTCGACGGGCTGCGCGGCCTGGCCGTCGCCGCCGTGCTGCTGTTCCACGCCGGCTACCTGGGCGGCGGCTTTCTCGGTGTCGACCTGTTCTTCGTCCTGTCGGGCTTCCTGATCACGGGGCTGCTGCTGGGGGAGACGCAGAAGCGGGGCCGGATCCACCTGGGGGCCTTCTGGGCGCGGCGGGCGCGCCGTCTGCTGCCGGCGCTGGCCGTCATGGGCACCGCGGCCCTGCTGCTCGCCTGGGCGGCCGGCCCGCCGTCCCTGCTCGGCTTCGCGCTCGACGATGCGCCGTGGGCCGCGGCGCAGGTGGTGAACTGGCACTTCATCGCCGAACAGGTCGGATACTTCAACGCCTCCGACACCCGCCTGTTCTCGCACCTGTGGAGCATCGCCGTGGAGTGGCAGTTCTACCTGGTGTGGCCGCTGGTGGTCGCCGTCGCCGGCCGCGGCCGGGGTGGTGCGCGGCGGGTCGCCGTCCTCGCCGGTGCGGGCGCGCTCGCGTCGCTGGCGCTCATGATCCAGCTCGACAATGTCGTGGACACCACGCGGGCGTACGAGGGCACCGACACCCGGGCCTTCGCGCTGCTGCTCGGCGCTCTGGCGGCGACCGCGCCGGTGCGCCGGGCGGCCGCCCGGGTACCGGGACCGGTCGCCGACGGGGTGTGCGCGCTGCTGGCCTGCGGGCTCGTGGCGTCGTGGGTGCTGACCGGCGGCCAGAACGCACCCGGCCTCTTCCAGGGCGGGCTGTTCGCGCACTCGCTGGCCGCCGCCGTGCTCATCGCGCTGCTCGCCGCGGCGCCGGGCGGGTACGCCGGGCGGGCGCTGGGCAGCGCCGTGCCCCGCCGGCTGGGGGAGCTGTCGTACAGCCTCTACCTGTGGCACTGGCCGGTCTATCTGCTGCTGCCGCAGGAGGTCTTCGGCATCGGCGGGTGGGCGCGTGCCGCCCTGGCGATCGGCCTGTCGCTGGTGGCCGCGGTGCTGTCGAAGCTGCTGGTGGAGGACCCGGTGCGGTTCCGGGCGCGGTGGGCCACCGGGCGCCGGGGACTGGTGGCGCTGCTCGCCGCGGTCGTCGTGGCGGTGGGGGTGTGGACGGTCATACCGCGGCCACAGCCGGGGGCCGGAACGGTGGATGTGAACCGGCTGATGTCGCCGTAGGCAGTGGCGCAGGGCAGCGGGCCCGGCACGGAGGAGAAACTGGGCGAATGCGGGAGAAGCGGATCAAGCACACCAAGCAGGCCAAGGGGGCGGCGTGCGCATAAGGCGTGTCGTGTGCCGCGGGGGCGGGTGGCGGACGCCGGCCGCCGTAGTGGCCGCGGTGGCGGCGCTCGCCGGCTGCGGGGTCACGGACGCCGGGCCGGCGGCGGCCGGTGCGCCGGCCACAGGGGCGCGGACGTCCGGCGGGCCGGTGGTGCGGGCCTACTTCCTCACCGCGAACGGCACCTGGCCCGTCGCCCGGCCCGCGCCGCCCGGCGCCGGGCCGCAGGCGGCGCTGAACGCGCTGCTGGCCGGGCCCACCCGGGCCGAACGGGCCCGCGGGCTGGTCACGGCGCTGCCGGCCGGCCCGCACGAGGTCCGGGCCCAGGCGGCACCAGGGGCGGTCGACGTGTCTCTGCCGTGGGTGGTGTCGGAGCTGGACCGGACCGCGGTGAACCAGCTGGTGTGCACGGCCGCCGCGGCGCCGGGCATTCCGGGCCACAAGCGCGTGGTGGACGTGGTCGTACGGATCCATGAATCAGGGCTGTCCACGAAGGGCGAGCGTCCCTGGCCGGTGAGGTGCGACGAGACCGGTGCGGCCGTGCCCGTGGAGGCCCGCCGTGCGGCCCGCTGACCCGTGCCTGCGCCCGTGCGCCCCTCCCGGCGGCCACGGCTGCCACCGGATGGGTAGCTTTGCCCCTGTCTGCCCCGCTGGAGACGGATATGTCGACCGACGAAAAGGAGAGGCCCGGCCATGACACGCGTCCTGCTGATCGAGGACGATCCGGCGGTTCGCCGCGGGGTCGCCCTGGGGCTGCGCCGCCGCGGCTACGAAACCGAAGCGGTCGGCACGGGAGAGGACGGCCTGGCGGCGCTCCGGCCGTTCGCGCCGGACATCGTGCTGCTCGATCTGATGCTGCCCGGGATGAGCGGCCTGGAGGTCTGCCGGCGCATCCGTGAGACCAGCCAGGTGCCCCTGGTGATCCTCTCCGCGCGCGGCGACGACGTCGATGTCGTCGTGGGCCTGGAGGCCGGCGCCGACGACTATGTCGTCAAACCCGCCAGCGGTGAGCTGATCGAGGCCCGGATACGCGCGGTGCTGCGCCGCGTGTCCCCTGCCCAGCCCGCCGCGGAGGCGCGCGAGCGGTGCCGCACCTACGGCGATCTCACCATCGACGGGGTCGGCCTGCAGGTGCGCAAGGACGGCCAGGACCTCGTGCTGGCGCCCTCGGAACTCAAGCTGCTGCTCTTCCTGTCCGCCTCGCCGCAGCAGACCTTCAGCCGCCAGCAGCTCCTCGAACAGGTCTGGGAACACAGCTACTACGGTGACGCCCGCCTGGTCGACGCGTGTGTGATGCGGCTGCGGTCCAAGATCGAGGACGATCCGCGCGCCCCGCGCTACGTCCAGACGGTGCGCGGCTTCGGTTACCGCTTCGGCCCGCTGTGAAGCGCCGCCTGGTCCCCCGCGGCCTGCGCACCCGGCTCGTCGTCGGCTTCCTCCTGGTGTCCGCGCTCAGCGCCCTGACCACCGCCGCGATCACCTACCACCAGGCGCGCACCGCGATCCTGGCACGCGCCCAGGACAGCGCCGTGCACGCCCTGCGCGACCAGGTCGACTCCCTCGCACCGGACCTGCCCGCCCGGCCCACCGACGCGGACCTGCGCACCCTCACGCTCCAGCTCGACCGGGCCGGCGGCGCGCGCAACTGGCGCACCGCCGCCGCCTACCGCGGCGGCCCGCTCGTCGCCACCACCACCCCCGCCCCCGCCGTCCCCGCGGAGCTGCGCAGCTCCGCGGCCGCGGCCCGCAACGCGGTCGTGCAGCGCTTCCACCGCGACGGCGACCCCCAGCTCGCCGTCGCGCTGCCCGTCGCCTCCGCCGGCCGCTCGTCCGCGCCGTCCGGACTGGTCGTCTACGCCTCCTTCTCGCTCGCACCCGAGCAGCGCGACGTCACCTCGCTGGTCGCCGCGGCCCGCGCCGGCGCGCTGCCCGTCGTGCTCGCCTCCCTCGTGCCCGCGCTGCTCGCCGCCCGCCGCGTCCTGCGCCCGGTGCGGCAACTGCGCTCCGCCACGGAGTCCATGGCGGCCGGCGCGCTCGACACCCGTATCGAGGTCACCGGCGACGACGAACTCGCCGATCTGGGACGCACCTTCAACACCATGGCCGCGACCCTGCAGGCCGATGCCACCACCCTGCGGCGCATGGAGAAGGGCGCCCGCCGGTTCGCCGCCGACGTCTCGCACGAGATGCGCACCCCGCTCGCGGCGATGACCGCCGTGACCGGGGTGCTCGACGAGGACGCCGCCTCCGGCCGGCTGGACCCGGAGACGTCCGAGGCGCTGACGCTGGTCGCCGACGAGACCCGCAAACTCGCCCGCATGGTCGAGGACCTGATGGAGATCTCCCGGTTCGACGCCGGTGCCGCCGTGCTGCACCTCGACGAGATCGACGTCGGCGAACTCGTCCGCAAGACGCTGGCGCTGCGCCACTGGCAGGACCGGGTCGAGGTCTCCGTGCCGGAGGGCCTGCGCGCCCGCGTCGACCCGCGCCGCATCGATGTCGTCCTGGCCAACCTCCTCGGCAACGCCCTGCGCCACGGCGGCACATCGGCGCCGGTGCGCCTGCGGGCCCGGGCCGGCTCGGACGCGCTCGTCCTCACCGTCGCCGACGGCGGCCCGGGCATTCCTGACGACGTGCTGCCGCATGTCTTCGACCGCTTCACCAAGGGCGACGCGGCCCGCACCCGCAGCGAGGGCAGCGGGCTGGGCCTGGCCATCGCCGCCGAGAACGCCCGGCTGCACGGCGGCACCCTCACCGCCGCCAACGCCCCCGACCGGGGTGCGGTGTTCACCCTGACCCTGCCCCGGGACCCGGCATGAGACGGCGCCCGGGAATCCTTGTGCCGCTCGTGCCGGCCCTCCTTGCGCTGGTCAGCGCCTGCGGCATCACCGACAGCGGACCCGCACGGGCCGGCCCGCCGGCCACCGGACTGCCCGAGCCGGAACGGCCCGCGGACGTCGTGCACGTGTACTTCTCCTCGCCCCTCGGCCTCGAACGGGTCTCCCGCCTCAGCCGCGGCCCGAACTCCCCCCAAGACGCCCTGAATCGCCTCCGGGAGGGCCCCGACGAGGCCGAGCGGGCCCGCGGCCTGATCAGCTTCGTCCCGCGCGACGCCCCCGCGCCGACGGTCACCGGGCAGCGGCGCGGCGGGGCCGACGTCCTCGTGCCCAGCGGGTGGGGGACCAACCGCACCGCCCTGCGCCAGCTGGTGTGTACGGCCGCCGACGCGGTGGGCGGGGCGGACGGCACCCCCCTCGGTGAGGTGGAGGTGCGGGTGCGCCGCGCGCCGGGCGGGGCCACGGACACCCAGCGCTGCGAGCTGCCCCCGGGCTCAGGGCGGGGCCCGGTGACACCCGAATCGAATAAAGGCGCGGAAACCACCTAATAGGGTGAACTGACTGCGCGTGGCTCCCCGTTCACCGTCGGTGCGGACACGATGTGCGGGTCGAGGTCGCCGGCCCGCGTGATGTCCCCCATGGGCGCGGCCGGCGGCTCCATTTCTCCTGTGAGGGTTCCACACACGTGTCCACCAGTCCCGCCCGTTCCTTCGGCATGCCCCGACGCCTCGCCGCGACCTTCGTCGCCACCGCGCTCACGGCCGGCCCCGCCCTTCTGCTCGGCGCCGTGCCCGCCCATGCCACCGGAAGCCACGGCCCGGCCCGCGGCACCGCCGACGCGGTCGTGCTGCGCACCGGCCTGAACGTCGGGCTGCTCCACAAGACGCTCGATGTGCCGCTGAACGCCGTGCTGAACGACGTGCACGCCCCGGCCTCCGCCTCGAAGACCGCGCTCACCGTCACCCTCGACGGCATCGACGGCGGCAAGCCGTTCAGCGTGCTGCGCGCCGATGCCGCCACCGCACGCGGCACCGCCGACCGCCACCGGGCCGAGGGCTACGCCAACCTCGTACGGGCCAAGGTGCACCTGCCCGGTCTGCCGCCGCAGTTGTCCCTGATCGAGGCGCGGCAGGTCACCGCCAAAGCGGTGTGCGCGGCGGGGCAGCGACCCCGCGCCGAGTCCAACGTGCTGGGGCCGGTCCGCGTCCTGGGCAAGAAGGTCACGCTCACGGCGGGCGGGACGACGGACGTCAAGGTGCCGGGCGTGGGCGAGGTGCGGCTCGACCTGTCCCGGAAGAGCGTCACGTCCAAGAGCGCCGCGGCCACCGCGCTGGAGCTGAAGGTCTCCCTCAACCCGCTGCGGCTGAACGTCGCCGAGGTGCACGGCCAGGTCACGCTGGTCCGGGCCGGCTGCACCGCACCGGGCGGCACGGCGCCCGGGGACAACGGCTCCGGCGGCACCAGCGGCGGCCAGACGGGAGGCCAGACGGGCGGTCAGAGCGGCGGCAGCAAGCCGGCCGGCGGGGGTACCCACGTGCAGCAGACCGGGGCCAAGCCCGGCACCGGCAAGAACCTCGCGGAGACCGGCGGCAGTTCGGCCACGCCGTACCTTGCCGGCGGCGCGGCCCTGCTGGTCGCGGCCGGGGCCGGCGCGATCGGCTACACCCGCCGGCGCCGCGGCGCCGCGCCGCAGGGCGGCCGCGGCTGACGGACCCGTACACCACGCCGGTGCTGTGGGGGCACCGCGTGTGGGGTACGGCCGGGGTGCGCCGTACGGGCCCGTACGGCGCACCCCACCCCTCGCCGGGATCCCCCGTGGCCGCGTGGTCCGCAGGGATTCCGGCGAGGTCGGCCCACCGGGCCCCATCGGGCTTCACCGGGCCCCTCCGGCGCGGCCTGCCGCACCGGGGCACGCCCCGACCCGCCCTACGCCACGGCCTCGCCCAGCACGTCGCCCAGGGCCGCCGCGAACCGGTCCGTCGTGGCCCGGTCCCGTACCGCCAGCCGCAGCCAGTCGGGGCCCAGGCCGGGGAAGGTGTCGCCACGGCGCACCGCGAAGCCACGGGTCCGCAGCGCGGCCCGTACCCCGTCCGCGCCCGGCAGCCGGAGCAGCACGAACGGGCCCGCCGCCGGGGCGACCGTCCGGATCTGCCCGAACGCGCCCAGCCGGGCCAGCAGATGGTCCCGGTCCAGGGCGATCCGCCCGGCCGCGGCGGCCGCCTCCGCCAGCGCCCCGGGCGTGGAGCACGCCTCGGCCGCCGCCAGCGCGGGACTGGAGACCGGCCACAGCGGCTGCGCCCGCTCCAGGGCGGCGACGGTGTCCGGGTCGGCCAGCACGTAGCCGATCCGCAGCCCGGCCAGCCCCCACGTCTTGGTGAGGCTGCGCAGCACCACCAGGCCCGGCAGATCCGTGCGGTCGGCCAGCGCCTCCCGTTCGCCGGGTACCGCGTCCATGAACGCCTCGTCCACCACCAGCGTGCGGCCGGGCCGCGCCAGGCGGGCCAGGACGTCCGCGGGGTGCAGGACCGAGGTCGGGTTGGTGGGGTTGCCGACGACGACCAGATCGGCGTCCTCGGGCACCGCGGCCGGATCCAGCCGGAAGCCGTCCCGGGCGTCGAGCAGGACCCGTCCGACCTGGTGCCCGGCGTCCCGCAGCGCGGCCTCGGGCTCGGTGAACTGCGGATGCACCACGACCGGCCGGCGGGCGCGTACGGCGCGGGCGAGCAGGACGAACGCCTCCGCGGCGCCGGACGTCAGCAGCACCCGCTCCACGGGCAGCCCGTGCCGGTCGGCGACCGCCCGGCGCGCCGCCCGGCCGTCCGGGTACGCGGCGAGGGTGTCCAGCGACGCGGCGATCCGTGCTCTGAGCCAGGCCGGGGGAGTGCCGGTGCGGACATTGACCGCCAGATCCGTCAACGCGCCGTCCGCGCCCCGCACTTCGGCATCGCCGTGATGCCGCAGGTCGGGTTCGGGCGGCGGGGCGGCCGGGGGAGCGGGGAGCCGGGCGGATCCGGTGCGCGGGGGCACGGTCACCGCTCCCCGGTGTCCGCCGCCGGGGAAGCGGTCGCCCGCGCCGCGCCGGCGGTCTCCCGGGCGTCCTCCGCCGCCGCCCGGCCATCGCACGTCGCAGCGCTCAGCAGCGGATCGCCCGCCGCCGCGTGGTAGCGCTCCATGACCACCTCGGCCAGCTCGGCGGGGGTGCCGAGCACCCCCGCCCCGAGCACCTCCGTGGCCGGGTGCGCCGCGGCCCAGCCCTCGGTCTGCATCCGCAGCCGCTCCAGCAGACCGCCGGGGAAGAAGAAGTAGGGCAGGACCACGATCCGGCCGGCCGCACCGGCTCCCGCCGCGGCGGCCAGCGTCCGGCACCGGTCCAGTCCGGCCGGCACGTCGGGGGCCGTCCGGGCGACGAACGCGGTCTCCACGCCCGCGAAACCGCGCCCCTCCCACAGCAGCCGCGCGGCCCGTACCACCTCGGCGTTGGCCTGCGGATCGGTGGTGCCCCGCCCCACCAGCAGCAC
Source organism: Streptomyces sioyaensis (assembly GCF_004122735.1). Lineage (GTDB taxonomy): Bacteria > Actinomycetota > Actinomycetes > Streptomycetales > Streptomycetaceae > Streptomyces > Streptomyces sioyaensis. The sequence continues at coordinate 9,679 of NZ_SDIF01000077.1, read as the reverse complement.
GGTCGTCCGCGCCCGGTCCTCGGGCCGGCGGGCCCCGCCGCCCAGCGCCTCGTCCAGCCGCCGCTCCAGCACGTCCAGCAGCTTGGGGTGCGGCCCCAGCTCGGCGCCGCAGACGTGGGCGAGGCGCGGGTGGCGCTCCGTCGCCCGCGCCAGCGCCGCGGGCAGGGCCTCCGTTACCGGCCCGGTGGGGGCGAGCAGCAGCGGTACCACCGCGAGCCGGGACACGCCCCGTGCCACGAGCCCGTCGACCGCCTCGTCCAGCGGCAGCGACGCCGGTGAGCTGCCGAAGAACCCTCCGGCGACGGGGACATCGGGGTGGCGCTCGCCGAGCACACGCACCAGGGTGCGCAGAGCCTCGGCACCACTTTCGTCACGGGTGCCGTGACCGGCGATGAGCAGTGCGGGAGGAGGGGTCACTGGGTCTCCTTGGTGCCGGTGGTTGTGCTGTCGGGCGCCGGGCCGCCGACGGCCGCCGTCCGCCGATCCGTGCCACGGCGGGGCGGGTTGGACGAGGTCATGACGATATCCGCAGCCTGCGAAGGAGCCTCGGTGGCTCCCTCCCTACCAGCGGTAACCCCACCCTGGTCCGTTACTGCCGGCCCGGCGAGCGCGCAGGTCGCCCCCGCCGGCCGCCCCCGCGGCGCCGACTTCCGCTTGCCGGCGAGGAGTTCGGCGCCCGGCCCCGCGGCCAGCAGCGCGGCGGCCTCGGCCACGCTCGGCGTCCCGACGGCGGCCGCCGCGGCCGCGGACGGCGCCGGTACGCGTACGGCCGCCAGCTCCGCCGCCGGGAACGACCGCAACGGCACCCCCAACCGGCGGGCCGCGCCGAGCAGCCCCGGCTCCGACGCCCTGGCCGCCACCGTCGCCAGGGCGACGATCCGCGCCGCCGGGTCCACCGAGGCCAGCGTGGCGCGGACCAGCTCCAGCACCTCGCCGACCGGGACACCGCGGCGCGCTCCGACGCCGGCGACCAGCGCCGCCGTCGGCTCGCCGGCCGCCCGCGGGCTCATCCCCGGGCCGCGGCGATCCGCGCCGCGCTCGCCACCAGCCGCCCGGCCAGCGCCGGTTCGGCGGCCCAGTGCACATGCAGATACGAGGCGTGCACCCCGCCCGCCACGAAGCCCTCCACCCGCCGCTCCGGGTGCGTCAGCCCCCACGCCGGATCCGCGCCCGCCCCCGGTTCCAGCACCGTGCGGTGGAACTCGTGGCCCCGCACCCGGGTCCCGGCCGCGGCCAGCACGTTGTCCCCGAGCGCCACCGCCTCCCGGTAGCCGAGGGTGAGCCGCTCGGTCATCCGGGCCTCGGCGGGCAGCACCCCGCACATCGGCTTCCCGTCGATCGACCGGGACAGGTAGAGCAGCCCGGCGCATTCGGCGGAGACCGGTGCCCCCGAGGCGGCCAGTTCGGCCACCGCCGCACGCAGCGGCGCGTTCGCCGACAGCTCCGGCGCATAGACCTCGGGGAAGCCGCCGCCGATCACCAGCCCCTGGGTGCCGGGCGGCAGCCGCTCGTCCCGCAGCGGGTCGAAGGGCACCACCTCGGCGCCCGCGACGGCCAGCAACTCGGCGTGCTCGGCGTACGAGAAGGTGAACGCGGCGCCGCCCGCGACCGCGATCAGCGGCCTGGCGGAGGGCGCAGCCGTGGACTGCCCGGCCGCCGGTGCCAGCTCCGCCGCCGGGTCCCACGGCGCGTCCGGCAGCTCGGGCACGCTGCGCGCGAGCGCCAGCAGCGCCGGGAGATCGCAGCCTTCGCGGATCCGCGCGGCGAGCTCGCTCACCGACTCCAGCGCCTCGGCCCGCCGTTCGGCGACCGGCACCAGGCCCAGATGGCGCGACGGCGTCCCGGCCCGCCCGTCGCGGCGCAGCGCGCCGAGCACCGGCACCCCCGAGGAGTCCATCGCCTCGCGCAGCAGCTGCTCGTGGCGGTCCGAGCCGACCTTGTTGAGGATCACCCCGGCCAGCCGCACCTCCGGGTCCCACGAGGCGAAGCCGTGCACCAGCGCGGCCACCGACCGGGACTGCGAGGAGGCGTCCACCACCAGCACCACCGGCGCCCGCAGCACCTTCGCGACCTGCGCCGTCGACGACAGCTCGCCCCGGTCCGACGCCCCGTCGAACAGCCCCATCACGCCCTCGACCACGGCCAGGTCCGCGCCCGCCGCACCGTGCAGGAACAGCGGCGCGATCCGGTCCGTCCCGCACAGGAAGGCGTCCAGGTTTCGGCCGGGCCGGCCGGTGGCCAGGGAGTGGTAGCCCGGGTCGATGTAGTCGGGGCCCACCTTGTGCGGCGACACCGCGAGCCCGGCCTCGGCGAACGCCGCCATCAGCCCGGTGGCCACGGTCGTCTTTCCCGCGCCCGACGCCGGCGCGGCGATCACCAGCCGGGGGACCGCACCGCCGCTCATGCCGTACTCGCCCGGTTCACCGTGGTCACCATTCGATGCCCCGCTGGCCCTTCTGGCCCGTGTCCATCGGGTGCTTGACCTTCGTCATGTCCGTCACCAGATCGGCGAAGTCCACCAGCGCCTCGGGGGCGTCCCGTCCGGTGATGACGACATGCTGCGTACCGGGGCGGTCGCGCAGCACCGACACCACCTCGTCGGTGTCGATCCAGCCCCACTTCAGCGGATAGGCGAACTCGTCCAGCACCAGCAGCTTGTAGGTCTCCGCGGCGAGATCCCGCTTGACCTGCTCCCAGCCCTCGCGCGCCGCGTCCTCACTGGAGGCGATGTCGCGCTGCACCCAGGACCAGCCCTCGCCCATCTTGTGCCAGGCGACGGTGCCGCCCTCGCCGGACTCCCCGAGCACCTTCAGCGCCCGCTCCTCGCCGACCTTCCACTTCGCCGACTTCACGAACTGGAACACCCCGACCGGCCAGCCCTGGTTCCAGGCCCGCAGCGCCAGCCCGAAGGCGGCGGTGGACTTGCCCTTGCCCTGGCCGGTGTGGACGAACACCAGCGGGCGGTTGCGGCGCTGGCGGGTGGTGAGCCCGTCGTTCGGTACGACGGACGGCTGTCCCTGCGGCATTACGCGGCCTTCCTGTTGCCCTGCACGGTCCGTACGAGCGCGGAGACGCTGTCCGCGCGCAGTTCGTCGAGGGTGATCGCGGTGCCCTGCAGCTCACGGGCCAGCTCGCCCGCGAGCCCCAGCCGCACCGGGCCCGCCTCGCAGTCCACGACCACCGAAGCGGTGCCCGCACCGGCCAGCAGCCGGGCCGCGCGGGCGGCCCGCACCACCGGCTCGGGGCCGCCGGTCGCCCGCCCGTCGGTCACGACCACCAGCAGCGGCCGCCGCGAGGCATCCCGCATCCGCTCCACCCGCAGCACCTCATGGGCCCGCAACAGCCCCTCCGACAGCGGCGTACGGCCGCCCGTCGGCAGCTGCTCCAGGCGCGCCGCGCCCGCCTCGACCGAGGACGTCGGGGGCAGCGCCAGCTCGGCGCCGGCGCCCCGGAAGGTGATCATGCCGATCTTGTCGCGGCGCTGATACGCGTCCAGCAGCAGCGAGAGCACCGCGCCCTTGACCGCACTCATCCGCTTCCGGGCCGCCATCGACCCGGACGCGTCCACGACGAACAGGACCAGATTGCCCTCGCGCCCCTCGCGCACCGCCTCGCGCAGATCGTCCCGTCGCACCACCAGGCCCGGCCCCCGGCGGCCGCGCACCCGCTGGTGCGGCGCCGCGGCCTGCACGGTCGCGGCCAGGTGCAGCTTGCCCAGGGCGCCGTGCGGGCGCCGGGCGCCGGTCGTCCGGCCGTGCGCGGTGCGGGCCCGCGAGCGGCGGCCGTCCGCGCCCTCGCCCAGCCCCGGCACGTCCAGCCGCCGGGTGCGGAACGGCTCGGCGGCGCCGACCGCGGCCTTCTCGCCGGCCGCGCCCGGTGCGCTCTGCTCGGCCGGTTCCTGCGTCCGCCCCGACTCGCGGGCCTGCTCCGGGGCCGCGGGCTGCTCCTGGGGGGCCTCCCGCTCCTGCTGGTGGGGGAGTTCGGGGCCCGGCGCCGGCGACTCGTCCGGGCCGCCGTCCTGCGGCGGGCGCCCGCCGCCCTCCGGACCGCCGCCGCCGGGGCCGTCGTCCGGACCGTCCGGCTCCGGATCGTCGTCGCCGCCCGTGCCCTCGTCCGCCCCGAACTCCTCCAGCGTCCGGTCCAGCTTGTCCTCGTCCAGACCCGGCGCGTCGAACGGATTACGGCGCCGGCGGTGCGGCAGCGCCAGCAGCGCGGCCTGCCGCACGTCCTCCTCCAGGACCTCCGTGCGCCCCGCCCACGCAGCCAGCGCTGTCGCGGTGCGCGCCATCACGATGTCCGCGCGCATCCCGTCCACCTCGAACGCGGCACAGGTCGCGGCGATCTGCCGCAGCGCCGCGTCCCCCAGCGTCACGCCCGGCAGCAGCTCCCGCGCCACGGCGATCCGCCGGCGCAGCTCGTCCTCCTCGGCCGCCCAGCGCGCCGCGAAGCCGGCCGGATCGGCGTCGTACGCCAGCCGGCGCCGCACGACCTCCACCCGCAGGTCCGGCTCGCGCGAGGCGGCGACCTCGACCGTGAGCCCGAACCGGTCCAGCAACTGCGGCCGCAGCTCGCCCTCTTCGGGGTTCATCGTCCCGACGAGCAGGAAGCGCGCCGCGTGCCGTACCGAGACGCCCTCCCGCTCCACGTACGAGGCACCCATGGCGGCCGCGTCCAGCAGCAGGTCCACCAGGTGGTCGTGGAGCAGATTGACCTCGTCGACGTAGAGGATGCCGCGGTGTGCGTCCGCCAGCAGACCCGGCTCGAAGGCCTTCACGCCCTCCGACAGGGCCCGTTCGATGTCCAGCGCGCCGACCAGCCGGTCCTCGGAGGCGCCGACGGGCAGCTCGACCATCCGGGTGGGGCGTTCCTCGGCGGCGCCGGTGCCGTGCGGCCCGTCGGGGCAGCCGGGGTCGGGCGCGTCGGGGGCGCAGGCGAAGCGGCAGCCGCCGACCACGTCCACGGCCGGCATCAGCGCCGACAGCGCACGCACCGCGGTGCTCTTGGCGGTGCCCTTCTCGCCGCGGACCAGCACACCGCCGACCGCGGGGCTCACCGCGTTCAGCAGCAGCGCCAGCCGCAGGTCGTCCATGCCGACCACCGCGCTGAAGGGGTACTGCGGGGTCGTGTCGTGCGGGGTTGTCATGCTGTGTCGTCCTCCACGTCGCCGTCGAGCTCCGTATTCGTCCCTTGGGTACCCCTCATGGCGCCCCCGGAGGCACGAACGGCAGCCCGTCCGGTACCCCCTCCTCGATCAGCCGCAGCAGCGCGGCGGTGTCCGCGTGCTCCTCGATCAGATCGCCCAGCCGGTCCAGCTGCTCCTCGCGCAGGGCGGCGAAACAGGTGTCGGGGGCGGGCACGAACGCCCGGCCGGCGTCCGCCGCGACCCGCCGCAGCAGGGCCCGGCGGAAGCCGTCGCTCTCCAGGGAGCCGTGCCAGTGCGTGCCCCATACGGAGCCGGCCCGGCAACCGTCCAGGAACTCTTCGTCTCCGCCGGTCACTTCGGCGACCCCGTGGTGGATCTCGTACCCCTCCACCGGCTCGCCCAGCGCCGTACCCGCCGGCCGGGCCAGGGTCTTCTCCGCCGCGAACCGCACCCGTACCGGCAGCAGCCCGAGCCCCTCGACGGTGCCCGCCTTCGACTCGACCTCGTCCTCGATGAGTTCGCCCAGCATCTGGAAGCCACCACAGATGCCCAGCACCGGGCGGCCCTCGGCGGCCCGCCGGGCGATCGCGTCCGCCAGTCCCCGCGCGCGCAGCCACTCCAGCGCCCGGACCGTGCCCCGGGTCCCCGGCAGCACCACCAGATCCGCGTCGGCCAGCTCCTCGGCCCGGTCCACGAACCGCACCACCACGCCCGGCTCCGCGGCCAGCGCGTCCACGTCCGTGAAGTTCGACATCAGCGGCACGGCGCAGACCGCCACCCGCAGCACCTCCGTGCCGTGCGGCGGCGCCACCACGCTCTCGCGCACCGCGCCGCGCAGCGACACCCTCAGGCCGTCCTCCTCGTCGATGCCCAGCCCGTGCGCGAAGGGCAGCACGCCCAGCGTCTGCCGCCCCGTGAGGCCGCGCAGCATCTCCAGCCCCGGCTCCAGCAGCGTCACATCGCCCCGGAACTTGTTGACCAGATAGCCCGCGACCAGCGACTGGTCCTCCTTGGACAGCAGCGCGGTGGTGCCGAAGAAGGACGCGAACACCCCGCCGCGGTCGATGTCGCCGACCACGACGACCGGGATCCTGGCGGCGCGCGCGAGGCCCATGTTCACGATGTCGGTACGCCGCAGGTTGATCTCGGCGGGGCTGCCGGCGCCCTCGCAGATCACCGCGTCGTGCGTCCGCCGCAGCTCGGCCAGGCAGTCGGTGACGGTGCCGAGCAACTGCTCCTGCCGGCCCGAGTGGTAGCCCCGGGCACTGAGCTCACCCACCGGCTTGCCCAGCAGCACCACCTGGCTGCTGCGGTCGCTGCCCGGCTTGAGCAGCACCGGATTCATCAAAGCGGTCGGCTCCACCCGCGCCGCGGCGGCCTGCATCGCCTGGGCCCGTCCGATCTCCGCGCCCTCGCGCGTGACGAACGAATTCAGCGACATGTTCTGTGCCTTGAACGGCGCCACCCGGACGCCCTGACGGGCCAGCCAGCGGCAGATCCCCGCCGTCACCACGCTCTTGCCGGCGTCGGACGTCGTACCGGCCACCAACAGGCCACCACCGACCGCCCCGCCGGCTGCCTTCAACCGCCCGTTCACCGGGTCCTCCTCCTGCGCCGGGGCCCCGGCTGTCGTGAGCCGTGGGCGGGCTGTCGTGAGCCGTGGGCGGGCTGTCGTGAGCCGTGGGCGCCACCGACCGCCGCCCGCGCCGTCACCGTCGCCGCCAGCGCCAGCACGCTCACCCGGCGCGAGAGCCGCACGGCCCGCTCGATGTCGGCCACCGCGACCGGCCGCGCCCCGCCGTTGAGCACCGGACGGTGTTCCACCCGCCCGCCGTACGCCAGCGTGCCGCCCAGCCGTACGCCCAGCGCGCCCGCGAACGATGCCTCTACGGGGCCCGCGTTGGGACTCGGGTGTGCGCCGCCGTCCGCCCGCCAGGCCCGCAGCGCGGCGCGCCGGCCGGGGCCCGCGAGGACGGTGAGTGCGGCGGTCAGCCGGGAGCCGGGCCAGCCGGCGAGATCGTCGAGCCGGGCCGCGGCCCAGCCGAAACGGCGGTAGCGCGGGGACTTGTGCCCCACCATCGCGTCGAGGGTGTTCACCGCCCGGAACGCCACCAACCCGGGCACTCCGCCCAACGCCCCCCACACCAGGGCGCCCACCACCGCGTCCGAGGTGTTCTCGGCGACCGACTCCACCACCGCACGGGCCATCTGCGGCCCGTCCAGCGCCTGCGGATCGCGTCCGCACAGATGCGGCAGCCGCTCCCGCGCGACCTCCAGGTCACCCGCCGCCAGCGCACCGCCGACGGCCCGGGCCTCCCGGCCGAGCGAGGTGCCGCCCAGTACGGCCCACACCGTCGCCGCGGTCAGCGCGACCCCGGCGGAGCCGCGCAGCGGGGACGGCGACGGCGCGGCGCCCCGTACGGCGCGCACCAGCAGCGCGGCACCGGCCGCGGCACCGCCCGCACACAGCACGGCATGAGCAGCCCCGTATCCGCGGTGGTCGCGCCACAGCCGGCGCTCGACGGCGGCCGCGGCCCGGCCGAAGGCGGCCACCGGATGGCCGCGCCGGGGATCCGCCGCGATCAGGTCGCCGAGGAAGCCGAGAGCCGCGCCGCACGCATATCCCGCGTGTTCGCCGCGCATCGGGTCAGACCGCCGCCGGGGCGTGTCCACGCCCTACGTCTCGAAGGGGCCGCGCGGCGGCGGGCAGTGGAGCTCTCGAAGGGCGGCCGGGCATGGCGGTATGTCCTCACTCAGGGTCCGCGCCCTGGCTCGACGTGTCGGCGACATGAGTCTCCTGGCTCCCCGGATCGGCGAGTCCTCCGGCCTTCCAGCCCCTGCGCGTACGCCGTCCGGCGTCCGCGCGATGGACCGTGGCCTTCGTTGGAGGAACCCTCCCCGGTGACAGTGGCGGGACCGCGCCGGATTCGCACCGGACTTCCTCAGCTGTCGCCGAATGGCCCGGGCAGTCCACCACGCCCCGCGAATGCCCGTCAACTCACCCTTGACCTGCGACGCTGCCCCGTGGCATGGGCTGTGGTGCACGCCACAGCGTGGCGGCCGGATCACAGACGGTTGCCCGGGCCCCTGATGGCACGTCACTATCGGGAGCGCGGCGGCGATGGGGCCGCCGGAAGGGGGCCGGGGGATGCCGCAGCGCGCTGACCGTCACGAGATCCGTATCAGGATCACGGGCACCAACAATCCCGATCAGGACATCGAGGACCTCAAGTGCTGGCTGGAGCGCGAGCCGTGGCTGGCCCGGCGGCAGTACGACTGGGCGTTGCGGCCCCGGCCGGCGGACGCGCACGACGACGGCTACGCCCCCCGCGACATGGCCGTCGGCGTCGACGATCTGGTCCTGGTCATCGTCGGCGCGGTCGCCGCCGAAATCACCAAGAGCCTGAGCATCGCCCTCAAGGAGTGGCTGCGCCGCCGCCGGGAGGAGCGGGACACCGGCGAACGGCCGGCCGTCGCGGTCGGGGGCGGCGACGGCGGCCTGCACGCACTGGGCGACGAGGGCCCGGGCGTCCCGGCCCCCGAACCGCCCGATCCCGGCAGCCCGGACGACGGAAGCGGCAGCACCGCCGGGGACTGAGCCGGATGTCCGAATACGACGCGCGGGGCAAGGTCAACCGGGCGCTGCTGATCTGCGTCGACGACTACCGCCATCTGCGCCCGCTCCCCGCGGTCAAGGACAACGCCCAGGAACTCGAACGCGCCCTGCTCGCCCCCGGCGCCGACCTGTTCACCCGGGGCGAGGTCGTGCTCTGCCGCCCCCAGGAGCCGTGGGAGGTGGAACAGGCGCTGGACACCGTCACCCAGGAGGCGCGCGGGCTGCTGCTGGTGTACTTCTCCGGCCACGGCCGGGTGGGCCGGGACGGCGGCAATCTGCAGTTGATGGTCGGCGCCTCGGAACGGCGTCACAAGACCGTTTCCTGGCAGGACATGGTGCTGTCCTACCTCGACAACGCCCGGGCCGACCGGATCGTGATCATCCTGGAGTGCTGCTACGCCGGGAACGCCGGGGAGGCCTTCCACAACTGCCGCAAGCCGATGTCGCTGCTGATGGCCGCGCAGCCCAACCGCCGGATCTTCAGTGGTGAGGAGCCCACCGGTGGCAGCGTCTTCACCCGTGCCGTCCGCCAGACCCTGGAACGGGGCTTACCCGGCAGGCGGTTCGTCACCTTCGAGGACCTCGTCCGGGGGCTGCAGGAACAACTCGCCGCCGAACGGACCCCGATGGGCGACGTCTGGGAACCGCGGTCGGCGAAGCAGAACACCGTCGACGACGTCATCCTGTCCTTCGCCACCCCCGAGATCCGGCCCCCGACCCCGCTGCGGATCCGCCTGCGCCGCCGGCTGAAGTCCTCCTTCCAGCACTGGCTCAGGGTCCTGCTGGTGTCGGCGATCATCCTCGTCCCGGCCACCGCGGGCCTCGTCGTGCTGAACCTCCCGAACGCCGACACCAGCAGGACCCTGAGCCAGTGCTGGAAGGAGGACTTCAGCCGGCGGCGCAGGCGGATCCGCAGCGGG
>NZ_SDIF01000076.1 GCF_004122735.1 Streptomyces sioyaensis | reverse complement strand
GGCGGCGGGGGACCGGGTGGGCGGCGGGGAACCACCAGAAGGGGAACCCTCAGAACAGAAGGGGAACCCTCAGAAGCTGTACTGCGGATTCACCTTCATGCAGGCCTTGGAGTCCTCGCCGTTGAGCGCGTCCGCGCTGTCCGGGGCCTTGTCCGCGCTCTTCTCGTCGCCCGATGTCTTCGGGTACGCCGAGCCGGTGCGCCAGTCGTTGCCGATCACCAGCCGCATCCCGGTGGCCGAACTCGACTCCCGTACCGCGCCCTTGGGCAGACCGAGCGCCTTCGCCAGCGCCAGGGCGTCGCCGCGCAGCCTCTTGTCCCCGTAGGTGATCGTGGTGTCGGCCTGGGTGGTGAGCGCCGGGTCGGTGGCGGCCGCGCCGTAGCCGAGGCCGGCGAGCCGCTGCTGGATGACGGCCGCGCGGCCGGAGACCGGGCCGTTCACCGTGCTGTTGGTGCCGTTCTGCACCACCACCTTCAACTCGCCCTTGGGAGTCGAGGGCTTGGGCGCCGGCGCCGCCTTCTTCTTCTTGTCCTTGCCGTCCAGCGCGGTGTCGTTGCGCAGCAGCGCGAAGGTGGCCTCCGCGTCGCCGGGCTTGGGCTCGACGTACTGCTCGCCGGGGCCGTACTGCCAGGGCATGGTGACCATCGTGATGCGCTTGGTCGGCACCCGGTTGAGGTCGCCGCCCAGGTCGTAGAGCTTCTTGACGGTGTCCAGGCCGTCGTCGACGGTCAGTGACTTGGTCGCGGCCTCCGCCAGGTCGCGCAGCTGGCCCGGGTCGGTGAGCTTGGTGCCCTTCTTGAGCTGACGGACCATCGAGTTCATGTACATGTGCTGGGCCTTGGCCCGGCCGATGTCGGTGTTGTCCTCGAAGCCGTAACGGGTGCGCAGCCACTGCAGGGCCTGCACGCCCTTGACGGAGTGGGTGCCCTTGGTGAGCTTCAGCCCGCTGCCGTGGCCCTTGCTGTCGTGCGAGTAGACGTTGTTGTCGACACAGACCGGGACACCGCCGATGGCGTCCGCCATGGAGACCACACCGGAGAAGTCGACCATCATGAAGTGGTCGATGTAGACGCCGGTCAGCTCCTGCCAGGTGGCGAGGGTGCACCCCGGACCGCCGTGCTGGAGCGACTGGTTGATGGCCGCGGAGGTCTGTGGATAGACCTGGTGCGTCTTGGGGTCGGTGCACTGCGGGATCGTCACCCGGGTGTCCCGCGGGATGGAGATCACCGACATGTTGCTGCGGTCCGCGGAGACGTGCAGCAGCATCTGGACGTCCGCCAGCGGCTTGCGGTCCGCGTCCTGCCGGGCGCCGCCGAGCTTGATGTTCTCCGCGCTGTTACGGCCGTCGGAGCCCAGCAGCAGGATGTTCAGCGGGCTCTGCCCGAAGGCGTTGGGGTCCGGCTTCTTGAGCCCGCCCCCGCCCAGGGACCGCGGGGCCTTGCGGAGGTTGGCATTGAGGTGCTCGTAGTACCAGTACCCGGCGCCCGCGCCGCCCACTATCAGGACGGCGAGGGTGAGGGCCGTCCAGCGCAGCACCTTGCGGCCCTTGCCCCGGCGCGGCCGCCCCCCTTTGCGGTGGCCGCCGTCGGCGGACGTGTCCCCGTCCTCGGGGGGCACGCCGCCGTCGGCGGGCGTCCAGCCGGGGGCGTCCGGCGGCAGCCCCCCGTCGGAGTAGAGCCCGTCGTCCCAGCCCAACTCCTGTGCGTCCGGCTCGCGTCGTCGACGCGAGCGGTCACCACGCACACTGCTCTGCCGCATCTGGCCCTCTCCCCGTTCTCCGTCCGATGGTGCGCTCGGCGCCTCGGCGGGGCGGCCGGATCCTGCTCAGATCACTTCGCGCAGACGTTTTTGTCATCTGCATTGACGTTCTGCACCCCGTCCGGGGTTTCGGTCGGCGCCTCGATCGGTGAGCCCGGTGCCTTGAAGTCCTTCCCGAGGGTGAGCTTCATCGGCTGACGGTCACCGGCGTTCTGCGCCGACTTCTTCAGTGCGCTCTTGGGCAGACCCATCCAGTCGGCCAGAGTGGCGGCCTGGTCGGCCTGGTTGGGCGCGTATTCGAGGCGGGTGGCGGCCAGCTTCGCCGGGGCGTTGCCGGCGTTGGTGGAGAGCTTGGCGGCCTTGGAGTTCTGCAGCCAGTCCACGGTCTCCTGTGCCGAGCCGATCGGCCCGCCGCCGTTGGTGACATCGACCCGCACCTGCTCGGGCGGGGCCTTTTTCACCGGCGCGGACTTCTTGCCCTTGCCCTTCTTGCCCTTGGCCAGGGTGTGGTCCGCGCGCACCATGGCGAACAGCGGGTCCGCCGCGGTCTTGTTGAGAATGACGGTGGCCGGGTCCTTGGGGTTGTCCAGCACCGGCACCGTGGCGAAGGTGATCTTGTCGATGTCGACCTTCTTGAGGTCGTTGCCGAAGTCCAGCAGCTTGCCCGCCGTGCCGATACCGGTGTCGACGGTGAGCGCCTTGGTCGCCGCCTGGCTGACGTCGTAGAGCTTGCCCGGGCTGCTGAACGCGCTGGACTTCAGCTTGCGGATCAGCGAGCTGAGGAACTGCTGCTGCATCTTGATCCGGTCCAGGTCGCTGCCGAATCCGATGGCGTGCCGGGTACGGACGAACGCCAGCGCCTGCTCGCCCTTGACGATGTGCCGGCCGGCCTTCAACTTCAGGTGCGACTTGGGGTCGTTGAGGTCCTTGCCCGCGCACACCTCGACGCCGTCCACCGCGGTGGACAGCTCCTTGACGGCGTTGAAATCGGCCATCATGAAGTGGTTGATCTTCAGCCCGGTCATCTGCTCGACGGTGCGCCAGGTGCAGCCGGGGTCCCGGCCCTCCTGGCCCAGGCTGGTGTTGAAGCGCACCTGGTTCTCGCCCGGGACGATCTTCTTCGAGCCGTCCTTCTGCTTCGTCGGGCAGTTCGGGATGTTGGTGATCATGTCGCGCGGGATGCTCAGCGCGGTGGCGTTCGTCCGGTCCTTGGAGATGTGCATCAGGATCGTGGTGTCCGCGTGCCCGACGCTGCCGGCATCGCCGTAGCCGGAGTTGCCCTTACCGGATCGGGAGTCCGTCCCGATGATGAGGACGTTGACCGGGCCGCTGGAGACCGCTTCGTTCTCCACGCCGACGTCGACCTTGGAGATGTTGCCGTCCAGCTGCTGGTAGACGTAGTACGCGGCACCGCAGCCGGCGACGAGCACGAAGCTCACCACACCGGCCGTCCAGTACAGCGCCTTCTTCTTCCCGGACGCCTTCGGCTTGGGCTTACGGCGGCCGACCGGGCCCGACGCCGTTGCCGTCGCCGTCCGGTTGCCGGCCGCCCGGCGTGCCGCCCGGCCGCCGGACGGCGGTTCGCCGTCCTCGGCCGCGGCGCCCTCGTTCCGCCGGCCGCGCTGGGTCGGCAGCGGACGGGTGTCGGTGTCACCGCCCTCGCTGCCCGGCTTGCGCGCGGCGCGTCTGCTGCCGGGAGTCTTCCGGTCGGAGGGCCGAGCGGGGGCTTGACCGGCATGGTCAAGTCGCAGCTCGTAATTGCCGGTGTTCGGATCGAACACCCACTGATCGGCGGGATCGACGTTGTTGTCGCCCGCCCGCCCACGGCCTTGCGCGTCCACGGTGCCTTGAGTCCTCCGTCGGTGCCACGCGGCGCCATCCCCTCAAGGCGCTCGGTCGGTCGATCGTGCATTGCATGGTCATCGGTCGGATGGTGGCCCGACCGGATCGCTCACACTATCCGCCCAGTTCAGCGCCCCGCGACGCCCGTGACAAAATCCACTTACCTACAACTGGGCAATCCGCCCAATACATTCGAGTTGCCGGGTGTACTTTGCGGCATCTTTATTCGCAGCTCCCGTGTTCCGCGGTCGTCCCGGGAAAGGCCGGCCCCGAACCCGGCGCCGGCGAGGGTGATCCTTCCGGCCGGCCGGACGGTGCACCCTCTCCCGTGCGGACCGGTGCCTCCGCACTGTCGGGCGGGGGCGTCACGGTCACCCGAAGATCCCTGCGCAACTGCCCGAAGAGCCGTTCCGCGTCCGGTTGCACCAGCTCATCGCGGTTGCGGTCGAAGCGGTACTCCTCGCGCGGCACGGTCAGGAACTGGACCCGGTCGGTGGGAATGCTACGGGTGCTGCGAACCAATTCGTACAGCCCCCTCAGGGAAGCCAGTGCGGCGTCGGTGGTCAGGGAACTCGTCGCGGCATCGAGCACCGGATACAGCCGGGTCGGATTGAGCAGGACACCATTACTCTGCACTTTCTTCACGAGAGCCCCAAGAAACTGCTGTTGTCGCTGCATGCGCTGGGTGTCGCTGCCGTTGCCCAGGCTCTTGCGTGCCCGTACGTACCCGAGGGCGGCCTCCCCGTGCAGCGTCTGCCGGCCCGCGGGCAGCGTGAGGTGCGCCTCGGCGTCCTGGACCGGCCGGTTCAGACAGACCTGCACCCCGCCCACCGCGTCCACCATCCTCGTGAAGCCGACGAAGTCGAGGATCATGTAGTGCGCGACGCGGATGCGGGTGAGCTTCTCGACGGTACGGATCGTGCAGGCCGGCCCGCCGAGGGCGAACGCCGAGTTGAACTGGGCCGTCCGGGGACCGGTCTCGGTGCCGTCGGAGCGTTTGCAGTGCGGCACCTCCACCATCAGGTCGCGCGGGAGGCTCACCGCGGTGGCGCTCTTCCGGTCCGCCGCCAGGTGCAGCAGCATCGTGGTGTCCGAGCGCTGGCCGCCGCCGCGGCCGTATCTGCGGTTGCTGCCCTTACGGCTGTCCGAGCCGATCAGCAGCACGTTCTCGGCGTTCGGCGGGCCCGCGGGCGGCCGCTCGGACTCCCACTTGCGCAGCTCGCGCTCGGTGGCGCTGTCGGTGCGGATATTGCCGTTGAGCTTGGTGTACACCGCCCAGCCGGCTCCCGACCCGGCCAGCAGGGCGCCGACGGCCGCGGTCGCGGCCCAGCGCCACCGGTGCCCGCGGTACGGCGGGATGCGTGGCGGCCCCGGCCGGTCCGGCCCCAGCCCCCCGGCCGGGCGCTCGTCCCAGCCGGCGAACCGGGGAGGCTCGGGGGTATCGGTCACGTGTGCGTCCATCCCTCACGGAGTCGGCGTCGCGCCCGCACGCGGGGTCCGGACGGAACAGGAGACGGACGAAACCCGCGCATGGTTGTACGTACTCCAGATCCTGGACCTAAACGGGCGTACCGGCCCGCCGCGGGCGCCTCCGGTCGGCCGGACGGGGGAGCGCGCCCCTCAGTGCGGCAGCGGCGCCCTGAAGGTGATCTTCTCGCTGGTCTCGCGGGTGGCCGCGGCCGGTGCGCCCAGCTGGTCCAGGTGGCGGCACAGCACCACGGAGCCGCCGGTCACCAGCGGCGCGTACAGCCCGTACGACAGGCCCTGCCAGGTGTCGTACGGCAGCCCCGACAGCACCCGGGGCGCCGCCGGCAGCCCGGCCGCGTCCGCGTCGGTCCGCGCGCGTGCCACGACCCCGGCGCCGGTCAGCTCCTCGCCGTCGACGACGAGGGCCGCGCCCCCCGGATCCACCGGCGCGAACGGTGCGAACCGGTCGCCCTGGCCCGGTACCTCCACGGCGTAGTCCGCGAAACCCTGCGGCGGCTGCGGGAACCGGCCGCCCAGCGGCCGCAGCGCCAGCGCCACCCGCTCCCCGGAACAGGCGCGCGCCGCGTCGAGCCGGTCGGGCCCGGCGACGACGAGATCGGCGGCGGCCGGATCGCCGTCCACCTCCGCGACCACGCCCACCGACGAGCAGGCCAGCAGCCAGACGGCGGTCTGCCAGTGGGCGGGCAGCAGCAGCGCGAGCCGGTCGCCCGGTTCGGCGGCCAGATCGCCCTGGAGGTAGTTGGCGGTCTTGGCCACCCAATTGGCGAAGGTCGCGACGGACAGTTCCACGCGTTCGCCGGTGGCGTCGTCGTAGAAGGTCACCAGCGGGCGGGCCGGGTCCGCGGCGAGCGCGGAACTCAGCAGGTCGGCGGGGGTGCGATCGGTGGCGTTCATCGCGGCCAGGGTACGCGCGGCGGCAGCCGGCGGTAGGCCGGGAGCGGCCGGCCCGGGCCACCGGATCGGCCGATGCCCCGTCAGATCAGCATTGGCGCGTTCGGTCCGGCCGTGTCCACGATTTTGTTCATGCGCCCCTTCCTTGCGACCTGTCTCGGCGCCCTGTGCACCGCGGCCCTCACCCTGCCCCTCGCCGCGACGGCCGGTGCGGGCGCCGCCCCCGCCGCACCGCACCCGGCGCGCACCGACGACCTGCCGGGCAGCACCCAGTCCCTGCCGGTCGGCGCGCTCGGCGCCGCCGCCCCGCACACCCCCGACCGGGACACCGCCACGGAGCCCGCTCCCCAGGAGCTGGGACTGCCGCCGCGCACGGTGCGGCCGTTCTCCCTGCTGGGGGTCGTCTGGGACGACGCCGCCGCCGAGCTGCACGGCCGGGTCCAGGTCCGCACCCGCGCGAACGGCAGCGGCGACTGGTCGGGCTGGCAGGACGTCCAGGTCCACAACGACGACGCCCCCGACCTCGGCTCCGCCGAACGGCACGGCAGCGACGTACGGGGCAGCACCGCGCCGCTGTGGGTCGGTGACTCCGACGCCGTCCAACTGCGCATCACCCCCGAGCACAGCGACCGCGCACCGGCCGTGCTCCCGGGCGGGCTGCGGCTGGAACTCGTCGACCCCGGCGCGCCGCCGCGGAGCCTGCGCGCCGCCCGGCTCGACCCGCCGGCCCCGCTCTCCGCGGAGGCCGCCGCGGCCTCCGCCGCCAACGCCGGGTTCGCCCCGCTCGGCGCCACCGAGATCCCCGCCCTCGACCAGGCCGCGTCCCAGGGCGACATCGCCGCCGTGGACGGGCCGCGACCGGAACAGACCTTCGTCGGGCCGCGCCCCCGGATCGTCACCCGGGCCGGCTGGGGCGCCGACGAGAAGCTGCGCGAAAAGGCCTTCACCTACACCAAGACCGTGCGCGCCGCCTTCGTCCACCACAGCGGTTCGGGCAACAACTACAGCTGCGAAGAGGCCCCTTCGCTGATCCGGGCCATGTACCGCTTCCACGTCAAGAGCAACCACTGGCGCGACATCGGCTACAACTTCCTCGTCGACAAGTGCGGAACGGTCTACGAGGGCCGTGCGGGCGGCGTCGCCAAGCCCGTCATGGGCGCCCACACGCTCGGCTTCAACACCGACAGCACCGGAGTCGCCGTCCTCGGCACCTTCACCGACACCGAGCCGGACAAGCCCGCCGTCGATGCCATCGCCCGTCTGACGGCCTGGAAGCTCGGTCTCTACAACGTCGATCCGCGCGCCATGGCGCAGCTGCTCTCCGGCGGCGGAAACCGCTTCGCCAAGGGCACCAAGGTCTCCCTGCACGTCATCTCCGGCCACCGGGACGGCTTCACCACCGACTGCCCCGGCACCCACCTCTACGACAAGCTCGCCGCCACCCGCCGCGCCGCGGCCACCCTGCAGGGCCGCTGACCGCGGCGGCCGGGCCGGGGCGGCGCGGGTTTGCGGCGTCCGGTGGGGCGCATGTTGCCGGGACCACTAAACCGTTCCTGCCCCCGACACGTCCTAGTGATCACGACGTTCGCGCCGCCGGCCCGCGCTCCCCATGGCGTGTACGGCGCCGGGGGACCGCCACCGCCGAGGTTTTTGCGCGCCCGTCTGCCTACACTGGTCGGCCGATCGGCCGACCCCAGCAGGAAGCAGAGAAGACACCGTGAGCGTCGCACGCGCGGCCGCCGGGCCGCGGTCGACGACCGAGAGCCGCACCGCTGCTCCCTCCTTGCCCGCCATCGGGCAGAAGGGCCCCAGCGGGCGGAGAAGCGAACAGAGGACACATTGACAGAAGCGATCCTCCTGGTCGGCGGCAAGGGCACCCGGCTGCGCCCGCTGACGGTGCATACGCCCAAGCCCATGGTCCCGGCGGCCGGTGTGCCGTTCCTGACCCATCAGCTGGCCCGCGCCCGGGCCGCCGGCGTCGAGCACATCGTCCTCGCCACCTCCTACCTCGCGGAGGTCTTCGAGCCGTACTTCGGTGACGGATCCGCGCTCGGCCTGCATCTGGAGTACGTCACCGAACAGGAGCCGCTGGGCACCGGCGGCGCCATCCGCAACGTCGCCTCGCGCCTGCACTCCGGCCCGGACGACCCGGTGCTGATCTTCAACGGCGACATCCTCACCGGGCTGGACATCGCGGCCCTCGTCGACACCCACCGCACCTCCGGCGCCGAGGTCTCGCTGCATCTCACCCGGGTCGAGGACCCGCGCGCCTTCGGCCTGGTGCCCACCGACGACACCGGCCGGGTCACCGCCTTCCTGGAGAAGCCGCAGACCCCCGAGGAGATCGTCACCGACCAGATCAACGCCGGTGCGTACGTCTTCAACCGGTCGGTGATCGACACCATCCCGGCCGGCCGCCCGGTCTCCGTCGAACGCGAGACCTTCCCCGGACTGCTCGCCGACGGCGCCCACCTCCAGGGCATGGTCGACTCCACCTACTGGCTCGACCTCGGCACCCCGCAGGCCTTCGTCCGCGGCTCCGCCGACCTGGTCCTCGGCCGCGCCCCGTCCCCGGCGGTTCCCGGCCGCCGCGGTGACCGCCTGGTCCTGGAGACCGCCGAGGTCGCCGCCGACGCCAAGCTCACCGGCGGCACGGTCGCCGGCCCGCGCACCGTCATCGGCCCCGGCGCCCGGATCGACGGCAGCGCGGTCCTCGAAGGCGCCGTCATCGGGGAAGGCGCCCAGATCCGTGACTCGCTGATCGGCGCCGGCGCGCGCATCGGGGCCCGTACGGTCCTCGACGGTGCGGTCATCGGCGACGGGGCGCGCATCGGCGCCGACAACGAACTGCGCGGCGGCATCCGCATCTGGTGCGACGCCGATATCCCGGCCGCCTCGGTGCGTTTCTCCTCCGACCAGTAGGCCGCCCGCCGGGGGGCCGGGCGCGCCCGCCGGGGCCCGGGCGGCGTTGTCCACAGGCCCCGGCACCGCCCCGGCGCCATCGCCTAATCTGGCCGCATGCCCGACCGCACCTGGGTTCCGCCCGGCCCGTTCGACCTGCACCGCACGCTGGGTGTGCTGCAGCGGGGCCCGGGCGACCCCGCGTTCGCGGTGCGCGGCGGCGAGCTGTGGCGCGCCTCCCGTACGCCCCAGGGCCCCGGCACCCTGCGCGTGGCGGCCCGCCCCGCGGACGGCCGGGTCGAGGCCGAGGCCTGGGGCCCGGGCGCCGCATGGCTGCTGGAGCAGCTGCCCGAGCTGCTGGGGGAGCGCGACGACCCGGAGCGGCTGACCGCCCGGCACCGCATCGTCCATGAGGCGCGGCGCCGCCACCCCGGCGTCCGGCTCGCGCGCACCGGCCTGGTCCTGGAGTCGCTGATCCCCTCGGTCCTGGAGCAGAAGGTCACCAGCGACGAGGCCTACCGCGCCTGGCGGCTCCTCCTGCAGCGGCACGGCGAGCCCGCGCCCGGGCCCTGGGAGCGGATGCGGGTGATGCCCGAGCCGCGCGGCTGGGCGCTGATCCCCTCCTGGGAGTGGCACCGCGCGGGCGTCGACGCCAAGCGCTCCGGCGCGATCCTGCGCGCGGTGCGGGCCGCCCGGCGGATGGAGGAGGCCGCGCGGATGGATCTCGCCGAGGCCACCCGCCGGCTCATGGCGATACCGGGCATCGGCCCGTGGACCGCCGCGGAGACGCTCCAGCGCACCCTCGGCGCCCCGGACGCGATCACGGTCGGCGATCTGCATCTGCCGAAGATCATCGGCTATGCCCTCACCGGCCGCCGCGGCACCACCGACGAGGAGATGCTCGACCTCCTCGCCCCCTACGAGGGCCAGCGGCACCGCGCGGCCCGGCTGATCCTGCTCTCCGGCCGCGTCCCGCCGCGCCGTGCGCCGCGCTTCCCGGTGGGGGACATCGCCCGGCTGTGAGCCCGCGCGCGGGCGACGGTCAGCGCACGGTGACGAACTCGTCGGCGGCGCGCGGCGGCCGCGGCCCCGGCGGCCCGGCGGGATGCCCGATGGCCACCGCCCCCATCGGCTCCCAGCCCGCGGGCAGGTCGAGCACGTCGCGGACCACGTCCTTGCAGAACATCGTCGACGACACCCAGGCGGAGCCGAGCCGTTCGCCCGCCAGCGCCACCAGGAAGTTCTGGATCCCCGCGCCATGGGCCACGAGGAACATCTCGCGCTCGGCCGTGCTCCGCCGCTCGTCGGGGTAGTGGTGCGCGCCGTCCGTGACCAGGCACGGCACCGCCAGATACGGCGCGGCACGCAGCACCTCACCGCGCCGCACCCGCGTGGCGACGGCCTCCGCCGACTTCCCGTCCGCCCGCAGATCCGCGACCCAGGCGTCCCGCATCGCGTCCAGGAGCTGCTCGCGCGCGGCCGGCGACTCCAGGAGGACGAACCGCCACGGCGTGGTGTGGTGCGGCGCCGGGGCGGTGAGGGCCGCCGCCACCGCACGCCGGACCGCCCCCGGATCGACCGGCTCGCCGGTGAAGGCACGGACCGTACGCCGCGCCGTCACCGCTTCGCGTATGGCCTCCGAGGTGCCCAGCCGGAACATGTCGTCCTCGGCGGTGCGCACCATGGCGCGCGCCCCGGCGCCGTCGCCCGGCTCCCCGACGAGGTGCCCCAGCCCGCGCACCACCGCGACCGGCAGCCCGGCCGCCTTGCCCTTCACCAGGTCCCCGGCGGCGGCCAGTTCGTCCGCGGTGGCCACCACCGTCGCGCTGAGCGGATTGCCGTGGGCATCGGTGCCGCCGCGCAGATCGTCCAGCACCCGCACGCCGGCGGCACCGATGGCGACATCGGTGAGCCCGTTGCGCCACGGCCGCCCGAAGGTGTCGCTGATGACGACCCCGACGTCGACACCGAGGGTGGTGCGCAGCCCCGCCCGCAGGGCGCGCGCCGAGGCGTCCGGGTCCTCGGGCAGCAACAGCACCGTTCCCCGCGGGGTGTTGGAGGCATCCACGCCGGCTGCGGCCATCACCAGGCCCTGCCGGTTCTGCACGATCCGCAGGGTGCCGCGGCGCGCCACCACCCGCACCGTCTCCCGGTCGATCGCCGCCTCGCGGTCGTCGGCCTCGACCACCCGGCCCTCGGCCTTGCTGACGATCTTCGAGGTCACCAACAGCACATCGCCGTCGACGAGTTCCGGCAGACCGTCGGCGGTCACCGCCGCGGCGATCAGCTTCACGAGATCGTCGCCGGGCCGCACCTCGGGCAGGCCCGGCAGCGCCCACACCCGGTAACCGGGCACGGCGGGGTCGCTCACGCCCGGACCTCCTCGGCCAGCGCCAGCGCCTCGCGCACCATCGCGGCCGTGGCGTCCGTGTCGGTCATCATCAGCGGCACGGCCCGGCAGCGGATCCCGGCCGCCTCGACCTCGGCCACCGCGCCCTCGTCGGACGAGTCGACCAGCCAGCCGTCCAGCAGCCCGGACCCGTAGTGGCGGGCGACGGCCGCGGCGCTCGACTCGACCCCCACCGCGGCCAGTACCTTGTCGGCCATCCCGCGCACCGGGGCGTCGCCGACGATCGGTGAGAGGCCGACCACCGGTACCCCGGCGTCCGCGATGGCCTCCCGGATGCCCGGCACCGCCAGGATCGTGCCGATGCTGACCACCGGGTTGGACGGCGGGAACAGCACCACGTCCGCCTCGGCGATCGCCTCCAGCACGCCCGGCGCCGGCTTGGCCTGATCGGCGCCGACCGGCACCACGGCATGCGCGGGCACCGAGGCGCGCAGCCGCACCCAGTACTCCTGGAAGTGGATCGCCTTGCGCTCGCCGGCCCCCGCGGCGGAGCCGCTGTCGGGTTCCGTGACGGCGACATGGGTCTCGACCCGGTCATCGGACATCGGCAGCAGCCGCACCCCGGGCTTCCAGCGCGCGCACAGCGCCTCGGTGACGGCGCTGAGCGGATAGCCGGCGCTCAGCATCTGGGTCCGCACGATGTGGGTGGCGAAGTCCCGGTCGCCCAGCCCGAACCACTCGGGCCCGACGCCGTAGGCGGCCAACTCCTCCTTCACCTTGAAGGTTTCGTCACTGCGTCCCCAGCCCTGCTCCTCGTTGATGCCGCCGCCGAGCGTGTACATCACGGTGTCGAGGTCGGGACACACCTTGAGCCCGAACAGATGGATGTCGTCGCCGGTGTTGCCGATGACGGTGATGTCCGCGTCCGGAGCCGCTGCCTTCAGTCCCCGCAGAAAGCGGGCGCCGCCGATACCGCCGGCCAGAACCACGATTCGCATGGGGCCCAGTGTGTCAGTCGCCGGCGGGTCGAGGAGGAGCGGTGGCCGGGACGAACGGGGAGGGCGGCGGGTCAGGGAGCGGCGGTCTCCAGGGCCGAGGGGGTGCAGTGGGGCGCCCCGTGCATCGGCATCTCGGTCAGGCCGGGGAAGTAGACGTGCAGGCTGACGGCCGGGGTCAGCGCGTCATTGACGACCTCGTGGACGTAGCCGGGGGCGAACACCCGCTGGGCGCCGGCGGCCAGCGTACGGCGCCCGGTCGCTGCGTGCTCGGTCAACTCGCCCTCCAGGACAGTCAGCACACCGGAGGACGGCCCGTGGTCGTGCCGGCCGCTGCCCTGGCCCGGCACCCAGCTCAGCAGCCACACCTCGTAGCCCGGCCCGGTGCGCAGCCGGTGGTACCAGCGGCTGGTCGTGTCGTAGCGGACGAGGTGCGCCCAGGCGCCGCGGTCGGCGGCGATCGAGCGGGCCAGCCCCACGAAGCCGGCGACGGTGGCCGGGTGTGCGGGGACGGGCGGCAGCAGGTGGGGGATGGCGAGCGGATCGCCGGCGATCTGGACGTCGCTGTTCATGGGGTTTCGGGTTCCTCGGCGGACGTGCTGGGTGACGCTCGGGAGAGCGCCCAGCGTGAGCTGGGGAGGCTGCGGCCGGTGCGGGCCTTCCCTGTGGGGGGCGCGGCACGGTGACGCGGAGCAGGGGCGCTGCGGGGTGGTGCGAGCGGAAAAGCTGGAGCTCAGTGGCTTCGACAGCTGGAACAGCGACAGCGAGCCTGCGCAGCACAGAGCGACCCGTAGGCACGGGACAGTCGGAGCGCGGGGGTCACTGGCATGCGGTCAAGGAGACCGGGTTCGCGGCGCGATGTCAACTGGACGTCTGGTTTGCCGCAAATCTTTCACCTCATCCGGTTACTCCGCCCGGCGAAAGGTTTGTGCAGTCTCCGACCCGGAGACATCGACCGGCAACCGCACCCTCAAACGCCGTTGCGGCCCCGTGATCCTTCTGTGATCTCCCCCGCTTCGGCGCGCGGGGGTGCAACGTGAATGCCACCTGTTCGCGTCTCGATAACCGAAGGGGATGCGCCGGGGGGCAACGCCCGGGGAAGTGTCCTGGTTTTTACTGATTTGAACACTTTCCGCATACGCTTGGTTCCGCCGAGTGAATAAGAGGCCCAATAGCAGATCTCGGCTTGACTGGCCCGGATCACCACACTTGTAATTTCACTCGTGTCGTTCAGCCGAAATCGATCACGGCTTGATCACGGGGACGTAAAGACAGACGAGGGGCGCACATGACCGAGCTGTTCCAGGAATTGCTGGTCGAGGAGGCGGATGAGGAGCTCGGCTGGCAGGAGCGCGCACTGTGCGCCCAGACCGACCCCGAGTCCTTCTTCCCGGAGAAGGGTGGCTCCACCCGCGAGGCCAAGAAGGTCTGTCTCGCCTGCGAAGTCCGGTCCGAATGCCTGGAGTACGCGCTCGCCAACGACGAGCGCTTCGGTATTTGGGGCGGCCTGTCCGAGCGCGAGCGGCGCCGGCTCAAGAAGGCCGCCGTCTGACGATGACCGCACAGCCACCCGCACCAAGGGCGCGCGGCCGCACGGACCACGCCGCCGTACCGCCTCAACTCCCCATATCCCCCTATAACGAACACTCCGCCTCCAGCGACCTTCTCGCCGGGGGCGGACTGCTGTACGGACCGGTCGGGGCACCGGCGCGAACCATTAGTGTGGGGCCCCGTCCGAGATGCGCCGCCGCCCTGCCGGGCGTTCGCGTCGCCTCGTAGTCCGTCGCAGTGTCTTCCGGGGGCGGGTGCCCAGCGCGACTGCGCAACGGGTCCCGAACTCCCGGGTCCGGAGGGCCCGTACCTCGATGTCCGTGCACAGCCAGTCGGCGGCCCAGGCCGCCTCATATGCAGCCGCCACCCCAGAGTTCCCGCGGCACGTGGTCACCGCCGTGATCGTCTCCCATGACGGAGCCCGCTGGCTGCCCGATGCGCTCGGCGGCCTGCTCGGCCAGGAACGCCCGGTGCAGAACGTCATCGGCGCCGACACCGGCAGCGCGGACGACTCCGCCCAGCTGCTCGCCGAGGCCATCGGGGACCAACGGGTGCTGCATCTCGCCCGCCGCTCCGGATTCGGTACCGCGGTCGACGAGGCGGTCCGTACGGCCCCCGTGCTGACCCCCGACGATCTGCCGTATCTGCGCCGCCCCAGCGGCTGGGACCCGGTCAGCCGCACCTGGCACGACGAGGCGTACGAGATGCCGGAGTTGCCGCACGGCGAACCGGTCCAGTGGCTGTGGCTGCTGCACGACGACTGCGCACCCGAGCCGGACGCGCTCGCCGAGCTGCTGCGGGTAGCCGACGCCAGCCCCTCCACCGTGATCGTCGGACCCAAGCTGCGCAGCTGGTACGACCGCCGGCAGCTGCTCGAAGCCGGTGTCAGCATCGCCCGCAGCGGTCGCCGTTGGACCGGCCTGGACCGCCGCGAACAGGACCAGGGCCAGCACGACCAGGTGCGTCCGGTGCTGTCCGTCTCCACCGCGGGCATGCTCATCCGCCGGGACGTCTACGAGGAGTTGGGCGGCTTCGACCGCCGGCTGCCGCTGATGCGCGACGACGTCGATCTGTGCTGGCGCGCCCAGGCGGCCGGCCACCAGGTCCTGGTCGCGCCGGACGCGATCCTGCGGCACGCCGAGGCCGCCGCCCGCGAGCGCCGCCCCATCGACTGCGTCGGCCGCTCGGTGGCCAACCCGCACCGCGTCGACAAGGCAGGCGCCGTCTACACCCTGCTGACCAACACCCCCGGCCGGACCCTCCCGTACGTCCTGCTGCGGCTGCTGATCGGCACCGTCCTGCGGGTCGTCGCCTACCTCGTCGGCAAGGTCCCGGGCCAGGCGCTCGACGAACTCGCCGGACTCTTCGGCACCCTGCTGCGGCCCGGCAAGATCCTCGCCGCCCGCAAGAGGAGAGGCCGGCCCGCGGTCGAGGCGAGCGAACTGCGGCCGCTGTTCCCGCCGCCCGGCGCGACGGTGCGCGCCACCGTCGAACAGGTCGCCGGCAATCTGGCCGGGCGGGCCGCCCCGGACGTGGCCTCGGCCGGCCGGCACGGCGCCGTCGAGTCCGGGCCGGGCGGTGACGACGCCGACTTCCTGGAGATCGAGCAGTTCGCCCGGCTCAAGCGGATCGCCCGCAAACCGGCACCGGTGCTCTTCCTCCTCCTGCTGCTGGTCTCGCTCGTCGCCTGCCGCGGACTGCTCGGTTCCGGCGCGCTGACCGGCGGCGCGATGCTGCCCGCGCCCGGCAGCGTGTCCGACCTGTGGTCGGCGTACCTCGACAGCTGGCACGCGGTCGGGGTCGGCGACAGCGCCTCCGCGCCGCCCTACCTGGCGGTCGTCGCCCTGGTGTCGAGCATCTTCTTCGGCTCCACGGGCTTCGCCGTCACCCTGCTGCTGGTCTGCTCCGTCCCGCTGGCCGGTCTCACCGCCTACTTCGCCTCCCGGCCGCTGGTCGCCTCCCGGCTGCTGCGGGCCTGGGGGAGCATCGCCTACGCCTTTCTGCCGGCGGCCGCCGGAGCGCTGGCCGGCGGGCGGCTGGGCACGGCGGTGCTCGCCATCCTGCTGCCGCTGATGGCGCGCGCCGGGGTCGCCGCGAGCGGGCTGCGGCTGCCGCCGGGCACCCGGCCCAGCTGGCGGGCGACCTGGGCGTACACGCTGCTGATCACCTTCACCACGGCCTTCACGCCGGTCGTCTGGCCGATCGCGGTGCTGCTCGGGGCCGGCCTGCTGGTGCTGCGCTTCCTCGACGGCAGCCGCGACCAACTGCTCGCCTACGGGCTGCGCTTCCTGGCCGTGGTCCTCGCGCCGATGGTCGTGCTCGCCCCCTGGTCGCTGTCGCTGCTGACCCACCCCGGGCGCTTCTTCCAGGAGGCCGGGCTGGGCTACGGTGCCGGCTCCGCCTCCGTACTCGACCTCATCGGCCTCAGCCCGGGCGGCCCCAAGGCCGTGGGCGGGGTGCTGCTGTTCGGCATCGTGCTGGCCGCGCTCGCCGCGACCCTGCGCGACGAGCGGCAGCTCGCCATCCGTACCGCCTGGGCGGCGGCCCTGACCGGGCTGCTGCTCGCCGCGCTGGGCAACGGTTCCGGCTGGACCGGGCCCGCGATGCTCGTCTACGGGCTGGCGCTGCTGTGCGCCGCCGCGGTCGGCGCCGAGGGCATCCGCACTCGGATGGCCAACCTCGGCTTCGGCTGGAAGCAGCCGGTCGCCGTGCTGATCGCGCTGGCCTCGCTGCTCGCCCCGCTCTACGTCGCGGTCAGCTGGATGATCACCGGCGCGGCCGGTCCGCTGGAGCGCCGCAACCCCGAGCAGGTCCCGGCGTTCGTCGCCGAGGAGAGCGGCACCGCCGACCGGGCCCGCACGCTGGTCCTCGACGGCACGCCGGGCCATGTGGACTACTCGCTGGTCCGCGGCTCCGGTGCCCGGCTCGGCGATGCCGATCTGGCCGCCGAAGCGGGCGGGGACACGCGCCTGGGCGGCATCGTCGCCCACCTCGTGGCCGGCTCCGGAGCCGACCAGACCAACCAGCTCGGCGGCTATGCGGTCCGCTACGTCCTGGTCCGGGACGGGGCGCCGCGCGAAATGGGCCGGGTGCTGGACGCGACCCCGGGCCTGACCCGGCTCAGCCAGGACGACGGCAGCGCACTGTGGCGCGTCGACCGGCGGGTCTCGCGGCTCTCGATCGTCGCGGGCGAGGCCAAGGACGGCACCAGCGCCGCCGAGTCCGTCGCCCCCGTCGCCGTACCGGCCGGCCCCGTCGAGGCGCACACCAAGGTGCCGGACGGCGCCGACGGCCGGGTGCTGCGGCTGGCCGACGCCGCCGACGAGGGCTGGCAGGCCACCCTCAACGGCACCCCGCTCAAGCCCACGACCGTCGACGGCTGGGCCCAGGGCTTCGCGCTCCCCGCGGGCGGCGGCACCCTCGACCTCACCCACGAGAACCCGCTCGGCCACACCCTCTGGCTGTGGGCGCAGGGCCTGCTCGCCGTCGTCCTGGTGGTGCTGGCCCTGCCGGGCCGCCGCCGGGAGATCGACGACGACCTGCCCGAGGACGCGGCCACCGCCCAGGCCGCCGCGGCCTCCGGCGACGGCCGCCGGGCCCGGCGCCTGCGGGCCCAGGCCGAGGCCGCCGGCGCCCCCGATGCGGCGGGCGCCGGCGCCCCCGCGGCACCCGAGGGTGAGCAGCCCCTCGACCCGGCCGCCGACCCGGCGGCCGGCGCGGTCCCCGTCGCGGACCCCGGCGCCGGCGACCCTCCTCCGGTCTTCGACCAGGGGTACCCCCACGGGGCGGTGCCGCAGCAGCCGTCGTACGACCAGTGGCCGGCCGCCCCGCAGGCCGCGCCCGACGGGCAGCAGCCCTACGCCCCCGCCGACCCCTACCAGGCCGGGCAGTACGGGCAGCAGCCCTACCCGCCGGCGGATCCCTACCAGGCCACCGACCCGTACGCCGCGGACCCCTACCAGGCGGGCGTGTACGACCCGTACGGGTACGGGCAGCAGCAGCAACAGCAGCAGTACGGCGACGACGGCCCGCAGCATCAGCAGCCCTACGAGGACGGCGCCCCGTATCCCGGGTACCCCGGCTCCTACTCCGAGCAGCGCCGTGACGGGAGCGACCAGCAGTGAAGCGCACCATGATGTCCCTGATCGGCGTGGCCGCCGCGCTGGGCGCCGTCACCGGCGTCGCCGCCGTGACCGCCCCGGGCGGCGGCGCCCAGGAGGCGCCCCGCAGCAGCTCCCGGCTGCCCGTCCAGCGCTCCGCGCTGCTCTGCCCTGCCCCGACCTCCTCCGAGGTCGGCCAGACCGACTACACCGCCTTCGCCCCCAAGGGCGCCGCGGCCGGCGCGGACGGCAAGAAGGGCACCGCCGCACTGCTGCCCGCCGGGACCGTCAAGGACGCCGGCGGCGGCACCGACAACGGCAAGGGCAAGAAGAGCAGCGGCAAGAACGGGAAGGACGGCAAGGGCGCGGGCGGCGGTGCGGACTCCGCCGCCGGGCAGGCCGTCGCGCCGCGCGACACCAAGCCCGTCGTGCCCCTCCAGGAGGCCGGCAAGCCGGTCACCACGAGCACCGACAGCCCGGACGCCCCCGCCCTCGTCGGCGCGGCGGACGGGGCCCTCGCCCCGGGCTGGACCGTCCAGCAGACCACCTCCGTCGCCGCTGGCTCGGGCCGCGGCCTCATGGGGCTGAGCTGCACCACCCCCGACACCACGTTCTGGTTCCCGGGCGTCAGCACCGCCACGGACCGCCAGGACTACGTCCACCTGACCAACCCCGATCCGACCCCGGCCGTCGTCGACCTCCAACTGCGGGGCAAGGACGGGTCGTTGGGGGGCTCGGCGGGGGAGGACATCACCGTCCCGCCGCACGCCACGGTCCCCGTCCTGCTCTCCACCCTGACCAGCGCCCCCACCACCAACGCGTCCTTGCAGGTCGTCGCCCGCGGGGGCCGGATCGGCGCGGCCGTGCAGGCCACCGACGGCAAGCTCGGCAGCGACTGGCTGCCGGCCGCCGCCGACCCGTCGCCGAGCGTGGTGCTGCCCGGCATCCCGAAGGACGCCACCTCCGTCCGGCTGGTCGCCCTCGCCCCCGGCGAGTCCGACGCCGACCTCAAGGTGCAGCTGGCCACCCCGACCGGGCTGATCACTCCGGCCGGTCTGGAGAGCCTGCACCTCAAGAGCGGGATGACCACCGCGGTGGACCTCAAGGACGTCACCAAGGGCGAGGCCGGCTCGCTGGTGCTCACCCCCTCCGACGGCGGTTCCAAGGTCCCGGTCGCGGCCGCACTGCGGGTGACCCGCGGCAAGGGCGCCAAGCAGGAGATGGCCTTCATCCCGGCGACCCGGCCCGTCGAGCAGCGCGCCACCGCCGCCGACAACCGCGACAAGGGCAGCACCCTCTCGCTGGTCGCGCCCGAGAAGGGCAAGGACGCCAAGGTGAAGGTCACCGCGTCGGCCGGCAGCGGCGGCGGTACCCCGGTCACCAAGACGTACACGGTCAAGGGCGGCACCAGCCTCGATGTCGCCCCGCCGACCCCCCAAGGGCTCAAGGGGACCTACGCCCTGACCGTGGAACCGGCGGCCGGCAGCGGCCCCGTCTACGCGGCCCGCATGCTCTCCCGCCCCCAGGGGGGAGTGCCCGCCTTCACCGTCCAGACGCTGCCCGACGACCGGGGCACGGTCCTCGTCCCGACCGCGGGCCAGGATCTGTCGGTCCTCACGAAGTAACCGCGCACGCGCCCTTCGGACCCGCGCTACGGCCTCAGTCCTGGCCGTAGCGCGGGTCCACCGATTCCGGGGCCAGTCCCAGGAGTTCGGCGACCTGCTCGACCACCACTTCATGGACCAGGAACGCCCGCTCGTCACGGCTCTTCGTCCGGATCTCCACCGGCCTGCGGTAGATCACGATCCGGTCGCGATGTCCGCCCGCGGCCGGCAGCACCCGCCCCAGCGGCACGGTCTCCGTGTCGGCGGCCGCGTCCGGCCCGTCGTCCGGGCCGGAACCGGGCACGTCGAGGATCAGGAAGTCGACCTGGGAGAGCTGCGGCCAGCGCCGCTCCAGCCGGTCCCGGGAGTCGTAGACAAGATCCACGAAGGCGTCGGCACGGGTCACCGAGAGCGGCACCTGGGGCGGTGCGATCGGGCCGCGCATACCGCGGCCGTGGCGGTCACGGCGGCGGAGCCGTGGCTGTGCCGGTCGGGGGGGTACGGGACTGTCCATCAGCATCGAGCGTAGCCGTCAAGGACCCTCGGACACCGGGGAGCGCGACAAGACGTGGCATGTCGTCGACTGACCGGACCTGTCCGTCTCGATTTCCCTTGCCTCTCTGAATGAGATCGCAGATCGACATCGGAATGGCAGGAAATGCATGGAGTCGTGACGGGATTCCTCGCTGTGGGCCGTCCGCCCCCGCCCGTCCGGACCAGGTCAGGTCGAGCGGGTGCAGGTCAGACGCATCGGACGAAGCGGGACGACACGGTTGGGTGAGCCTGGGGAGAGTCGTCGCGGCCCGCTCAAGAGTGCGGTACCGTCCAACGTCGTGAGCCCTGTACGTCGCTGTTCGCGCACTGCGTGCGGCCGCCCCGCCGTCGCAACGCTGACGTACGTCTATGCGGATTCGACCGCCGTGCTCGGACCGCTCGCCACCTACGCCGAACCGCACTGCTACGACCTGTGCGCCGAGCACTCCGAGCGGCTGACCGCGCCCCGTGGCTGGGAGGTCGTCCGCCTCGCCCTCGACTCGGGCCCGGCCCGCCCCAGCGGCGACGATCTCGAAGCCCTGGCGAACGCCGTCCGCGAGGCGGCCCGCCCCCAGGAACGCGCCGCCGGCGCCGGTGGCGCACCCGCCTCCGGCGACCGTGACACCCACCCCATGGAGGTCGCCCGCCGCGGCCATCTGCGGGTGCTGCGCTCGCCGGATTCCTGAGCCCCGCCCACCGGCCGGGTACCCGTCCCGCGCCACGGCCCGCCCGGTAGGTTGGGAGCCCCAAGGACTCCAGGAGGGCAGGCTTGTGGCTGATCTGTCGCAGATCGTGAAGGCGTACGACGTACGCGGTGTCGTCCCCGCCCAGTGGGACGAATCGCTCGCGGAGTTGTTCGGCGCGGCCTTCACCGAGGTCACCGGCGCGGACGCGATCGTGATCGGGCACGACATGCGGCCCTCCTCGCCCGGCCTGTCCGGTGCCTTCGCCCGTGGCGCCTCGGCCCGCGGCGCCACGGTCACCCTGATCGGCCTCTGCTCCACCGACGAGCTGTACTTCGCCAGCGGTGCACTGGGCCTGCCCGGCGCCATGTTCACCGCCTCGCACAACCCGGCCCAGTACAACGGCATCAAGATGTGCCGGGCGGGCGCGGCACCGGTCGGCCAGGACACCGGACTCGCCGAGATCCGCGCGCTGGTGGAGCGGTGGTCGGACGAGGGTGTCCCGCAGCCGGCCGCCGAGACGGGCACGATCACCCGGCGCGACGTCCTGGGCGAATACGCCGCCCATCTGCGCGGCCTGGTGGACCTGAGCGGCATCCGTCCGCTGAAGGTCGTGGTGGACGCGGGCAACGGCATGGGCGGGCACACCGTACCGACCGTCTTCGAGGGGCTGCCGCTCGAACTGGACGCCATGTACTTCGAGTTGGACGGCTCGTTCCCGAACCACGAGGCCAACCCGCTGGATCCGAAGAACATCGTCGATCTCCAGGCGCGGGTGCGCGAGACCGGCGCCGACCTCGGCCTCGCCTTCGACGGCGACGCCGACCGGTGCTTCGTCGTCGACGAGCACGGCGACCCGGTCTCCCCGTCCGCGATCACCGCCCTGGTCGCCGCCCGCGAGCTGGCCAAGCACCCCGGCGGCACGGTCATCCACAACCTGATCACCTCCTGGTCGGTGCCGGAGGTCGTCAAGGAGAACGGCGGCAAGCCGGTCCGCACCCGCGTCGGGCACTCCTTCATCAAGGAGGAGATGGCCAGGACCGGCGCGATCTTCGGCGGCGAGCACTCCGCGCACTACTACTTCCGCGACTTCTGGAACGCCGACACCGGCATGCTCGCCGCGATGCACGTCCTGGCGGCCCTCGGCGGCCAGCAGGGCCCGCTGTCGGAGCTGGTCGCGCAGTACGACCGGTACCCGGCCTCCGGCGAGATCAACAGCACCGTCGACGACCAGGCCGGCCGGCTCGCCGCGCTCAAGGCGGCCTACCAGGACCGCGCGGGCACCACCCTCGACGAGCTGGACGGGCTGACCGTCACCGCCGACGACTGGTGGTTCAATGTGCGCGCCTCGAACACCGAGCCGCTGCTCCGGCTGAACGTCGAAGCCAGGGACGCCGCCACCGTCGACCGGGTCCGCGACGAGGTACTGGCGATCATCCGCGCCTGAACCCCGGCGCCCGCACCGGTCGCCCCCCGGCCGCTCGTCCCGGCCGCTCGCACCGGCCAGGCCGCTGGCCGGGCCGCCCGGGAAACCGGAGGGCGTCTCCGGGCGGGGCGGGCGGCCACCGCATCCCTGCCGCCCGCCCCGCCGCTCACCACCCCGAATCTCCGCCGGGCAGGCCCCGGGCCCCCGTCCGGCGGTACGCTGGCCACGCCGCAACCGCCCCGAAGGAGCAGCATCCATGCCGGTCGAAGCCAGCCTGATCCAGATCCTCGCCTGCCCGGCGTGCCACGCCCCGCTGGAGGACCGGACCGACGCCCCTTCGGGCCCCGCTTCCGAACCCGAGCTGCTCTGCACCTCCGGCGACTGCGGCCTCGCCTACCCCGTCCGGGACGGCATCCCCGTGCTCCTCGTCGACGAAGCCCGCCGCCCCGCCTGACCGGCCGCTGCCGGCCCCGCCCGGCACCGCCCGTTTCCCCGCCCGCACCGGCGATCGGAGGCCGCGCCCACCATGCTCGACGAGTCACTCCTCGACACCCCTGACGCACTGGCGGGCGCCGACCGCTTCGGTCTGCTGCGCGGCGTCGCCGAATCCGGCGCCCGGGTCCGCACCGCCGCCCGCGGCGCCGCCGAATCCGGCATCCACGAGCTGACCCCCGACGGGCGCCCGCGCACCGTGCTCGTCGCCGGGCCCGGCCCGGCCGCGGCCGGTGTGGCCGACCTGCTCAGGGCGCTCGGCGGCGGCAGCTGCCCGGTCACCCTCATCCCGCCCACCGGCGTCGCCCCGCTGCCCGGGGCGCTGCGCTGGACCCTGCCCGGCTGGGCCGGGCCCCTGGACCTGCTGCTGCTCCCCGGCCCGGACGCCGCCGACCCCGGCCTCGCCGAGCTGGTCGAGCAGGCCTACCGCCGCGGCTGCGCCGTCGTCGCCGTCACCCCGAAGGGCGGCCCGCTCGCCGAAGCCGTCGTCCAGGCCCGCGGCCTCGCCGTACCGCTGGCGACCACCCCCTACGACGCCGAATTCGACGTCGAGGGCGCCCCGCCGGCCGCCCCCGGCACCCTCTGGTCGGTGCTCATCCCGCTGCTCTCGCTCGCCGACCGGATCGGCCTGCTCAGCGCCCCGCCGGAGGCTCTGGGCAAGCTCGCCGACCGCCTGGACCAGATCGCCGAACGCTGCGGTCCGGCCATCCCGACCTACACCAACCCCGGTAAGACGCTGGCCGCCGAGCTCGCCGACGCGCTCCCGCTGCTGTGGACCGAGGGCACCATCGCCGGCGCCGTCGGCCGGCACTTCGCCACCGAGCTGGCCGGGCTGGCCGGCCGCCCCGCCCTCGTCGCCGAGCTGCCCGAGGCGCTCGCCACCCACCGCACCCT
Organism: Streptomyces sioyaensis; assembly: GCF_004122735.1. Taxonomy (GTDB): domain Bacteria; phylum Actinomycetota; class Actinomycetes; order Streptomycetales; family Streptomycetaceae; genus Streptomyces; species Streptomyces sioyaensis. The sequence continues at coordinate 8,102 of NZ_SDIF01000076.1, read as the reverse complement.
GCTGGCCGGTGCCCTGGCCGCCGGTGCCGACCCGGACGACTTCTTCCGCGACCGGGTCGAGCAGCCCCCCGCGATGCACGCCAGGGTCGTGCTGCTGCGGGAGGAGGAGCCGGGCCCGCTGTCCGCCACCCGCGCCGCCCAGGCCCTCGCCGAGGAGCGCGACACCGCCGTCAGCGAGCTGGAGCCGGACGTCGGCAGCGATCTGGAGAAGGCCGCGGAACTTCTCGCCATCGTGGATTTCGCCGCCGTTTACCTCGCGCTTGCCGGCACCGAGTGATCTGGACGGCCGGCCCGCATCCGCAGGCCCAACGCCCCGCCGTCACGTACGACTGTCAGGAAGCAACCGACCCATGGACCGCCTCGCCAATACCGTGCGCCCCTACGCCTGGGGCTCCACCACCGCCCTCCCGGAGCTCCTCGGCACCGCGCCGACCGGCGAACCGCAGGCCGAGATGTGGATGGGCGCCCACCCCGGCGCCCCCTCCCGCATCGACCGCGGCGCGGGCCCGGTCTCCCTGGCCGAGGTGATCGACGCCGCCCCCGAGGCCGAGCTGGGCGCCGACGCCGTCCGCGCCTTCGGCCCCCGGCTGCCCTTCCTGCTCAAGCTGCTCGCGGCCGGCTCGCCGCTCTCCCTCCAGGTCCACCCCGATCTGGACCAGGCGCGCGAGGGCTTCGCCGACGAGGAGCGGCGCGGCGTCCCGATCGACGCCGGCCACCGCAACTACAAGGACGCCAACCACAAGCCCGAACTGATCGTCGCGCTCACCCCCTTCGACGGCCTGTGCGGCTTCCGGCACCCGGCGCAGACCGCGGACCTCCTGGCGGCCCTGGGCGTCGACGGCCTCAAGCCGTACGTCGACATCCTGCGCGCCAGCCCCGAGGAGGACGCCCTGCGCGAGGTGCTCACCGCCCTCCTGAGCGCCGAGCACCACGCCATCGCCGAGACCGTCGAGCAGGCCGCCGTCGCCGCCGGCCGCCTCGCGGACCGGGGCGGGCCGTACGCCGACGACCACGCCGCCTACGCCGCCCTCGGCCACCACTACCCGGGCGACCCCGGCGTCCTCGCCGCGATGCTGCTCAACCACGTCCGACTCCAGCCCGGCGAGGCGCTGTTCCTCGGCGCCGGTATCCCGCACGCCTACCTGAGCGGCCTCGGCGTCGAGCTGATGGCCAACTCCGACAACGTGCTGCGCTGCGGTCTGACCCCCAAGCACGTCGACGTACCGGAGCTGCTGCGGGTGGTCCGCTTCGAGGCCGGTGACGCGGGCGTGCTGCGCCCCGAGGCCGTCGGCGGCGAGGAGGTCTACGAGACCCCCGTCGACGAGTTCCGCCTCTCCCGCTTCGCCCTGGCCCCCGGCGCCGCACCGCGCCCGCTCGTCTCCCGTACGCCGCAGATCCTGCTGTGCACGGCGGGCACGGTCCGGCTGCGGGACGGCGCGACCGACGCGGCGGCCGAGCTGGCCCTTGCCCCCGGCGAATCCGTCTTCGTACCGGCCGGGGAAGCGCTCACGCTCGCCGGGGACGGCACCCTCTTCCGCGCGACGGTGGTCGTCTGACGCGGCGGCCGCGACGCTCACCGGGTGCCGGATCCCGTCCGCCAGGTGGCCTCCTGGCGGACGCCTCGGGCCGGGCTGCAACAATGACCGCCGCACGGCATTAAAGCGGCGGTAAAAACCGGACGACGGAAGGGACATGCGGCACCTATGAGCGCATCAGGCGGGACAAAGGCGATCGTTGCGGCGCTGGGCGCCAACCTGGCGATCGCCGCAGCGAAGTTCGTGGCCTTCGCCTTCAGTGGCTCGTCCTCGATGCTGGCCGAAGGCGTGCACTCCCTCGCGGACTCCGGCAACCAGGGCCTGCTGCTGCTCGGCGGCAAGAAGGCGAAGCGCGCGGCAACCGCGGAGCACCCCTTCGGCTACGGCCGGGAGCGCTACATCTACGGCTTTCTGGTCTCCATCGTCCTGTTCACCATCGGTGGCGTCTTCGCGCTCTACGAGGGCTACGAGAAGATCCACGCCCCGCACCCGCTGGAGGACTGGTACTGGCCGATCGGTGTCCTGGTCTTCGCGGTCATCGCCGAGGGCTTCTCCTTCCGTACGGCCATCAAGGAGTCCAACGAGCTGCGCGGCAAGCTGACCTGGACCCAGTTCGTCCGCCGCGCCAAGGCCCCGGAGCTGCCGGTCGTCCTGCTGGAGGACTTCGGCGCGCTGGTCGGTCTGATCCTCGCGCTGGGCGGCGTCGGCATGACCCTCGCCACCGGTGACGGCATCTGGGACGGCATCGGCACCATGTGCATCGGCGCGCTGCTGGTGCTGATCGCCCTGGTCCTGGCCGCGGAGACCAAGTCGCTGCTGCTGGGCGAGGCGGCCGGGCCCGAGCAGGTCGCCAAGATCCGCGAGGCGGTCGTCGACGGCGAGGTCGTCACCGGCGTCATCCACATGCGCACGCTCCACCTCGGCCCCGAGGAGCTGCTGGTCGCCGCCAAGATCGCGGTACGGCACGACGACACCGCCACCCAGGTCGCCCGCGCCATCGACGCCGCCGAGGCCCGCATCCGTGCGGCCGTGCCGATCGCCCGGGTCATCTACCTGGAGCCGGACATCTACAACGAGGCCGCGGCCGCCGCGGGCGACGACCCGTCGAAGACGCCCGGCGGGCACTGAACCGCATCTCCAAGACGCCCGGCGGGAACCAAGACGCCCCGTCATCGAACGGCCCCCGCACTCCTGGCGAGTGCGGGGGCCGTTGCCGTACGGCGCCAAGCCGGTAGGTCACGGGTTGTCGATCACGGTCCGTCGATCACGGCCCCTCGATCATGTGGTGCGCCACGGGGAATGCCGATCATGCGGTGAGCCACCGGGAATCCGTGGTCAGCCACCAGGAATGCCGTGGTCAGCCACCCGGAATACCGCCCCCGCACTGCCGCGTTGAGGCCCCGAGGGGGCTCTCGCAGCCCCTACGGGATGCGTTAGCCCCCGCCCTAATGGATCTCGCCGAGAGTACGCAGAATCGCCGCCGTGTCCTCCGCGCCCTGAAGCCGGGCCCGGAAGTCGCCGTCCATCAGCTTCCGCGACAGCAGCGACAGGATGCGCAGATGCTCATCCCCGGCCGCCGCCTCCGGCACCGCGATCAGGAAGACCAGCTTGGCGAGCGTGCCGTCCGGCGAACCCCAGTCGATGCCGTCCGCGGACCGCGCGAAGCCTACGACCGGAGCCGTCACCGCGTCCGTCTTGGCGTGCGGGATGGCGATTTCCTCACCGAGACCGGTGGTGCCCTGCGCCTCCCGCACCAGCGCCACTCGCACCAGTTCCGCCACGTCAGCCACCGTGCCGGTGCCGGCTACCAGCTCGGCCATCTCACGGATCGCTGCCTCCTTCTCGCCGGCGGCGAGCTGCGTCCTGACGGTCTGCTCGGTCAGGTAGCCGGACAGCACCTGATCCGCCGCCCTGGCGGGCGCCTTCTCCTCCGTACGGGCCTCCGCCGCCGGAGCCTTGGCCAAGGTGGCCGTCGCCGTACCGCGCGCGGCGCCTGCACCGGCATCTGCCCCCGCTCCGCTCCCGGCACCGGCGCTCGCGACGGCACCCGCTCCACCGGCTCCGGCTCCGGCCAGAGCGGGCACGCGGTTCAGCGAAGCCGCCGCGGCGTTGCCCTTCCTGCGCTCCGAGACATCGACCAACGTGACGGTGGTCAGCGCGGTGACCACCGTTCCGATGGCGACGGCGAGGAAGAACACCGGCACCCCGCCGACCGCACCCAGCACCGCCACGATCGGCCCGCCGTGCGGCACCGCGTCCGTCACCCCGGCCGTTCCCGCGACCGCACCGGCCACCGCGCCGCCGAGCATGTTCGCCGGAATGACCTGCGCGGGCCGCGCCGCGGCGAACGGGATCGCCCCCTCGGAGATCCCGAAGAGCCCCATGAACAGCGCCGCCATCCCCGTCTCCCGCTCCTGCTCGGAGTACAGGCGGCGGCGGATCAGTGTGGCCAGCCCCTGGCCGAGCGGCATCACCGGGATCGCCGCGGCACACATCCCCATCACGGTCTGGTTGCCGGACGCGATCAGCCCCGCACCGAACAGGAACGCGGTCTTGTTGACCGGACCGCCCATGTCGAACGCGATCATCAGGCCGAGTATCGCGCCGAGCAGCACCGCACTCGACCCGGTCATGCCGCCGAGCCAGCCGGTGAGATGGGTGAACACCCAGGAGATGGGCCTGCCGATCACATAGATGAAGAAGAGCCCCAGCGCCGTGGTCGCCACAATCGGGATCACGATGATCGGCATGATCGGCCGGACGAACGCGGGGACCTCGACCTTCTTGATCCAGTGCACCAGATAGCCGGCCAGGAACCCGGTGACGATCGCACCGATGAAGCCCGCGCCCGCCTTGGAGTCGTACAGCGCACCGGTGTTGGCGATCCAGCCGCCGATCATGCCCGGCACCAGCGCCGGCCGGTCGCCGATCGCATACGCGATATAGCCGGACAGGACCGGCACCATCAGCGTGAAGCCGATGACGCCGATGTCGTTCACATGCTTCCAGAACGACCCGTCGGGAATGACCAGACCGCCGTCGGCCTGCGGATGCCCGCCCACCGCCAGCGAGATCGCGATCAGCAGCCCGCCGACCACCACGAACGGGATCATGTAACTGACCCCGTTCATCAGTGCTTTGTACGTGACGCCGCGCTCCCTGCTGCCTCCGGCGCCCGCGGCCGCCCCGGTCGCGCCGGCGCCCGTACCGGCCCCGTCGGCCGTCTCGCCCCCGTACACCGGCGCGCTCTGCACCCGCTCGATCAGCCGCTCGGGGTGGCGGATGCCCTCGGCGACGCCGACCGACAGGACCTTCTTGCCGGCGAAGCGGCTCCGGTCGACGTCCTTGTCCGCGGCGATGATGACGGCATCGGCGTCTCTGACATCGTTGTCAGAGAGGATGTTCTCAGCCCCGATGGAGCCCTGGGTCTCCACCTTGATCTCATGACCGAGCACGCGGGCGGCCTGCGCCAGCTTCTCCGCGGCCATGTACGTGTGGGCGATACCGGTCGGGCAGGCGGTCACTGCGAGCAGCTTCAGCCCCTGCCCGCCCCTCCCCGCGCCCTTGGGGGGATCGGCTGGACTCGTCGTCACGTAGCTCTCCTTATGAACGTGCGCGCGGTCGTGCAGATGCGGTCGTACGGATGTGTGCGGATGCGGCTGTGCAGATGCGGTCGTGCGGAGGTGCCCGCGCTGCACGCATCCTGCACGACGGCCCAGCGCGTGCACAGCCCCCGGGGGCCGGTCCGTACCGGCCGGAAACCCGCCCGCCGACGCCCCGGCGGCGGGCGACCAACCGCCTTCCGCCCGCCGCCCGATGGCCGGGATCCCACTGAATCGGACCCTCCGGGCTGGGGTTCACTGGGCCGATCGGTGTAGATTCGTGACCAGTGCCAGACGTCGCTGCTGATGGCGGTCGGGCGGTCCGCACCCGGACCGGCCGAGGGAGAGAGGGCCTCCGACGGACTGCGCTGCGGCCAGGGGGAGAGGTATGTGCGCTACCGCGTACGCTCGTATCTGCCCGCGCCGCAGACTGCCAGCCCATCCACCTCGACCATCGAGGAGCAGCACGCATGACGACAGCAGCCACCGGCCAGGACTTCAAGGTCGCCGACCTGTCCCTCGCCGCTTTCGGCCGCAAGGAGATCACCCTCGCCGAGCATGAGATGCCCGGTCTGATGGCGATCCGCAAGGAGTACGCCGCCGCCCAGCCCCTGGCCGGCGCCCGCGTCACCGGTTCCCTGCACATGACCGTGCAGACCGCCGTCCTGATCGAGACCCTGGTCGCCCTCGGCGCCGAGGTCCGCTGGGCGTCCTGCAACATCTTCTCCACCCAGGACCACGCCGCCGCGGCGATCGCGGTCGGTCCGAACGGCACGCCGGACGCCCCGGCCGGTATCCCGGTCTTCGCCTGGAAGGGCGAGACGCTGGAGGAGTACTGGTGGTGCACGGAGCAGGCGCTGACCTGGCCCGACTCGCCCACCGGCGGCCCGAACATGATCCTCGACGACGGCGGCGACGCCACGCTGCTGGTGCACAAGGGCGTCGAGTACGAGAAGGCCGGCAAGGTCCCGTCCGTGGAGACCGCGGAGAGCGAGGAGCACCGCGCGATCCTGGAGCTGCTCACCCGCACGCTGGCCGAGTCGCCGCAGAAGTGGACGAACCTGTCCTCCGAGATCCGCGGTGTGACCGAGGAGACCACCACCGGCGTGCACCGTCTCTACGAGATGCACCGCGACGGTGACCTGCTCTTCCCGGCGATCAACGTGAACGACGCCGTGACGAAGTCGAAGTTCGACAACAAGTACGGCTGCCGGCACTCCCTGATCGACGGCATCAACCGTGCCACCGACGTCCTGATCGGCGGCAAGACGGCCGTGGTCTGCGGTTACGGCGATGTCGGCAAGGGCTGCGCGGAGTCCCTGCGTGGTCAGGGCGCCCGGGTGATCATCACCGAGATCGACCCGATCTGTGCGCTGCAGGCGGCGATGGACGGCTACCAGGTCACCACCCTGGAAGACGTGGTGGAGACCGCCGACATCTTCGTCACCACGACCGGCAACAAGGACATCATCCTGGCCTCGCACATGGCGCGGATGAAGCACCAGGCGATCGTTGGCAACATCGGTCACTTCGACAACGAGATCGACATGGCCGGCCTGGCGAAGCTCGAAGGCATCGTCAAGGACGAGGTCAAGCCGCAGGTGCACACCTGGACGCACCCGGACGGCAAGGTGCTGATCGTGCTGTCCGAGGGCCGTCTGCTCAACCTGGGCAACGCCACCGGTCACCCCTCCTTCGTGATGTCCAACTCGTTCGCGGACCAGACGCTGGCCCAGATCGAGCTGTTCACCAAGCCGCAGGAGTACCCGACCGACGTCTACGTGCTCCCCAAGCACCTCGACGAGAAGGTCGCCCGTCTCCACCTCGACGCGCTGGGCGTCAAGCTCACCGAACTGCGCCCGGAGCAGGCCGCCTACATCGGCGTCGAGGTCGAGGGCCCGTACAAGCCCGACCACTACCGCTACTGATCCAGTCGGCGATCACCGGCAGGTCGGCGCCGCCGACCAGCTGGTGTTCAGCCACAGCAGCCGGTGACACCAGGCCCTCGCCCCTCACGGCGGGGGCCTGGCCCGTAAGGACCCCACATATCCGCCCCGACGCACCGGCCCGTCGCCGCCCGAAGGACTGCACCCCTCATGCCACGCGGCCACTACTCCCTCCACGACCCGCACGATCACACCCCCCTGGGTGAAGAGCACTTCCACTGCGCCACCGGCCCCTCCGGCTGGCGCTACGTCTCCCAGATCGTCAGCCCCTCCGGCGACCACACCGGCTCCGTCGACCTCACCCTCGACGAACTCGGCCGTCCCCTCCGCCTCGAACTCCACGCCTCCGCCTGGCAGGTCCGCGGCGCGGCTCTGGAGGGCGTCACCTGGGTACGCACCGACCCGACCGGCGAACATGCCACCGAGGGCAACGTCCCCGCCCACGCCTTCACCGGCGCGTCCCCCGCCTTCCTCATCGCCACTGCCCGGCTGCTGCGCCCCGCCCTCGGCGCCGGCGCCGTCCGCACCCGCCTCGTCGCCTTCACACCCCCCGTCCTCGCCCCGCGCACTCTCGACCAGTCCTGGGCCCTGCTGAAGAGCACACCACACGCCACTGACAACGCCCCCCTCATCGCCGACGAATACCAGGTCAACGACCTGGAAACCGGCGAGCAGCACACCGTCCACATCACCGGCGACGTGGTCCTCTCCGCCCCCGGCATCGAACTCGAATCCCTCGACTCCCCACCGTCGACCTTCCCCTGACCGGCCCGGGCACCGGCACGGCATGGCCGCCTCACGGCACTGAAGGCCACGCGACACGGGCGCCCGCCTCATACGGTGCCGTGCGCCCGCCTCATACCGGCGGCGCAAATCCCGTACGCGACGGCCGCTCCCCACCGCCGCCCGCACCGCCGTCATGGCCACCACCGCCACGCTCGCGCCCAGCCACCCCCACCGGCCCGCCACCCCGGCCCTGGTTCATCGGCCCCCCATCAGCCGCAGACCCGCCACCAGCC
>NZ_SDIF01000075.1 GCF_004122735.1 Streptomyces sioyaensis | reverse complement strand
CGGCGGGCTCCCCACGTCGTACGGATGGGCCGACGGGTCCGCCGCGCCACCCCTGGGAGGGCGGCGCGGCGGACCCGTCGGCCCATCCGTACGACGTGGGGAGCCCGCCGCCTCCCGCTCCGCCCCCGCCGCTCTCGATCCGGACGGCGATGCCGACCAGGACCGGTACGCCCGCGAGCACCGCCAGCAGCGCCAGGGTGCGCCACCGCCGGAACGTCACGGCGATCTCGTTGCGCAGCAGGCCCAGCGACCACAGCGGTCGGGGCGGGCGCGGCGCCGCCTCAGTCCGCGACATCGAAGCCCTCCCCGGTCAGCTGGACGAAGATGTCCTCCAGCGAGGCACGTTCGGTGCCGAAGCCGCGGACCCGGACCCCGGCGTGCACCAGCGCGGCGTTGAGGTCCGCCAGATCCGGCGCCGCCGCGTCGCCGCGCCCGCCCAACGGCGCGTCCGTCGGCGGCAGTTCGCCCGACACCCGGTCGCCGGTGGTCCGCAGGCCGGTCAGGCCGTGCTCCGTCAGGACCCGGGCCGCGTCCGCCGGATCGGGGGTGGTCACCGTCAGCCGGCCGTTGCCGCGTGCGTCGAGGACGGTGGCGGAGAGCTCGGCGACCGTGCCCTGGGTGATCAGCCGGCCGCGGGTCATCACCGCGGCATGGGTGCAGATCTGCTCGATCTCGTCGAGCAGATGGGAGGAGAGAAAGACGGTGGTGCCGTCCGCCGCCAGCTCGCGGACCAGGGCGCGGATCTCCCGCATGCCCTGCGGGTCCAGGCCGTTGGTCGGCTCGTCGAGCACCAGCAGGTCACGGGGCCGGAGCAGGGCGGCGGCCAGTCCGAGGCGCTGTTTCATGCCGAGGGAGTAGGCGCGGGCCTTCCTGCCGGCCGCGGCGGCCAGGCCCACCCGCTCCAGCGCCTGGCCGACCCGCGCGGTACGGGTACCGGGATCGGCGGCCGGGTCGGCGGCGTCGAACCGGCGGAGGTTGTCCCGCCCGCTGAGGAACCCGTAGAGCGACGGCCCCTCGATGAGGGCGCCGACCCGGGGCAGCACCCGGCGGCCCGCGGACGGCATCGGCGCGCCCAGCACCCGTGCGCTGCCGGACGTCGCCCCGATCAGGCCCAGCAGCATGCGGATGGTGGTGGTTTTGCCGGAGCCGTTGGGGCCGAGGAAGCCGAAGACGCTGCCGCGCGGGACGACCAGATCGAGGCCGTCGACGGCGAGCCGGCCGCCGCGGTAGACCTTGCTCAGCCCCCGTGTCTCGATCGCCGGGTCGCCGCCCGGCGCGCGCCCCGGGCCGGGCCCGTCGGTCCGCGAGCCGTTCGGCCGCGGTGCGGGCGGCGGTGGCATCGGCGGGCTCCCCACGTCGTACGGATGGGCCGACGGGTCCGCCGCGCCACCCCTGGGAGGGCGGCGCGGCGGACCCGCGAAGGCTGCGGCGCCCGTTACTTGGCGGCGTTGGCCGCGTCGATCAGGGCCTGCTTGTCGACGGCGCCGACGTAGACGGTGCCGTTGTCCGTGACCAGGGCGTTGACCAGGCGGGTGCTGAAGACCCGGCCGGAGCCGAAGGAGCCGTGCACCTTGTCGCCGATGCTGTCCAGGAACCCGGCGACGTCGCCGCCGCTCCCCTTGCCCTTGCCCTCGCCCTTGCCGGAGGGCAGGCCGGAGCCCTCACCCTTGATCGTGGCGATGGACGTCCAGCCCTTGCCGAGGACGTTCAGCCCGCCCATGTCCTCGGTGGCGGCCTTCATCTCCTTACGGGGCGCGCTGTCCTTGCCGTGCTCGCGCTGCGCCGTCGCGCCCGCCTTGTCGCCCTGGACGACCTTGGCACCCTTGGGCGGGGTGAAGGCGAACGTGCTCGCGGCGGGCTTGGCGAAGTCGACGCTGGTGAAGCCGACGTCGATGGCGGCCGCGCCACCGCTCTTGGGGGTCAGGGTGAACTTCAGCGGCACTCCGTTGGCGGCGTCGACCGCGATCCGGATCGAGCCAACCGTCGAGGCGGCCTGCTTGGGCTTGATGAGCAGCTGGTAGGCGTCCCGCCCGGCGACCTTGGCGGTGCCGTCGACGGTGACCGAGGTCGTGTCGCCGGCCGCCTGGAGGGCCCGCTTCGCGAGGTCCTGCGGAGTGGCGTTCTTCAGACCCGGGGGAACGTCCTCGGGGGTGTGCTGCTTGCCGTGCCGGCCGGCCTCGGGCGCGGTGTGGTGGAAGGCGGTGTTGCTGGCGCTGTCGTACCCCCACACCTCGTTGCCGTTGTGGACGAGGCTGTACTCGGCGGCCTTGTCGACGATCGACACCCGCTGCTTGTCGGGGCCGTCGGCGGCGACGCGCAGCGTGTGCGCACCGGACGCCAGCTCCATCAGCTTGCTCTGCGGTTCGGCGGATCCGCCGCCCCCGCCCTTTCCGCCGCCGAAGGCGCCCGCTCCGCCGGCCGCGCCCGGCAGGGACGGCAGGCCGAGGTCCGCGCTGGCCCGGACCGTGCCGGAGAGCTGCTGGACGTCCGACTTGGCCATCTTGGCTATGAGGTCCTGCGCCGAAATCTTCGGCAGATCCGGCGAACCCGAGCCGGCGAACGCCGGGACCAGCCCGATCGTGGCCGCCGCCACCCCCGCCACCGCGACCGGTACGGCGTACCGCATCGCCTTACGGCGCCTCGGGGAGCCCTCCCCGTCCCACCCGTCGGTGCCCTCTGTCGGTTCGTTGCGTGGCATGTGCCCTACCTCCGTCGTATGCGGCGGCTGTTGCGCTGTCCACCAGTCCCCCCTGGGTTCACTGGCCCGTCCGCCGCGCGCTCTGGTGGTTTCCATCTCACCAAATCGCCCGGCCCAACGCGTCAGCCCGCGGGAGCAACTTGTCGTACTGCTGAGGTATGACGCCCGGTCACGTCAGGCGGAACTCCGTACGCCGGGAGTCTGATCGCTCCCTAGGGGATGACGGACCGGCCCTCGGGGACAGTGCCGGGGAAGGGGCTCAGCCCGCCCGGTGCACCACCGCGTCGCAGAGGCCTTCGAGGGCCGCCTTGGCCATGCACGCCGGCAGCGGCGCCAGCGAGGCACGCGCCTCCTCGGCGTAGCGGACGGTATCCCGCCGGGCCTCTTCGAGCGCCGGGTGGGCGCGCAGCCCGGCCAGCGCCTCGGCGTGCCGTGCGTCATCGGTGAGGTCGCCGGCCAGCAGCTCGCACAGCGCGCGGTCCTCGGGCGTGCCGGAGCTGCTCTCGGCCCGCGCCCGCAGGCGCAGTACGGGCAGCGTCGGGATGCCCTCGCGCAGGTCCGTGCCGGGGGTCTTGCCCGATTCATGGGAATCGCTGGCGATGTCCAGGACGTCGTCGGCCAACTGGAAGGCGGTGCCCAGCCGCTCGCCGTACTGGGTGAGGATGTTGACCGTCGACTCGTCGGCGCCCGACATCATCGCGCCGAAACGCCCCGCGACCGCGACCAGCGAGCCGGTCTTGCCCGCGAGGACGTCCAGGTAGTGGTCGATGGGGTCGCGGCCGTCACGCGGTCCGGCCGTCTCCAGGATCTGGCCGGTCACCAACCGCTCGAACGCCTCGGCCTGGATCCGGACCGCGTCCGGTCCGAGGTCGGCGAGGATGTGCGAGGCCCGGGCGAACAGGAAGTCGCCGGTCAGCACCGCGACGGAGTTGCCCCAGCGGGCGTTGGCGCTGGCCACGCCGCGGCGCACATCCGCCTCGTCCATCACGTCGTCGTGGTAGAGCGTCGCCAGATGTGTCAGCTCCACCACGACCGCGGAGGGCACCACGCCGGGGCTGTAGGGGTCACCGAATTGCGCGGCCAGCATCACCAGCAGCGGCCGGAACCGCTTGCCGCCCGCGCGCACGAGATGCTGCGCGGCTTCGGTGATGAACGGCACGTCGCTCTTGGTGGCCTCCAGCAGGCCCTCCTCGACAGCCGCCAACCCGGCCTGGACATCGGCCTCAAGAGCCTGGTCCCGCACGCTCAGCCCGAAGGGCCCGACGACGGTCACGAGGGGTACTCCTGTCTGCTGACGATCAAACTGCACGTCGATCTGTCGCTGTCTCCACCATTGGCCAGCGTATCCGGTCGCAGTTCGATCACCGTGAGCGCCCGCCCCCCGAACCGCCCCGGAAGCACCCTGCCCCCCTGGCAGGTGCGTTCCGGATCGCTGGTTGACGTGCCTCCGACGCGGGAGCGCGGGGCGGGGCCGGGCCCGCGCGCTCCCCTGCGTTCCCCTCTGTTCCCCCGCGTCACAGTCGTCACAGGAGGGAGCGGGAGAGCCGAATACCGGCGAGAAGCATGCCGTTTTCGGCCATAGCCGGGGGCGCGCCTGCCGGGGGCTCTCCTGCCCGGGCCGTTCGTCCCGGCGGCGGCTCCTCCTCCGGGGCCGCTCCCGCCCGAGGGCCGCCTCTCCCGCCCGGCCCCGATGGCCCGGGCCGCCGCCCCGCCGGGGCCCGGAGCCCGGCGAGCGGCGAGCGGCCAGCGGCCAGCGGCCGACGGCCCCGCGCTCACCCGTGTGCCCGCGCCACCGCCCGTGCCAGCCGCGGCGAGGCGAACTCCGTGCCGCACACGAAGCGCATCACCGGCCCGAACGAGGCGGCCGCCGGCAACCCCGTGAAGTACAGCCCCGGTACGGACGAGCGGAAGCCGGCGGTCAGCAGCGGCCCGCCGGCCCGCGTCACGATCCCGGTGCGCAGCCCCTGACCCAGGAAGTCCAGCGCCGCCAGATCCATCCAGTAGCCGGTCGCGGCCAGCACATGATCGGCGACGAGCTCCCCGCCCTGCCCGTCGGCGCCGCGCAGCGCCAGGGCGGGGCGGCCGTCGCGGACCGTGGCGCGCACGATCCGCCGGCCCTGCGTCACCTGCACCCGGCCGGTGAACCGGTCCCGCAGCCACCACGCCCCCCGCGGGCCGAGCACCCGGCGCACCAGATACCGCCGCGCGGGCACCGGCAGCCGGCGGAAGGCGCCGGCGTGGTACGACAGCGCATGCAGCGACCAGGCGTTGCCGAACGGCGAGGACGGCCGCAGGCGGGGCTGCCGGTCCGGCGGCGTGCCGAAGCCCACCGCGGCGGGGCCGCGCGCCACCACCCGTACGGACTCCGCGCCCGCCTCGGCCAGCAGCACCGCGCTCTCCAGCGCCGACTGCCCGGCACCGATCACGACCACCGACCGGCCGGCCAGCGGGGACAGGTCGTGGTGCTGCGAACTGTGCGAGACCGGCCCGGTGGCGGACGGGCCGTCAGGGATCGCGGCGGCCAGCTCCGGCGGCAGCTGCGCCAGCCCGCTCAGCCCCGTGGCGACGACCACCGCCCGCGCGCCGACCTGCTCACCGCTGTCCAGCTTCAGCTCGAAGCCGTCGGCCCGCCGGTCGACCGAGACCACCCGGACCTGCTCCAGATCGGGGACCAGCCGCTGCTGCACCCACTGCCCGTACCGGACGAAGGACTCGACGGGGACGAGGTCCCAGTCCGACTCGTACGGCCCCTCCCCCGTCGCCGCGCAGAAGTCGCCGAGGCCGTGGCCGGGCTGCGGGGCGTCGATGCTGGAGGCCGCCGGCGTCGACGTGAGCAGCATCCCCGCGGGCATCCGCGCGCGCCAGCTCACCATGGGCTGCCCGAAGACCCGCACCGGCAGGCCGCGCGCCCGTAAGTGCGCGGCCGTCGACAAGCCGTACGGCCCGGCCCCGACCACCGCTACCGGAGTGTTCAATTCGGCCCCTCCCCTTGCTCGATCGGTGCCGTGGCACCCGCCCGGCGGCACCGCGCCGGGGCGTGCGGGGCGCGGCCGCCGCGACGCCGGTGCGCCCCTCGCGCGGGCAGGCCGACGTGCTCGACGACGACGCGGTGCCCGGTGCGCCGGGCGCCCGCGGGGACGGCGCGCCCGGTGAGATCCAGTTGCTGCCGGTGAGATCCAGATGCCGGGCCCGCCGGGCGTACGCCGCGATCCGCGTACGAGCGGGGGCGACCGGAGCCGATCCTCACGAGCAGCCCCGGAACGCTCCGGTCGACCGCGCGCCGTGCGCCACTGCGAGCCACGTGTCCCCCCAACGGCGCGGCCCCTCCCCGGCCCGTGCCAGGAAAGGAAGCTAGGCCCGAATTGCGTAGTGCAGCAAGGCTTTTCCGGACATTGCAGAGGCGCCGGGGCGCAGCGCACGGCGCGATGGGCCCCCGTCTTCGTACGCATCCGCGCCGTCGCGCCCCAACCCGGCCCGACGGCCGCCGCCCGCCCGTACCCTGATCAACGGGCCGCACGGCCTGCGGGCCACCGGGCCCGGCCGCCCACCGGCGACGACGAACGCGAGGAGCTGTCCATGCCCGAGCAGAGCCCGTTCGACCTGGCGGAAGGCGATCCCTTCGGCCCGCACAACCTCCCCTACGGCGTCTTCAGCACGGCCGACGCACCCGGCCGGCACCGCATCGGCGTCCGCTACGGCGACCGGGTTCTCGATCTGAGCGCCCTGCCGAGCGCCCTGCCCGCCGCCATCCATCCACATGCCGAACTGCTCGCGGCACCGACCCTCAACCCACTACTGGCGGCCGGCCGGCCCGTCTGGCAGCAGATCCGCGCGGCCGTCCGCAGCGCCGTGACCGACCCCGCGCACCACGACGAAGTGGCGCCGCTGTTCCACCCGTTGGACGAGGTCACCCTGCACCTCCCCTTCGAGGTGGCCGACTACGTCGACTTCTACTCCAGCGAGCACCACGCCACCAACGTCGGCCGGATCTTCCGCCCCAACGGCGAGGTGCTGACCCCCAACTGGAAGCATCTGCCGATCGGCTACCACGGCCGGGCGGGCACCGTCGTCCCCACCGGCACCCCGGTCGTACGGCCCCAGGGCCAGCGCAAGGCTCCCGAGGAGGAGCTGCCGTCCTTCGGTCCGTCCCTCCGCCTCGACATCGAGGCCGAGGTCGGCTTCGTCGTCGGCGCCCCCTCCACGCTCCACGAACCGGTCGGCCTCGGCTCCTTCCGCGACCACGTCTTCGGCGTCTGCCTGGTCAACGACTGGTCCGCGCGTGACATCCAGGCCTGGGAGTACGTGCCGCTCGGCCCGTTCCTCGGCAAGTCCTTCGCCACCTCCGTCTCCGCCTGGATCACCCCGCTCGACGCCCTCGACGAGGCCCGGACGCCGCCGCCCGCCCGGGACTTCCCGCTGCTGCCCTACCTCGACGACTCGGCGGCGGAGCCGGGCGGCATCGATCTCCGGATCGAGGTACGGATCAACGGCGAGACCGTCTCCCGGCCGCCGTTCTCGGCCATGTACTGGACGGCCGCCCAGCAGCTCGCCCATATGACCGTCAACGGCGCCTCGCTGCGCACCGGCGATCTCTTCGCCTCCGGCACGGTCTCCGGGCCCGAACCCGATCAGCTCGGCTGCCTGCTCGAACTCACCCACGGCAAGGGCCCCTACCTCCAGGACGGCGACGAGGTCACCCTCACCGCCTGGGCACCCGGCCCCGACGGGGCCCGGATCGGGCTGGGCGAGGTCAGCGGACGCGTCCTGCCCGCGGTATGACCCTCGCGCCGCTCACCCTCCCGGAGGAACTGCTGCTGCTCGCCCTCGACCCGGTCCGCGGCCGGCCCCGGAACAACTCCCGGCATCTGCAGTGGGGGCTGGCCGGCGCGGCGCTGGCCGAGCTGGAGGCGGCGGGGCGGATCACCGTGGAGCGCGGCGGCCGGATCTCGGTGGTCAATCCGCTGCCGCCGGGCGATCCAGTGCTGGACGGTGCGCTGGCGGCGCTGCCGGCGCCGGCCAAGCAGCGCCGGGGCGTCCCCGCCCACCGCTGGGTACAGCGCGCCGGCCGGCCGGTCCGGGAGCTGTGCCTGCGGCGGCTGGTGGAGCGCGGGGCACTGCGCCGGGAGTCCCGGCGCGCGCTGGGCCTCTTCCCGTACGAGCGTTTCCCGGCCGGGGCGGTGGATCTTCTGGGGCCGGTCCGGGAGCGCTTCGCGGCGGCGGCGGCCGCGGGGTTCCCGGACCGCCGCAGCCGGGTGCTCGCCGCGCTGGTCTCGGCGACCGACCTGGACCGCAAGATCCTGGCGGGCCGCGAGCACCGCTCCACCCGCCGCACGATGAAGCGGTTCGCGCAGGAGATAGGGGCGGTGCACGCGGTCGAGCGCGCGGTACGGGCGGACAAGTCGTCGGGAGGGGACTGAACCGACCCGGTGCCCCTTATCCCCCTCTCCATCCCCTTGCGTCTGTCTCTCGATCCCCGGGCGTCCGGGCCTACGTCACAGCCCCACACCAACTCCGTACCGGCGCTGCCGCAATCGTGCGGACGGGTCGAACGGCGGCCGGGGCCGCTGTTAGCCTCGCGTCACCCTGATCCACGACCTAGGAGACCTACGTGCGCAAGGCAGCGCAGATCGCCGGGGCGGCAGCCATCGCCGCGATGCTGCTCAGCGGCTGCGGAAGCAGCGGCGACACCGGCAGCGACAGCAAGCCGAGCAAGGCGCCGCAGGATGCGCCGTCGACTCCGGGAGGCGCCGACAAGCCCGCGAGCGGCGGCGCGGTCGAGGGTGCCTGGAAGTCCGGCTCGGGCAGCAAGCCGCTGATCCTCGTGATCAGCAAGGGCACCGTTGCCTTCAGCAACGGGCACAAGGCCGCCTGCCTGGGCAAGGTCCAGGAGATGGGCGGGATGACCATGGCCGCCCTCAAGTGCACCGACGGGGACACCACCCGCACCCTGGGCACTCTCAAGCCCGGCGCGGACGGCAAGACCCTGACCGTCGACTGGAAGAACGGCCCCACCGAGAAGTTCACCAAGTCCAGCGACGGCAGCGTGAAGATCCCCGACATGCCGCAGCTGCCGAGCGGGATGCCCAAGAGCTGACCGCCGCGCCGTACGGCAACGGCCGTCGCCCGGAGCCCCCCGAGGGTTCCGGACGACGGCCGTTGCCGTGCCGCCGGGCCGCGCTCAGCGCACGAAGACCCCGGCATGGCCTGCCAGATCGAGGAAGTACTGCGGCGCCAGGCCGAGCACCAGGGTGGCGGTGACGCCGATGGCGATGGCGGTGGTCGTCAGCGGGCTGGGCACGGCGACGGTCGGGCCGTCCGCCTTGGGCTCGTTGAAGAACATCAGCACGATGACGCGGATGTAGAAGAACGCGGCGATGGCGGAGGAGAGCACACCGACCACCACCAGCCAGCCCGCGCCACTCTGGGCCGCCGCCTTGAAGACCGCGAACTTCCCGGCGAACCCGGAGGTCAGCGGGATGCCCGCAAAGGCCAGCAGGAAGACCGCGAAGACCGCGGCCACCAGCGGCGAACGCCGCCCGAGCCCGGCCCACTTGGACAGCGTGGTGGCCTCGCCGCCCGCGTCCCGCACCAGGGTGACCACGGCGAAGGCGCCGAGCGTCACGAAAGAGTAGGCGCCGAGGTAGAAGAGCACCGAGGAGACGCCGTCCTCGCTGGTGGCGATGACACCGGCGAGGATGAACCCGGCGTGTGCGATGGAGGAGTAGGCCAGCAGCCGCTTGATGTCGGTCTGGGTGATCGCGACGATCGCGCCGCCCAGCATCGTGATGATCGCGACGCCCCACATCACCGGCCGCCAGTCCCAGCGCATCCCCGGCAGCACGACGTACAGCAGACGCAGCAGCGCGCCGAAGGCCGCGACCTTGGTGGCGGCCGCCATGAAGCCGGTGACCGGGGTCGGGGCGCCCTGGTAGACGTCCGGGGTCCACATGTGGAACGGGACCGCGCCGACCTTGAACAGCAGCCCCATCAGCACCAGCGCCGCGCCGATCAGCAGCAGCGCGTCATTGCCCATCGTGCCGGCCAGCGCCGGATCGATCTGCTTGGCGCCGTCCGAGACCACCTGGGCGATCCCGGCGTAGCCGACCGTGCCCGCGTAGCCGTACAGCAGGGCCACGCCGAAGAGCAGGAAGGCCGAGGAGAAGGCGCCGAGGAGGAAGTACTTCACCGCGGCCTCCTGCGACAGCAGCCGCTGGCGGCGGGCCAGCGCACACAGGATGTACAGCGGGAGGGAGAAGACCTCCAGCGCGATGAAGAGCGTCAGCAGGTCGTTGGCCGCGGGGAAGATCAGCATGCCGCCGACCGCGAAGAGCAGGATCGGGAAGACCTCGGTGGTGGTGAACCCGGCCTTGACCGCGGCCTGTTCGGCCGGGCCACCGGGGACGGCCGCGGGCTGGGCGGCGAAGGAGTCCACGCGGTTTCCGTGTGCCGCGGGGTCGAGCCGGCGCTCGGCGAAGGTGAAGACGGCGATCAGGGAGACCAGCAGGATCGTGCCCTGGAGGAACAGCGCGGGGCCGTCGACGGCGATGGCGCCCATCGCGGCGATGTGCGCCTTGGACGAGCCGAAGCCGCCCGCCGCCAGGCCGATCACCGCGGCGAACGCGGCGGCCAGCGCCACCAGCGACAGCAGCAGCTGGGAGTAGTAGCGGTTGCGGCGCGGGACCAGCGCCTCGATCAGGATGCCGATCACCGCCGCGCCGAGGACGATCAGCGTCGGCGACAGCTCGGTGTACTCGATGTGCGGCGCCGGGATCTTGCCCGGTGCGCCGGCCGCCACTGTCCACAGGCTGTGGACACTTGCCACGGAACTCACTTCGCGGCCTCCACGTCTTGATCACGCACGGCGTGGCCGTGCCGGCCTCCGCCGGGCACGGCGTCCACCTGCACAGTGGGCTTGGGATCCTTCTTGTCCACGACGGACAGGGTGTGGTCGACCGCCGGATTGACCAGGTCGGTGAGCGGCTTGGGGTACACCCCGAGGAAGAGCAGCAGCGCGATCAGCGGCGCCACCACGACCAGCTCCCGCACCCGGAGGTCGGGCATGCCGGTCACCTCGGACTTCACCGGCCCGGTCATCGTCCGCTGATAGAGCACGAGGACGTACAGCGCGGCGAGCACGATGCCGAGGGTGGCGATGATGCCGATCACCGGATAGCGGCTGAACGTGCCGACCAGGACCAGGAATTCGCTGATGAACGGTGCCAGACCGGGCAGCGAGAGGGTGGCCAGACCGCCGATGAGGAAGGTACCGGCGAGGATCGGGGCGACCTTCTGGACACCGCCGTAGTCCGCGATCAGCCGGGAGCCGCGGCGGCTGATCAGGAAGCCGGCCACCAGCATCAGCGCGGCGGTCGAGATGCCGTGGTTGACCATGTAGAGCGTCGCGCCGCCCTGGCCCTGGGAGGTCATCGCGAAGATGCCCAGGATGATGAAGCCGAAGTGGGAGATCGAGGCGTAGGCGATCAGACGCTTGATGTCCCGCTGGGCGACCGCCAGCAGCGCGCCGTAGAGCACGCTGATCAGCGCGAGGACCAGGATGGCGGGCGTCGCCCAGCTGCTGGCCTGCGGGAAGAGCTGGAGGCAGAAGCGGAGCATCGCGAAGGTGCCGACCTTGTCGACCACCGCGGTGATCAGCACCGCGACCGGCGCGGTGGACTCGCCCATGGCGTTCGGCAGCCAGGTGTGCAGCGGCCACAGCGGCGCCTTCACCGCGAAGGCGAAGAAGAAGCCGAGGAAGAGCAGCCGCTCGGTGCCGGTGCCGATGTCCAGCTTGCCGGCCGCCCGCGCCTCGACGATCTGCTGGAGCGAGAAGGTGCCGGTACCGAGCTGGTCGGCGGTGACGGCGTAGAGCCCGATCACCGCGGCCAGCATGATCAGTCCGCCGACGAGGTTGTAGAGCAGGAACTTCACCGCGGCGTACGACCGCCGGCTCGCGGCCTCGTCCTCGCCGTCGCCGCCGGCCCGGTCCCCGAAGCCGCCGATGAGGAAGTACATCGGGATCAGCATGGCTTCGAAGAAGATGTAGAAGACGAAGACGTCGGTGGCCTCGAAGGAGATGACCACCATCGCTTCGACGGCCAGGATCAGCGCGAAGAAGCCCTGGGTGGGCCGCCAGCGCCGGTTGGGCGTGGCCTCTTCCAGGGGGTCGGCGTCATGCCAGCCGGCCAGGATGATGAAGGGGATCAGCAGGGTGGTCAGGGCGATCAGGGCGACCGCGATGCCGTCCACCCCGAGTTCGTAGCGGACACCGAAGTCGCTGATCCAGGCGTGCGATTCGGTGAACTGGTAGGGGCTCTTGGAACCGGGGTCGAAGCGGAACGCGACCACCAGCGCCAGCGCGAAGGTGGCCAGCGAGAACAGCAGCGCGAGCCACTTGGCCGCGGTGCGCTTGGCGGCGGGCAGCGCGGCGGTGGCGATCGCACCGGCCGCCGGCACCACGGCCACCACCGTCAGCAGGGGAAACGACATGGCTCAGACACCCCTCATCAGCAGGGTCGCGGCGACGAGAACGGCGGCGCCGCCCAGCATCTGGACCGCGTAGGAACGGACGAAGCCGGTCTGCAACTGGCGCAGCAGGCCGGAGAGTCCGCCCATCGAGGCCGCCGTGCCGGTGACCGCACCGTCCACCAGGGAGCGGTCGAGCTGGACGAGCGTGCCGGTGACCTGCTCACCACCGCGGACGAAGACGACGTGGTTGAAGTCGTCCTGGAGCAGATCGCGGCGGGCGGCCCGGGTCAGCAGCGAGCCGCGCGGGGCGAGCGCCGGGACGGGCCTGCGGCCGTACATCCCCCAGGCGATGCCGACCCCGATGACCAGCACCACCATCGTGGCGGCGGTGACCGTGGTGGCGCTGACCGGGGAATGGCCGTGCGCGAACGAGGTGACCGGCTCCAGCCACTTCACAAAGACCTCGTTGATGCTGAACAGCCCGCCGGCGAAGACCGATCCGATGGCGAGCACGATCATCGGGATCGTCATGACCTTGGGCGACTCGTGCGGATGCACCTCGGCGGGGTCCCAGCGCTTCTCGCCGAAGAACGTCATCAGCATCACCCGCGTCATGTAGAAGGCGGTGATCGCGGCGCCGAGGAGGGCCGCGCCGCCGAGGATCCAGCCCTCGGTGCCGCCCCGGGCGAACGCCGCCTCGATGATCTTGTCCTTGGAGAAGAAGCCGGACAGCCCGGGGAAGCCGATGATCGCCAGATAGCCGAGGCCGAAGGTGACGAAGGTGACCGGCATGTACTTTCGCAGGCCGCCGTAACGGCGCATGTCCACCTCGTCGTTCATGCCGTGCATCACGGAGCCGGCGCCGAGGAAGAGGCCCGCCTTGAAGAAGCCGTGGGTGACCAGATGCATGATCGCGAAGGCGTAGCCGATCGGGCCGAGCCCGGCGGCCAGGATCATGTACCCGATCTGCGACATCGTCGAGCCGGCCAGCGCCTTCTTGATGTCGTCCTTGGCGCAACCGACGATCGCACCGAAGAGCAGGGTGACCGCACCCACCACGACGACCGCCAGCTGGGCGGTCGGCGCGGCATTGAAGATCGCCCCGGAGCGGGTGATCAGATACACGCCGGCGGTGACCATGGTGGCGGCGTGGATCAGGGCCGAGACCGGGGTCGGGCCCTCCATCGCGTCACCGAGCCAGGACTGCAGCGGCACCTGGGCCGACTTGCCGCAGGCGGCCAGCAGCAGCAACAGCCCGAGGGCGGTCAGCGTGCCCTGGCCGGTGCGGTCGGTGGCCGCGAACACCGGGGCGAAGGCGAAGGTCCCGAACGTCGTGAACATCAGCATGATCGCGATGGACAGGCCCATGTCGCCGACGCGGTTGACCAGGAACGCCTTCTTGGCGGCGGTGGCCGCGCTCGGCTTGTGCTGCCAGAAGCCGATGAGGAGGTACGAGGCGAGGCCGACGCCCTCCCAGCCGGCGTACAGCAGGAGGTAGTTGTCGGCGAGGACGAGCAGCAGCATCGCCGCGAGGAAGAGATTGAGATAGCCGAAGAAGCGGCGGCGCCGTTCATCGTGCGCCATATAGCCGATCGAGTAGATGTGGATCAGCGATCCGACACCCGTGATCAGCAGGACGAAGGTCATCGACAGCTGGTCGAGCTGGAAGGCGACGTCGGCCCGGAAGCCGCCGACCGGGATCCAGGTGAACAGCTGCTGATGCAGGGTACGGTCCCCGGCCCCCTTGCCGAGCATGTCGGCGAAGAGCGCCGCCCCGAGGGCGAACGACGCCACCGAGAACAGCGTGCCGATCAAGTGGCCGGTGCGGTCGAGCCGTTTTCCGCCGCACAACAGCAGGGCCGCACCGACCAGCGGTGCCGCGACAAGCAGCGCGATCAAGTTCTCCACTTTGTGCGACCCCTTACAGCTTCATCAGGCTGGCGTCGTCGACCGAGGCCGTATGACGGGTGCGGAAGATCGACACGATGATGGCCAGGCCGACCACGACCTCGGCCGCCGCGACGACCATGGTGAAGAAGGCGATGATCTGGCCGTCCAGATTCCCGTGCATCCGCGAGAAGGTGACGAAGGCGAGATTGCAGGCGTTGAGCATCAGCTCGATGCACATGAACACCACGATGGCGTTTCGCCTGATCAGCACCCCGGCCGCGCCGATGGTGAACAACAGGGCGGCGAGATAGAGGTAGTTGACCGGATTCATTTCTTGGCCCCCTCCTTGTGCTCCTTCGATGCCGGGCCACCGGACGACGGGGGCCCGGGCTCGTCCTCGGCGCTCCGGCCCAGCCAGTCCTCGGAGCGCCGCTCCAGCGCCTTGAGCTCGGCGAGCGACTCACCGGAGACATCGCGGACCTGGCCCCGCTCGCGCAGCGTCGGACTGACGCTCAGCTCGGACGTGGTGCCGTCGGGCAGCAGGCCCGGGATGTCGACGGCGTTGTGCCGGGCGTAGACGCCCGGGGCGGGCAGCGGCGGCACCTGCTTGCCCTCGCGGACCCGCGCCTCGGACTGCTCACGCTGGGTCCGGGCGCGCTCCGTACGCTCCCGGTGGGTGAGCACCATCGCGCCGACGGCCGCCGTGATCAGCAGGGCGCCGGTGATTTCGAAGGCGTAGACGTACTTGGTGAAGATGAGCGCGGCCAGGCCCTGCACATTGCCGCCGGCGTTGGCCTCGCCCAGGCCGTTGAACTCCCTCAGCGAGGCGTTGCCGATGCCGGCGATCAAGAGGATGCCGAAGCCGATGCCCGCCCCGGCGGCGAGCCACCGCTGGCCCTTGAGCGTCTCCTTGAGGGAGTCCGCGGCCGTGACGCCGACGAGCATGACGACGAAGAGGAACAGCATCATGATCGCGCCCGTGTAGACGACGATCTGGACGACACCGAGGAAGTACGCGCCGTTGGCGAGGTAGAAGACCGCCAGGACGATCATGGTCCCGGCGAGCGAGAGCGCGCTGTGCACGGCCCGCTTCATCAGGATCGTGCCCAGCGCGCCGCCGACGGCGACGATGCCCAGGAGCCAGAACTGCACGGCCTCGCCGGTGGAGGTCATGGAGGCCGCGGCGGCCAGACCGGTCATGCCGTCGCCCCCTTGCCCTCGGAGTCCGGCTTCTCGCCCTTGGAGACCGCGACCTGACGGACGGTCCCCGGTGCGGACTCGCTCACCAGGCCCATGTAGTAGTCCTTCTCCGTCATGCCGGGGTAGATCGCATGCGGGGTGTCGACCATCCTGTCCTCCAGGCCCGCGAGCAGCTCCTCCTTGGTGTAGATGAGCGATTCGCGGGACCGGTCGGCGAGTTCGTACTCATTGGTCATGGTCAGTGCGCGGGTCGGACAGGCCTCCACGCACAGGCCGCACAGGATGCAGCGCAGATAGTTGATCTGGTAGACGCGGCCGTAGCGCTCGCCCGGGGAGTAGCGCTCCTCGTCGGTGTTGTCCGCGCCCTCGACGTAGATCGCGTCCGCCGGGCAGGCCCAGGCGCACAGCTCGCAGCCGATGCACTTCTCCAGCCCGTCCGGATGGCGGTTGAGCTGGTGGCGGCCGTGGAAGCGCGGCGCCGTCGGCTTCTTCTCCTCCGGATACTGCTCGGTCAGCCGCTTCTTGAACATGGCCTTGAAGGTCACGCCGAAGCCGGCCACGGGGTTCTGGAACTCAGGCACCGTCGCCCCCCTTTCCCTCGTGGGCGTTATCGTCACTGACAGTGTCCACCCGGCCACTGACAATCAACTCTCTGTCGCCCCCGCGCGGTCGTCGGCGGGGCACCGGCGGCAGGCTCTGTCCGGGCAGCGGCGGTACCGGGAAGCCGCCGGCCATCGGGTCGAAGGCCCCGTCGCCGTCGGTCTCCTCCGCCGCCTCGCCGCGCCGGAAGAAGTCCACGAGCAGGGAGATCAGCAGCAGCAGGACGGCGCCGCCGGCGACGTACAGCACGATCTGCGAGAAGTTGTAGCCCTCGTTCTTCAGCGCCCGGACGGTCGCGACCAGCATCAGCCAGACCAGCGAGACCGGGATGAGGACCTTCCAGCCCAGCTTCATGAACTGGTCGTAGCGCACCCGGGGAAGAGTGCCGCGCAGCCAGATGAAGAAGAACAGCAGCAGCTGCACCTTGAGGGTGAACCAGAGCAGCGGCCACCAGCCGTGGTTGGCGCCTTCCCAGAAGGTGGAGATGGGCCAGGGTGCCCGCCAGCCGCCCAGGAAGAGGGTGATCGCGACCGCCGAGACGGTGACCATGTTGACGTACTCGGCGAGCATGAACATCGCGAACTTGATCGACGAGTACTCGGTGTTGAAGCCGCCGACGAGGTCGCCCTCGGACTCCGGCATGTCGAACGGCGCGCGGTTGGTCTCGCCCACCATCGCGACGATGTAGATGATGAAGGACACCGGCAACAGCAGGACGAACCACCGGTTCTGCTGCGACTCCACGATGGTCGACGTCGACATCGACCCGGAGTAGAGGAACACCGCCGCGAACGACATCCCCATCGCGATCTCGTACGAGATCATCTGCGCACACGAGCGCAGCCCGCCCAGCAGCGGATACGTCGAACCGGACGACCAGCCGGCCAGCACGATGCCGTAGATGCCGATCGAGGCCGTGGCCAGGATGTAGAGAATGCCGATCGGCAGGTCGGTCAGCTGCATCGGGGTGCGGACCCCGAAGATCGAGACCTCGTTGCCCGCGGGCCCGAAGGGGATCACCGCGATCGCCATGAAGGCCGGGATGGCCGCCACCACGGGCGCGAGGAGATAGACCACCTTGTCGGCCCGCTTGACGACCAGGTCCTCCTTCAGCATCAGCTTGATGCCGTCGGCGAGGGACTGGAGCATGCCCCAGGGCCCGTGCCGGTTGGGGCCGATGCGCAGCTGCATCCAGGCGACGACCTTGCGTTCCCAGACGATCGAGAACAGCACCGTCAGCATCAGGAACGCGAAGCAGAAGACCGCCTTGATGACCACGAGCCACCACGGGTCGTGGCCGAACAACGACAGGTCCTCGCGGGCCAGCGTGCTGCCGGCCGCGGCCAGTTGACCGAGCTGCGTCATGCCTCCACCTCCTTGGCCGGCTCCGGCGTACCCGGGACGGCGGAGATCTTCACCAGGTCACCGGGGTGCGCCCCGGTGTCGGCGGCGACGCCACCGCCCATGGAGTTCAGCGGCAGCCACACCACCCGGTCGGGCATCGGCGTGACCTTGAGCGGCAGGTGCACCGAGCCGGCCGGTCCGGTCACCGCGAGCAGGTCGCCGTCCTTGACCCCGGTCTCCTGCGCGGTGGTCTGCGACAGCCGGGCGAGCGCGGCATGCCGGGTACCGGCCAGCGCCTCGTCGCCTTCCTGGAGCAGCCCCTGGTCCAGCAGGAGCCGGTGGCCGGCGAGGACGGCCTCGCCGCTGTCGGGCCGGGGCAGCGCCCGCCCGGCCTCCCTGGGTTCACCGGCGTACGGACCGTCCCAGCCGCCGAGCCGGTCCAGTTCGCGCCGTACGGCACGGACGTCCGGCAGACCCAGATGGACGTCGAGGGCATCGGCGAGCATGTGCAGCACCCGGGAGTCGGGCGACAGCTGCCGGCGGGTCATCTGGTCCGGCTTGAGCGCCGCCTCGAACAGCCGCGCCCGGCCCTCCCAGTTGAGGAACGTGCCGGCCTTCTCCACGACGGCCGCCACCGGAAGGACCACATCCGCCCGCTCGGTGACCTGCGAGGGCCGCAGCTCCAGGCTGACCAGGAAGCCGACCTCGTCCAGGGCGGTCAGCGCCCGGGCCGGGTCCGGCAGGTCCGCGACCTCGACGCCCCCGACCAGCAGCGCACCGAGCTCGCCGGTCGCCGCGGCCTCGATGATCTGGCCGGTGTCCCGGCCGTGCCGGTGCGGCAGCGCGGCCACGCCCCAGGCGGCGGCGACCTCGTCACGGGCCCGCGGGTCGGTGGCCGGCCGGCCACCGGGCAGCAGACCGGGCAGCGCACCGGCCTCGACGGCGCCCCGTTCACCGGCCCGGCGCGGGATCCACACCAACTGGGCGCCGGTGGCGGTGGCGGCGCGGACCGCGGCGGTCAGCGCGCCGGGCACCGCCGCCAGCCGCTCACCGACGACGAGCACCGCGCCGTCCGCGCGCAGCGCCTCGGCCGCCGCCTGCCCCTCGCCCTCCAGGCCGACGCCGCCGGCGAGCGCGTCCAGCCATTCGGTCTCGGTGCCGGGCGCGGCCGGCAGCAGCGTGCCGCCGGCCTTGATCAGGCCGCGCGAGGCGTAACTTGCCAGCCCGAAAGTACGCTGTCCGCTCGTGCGGTGCGCCTTGCGCAGCCGCAGGAAGACGCCGGGGGCCTCCTCCTCGGCCTCGATACCGGCCAGCAGGACGGCCGGTGCCTTCTCCAGCGCGGTGTAGGTGACGCCTCGGCCGTCCAGGTCCCGGCCTCGGCCGGCCACCCGGGCCGCCAGGAAGTCCGCCTCCTCGGCGCTGTGCAGCCGGGCCCGGAAGTCGATGTCGTGGGTCTGCAGCGCGATCCGGGCGAACTTGGCGTAGGCGTAGGCGTCCTCGACGGTCAGCCGGCCGCCGGTCAGCACGCCGGCCCGACCCTTTGCCGCGGACAGCCCGCGGGCCGCCGCCTCAAGTGCCGCCGGCCAGCTCGCCGGCTCCAGTTCACCGGACTCCCGGTTGCGCACCAGGGGGTGCTCCAGCCGGTCGCGCTGCTGGGCGTAGCGGAACGCGAACCGCCCCTTGTCGCAGATCCACTCCTCGTTGACCTCGGGGTCGTTGCCCGCCAGCCGCCGCATGACCTTGCCGCGCCGGTGGTCCGTACGCGTCGCACAGCCACCCGCGCAGTGCTCGCACACCGACGGCGAGGAGACCAGGTCGAAGGGGCGGGAGCGGAAGCGGTACGCGGCGGAGGTGAGCGCGCCGACCGGGCAGATCTGGATGGTGTTGCCGGAGAAGTACGACTCGAAGGGGTCGCCCTCCCCCGTGCCGACCTGCTGGAGGGCGCCGCGTTCGAGCAGCTCGATCATCGGGTCGCCGGCGATCTGGTTGCTGAAGCGGGTGCAGCGCGCGCACAGCACGCACCGCTCGCGGTCCAGCAGCACCTGCGTCGAGATCGGCACCGGCTTCTCGAAGGTGCGCTTCTTGCCCTCGAAGCGCGACTCCGGGTCGCCGACCTGCATCGCCTGGTTCTGCAGCGGGCACTCCCCGCCCTTGTCGCAGACCGGGCAGTCCAGCGGGTGGTTGATCAGCAGCAGCTCCATCACGCCGCGCTGGGCCTTCTCGGCCACCGGGGAGGTCAGCTGCGACTTGACGACCATGCCGTCGGTGCAGGTGATGGTGCACGAGGCCATCGGCTTGCGCTGGCCCTCGACCTCGACGATGCACTGCCGGCAGGCGCCCGCCGGGTCCAGCAGCGGGTGGTCGCAGAAGCGCGGGATCTCGATGCCGAGGAGTTCGGCGGCGCGGATGACCAGCGTCCCCTTGGGGACGGAGATCTCGATGCCGTCGATCGTCAGGGTGACGAGGTCCTCCGGCGGGATCGCCGTCTCGCCGCCGCCCGAGGGGCCCGTGGCGGAGCCGCTGTTGGACCCCGGTGTGGTGACGGTCATGCATTCACCCCCAGGTGAGCGTCGTTGTCGCCCCAGAGGGTCGACTTGGCGGGGTCGAAGGGGCAGCCCTTGCCGGTGAGGTGCTGCTCGTACTCCTCGCGGAAGTACTTCAGCGAGGAGAAGATCGGCGA
This sequence comes from Streptomyces sioyaensis, assembly GCF_004122735.1. GTDB lineage: Bacteria > Actinomycetota > Actinomycetes > Streptomycetales > Streptomycetaceae > Streptomyces > Streptomyces sioyaensis. Next base: position 12,025 of record NZ_SDIF01000075.1, on the reverse strand, counting down.
GGCGGCGCCGTCGCCGAGCGCGCAGAAGGACTTGCCGTTGATGTTGTCGGCGATGTCGTCGATCTTGTCGAGGTCCTCGGGCCGGCCGCGCCCTTCTTCGATGTCGCGCAGCAACTGCACCAGCCAGTACGTGCCTTCGCGGCAGGGCGTGCACTTGCCGCAGGACTCGTGCGCGTAGAACTCGGTCCAGCGGGTGACCGCCCGTACGACGCAGGTGGTCTCGTCGAAGCACTGGAGCGCCTTGGTGCCGAGCATCGAGCCGGCCGCGCCGACGCCCTCGTAGTCCAGGGGGACGTCGAGGTGCTCGTCGGTGAACATCGGTGTCGAGGAGCCGCCGGGGGTCCAGAACTTCAGGCGGTGGCCGCGGCGCATCCCGCCGCTCATGTCCAGCAGCTGGCGCAGCGTGATGCCCATCGGGGCCTCGTACTGGCCGGGGCGGGCGACATGGCCGCTGAGCGAGTACAGCGTGAAGCCCGGGGACTTCTCGCTGCCCATCGACCTGAACCAGTCCTTGCCCTTGTGCAGGATGGCGGGAACCGACGCGATGGACTCGACGTTGTTCACCACGGTGGGGCAGGCGTACAGGCCCGCCACCGCCGGGAAGGGGGGACGCAGCCGGGGCTGTCCGCGACGGCCCTCCAGGGAGTCCAGCAGCGCGGTCTCCTCACCGCAGATGTACGCGCCGGCACCCGCGTGCACGATCACATCCAGGTCGAGTCCCGAGCCGAGGATGTTCTTCCCGAGGAAGCCCGCCGCATAGGCCTCGCGCACGGCTTCGTGCAGCCGGCGCAGGACGGGGACGACCTCCCCGCGCAGATAGATGAAGGCGTGGCGCGACCGGATCGCATGGCAGGCGATCACGATGCCCTCGATGAGGGAGTGCGGGTTGGCGAAGAGGAGCGGGATGTCCTTGCAGGTCCCGGGCTCCGACTCGTCGGCGTTGACCACGAGATAGTGCGGTTTGCCGTCGCCCTGCGGGATGAACTGCCACTTCATCCCGGTGGGGAAGCCGGCGCCGCCGCGGCCGCGCAGCCCGGAGTCCTTGACGTAGGCGATCACGTCGTCCGGGGGCATCGCGAGCGCCTTGCGCAGGCCCTCGTAGCCCTCGTGCCGGCGGTAGGTCTCCAGCGTCCAGGATTCGGGCTGGTCCCAGAAGGCGGACAGGACCGGTGCGAGGAGCTTCTCGGGGCTGGCCTCGCCGCCGGCCCCGGGCCGGGAGGCGCCCCCGTGCTCGGCTGCCACTGTCATCACTCCCCCTCCTCTGCTGCGGGCCCGGCCGGGTGGTCGTCGTCGGAGGCCGAGGTCTCGTGCGGTGCGTCGTGCGAACTGGGGTGGCCCGGGGGCGCCTGGGCGTCGGCGTGGCCGGAGGGCGGTTCGTCGGCGGGGGCCTGCGCGGTACGGGGCGCGATGACGTGGTCGACGCGCCCGGGGGCGACCTCCCCCTTGGCCAGCCGCAGCCCGATCAGGGAGGCGGGCCCGGCGCCGCCGGTGGCCTGGACGGCGCCGGGGCGCTCGTCGGGGAATCCCGCGAGCATCCGGGCCGTCTGCCGGAAGGTGCACAGCGGTGCGCCGCGGGTGGGCTCGACGGTCCGGCCGGCCCGCAGGTCGTCGACCAGCTGCCGGGCGGACTGCGGGGTCTGGTTGTCGAAGAACTCCCAGTTGACCATCACGACCGGGGCGAAGTCGCAGGCCGCGTTGCACTCGATGTGTTCGAGGGTGACCGCTCCGTCCTCGGTGGTCTCGCCGTTGCCGACGCCGAGGTACTCCTTGAGGTCCTCGAAGATGGCGTCGCCGCCCATCACCGCGCACAGGGTGTTGGTGCAGACCCCGACCTGGTAGTCACCGCTCGCCTTGCGGCGGTACATGGAGTAGAAGGTCGAGACCGCGGTGACCTCGGCGGTGGTCAGGTCGAGCAGCTCGGCGCAGAAGCGGATGCCGGTCCGGGTGACGTGCCCTTCCTCGGCCTGGACGAGGTGCAGCAGCGGCAGTAGCGCCGAACGCGCGCCGGGGTAGCGGGCGATCACCTCCTTGGCGTCCGCTTCGAGCCGGGCCCGGACGTCCGCCGGGTAGTCGGGGGCGGGGAGCGCGGGCATTCCCAGCTGCACGTCGTGGTTTGCCTCGGTGGCGTTCACCGGTCGACGCCTCCCATCACGGGGTCGATGGACGCGACGGCGACGATGACGTCGGCGACCTGGCCGCCCTCGCACATCGCCGCCATGGCCTGAAGATTGGTGAAGGACGGGTCGCGGAAGTGCACCCGGTAGGGGCGGGTGCCGCCGTCGCTGACCGCATGCACGCCCAGCTCGCCCTTGGGTGACTCGACGGCCGCGTAGGTCTGTCCCGGCGGGACCCGGAAGCCCTCGGTGACCAGCTTGAAGTGGTGGATCAGGGCCTCCATCGAGGTGCCCATGATCTTCTTGATGTGGTCGAGGGAGTTGCCGAGACCGTCCGGGCCGAGGGCCAGCTGGGCGGGCCAGGCGATCTTCTTGTCCGCGACCATCACCGGGCCGGGCGCCAGCCGGTCCAGGCACTGCTCGACGATCCGCAGCGACTGGCGCATCTCCTCCAGCCGGATCAGGAACCGGCCGTACGCGTCGCAGGTGTCGGCGGTCGGCACCTCGAAGTCGTAGTCCTCGTAGCCGCAGTACGGCTGCGACTTGCGCAGATCGTGCGGGAGTCCGGCGGCGCGGACGATGGGGCCGGTGGCGCCGGTGGCCATGCAGCCGGCCAGGTCGAGATAGCCGATGCCCTCCATCCGGCCCTTGAAGACGGGGTTGCCGGTGGCGAGCTTGTCGTATTCGCCGAGGTTCTTCCGCATCTTCTTGACGAACTCGCGCACCTGGTCGACCGCCCCGGGGGGCAGGTCCTGGGCGAGGCCGCCGGGGCGGATGTAGGCGTGGTTCATCCGCAGGCCGGTGATCAGCTCGTAGATGTCGAGGATGAGCTCACGGTCGCGGAAGCCGTAGATCATGATCGTGGTGGCGCCCAGCTCCATCCCGCCGGTGGCGATGCACACCAGGTGGGAGGAGAGCCGGTTGAGCTCCATCAGCAGCACGCGGATCACCGAGGCCCGGTCGGGGATGTCCCCGGTGATGCCGAGCAGCTTCTCCACGGCCAGGCAGTAGGCCGTCTCGTTGAAGAAGGGGGTGAGGTAATCCATCCTCGTGACGAAGGTGGTGCCCTGCGTCCAGGTCCGGAATTCGAGGTTCTTCTCGATGCCGGTGTGCAGATAGCCGATGCCGCAGCGGGCCTCGGTGACGGTCTCGCCGTCGATCTCCAGGATCAGCCGGAGCACGCCGTGGGTGGAGGGGTGCTGCGGCCCCATGTTGACGATGATCCGCTCGTCGTCGGACTTCACGGCGGCGGCCGCGATCTCGTCCCAGTCCCCACCGGAGACGTTGTAGACGGTCCCCTCGGTGGTCTCCCGGGCGAGGGACTGCTGGGTGTCGAAGTCGCTCGCGGTGCGGTGGCCGTTCGAGGAGTGCGAGTGCGGTGCAGTAGTCATCAGCTGTACGACCTCCGCTGGTCGGGAGCCGGAATCTGGGCGCCCTTGTACTCGACGGGAATCCCTCCGAGCGGGTAGTCCTTGCGCTGCGGGAAGCCCTGCCAGTCGTCCGGCATCATGATCCGGGTCAGCGCCGGATGGCCGTCGAAGACGATTCCGAAGAAGTCGTAGGTCTCGCGCTCGTGCCAGTCGTTGGTCGGATAGACCTCGACGAGCGAGGGCAGGTGCGGGTCCGCGTCCGGGGCCGAGACCTCCAGCCGGACGAGCCGGTTGTGGGTGATCGAGCGCAGGTGGTAGACGGCGTGCAGCTCGCGGCCCGTATCGCCGGGGAAGTGGACTCCGCTCACGCCCGTACACAGCTCGAAGCGGAGCGCCGGGTCGTCGCGCAGGATCCTGGCGACCGCCGGCAGCGCGCCGCGCTCGATGTGGAAGGTCAGCTCCGCGCGGTCGACGACGGTCTTCTCGATGACGTTCTCGGGGACCAGGCCCTGTTCGTCGAGGGCGCCCTCCAGCTCGTCGGCGATCTCGTCGAATTCCCCGTACCCCTCCGACGCGTCCGGTCCGCCGTACGGCCGGCTGCTCGCGCCGGGCAGCCGGACGGTCCGGACGAGGCCGCCGTAGCCGGTGGTGTCGCCGCCGTTGTCGGCGCCGAACATCCCGCGGCGGGTGCCGATCACCTCGCCGGTGTCCTCGCGCTGCGCGGGCACGGCTTCTTCCTGGCCGTTCTGGCCGCTCTGGCCGGCCGGCTCGCCGGGACCCTCGGGGTTCTTCTGCTCACTCACCGCAGCAGCCCCTTCATCTCGATCAGCGGGAGCGCCTTGAGCGCCGCTTCCTCCGCCTCACGGGCGGCCTGCTCCCGATTGACCCCGAGCTTGGTGTGCTGGATCTTCTGGTGCAGCTTGAGAATGGCGTCCATCAGCATCTCGGGACGCGGCGGGCAGCCCGGCAGATAGATGTCGACGGGCACGATGTGGTCGACGCCCTGCACGATCGCGTAGTTGTTGAACATGCCGCCCGACGAGGCGCAAACCCCCATGGAGATCACCCACTTCGGGTCCGGCATCTGGTCGTAGACCTGCCGCAGCACGGGCGCCATCTTCTGGCTCACCCGGCCGGCCACGATCATCAGATCCGCCTGCCGCGGTGAGCCGCGGAAGACCTCCATGCCGAAGCGGGCCAGGTCATAGCGCCCGGCGCCGGTCGTCATCATCTCGATGGCGCAGCAGGCCAGCCCGAAGGTCGCGGGGAAGACCGAGGATTTGCGCACCCAGCCCGCGGCCTGTTCGACGGTGGTCAGCAAAAAGCCGCTGGGCAGCTTCTCTTCCAGTCCCATGTGTGCCCCCTAGTCCCATTCCAGGCCGCCACGACGCCAGACATAGGCGTAGGCGACGAAGACGGTGAGCGCGAAGAGGAGCATCTCGACGAGCCCGAAAAGCCCCAGGGCGTCGAAGGTGACGGCCCAGGGATAGAGGAAGACGATCTCGATGTCGAAGACGATGAAGAGCATCGCCGTCAGGTAGTACTTGATCGGGAAGCGGCCACCACCGGACGGATGTGGCGTCGGCTCGATCCCGCACTCGTACGCCTCGAGCTTGGCCCGGTTGTAACGCCTGGGCCCGACGAGGGTGGCCATCACGACGGAGAAGATCGCAAAGCCTGCCCCGAGGGCTCCCAGTACGAGGATGGGCGCGTAAGCGTTCACCGTCCTCGCTCCCTTCAGTCGACGATGACTGGATGGCGGTCCGCTCGGGCCCTCTGATCGCCCCGTGGAGATCGTGCACATGTGAGGCAGTTCACAAGCCCGAGCCGCCTGCATCTTATGCCCGTCGGTCTGTGATCTGCGACACGGGGATGACCTACGCCTTTGTGATCTCCACCACCCAGCGAAGGATCATGAAGTCGGATGAGCGGTGATCTTCATACGCGAAGCGTGCGAGTGATCACGAGAGGTGACATTCGCCTGGGTTACCGCTGGTCAGTGCGGTGTTGCCATTATCAAGTGAGAGGCGCTATGGGCAAATTGGTGCTGGACGCGGCCAACTGCTAGTGGAGGTCGGCCCGTAGCCGTGATCCGCTCGTGACCCCGTCGTGATCATCGGTACGTGCTTCGGTTCACGAGCGGCGGTCGGCGGCAGATCACGGGAACATAACGGACACTCAAGAGTGACCTATCCCACGCTATTTCACGCACTAAGTTCTTGACGTCCGGGAAGCCTTGGCGTGGCGGAGCCCGAAGTGGTAGGCGCCCGCCGGAACCGCATCGAGCAGCAAATGCCATGCGTAGGAACATGATCGCGAAATTCGGGCATCCCGCCGCGGGCTCGCCGGGCAGGCAAAAAGTCCGCTTTGTTCGCCGCGTACACGACAAGTGTGGCGCACTGCACCTTTGTTGGCAGCAACCAGCGGCTCCTGATAGCCGTAGTTGCCATGTCCCCGAACGCACTCATACCCAGCCACCGGAAGCCCCGCCGTCCTTCCGCGTCCTCGCGGGCGCTGCGTGCGGGAGTGACCGGTGGCTTCCTCACCCTCGCGGTGACCGGCGCCACCGTGCCGGCCAACGCCGCGGAAAAGCCCGTCTCCGAAACCCAGGAGATGCCGACGATCACGACGGCGCTGGCCACCAGCGCCGCGCGGAGCGCCGACACCGCTCAGCAGGTCGCGTTCAACTACGAGCGTCAGGCCCTCCAGGACAGCGCCCTCTCCAAGGCCGCCAAGTCCGCGGAGAAGCACAAGGCCGAGGCCGTGAAGAAGGCCAAGGCCGAGGCCAAGAAGAAGGCCGAGGAGGCCCGCAAGGCCAAGGAGGCCGCGCAGGCCCGGGCGTCGCGCTCCTCCGAGCGCACGACCCTGTCCGCGCCGTCCGGCGCCACCGGCACCTCCGCCACCCTCGTCTCCTTCCTGAAGGCGCAGCTCGGCAAGGCGTACGTGCTCGGCGCCACCGGCTCCTCGGCGTACGACTGCTCCGGCCTGACCCAGGCCGCGTTCAAGCAGGTCGGCATCGACCTGCCGCGGGTGTCGCAGGACCAGTCCACCGCCGGCACCCAGGTCGGCCTGGACAACCTCCAGGTCGGCGACCTCCTGTACTGGGGCAGCGCGGGCAGCGCCTACCACGTCGGTGTCTACATCGGTGACGGCAAGTTCATCGGTGCCCAGAACCCCAGCACCGGCATCGTCGAGCGCCCGCTCAGCTACGACCAGCCGACCGGCGCGGTGCGCGTCCTCTAGGACCGCCGCGCACCCGGTGCCGCACAAGGGCCGTCTCTCTCGCCGCTCGGGAGGGACGGTCCTTCGGCATGCCGTCCACCGGCCTGGTCGGCGGCGTGCGCGCGCTCGGCGCCCGACGGGTCCGCCATGCCGTCCGGCGGGCCATTCGCGCCGCGTGGCGCCACGATCGCGCCACGTACGGGTCGAAGTCCGCCCGTAGGAGCGACCGATGAACGGTGCGGAACGTTGCACCTCTCGCCATATGCCGCACATGTCCCCTCAAGGACGTCGCGCGGCATCCGTAGAGAGAGGACACGCGCGCTCCGATGAACATCCCCCGCACCGCCCGCCGGACCGTCACCCGGGCCGCGACGGCCGCCGCACTGGCCACCGCCCTCGGCCTGGGCGCCGTCCCCACCGCGACCGCGACCGCCCCGGCCCCCGCCCCGCACGCCGTATGGACCCCGGGCACCGACCCGGACGGCGGCTGGCACCAGGACGGACTGCGGCTGAAGGCCGCCGACAACCGGAAGGTGGACGCCTTCGTGGCCCGCGCCCGGCGGGCCGAGCGCTCCATCAGCCCCCAGATCCGCGCGATCGCCCGGATCAGCCATGCCGATCTGATCGGCTTCGACCAGCGGCTGAAGTCGCCGAACTCGCTCAAGCGGAAGGTCGCCACCTGGATGCACGAGTCGCCGGGGCAGTCGGTCGGCACCTCGCTCGGCATGATCAATGACGCGGTCCGCTACACCCTCCAGTGGCCGGCCGGGAAATACAGCCAGGGCGTGCACACCGCGGCCGACCTGCTGTCCGCCTGGGGCAACGACTCCACCCGCTGGGCCAACACCTGGAACCGGAGCAGCGGCTACAAGGCGATCAACTCCGCCTGGCGCGCGCCCCGCTCCGGCCAGCTCTTCGAGGTGCAGTTCCACACGCCCGAGAGCAAGGCGGCCCAGCTGCAGACGCACAAGCTGTACGAGGAGCAGCGGCTGCCGGGCACCCCGCCCGCGCGGGTGCGCGAGCTCCAGAACCAGCAGAACGCGATCTTCGCGGCGGTGCCGGTCCCGGCCGGCGCCGAGCGGCTGACCGCCCCGGCCCACCGGGTGGCCGACCCGTCCCGCCACCGGCCGGCCCCGGACCCGGCACGCCGCCTCCCGGCCCCGGCCCACGTCCCCGTCGGCTGACCGGACCGGTCCGGCACGGCGCCACCGGCGCTCACCCGCAGGTGGCGCCGTGGCCGGCCGGGGCACGTACGGCCGCGGCCGGCCGGCGGGTCACCAGCCCGCGCCCGCCGGCTGCCTGGTGGTCGCGTTGAGCCGGTTGAAGAGGTTGGTGACCCCGATCGTCAGGATGATCGCCGCCAGCTGCCGCTCGTCGAAGTGGTCGGCGGCGTCGTCCCAGACGGCGTCCGGCACCGGGTCGGCGCTGTCGGCGAGCCGGGTGGCCGCCTCGGTGAGCGCCAGGGCCGCGCGCTCGGCGTCCGAGAAGTACGGCGCCTCCCGCCAGGCCGCCACCGCGAACAGCCGCTCGTCACTCACCCCGTTCTTCCGGGCGCTCTTGACGCCCCCGTCGACGCAGAAGCTGCAGCCGTTGATCTGGCTGGCGCGCAGGTGCACCAGCTCCAGCGTCGCCTCCGGCACCCCGCCCTGACGCGTCGCCTTGACCACGTCGAGCAGGGGCTGCATGGCCTCGGGGAGGACCACTGCGGGGTTCTTCATCCGTGCGTTCATCACTGCTCTCCTCCGGAGATTCCGTCGTTGTCGCACTGACGGATCCCGGCCGGAGAATGTGACGGCGGCGGCCCGGAAAATTTCCCGGACCGCCGCCGCTGCTCAGCTGGCCGGTACCGTGCCTCCGCCCGGTGCCGGCCTGTTTGTCACGCCTTCGGTGCGACCTTGCTCAGACCGTTGATGATGCGGTCCATCGCGTCACCGCCCGTGGGGTCGGTGAGGTTGGCGAGCATCTTGAGCGTGAAGCGCATCAGCAGCGGGTGGGTCAGACCGCGCTGGGTGGCGACCTTCATGACCTTGGGGTTGCCGATGAGCTTCACGAACGCGCGGCCGAGGGAGTAGTAGCCGCCGTAGGTGTCCTTGAGGATCTTCGGATAGCGCTGCAGGGCCAGCTCGCGCTGCGCGTAGGTGGCGCGGGCGTGCGCCTGCACGATGACCTCGGCCGCGAGCGCGCCGGACTCCATGGCGTAGGCGATGCCCTCGCCGTTGAACGGGTTGACCAGACCGCCCGCGTCACCGACCAGCAGCAGGCCCTTGGTGTAGTGCGGCTGCCGGTTGAAGGCCATGGGGAGCGCAGCGCCGCGGATCGGGCCGGTCATGTTCTCCGGCGTGTAGCCCCAGTCCTCCGGCATGGACGCGCACCAGGCCTTGAGGATCTCGCGCCAGTCCAGCTCCCGGAAGGCGGAGCTGGAGTTGAGGATGCCGAGGCCGACATTGCTCGTCCCGTCGCCCATGCCGAAGATCCAGCCGTAGCCGGGCAGCAGCCGGTCCTGGGCGCCGCGGCGGTCCCACAGCTCCAGCCAGGACTCCAGGTAGTCGTCGTCGTGCCGGGGCGAGGTGAAGTACGTCCGCACGGCCACGCCCATGGGGCGGTCCTCGCGCCGGTGCAGCCCCATGGCCAGCGAGAGCCGGGTGGAGTTGCCGTCGGCGGCGACGACCAGCGGGGCGTGGAAGGTGACCGGGGTCTTGTCTTCGCCCAGCTTGGCGTGGACGCCGGTGATGTGGCCGGTCAGCTCGTGGACGATCGGCGCGCCGACGTTGCAGCGCTCGTACAGCCGCGCGCCGGCCTTCTGCGCCTGCCGGGCCAGCTGCTCGTCGAAGTCGTCGCGCTTGCGGACCAGTCCGTAGTCCGGGTACGAGGCCAGCTCCGGCCAGTCGAGCTGGAGCCGGGAGCCGCCGCCGATGATCCGCAGGCCCTTGTTGCGCAGCCAGCCCGCTTCCTCGGAGATGTCGATGCCCATCGCGACCAGCTGCTTGGTGGCGCGCGGGGTCAGCCCGTCACCGCAGACCTTCTCGCGCGGGAACGCGGTCTTCTCCAGCAGGAGCACGTCCAGACCGGACTTGGCGAGGTGATACGCGGTCGCCGAGCCGGCGGGCCCGGCACCGACGACGATCACGTCCGCACTGTGCTCCGAGCGGGCTGTGGTCACGGAATCGGTCACGGACGCGGACTCGGTCACGGTGCTGTCTCCCGGAAGTCGATATCTGGATTTCTGGGTGCCGACCGGCACCGGGCACGGGCAGTCTATGGGGGCCGTGGTGAGCAGAACCTGAAGGGTTGTGCCGTGACCCCGTGCCTCCCGCGCCCGCGAACCGCCCGCTGCTGGCTGCCTGCTGCCGTCAGCTCCCGGCCGGCTTGCGCCCCCGGTGCAGTGCCACGACGCCACCGGTCAGATTGCGCCAGGCCACCTCGGTCCAGCCCACGCCCTGGAGCCGGGCGGCGAGTTCGGGCTGGTTCGGCCAGGTGCGGATGGACTCGGCGAGGTAGACGTAGGCGTCCGGGTTGCTGCTGACCGCACGGGCGACCGGCGGCAGCGCACGCATCAGGTACTCGGTGTAGACGGTCCTGAACGGCGCCCAGGTCGGCTCGCTGAACTCGCAGATCACCAGGCGTCCGCCGGGCTTGGTGACCCGGTGGAGCTCGGCCAGCGCGGCATCGGTGTCCTGGATGTTGCGCAGCCCGAAGGAGATGGTGACCGCGTCGAACACCCCGTCCGCGAACGGCAGCCGGGTGCCGTCACCGGCCGTGAACGGCAGCCACGGGCGGCGCTTCTTGCCCTCGCCCAGCATGCCGACGGAGAAGTCGCAGGGCACGACGTACGCACCGGCCCCGGCGAACGGCAGCGAGGAGGTGCCCGTTCCGGCCGCGAGGTCGAGCACCCGCTCGGCGGGGCGGGCGGCCACCGCCCGCTCCACCTCCTTGCGCCACAGCCGCGCCTGCCCCAGGGAGAGGACATCGTTGGTGAGGTCGTACCGTGCCGCCACGTCGTCGAACATCGCGGCGACTTCGTGCGGCTGCTTGTCCAGGGATGCTCGGGTCACCCGGCCATTGTCCACCGTGCCCGGTCCCGGGCCCGCACCGGGCACGGCCGGACGCCGGAACCGGCGCCGCCGAGCGGCACGGGCCGCTCCGTTTCAGCGGCGGCGATGGACGAGACGGCCGGCCAGCACCGTGGCCAGCGCGCTGCCGTCCTCGGCGAAGACGGCGAAATCGGCCGCGGCGCCGACGGTCAGCGCCCGCGGGCGGCCGCCGGGCACCTCCGCGAGCCCGGACCGCTGGACGGCCGTACGGACCGCGGGCCGGGTGAACGGCCCGGTCAGCGCCGTCGTACCGAGGGCCAGCAGACGCTGCATGCCCCGGCGGGCGCTGGCGCCCCAGCGCGCCTCGGTCATGTCGAGCGCGGCGAGCGCCGCGCCCCCGATCGGCTCGCTGCCGAGCTCCCCGGCCTCGCGCGGGTCGGGGTGGTAGACGGCCTCCAGCAGCGCGGCGCCGTCCGGTTCGGTACGGCCGGGGGTCAGCACGCCGTCCCACTCCCGGACCCGCGCCCTCCCCCGAGCTCCCGACTGCGCCCGACCAGGGGGGATCCCCATGCCGTAGGCCGCGAGCAGTTCCTCGTACGGCCCGATGGCGGCGATCCGGCCGCCGTCGACGACGACCGCATGGCCGGCGGCCGACTCCCCGTCGGGGACGAGCCGGACACCGCGCACGCGGTGAAGTGTCAGCATCGCGGGGTCAGTTGGTCTCGACGAGCTTCAGCTCCGGATGGGCGGTGCCGCCCTCGATCGCCGTCGAGGACAGATGCGAGACGACCTTGTCGTCGACCGGGTCGTTGGCCGGGTCGTCGTGCACGAGCAGGTGCTCGTAGGTCGTCGCGCGCTGGGCCGGGACCCGGCCCGCCTTGCGGATCAGGTCGATGATCTCCGTGCGGTTGGAGCGGTGCTTGGCGCCGGCCGAGGAGACCACGTTCTCCTCCAGCATGATCGAGCCGAGGTCGTCCGCGCCGTAGTGCAGCGACAGCTGACCGATCTCCTTGCCGGTGGTCAGCCACGAGCCCTGGATGTGCGCGACGTTGTCGAGGAAGAGCCGGCCGATGGCGATCATGCGCAGGTACTCGAAGAGAGTGGCCTGCGTCTGGCCCTTCAGGTGGTTGTTCTCCGGCTGGTAGGTGTACGGGATGAAGGCGCGGAAGCCGCCCGTACGGTCCTGGACGTCGCGGATCATCCGCAGATGCTCGATCCGCTCGGCGTTGGTCTCGCCGGTGCCCATCAGCATCGTCGAGGTCGACTCCACGCCGAGTCCATGGGCCAC
>NZ_SDIF01000074.1 GCF_004122735.1 Streptomyces sioyaensis | reverse complement strand
GCCCCGGCGCCTCTCCCCCTCTACTCCCCCGCATGCGAATTTGCCGCTTTGGGCATCGGGGATCGGGCATCGGGGATCGGGGATCGGGGATCGGGAGAGCGATACACGCCTGAGGGCGATACAAACGCGGGTCCCCGGGGTCAGGAATTCCGAGCCCCGTGCCGATATCCGAATGTCCGGCCCGGGCCCCCGCACAGCACCCACCCGCACACCGCCCGCCCCACCCCGTACGGCACGATGAGCCCCTGACCGCACCCTCAGGAGGAAGCCCATGCCCGCTCCCACGGCTCCGACCGCTCCGCAGCCGGAGATACTCGCCGCGTTCGAGGCGGCGAAGGGCTTCATGCCCGTGGACGAGGGCCTCGCCCTGTACGCGGCGGCGGCCGAGGCGGCGACGCTCGGGCTGCCGCTGGTGGAGGTCGGCACGTACTGCGGCCGGTCCACGATCCTGCTCGCGGACGCCGCGCGCACGGGCGGGGTGATGGCCGTCACCGTGGACCACCACCGGGGCAGCGAGGAGCAGCAGCCCGGCTGGGAGTACCACGATCCGAGTGTCGTCGACCCGGAGGTCGGCCGGATGGACACCCTGCCCACCTTCCGCCGCACCCTGCACGCCGCGGGCCTGGAGGACCAGGTGATCGCCCTGGTGGGCCGGTCGCCGCAGGTCGCGGCCGTCTGGCAGGCCCCGGTCGGCCTGGTCTTCATCGACGGCGGGCACACCGACGAGCACGCCGGCGCCGACTACGAGGGCTGGGCGCCGCATCTCGCACCCGGCGGACTGCTGGTGATCCACGATGTGTTCGCGGACCCGGCGGACGGCGGCCAGGCCCCGTACCGCATCTACCGCAGGGCGCTTGAGTCCGGTGCGTTCACCGAGGTGTCGTCCCACGGTTCGCTGCACGTTCTGCGGCGCACCGGGTCCGGCATCTGAGGCGGCTACCATCGCGGACGTGTCGAACGGCAGTACTTACCCACCGCACCGCCGCCTGCGCGGCGCCCTCCTCGCCGTACTGACCACCGTCGTGGTCGCCGGCCTGGGGGGCTGGCTGCTCTGGCGGACGTCGGGCGGCGACGGCGGGCCGGCGCACGGAGCCGGGCCGCCCGCCGCGAGCCGGTCGCCGGGCAGCGGGGCCGCGGGCGCGAGCGGCCCCGGCGGCACCGGCCGCGACCCGGGCAAGGGCGCTTCGCACGGCAGCCTCAAGGGCAAGGTCGTGCTCCTCGACCCGGGCCACAATCCGCACAACCGTGATCACGGGCGGGAGATCGCCCGGCAGGTGGACATCGGCAACGCCCGCAAGGAGTGCGACACCACCGGCACCTCCACCGACGACGGCTACGCCGAGGCGTCGTTCACGCTGGACGTCGCCCACCGCGTCCGCACCCTCCTCCAGGAAGAGGGCGCCAAGGTCGTCTTCACCCAGGACGGCGACCACCGGTACGGGCCGTGCGTGGACGAGCGCGCCGCCGTCGGGAACAAGGCGCACGCCGACGCCGCGCTCTCCCTCCACGCCGACGGCTCGGCCCCGGGGAACCGCGGTTTCCACGTCATACTCCCGGCGCGCGTCACGGCCGGACCGGCCGACACCGCCGCGATCGTGGCGCCCTCGCGGCGGCTGGGCGAGCGGCTGGCCGGCCGGTTCCGCGCGGTCACCGGGAGCGCACCGTCCAATTACATCGGCCACGGCACCGGACTCGACGTGCGTTCCGATCTCGGCGGCCTCAACCTCTCGACCGTGCCGAAGGTGTTCATCGAGTGCGGGAATATGCGTGACCCGAAGGACGCCGCGGAATTGACCGACGCACACTGGCGGCAGAAAGCAGCCCGTGGGATCACCGAGGGCATTACGGACTTCTTGACGCACTGACCGGGCCGCCGGCAACGGCTGCGAATCCCTCCGATACCGGGTCCGATACGAGCTGCCGTGCGCGCGGGGAAACGAACACGAGAGCCCGCCGGATTCGGCGGCAGGTTCCCCTTTACGATGGGTGGCCCCCGCCGTGCCTCGCACTGCGCGCACCGCAACAGCGACGACCGGACCCACGAACCGACAAAGGACCTTTACGTGAACATCCGCTCCCTCACTCGAGGCGACGGCGTGGTGATCGGAGCAGCGGTGCTGCTGTTCATCGCCTCGTTCCTCAGCCTTACCGGCGGCCCGGACTGCTCCGGCCTGCCCGCCAAGTACTGCCAGCAGGCCCAGGATTACTCCAGCCCGAACGCCTGGGACTCGCTGCGGACCGTCATGAGCGTGTACTTGGCGGGTGTGATCGCCGCGGCGATCATCGTCCTCACCCGGCTGCTGCCGCAGCCGCGCAAGGTCGCGGGGCTCGACCTCGGTCAGTTCGGTGTCGCCCTCAGCATCTTCGCGGCGTGGACGGCGTTCTGGACCATCGTCGACTCCCCCAGCGCCGGCGCCGGCCTGATCATCGGCCTGATCGCCACCCTGATCCTGGCCGGCGGCGCCGTCGCCACGCCGCTGGTCCCGGCACTCAAGGTCGCCCTGATCGGCGCCCCCAAGCCGCAGCCCGCCGGGGCCCCTTACGGTGCGGGCCCCAACCCGGGTTACGGCTACCCCGGCGCCCAGCAGCAGGCGGGCCAGGGCTACGGCTACCCGGGCGGCCAGCAGCAGCCCCAGGGCGGCCAGACCTACGGCCAGCAGGCGCCCGCCGCCGACGGGACGGCCGGGGGCGCGGCCGGCGCCACCCAGGCGGCCGGCAGCCCGGCGGACTTCGCGCCGTTCTGGTTCGCGGTGCCCGTCGCGCGGCCGCTGTACGGCGAGGACGGCTCGCCGGCGCCGATCGCCGAACTGGCGCCCGGCACCTGGTACCTCGCGGTGGAGCAGCGCGGCCAGGCGCTGATCGCCCAGACCCAGGACGGCCGCCGAGGCGTCCTGCAGGACACCACCGGCATCCAGCGCGGCTGACACCGGACACCCAGCGGTCCTTCGGCGCCTCGCCCCTCAGGGGCGGGGCGCTTTGCCGTGCGTCCGCGGGAAGCGGGGGCGTCCGTACACCGCGGCGACGGCCGGCCGCAGGTCTGCCGTTACTCACTGGTCAATGGCAGAATCACCACTCCCCTTGGAGGGCCGATGCAGTGCAACAAGGATCTGTACGAGACGCGAGCGACGTGCGAGAAGTGTGGGCAGGAGATGACGACCACCCAGGACGGGTGGGCGATCTGCTACGGGTGCGGGACGAGCAAGCCTCAATAGCCGCTCCGCCGTGCCCACAGTGCGGCGTCCAGCTGGTCAGCTCGACGTCCGACTGGTGGCAGTGCGCGGCGGTCCACTGCCCGTACGAGATGCCCGACGAGGCGTATCGCCTCTACGTCTCCCTGTGTGCCTTGTTCGAGTCGGCCCCGGAGCAGTTCTTCGAGTTGGTACGGGGCCACCGCGACGAGGTGCGGTCGCTGGAGCCGGCCTGGCTCAGGTAGCGGGCCACCACCCGTTGCGCCCCCAGCCGCCCGGTCGTACAGTGCGCGGGCACGGATCGAACTGACGCACCGTCAGCATTCATCGTCCAGCACCCAGCACGCACCCCGGAACCCTCGGCCACCGCAGAAGAGGGGCGATCAGCATGCGACTCGGTCTGCACCTGGGCTACTGGGGCCGCGGCCCGGACCCCCGGCACCTCGAACTGGCCCGCGAGGCGGAGCGTCTGGGCTATGACTCGGTCTGGACCGCGGAGGCCTGGGGCTCGGACGCCTTCACCGCGCTGACCTGGATCGGCGCCCACACCTCCCGGATCAAACTCGGCACCGGCATCGTCCAGATGGCCGCCCGCACCCCCACCGCCACCGCCATGCACGCCCTGACCCTCGACCATCTCTCCGGTGGCCGGCTGCTGCTGGGCCTGGGACTGTCGGGGCCGCAGGTCGTCGAGGGGTGGTACGGGCGGCCGTTCCCCAAGAGCCCGCTGACCGCCACCCGGGAATACGTGGACGTGATCCGGCAAGTCCTGCGCCGGGAGGGGCCGGTGACCTCGGACGGGGTCTTCCACCCGCACCCCTATCGCGGCCCGGACGGCACCGGACTGGGCAAACCGCTCAAGGCCATCACCCACCCGCTGCGCGACCGCCTCCCCGTCCTGCTGGGTGCGGAAGGGCCCAAGAACATCGCCCAGACGACCCGGATCGCGGACGGCTGGCTGCCGCTGTACTGGTCGCCGCAGCGCACCGACGTCTACCGGGCCTCGCTGGCCGGTGCCCCGGACGGCTTCGTCATCGCGCCCATGGCACGCGCCCTGGTCTGTGCCGACGTCGCCGAGGGGCTGTTGCCGGTCAAGGCGATGCTCGGCTTCTACATCGGCGGGATGGGACACGCCGCCAGGAACTTCCACGCCGATCTGATGGCGCGGATGGGCTTCGAGGAGGAGGCCCGGCGGGTGCAGCGGCTCTTCCTCGAAGGCCGTAAGGAGGAGGCGGTACGCGCCGTACCGGACGCCTTCGCCGATGAGATCTCGCTGGTCGGGCCGCGCGAACGGATCGCCGAGCGGCTGGAGTTGTGGCGCGCGGGCCCGGTCAGCGACCTCCTGGTCACCGCACCGGACCCGCATACGCTACGGGTGCTGGCCGAACTCAACTCCTGACACCCGCCGACTCCGCTCGCGAGGCGCCCGCCTGAATCACCAGGTGCCACTTCAACGGCAGTAGCCTGCATCCGAGCGCCAAGCGGCTATTTTGCCCACTCGTTGAAGCAAACCCCGATCGGCTTCATCACGGTTGCCATCTTCCCGGTCGGGAACTTGGGGTCCACACCCATCCCGTTATTCGTGTAAATGTCCCCGCGGTAAAGGGCGTACTGCACGTACGCCTCGATGGTGCCAAACTTTCCCTTGGGGACTTCGAAGCGAGTCTCCTTCGCGACCTCAATGGACTTCGTGACGTCATATCCCACGCCTGCAGATATCGCGCCCTTGGAGATTTCCATCTGCGCGCTGACCTGGCTCGCCACGCCCTTCTTGACGTTCATCACCAAGGTGGTCTTGCCCCGACCCGTCTCCTTGTCGATCACGTCAGTACCGCAGACTTCGCCAGCCCTCTTAACGTGCTTAAGAGCCGTGATGGCCTTGATGGACACATCGCCATTCGATGCGCCATCCTTCGGAGCAGCCGACGCTACACCCGAACCGAGTACACCAAGAATGGCCGCACCCGCGATCACGCTGAATACTCGTTCGCGATTCACTTATATCCCCCTCGCCTTCAAACACACTCCCGGTCACGGAGTGATCTTGAAAAGGCTATCAGACCGCAATCCCGAGGCCAAAGGCTTCAAGGGCCTGTCGTTAATAGTCCGAGAAACGCAATGCAAGCACTCCACCATTTCGGATTCAACGCATAGGCCGGAGAATGTCGGCCGTAATACGCCGACGAAGAAATATCCGGACATCTACGGCAGTCGGCAGTCCGGATCCAGCCCCGTCGGGAGCCGCTCGCCGCCGATCTTTGGACGGTGCCCTCGTCGCCTGTCAGGCTGAGCTCCTGACCGCGGCCGGCCGCTCACCCGAAGGACGCCCACGACAGCCACTGGTCGAGCAGCGCGCGCTCGCCCAGCACCTCGACCCGGTCGCTGTCGGCGGGCAGCCGGCGGTAGAGGACGGCCAGGACGTCGGTGAGGGGGCCGCGCAGCGCGACCGCCGCCTTTTCATGGGTGCGGCGGTGGGTGGGCGCCTCGCCCGTGAGGTCGAGCAGCCACTCGGCGTTCAGGCCGGGCGGGGCGTCGGTGGCGTGGACGTGAATCGTCCGGCCGGGGCCGCACAGCGTGGTCCCGCGTTCGGCGAAGCGGGCCACCACCAGCGGCAGTTCACAGATCTGCAGCCACTCCTCCAGACAGTCCGCGGCGACCGGCGCCGGGACGTCGAAGGGGATACCGGCGGTGAGCGCGGCATCCGCCCGGTGGATGACCGTCTCATGGGCCATCCGGCGGGCCCAGAACCCGGTGTGCTGCGCCGGCGTCCAGCTCCACACCTCCGTATCGGGGCCGGCCTCCCGCAGCGCGGCGACGGTCTGCTCGACGCCCGCCGCCAGCCACGCGTCCAGCGCCGCCGCGTCCTCGCCCTCGGGCCCGGCCCCCTCGGGGACGTCGGCGGGGTCGACGCTCTCCGCGGCGCGGGTGGCGACGATCGTGCCGACCCAGCGGTGCGCACCGCCCACATGCCGGACGAGGTCGGCCAGCGTCCAGTCGGGGCAGGTCGGCACGGTCGCCGAGAGATCGGCGCTGCGCACGATCTCGCGGAGCGTGCCGGTCTCGGCGAGGAGCCGGTCGCAGTATTCCTCGTGGGTGAGGGAGCCTTGAAGAGTCATGTGACGCACATTAGTGCGGCCGCCCTGGCTCGTCCTCCGCATTCCGGGCGCGCCCCCGCCGGCCTCCTACCGGCAGCAGTCCGGATCCAGTCCCGTCGGCAGCCGTTCGCCGCCGAAGACCGTGGTGGTGGCCTCGTCGCCGCCCAAGGCCGCGACCGCGAGCAGCAGCGAACCGGCGGTCCAGGAGGTGCGTTCGCGGGGCCAGATCGCGTCGTCGTCGAAGACGTAGCCGGTCCAGTACATGCCGTCCTCGGCGCGCAGGTGCTGGATCCACTTGAGGATCTGCACGGCCCGCTCGGACTCCCCCATCGCCCACAGCGCCAGCGCCAGTTCCGCGCTCTCGCCGCCGGTGACCCAGGGGTTGGGCAGGACGCAGCGCACCCCCAGGCCGGGCACGACGAAGCGTTCCCAGTCGGCGTCGATACGGTCCCTGGCCGGCTGGCCGCGAACCGCGCCGCCCAGGACCGGGTAGTACCAGTCCATGGAGTAGCGGCCCTTGTCCAGGAACCGCTCGGGGTGGCTGCTTATCGCATGGCCGAGCCGGCCGGCCGCCAGCTCCCAGTCGGGCTGCGGCTCCTCGCGCTGGTCGGCGAGGGCCAGGGCGCAGCGCAGTGCCTGGTAGATGGAGGACGAGCCGGTCAGCAGCGCCTCGTTGACCGGTGTGCCGTCGTCCTCGCGCTTCCAGCCGATCTCCCCGCCGGGCTGCTGGAGCTCCAGCACGAATCCGATCGACGAGTGGACCGCGGGCCACATGCGGTCGAGGAAGGCCTCGTCGCCGGTGGACAGGAAGTGGTGCCAGACGCCGACCGCGAGGTAGGCGCAGAAGTTGGTCTCCCGGCCGCGGTCGGTGGGGGCCGCGGCGTCGCCGTCGGCGTAGGCCGCGTACCAGGACCCGTCCGGGTTCTGGTGCCGCAGCAGCCAGTCGTACGCGGCCTCGGCGCGCTCGTGTTCGCCGGCCGCGTCCAGGGCCATGGCGGCCTCGGTGTGGTCCCACGGGTCGAGGTGGTGGCCCCGGAACCAGGGGATGGCGCCGTCCGGCCGCTGGGTCGCGAGGATGCCGGCGACCGTGCGGGCAGCCTGGTCGGCGGTGAGCACGCCCGGCAGGACGAGCCGTTCGGTACGCCCGGGACTCGTCACTTGGCGGCCCCGGAGGAGGGCTTGGCGGTGGACGAAGCGCCGCGCTTCGCCGGGGACTTGGCGGGTGTCTTGGCGGATGCCTTGGCGGTGGCGGGCCGCGCGGAGGTGCGGGACTTGCCGGTCCGCCCGGCGGCCGGCTCGGCGGCCTTCGTGGCGGGTGCGGCGGCGGGCTCGTCCGCCTCCGCGGCGTCGGGCGCCGCGGGAAGGTGCGGCTTGGTGGCGTAGACGACGAAGCTCTTGCCGATGACGGGGTTGAGCGCCCGTTCGGCGAGCCGGGTGGCCAGCGGCTTCTTCATGATGTCCCAGACCAGCAGCTTGTGGTACGCCTGCACCGGCAGCGCCTTGTCGTTGTCCACCCCGAAGGCGCATTTGAGCCACCAGTAGGGGCTGTGCAGCCCGTGGGCGTGGTGCGTGCCGTACGGTTCCAGGCCCGCCTCCCGCATCTTGCCGAGCAGTTCGTCGCCTCGGTAGATGCGGATGTGGCCGCCCTCGACCTCGTGATAGGCGTCGCTGAGGGCCCAGCAGACCTTCTCGGGGCCGTAGCGGGGCACGGTGACGGCGATCCGGCCGCCGGGGCGCAGCACCCGGACCATCTCGGCGAGCACGCCCTTGTCGTCCGGGATGTGCTCCATCACCTCGGAGATGATCACGACGTCGAAACTGTCGTCGGGGAAGGGCAGGTTGAGCGCGTCGCCCTCCATGGCGGTGGCGGAGGCGCCCGCCGGGGCCTCGCCCGCCTCCTTCATCGCGGCGAACCACTTGGCGACCTCGCGGATCTCCTCGCCGTTCTGGTCGAGGGCGACGACCTGCGCGCCGCGCCGGTAGCACTCGAAGGCGTGCCGGCCGGCGCCGCACCCCAGATCGAGCACGCGGTCGCCCGGGGCGAGCGGGAAGCGGGAAAAGTCGACGGTCAGCACGGCGTTCTGCTTTCGTCCGGCGGTGGGTGGCGGTGGTGGCTGCGAAGGAACTACGGGCCGGGCGGGCCGCTAGACGCGTCCGGCGGCGCTCGGCGCGGTGGCGGTGGGCGCGCCGGAGAGGGTGCGGGCGGCGCCGCCCTGGAGGGCGATGGCCTCGCGGTAGCGCTCGGCGGTACCGAGGGCGGCCTGCCGCCAGGTGAAGCGGGCCAGCACCCGCTCCCGGCCGGCCGCACCGAGCCGGCGGCGCAACGGGGCGTCGCCCAGGAGGCGGAGCAGCCCGCCGGCCAGCGCGTCGGCGTCGCCCGGGGGCACCGCCAGGCAGGTCTCACCGTCCGGCCCGGCGACCTCGGGGATGGCGCCGCCGGTGGTGGCCAGCAGCGGGGTGCCGGTGGCCATGGCCTCGGCGGCGGGCAGTGAGAAGCCCTCGTAGAGGGAGGGGACGCAGGCGATCTGGGCGCCGCGGACGAGGTCGACGAGTTCGCCGTCGGTGATGCCCTTGACGAATTCGATGGCGCCGGACAGGCCGAGCCGTTCGATGGCGGCGGCGACCGGCCCGTCGTCGGCGCGCTTGCCGACGACCACCAGATGGGCGTCGGGCTGCTCGGTGCGCACCTTGGCGAGCGCCTCGACGAGGTGGATCAGACCCTTGAGGGGCACATCCGCACTGGAGGTGGTGACGATCCGTCCGGGCACCTCGGGGACGGCGGGATCCGGCGAGAACAGCTCGGTGTCGGCGCCGATGTGGACGACGTGGATGCGGTCGGGGCGGACGCCGAGGTCGTCGACGATCTCCTGACGGGAGGAGCCGGAGACGGTCAGCACGGACGGCAGCCGGCGGGCGACGCGCTTCTGCATCCGGGTGAAGCCGTACCAGCGGCGCACGGAGGCGCGGCGCTTCCAGCCGTTGGCCGCCGCCAGGTCGAGCCGCCGGTCGACGGTGATGGGGTGGTGGATGGTGGTGACCAGCGGGGCACCGAGCGCGCCGGGCCCGCCGAGCAGGCCGTAGCCGAGGGTCTGGTTGTCGTGGACGACGTCGAACCGGCCGCGGTGGGCGGCGAGATGGCGCCGGGCCCGCAGCGAGAAGGTCAGCGGCTCGGGGAAGCCGCCGGTCCACATCGTGCCGACCTCAAGGGCGTCGATCCAGTCGCGGTACTCGCCGCGCTTCGGCGTACGGAACGGGTCCGGCTGGCGGTAGAGGTCCAGGCTCGGCAGCTCGGTCAGGATCACCCCGTCGTCGACGACGGGATAGGGCTGGGCGCCGATCACCTCGACGGTGTGGCCGAGCCGGGCCAGTTCGCGGGAGAGATGGCGTACGTAGACGCCCTGTCCGCCGCAGAACGGGTTCCCCTTATACGTGAGCATCGCGATGCGCAGGGGGCGCTCACCATGGGCCGGGGCGGAGGCCGAGGGGGCCTCTGCGGGGCGAGGCGCGGCTGCCTGGACGGCCTCTGCGGTCACGCTCGGCCCCCTTCTCACTGGACTTTCGCCGGAGCGTAACCGCTGGCGGTAATCTAGAACAAGTTTCAGAACTGATTGGCTACTGATCAGTTCACCGAGCTCCGAATCTACCGGCCGAGAACGATGCGAAAAGAGCCGCACCAGGTGATTCGCGCCACCACCCGCCCCCCTGCCATGCTGTGCCGATCACACCACCGGCACTCGCCGCATTGCGGACGGAATGCCACGGAATGGGAAATATGACTACGGAATCCAAGGCGGCCAGGCCGACGCTTCCCGCGAGTCCTCCCCTGACCGAGCGTCAGGAGGCCAGACGCCGCCGCATCCTGCACACCAGCGCCAAGCTGGCGTCCCGTGGCGGCTTCGACGCCGTGCAGATGCGCGAGGTCGCGGAGTCCTCGGGCGTCGCCCTCGGCACCCTCTACCGCTACTTCCCCTCCAAGGTGCATCTGCTGGTCGCCACCATGCAGGACCAGCTCCAGCACATGCACGAGACGCTGCGCAAGCGCCCGCCGTCGGAGCAGGAGCCGGGCGCCCGGGTCGCCCAGACCCTGATGCGGGCCTTTCGCGCACTGCAGCGCGAGCCGCATCTCGCGGACGCGATGGTGCGCGCGCTGACCTTCGCCGACCGTTCGGTGAGCCCCGAGGTGGACACCGTCTCCCGGCTGACCACCGCGATCATCCTCGACGCGATGGCCCCGCCCGCCGCCGGGCGCCACCCCGCGCAGGAGCCGACGCCGCCCGCCGCGCCCACCCCCGAACAGCTCTCCGCGGTCCGGGTCATCGAGCACACCTGGCACTCCGCGCTGATCACCTGGCTGTCGGGCCGGGCCTCGATCGCCCAGGTGAAGATCGACATCGAGACCGTGTGCCGGCTGATCGACCTCACGGCGCCCGATTCGGAACGTTAACTCCCTTACGGAAACCCCTTTACGGGAACTCCCTTACGGCCAGGGGAAGTTGGCGGGCCGCCCAGGGCGTCACTGGGGGCGGGCTTCCGGGATGACCGGGTGCTGTGCCTGCTCGTCCTCGGGAGTGGCCGGGCGGGCGGCGAGGACGCGGTCATCGCTGGTGAGGCAGCGGCCGGTGGCGAGCTCGAAGTCCCAGTTGTGCATGGCGCAGGTCAGCACGCCGTTCTTGACGCTGCCGAAACGCGTCAGGTCGGCCTGGAGGTGCGGGCAGCGCCGCGGCACCACATATCCGTCCGCGAGCGCGTAGTGCCGGTCGGCGTCGGCCCGTGCGTAGTAGTCCTCCACGAACGCCATGTGCTCCGGGGAGAAGGATTTGAAGAACGTGTACACGTAGTCGTTGTACGGACCCTTACGGGAGATCTCCAGGCGGCTGGACAGGAACAGCTCGTCCACCCAGTTCGCGCAGCGCCCCCGCACCAATTCCTCCACCAGCGGGCGGCGGACCCGGAAGACGTAGCGCGCTTCCTCGCCCGCGTGCCGGTCCACCCGCCGGTCGAGGAAGTCGAACACGATGTTCTCGTCCGGGCCGCCGTCGACGGCCGCCACCTCCAGCAGAATCCGGCCGTTGACGCCCGCGCAGGTGTGGTCCGCTCCCTTCATCAGCGGCTCCACGTACTCCTTGAGCTGTCCGACAAGGTCGCTGCGGTCCTGCGGCAGCGCGCCGGTGATGGCGTCGATGGCGGGCTGCACCTTGCGCTTGTACTCGGCGAGACAGCCGCGCCGGTCGTCGCGTATGCGGGCAACCTCCTCCTCCGGGATCTGCCGCACCCGCGCCGTACCGTCCGGGTGCAGGTCGACCTCGGTGCCGGTGAGGAAGAGGTGGGCCCGGTCGAAGCCCTGCTCCCGCAGGAAATCGAGGAAGGCGAACTGGTCCGGGAAGGGGTTCGCCGGGTCCCGGTCGACGTCGTTGAGGTGCCACAGCTCGTCGTCGAGGAAGCAGGCGGGGCCGGCGAAGGGCAGCACATGCTCCGCGCCGAGCTGCTCGATGTACCGCAGCGCCCGTGCCATGCCGTTGCGCCGCTTGCGGGTACCGAGGGTCCGCTTCATCCGCGCGGGAAAGGTGTACGCCCCGGGGAACCAGATGGCGCCCGAATATTGCACGAGATGGGCGTGCAGCGGCCCGAACTCCTGGATCGGGCCCAGCTCGACGGGCCGCGCATCATTCTGGTTGAAGATACGGACCCGACCGTCGTCCAGGGCAATACCGGAATCGCCGAGCGGCCCGTCCAGTGGGGCATCCACCGAACTGATCTGCACCCGCAGTCCGGAACCGAGGACCAGCGGCTGGTTGTGCCGGGTCTGCACGAAATTCTTGAACCCCAGGCCCGCCAGCGCATGGTGGAGGTCAGGGACCGGGAATTCGGGCAGCAGGACGGTGATGTCCTTGCGCATGTACCGGCTCAGCCACTGGGGGTCGTAGTGGTCGTGGTGCAGGTGCGAAATGTAGAGGTAGTCCGCCGCGGCCAGCCGGGCGGGATCGACTCCGGTGTTGTCCGGGAACGGCACCCAGGAGCCGAAGTAGGCCGGGGTGAACCAGGGATCGCACACGATCGATCCGGCGGCCGACTCGATGAACAGGCCGGCATGGCCAATTGAGGTGATACGCATTGCTCTCTTTCCTGAATGCGGCAGGTCCTGACGTCTGGAATGCGGGAGGTTCCTGGAATGCGGGAGAGCCATCGGGTGCGGGCCCGGGGCTCAGGCCGCCTCGGCCACCCCGCCCGCCAAGGCGAGGACCCGCTGGGCGAGCAGGTTCGGGACTGCTCGGCCGAGAGTGCTGAGTCCGAATTCATGAGTACTCCCGCTTTCCATGGGTCAGCCCTTGGCGCGAAGGGCGAATGGAGAGAGAAGGAGCCACCCGGGCTGGTTTTCTCTCCGCAGGAACTCAGAGAATCAGCACAATCCGCCGACCCACGGCGTTGTCATTACTTCATCACACAACGGGAAAACGGCTATCACGTGTGATGCCCTTGTATCGGGAGGGAATCCGCCAGCGCCACGCGGCACCACACAGCGCCGCACAGCGCCACAGAACAGTCAACGCACCCATCCCGCACCGTTCTTTATGCACACGTGGGCGGGTGTCCTGTGCGGCATGAGGTGGAGCAGTTGGGCGTTGGCCATATAGGTGAGGGCGGCGCCCTTGGGGTGCGCTGCGGTCCGCCGTCGGCGCGGACCGCGGGGCGGGCTGGTCAGTCCTGGTCGGCGGTGGTGGCGGCAGCGCCCCGGCCGATACCGGTGAACAGCCAGATCAGGGCCTGGCCGAAGAGTTCCTCGGGGACGCTGTCGGGGGCGATGCGGCGCTGCCGGACGAGCCCCTGGAAGAGCGCCGCCACCACGGAGGCCACGGAGGCCGCGCCGACCTCGGGGGGTGCGCCCCGCTCGGCGAGCCAGCTGCCGATCAGGCCCTCCAGTGCCTGGTGCGGCTCGCGCAGTGCGGTGGCCATCGTGTCGAGGACGTGCGGATTGCGCACCGCGTAGAGCCAGAACTCGGCCTGGAGCGGGGCGAAGTCGGTGTCCTCGTCGGCGGTGTGCACCAGCAGGCGCCCGAGTTCGGCGGCGGTCTCCCCGGTGCCCGCCCCGTGCCGCTCCAGGGTGTGGGTGGCTTCGGCGACGCGGCCCAGGCCGCGTTCGGCCATCAGCGCGAGGAAGAGGGCCTCCTTGCCACCGAAGTGGGAGTACAGCGCGCCGATGGAGAAGCCCGCGGACTCGGCGATCTCCTCCACCGAAGCGCCCGCGAAGCCCTTGCGGGCGAAGACCCGGGCCGCCGCGTCCAGCAGCAGGCGCCGGGTGCGGGCCTTGGCCTCCGCGCGGGTCGGTCGCCGCCGTGCGGATTCGTCGATTTCGGCGCTCATGTTGGGGACGCTATTCAGATAGCGAGCACTATGTCAACGCTCGGATAGCGTGTACAGTCTGAATAGTGATTGCTATCTGAATGGTGATCGCGATCGTCGCCCGGATGCGCGGCAGGAGGCCGCGACCGGGCGCCGGAAGAGCCGCCGAACCCGCGTTGACCTGCGAGGAGAGCGAATAAATGACCACCGATTCCCCGCCGGAGGAGCTCCGGCTCGTGGTGGACCTGAACCGTTGCCAGAGTTATGGGCAGTGCGTCTACGCCGCGCCGACCGTCTTCCGGTTCCACGGCGAGGAGGTGCTGGAGTACGACTACGCGCCCGATCCGGGCATCCGCCGCGAGGTCGAGCGGGCGGCCGCCGCGTGCCCCGTACAGGCCATCACCCTGGGCAGGGCCACCGAACCCGCACCCCTGACCACGGAGAGTGCGCAGTGAACGCCTCCGAAACCCCTGAGCGCATCGTCGTGGTCGGTGCCTCCCTGGCCGGGCTGCGCGCCGCCGAGGCCCTGCGCGACGAAGGGTTCACCGGTGAGCTCACGCTCATCGGCGACGAACCGCATGCGCCCTACGACCGTCCGCCGCTGTCGAAGGCGGTCCTGTCGGGCTGGCTGACCACCGACCACACCGAGCTCCCCCGGGTCCGCGACATCGCCGCCCGCTGGCTGCTCGGTACCTCCGCGACCGGCCTTGACCTGCGTGCACGCCGTGTGGAACTGGCTGATGGGCGGCAGGTGGCGTACGACCGGCTGCTGATCGCCACCGGCACCCGGGCCCGCCCCTGGCCCCAGCAGCAGGGCGGCACCCTGCACGGGGTACACGTGTTGCGCACCCGCGATGACGCGGACCGGCTGCGCACGGCACTGGCCGCGGGGCCGGGCCGGGTGCTGGTCATCGGTGCCGGCTTCACCGGTGGCGAGGTCGCCTCGGTCTGCCGCGACCTGGGCCTTGAGGTCACCGTGGTCCACCGTGGCGATGCCCCGTTGGCGAGCGCGCTGGGCGGTGTCGTCGGCCGCGCCGCGACCGGCTGGTACCGCGACGCCGGGGTGGACCTGCGGCTGGGCACCACGGTCCGGGCTCTGGAGGGGGATGCCCGCGGACGGTTGCGGCGGGCGCTCCTCTCCGACGGCACCGTGGTGGAGGCGGAGGTGGCCCTGGTCGCGGCCGGCGCCATGGCCAACACCGGGTGGCTGGCCGGCTTCGGGCTGGCCGCCGACGCCCACGGCGTTGCGTGCGACCACACCTGTCGGGCACTGGCCGACGACGGGACGCCGAGGGCGGACGTCTTCGTCGCCGGTGATGTCGCCCGCTGGCCGCACCCGCTCTACCCCGGTCAGCTCCTGCGCCTGGACCACTGGGACAACGCCGTCGCCCAGGCCCGCACCGCCGCCCACAACATGACCCGCCCGCCGCACGACCATCGCGCCCACCGGCCCCTGCCGGCGTTCTGGTCCAACCAGTTCGGCGTCAACCTCAAGTGCCTGGGGCTGCCGTCCCTCGCCGACCAGGTCGTGGTCACCCAGGGCTCACTCGACGAGCACCGCTTCGTGGCCGCCTACGGCCATCGGGGCCGCCTGATCGCCGCCGTTGCGGCCGACTCCCCCCGCGTGCTGGACGGATACGCCTCTCTCATCGAGGCCGGAGCGCCCTTTCCCCCGGAACTCAACGCCACCGACGGACCGGACCGACTTCTCCCGCTCGACGCCGGCTTCGCCCACCGCCCCGCCCCCGTACCGGACCGCCCGACCGTCCCGTCCATACCGCCCGCCCCATCCCTGCGGTCCGTCCCGGCCGGACACGAGTGAGGAGCTCCACCATGACCACGACCACTCAGCAGCACACCGCCTCGGACCTGTTCGCCCAGGCCCTCCGCTACGAAAACCGCGCCGACCCCTACCCCTACTTCGCGCAATTGTGCCGCCGGCCGGTCGTACCCGAGGAGAACGGAACCTGGCTGGTCAGCGGCTACCACGAGATCAGCCGGCTGCTCCGTGACCCGCGCGTCAGCGCCGACCGACGCAGGCCGGAGGAAGAGCAGCCGATCCGCAAGAGCCTGCTGGTGGAGGACGCGCCCCGGCACGACCAGCTGCGCCACCAGGTCACCGAGCAGTTCGTCCCGCGCATCATGGGCCTGCGCGACCACATCGACGGCCTCGTCACCGGACTCCTGGACGCGCACACCAGCCAGCGGCCAGGACAGCTGGACGTCGTCGGCGACCTGGCCTACCCCCTGCCGGTCACCCTCATCTGCGAACTGCTCGGCGTGCCACGCGAGGACGAGCCCGTCTTCGGCAGCATCGCCCGCCGCCTCACCCGCGGTCTGGATCCCGTCGAGACCCAGACCGAGGACGAGCTGCGCGAACTCCGGGAAGCCCGTGGTGAGTTGGTCCAGTACCTCGAAGGACTCATCGCGGACCGTCAGGCCGCCCCCGCCGACGACCTGCTCTCCGGCCTGATGTTCGGGCAGGGCTCGGATGCCCCCATGGATCCCATCGACCTCCGCGTCACGCTCGCCCTGCTCCTGATCGCCGGCCACGAGACCACCGTCAACCTCATCGCCAACGGCACCCTCGCGCTCCTGCGCCACCCCGACCTCCTGGCACGGCTGCGCGCCGAGCCCGACCTCGTCACCCCGCTCGTGGAGGAAGTGCTGCGCTACGACCCGCCGGTGCAGATGTCCGGACGCAGCACCCTGGCCGACATCGACCTCGGCGGCACCACCATCCCCAAGGGTTCCCGGGTCCGCCTGCTCCTGGCCGCCGGCAACCGCGACCCCCGCCGCTTCTCCGACCCGGACCGCTTCCTGCCCGACCGCCCCGGCAACGCCCACCTCGGCTTCGGGGGCGGCATCCACTACTGCATCGGCGCCACCCTCGCCCGGACCGAAGCGCAGGTCGCGCTGACCGCCCTCGCCCGCCGGCTGGCATCCCCCCGCCTGGTCGCCGCCCCCCCGCCGTACCGGGAGAACGCCATCCTGCGCGGCCCGGATCGCCTTCTGGTCTCCTTCGACCGCCTCACACCCGACCCACGCTCCGTCTGATCGCATGGACCGCGAGGGGCAAGCGGCTGTCCCGCCCCACGGTGCGGGAGGGGCAGTCGCCTGGTGCCGTCGCCCCTCGACGGCCCTCACTCCTCCGGCGGGAAGACCGGCTCACCGCTGCCGGCCAGGGTCAGGGTGATCGCCTCCACGGGGCACCCCTCGGCCGCCGCCAGGATGCGCTCGTCGGCGTCCGTCTCCGGCGCCACCGGGTGCGACTGCCGGGCCGTATCCAGCCGGAAGCCGTCCGGCGCCGCGGCGGCGCACATCCCCGAGCCGATGCAGACGCCCCGGTCCACCGCCACCTGCCAGCGGTCCCCCATCAGGCACCCGCCGGCAGATGGATCATCTTGTGCTCCAGATACTCGCCGAAGCCCTCGGGCCCGAACTCCCGCCCGATGCCGGAGTTCTTGTAGCCGCCGAACGGGCCGAGCATATCGATGCTGAAGGTGTTCACGGAGTACGTACCGGTGCGCACCTGCCGGGCGAGGTCGATGCCGTGGTCGACGTCGGCCGTCCACACCGAGCCGGAGAGCCCGTAGTCGGAGTCGTTGGCGATCCGCACCGCCTCCGCCTCGTCGCCGTACGGCAGCAGGCAGATGACCGGGCCGAAGATCTCCTCGCGGGCGATCCGCATGGAGTTGGTGACCTCGCCGAAGAGGGTCGGCTCGACGTACCAGCCCGTCGACTGCCCCGCGGGACGGCCGCCGCCGGTCAGCACCTTGGCGCCTTCCTGCTGCCCCAGTGCGATGTAGTCCAGCGAACGCTGCTGCTGGCGGCGGGCGACGAGCGGGCCGACCTCGGTGGCCGGATCCAGCGGGTCGCCGACGGTCAGCGCGCTCGCCGCCGCGGTGAACCGCTCGGCGATCTCGTCGTAGTGGCTGCGCGGCGCGAGGATCCGGGTCTGGGCCACGCACGCCTGGCCGTTGATCATCCAGGCGAACGGCACGATGCCGGCCACCGCCGCGTCCAGATCGGCATCCGGCAGGATCACCGCGGCGGACTTGCCGCCCAGCTCCAGCGTGACCCGGCTGAGGTTGCGGGCCGCGACCTCCATGACCCGCTTGCCCGCCGCCACCGAGCCGGTGAACGACACCTTGTCCACGCCCGGGTGCCCGACCAGGTACTCACTCACCTCGCGGTCGGCCGGCAGGATCGACAGCACGCCCGGCGGCAGCCCGGCCTCCATCGCGATCTCCGCGAGGAGGTACGCGTCCAGCGGCGTCTCCGGCGACACCTTCAGCACCACCGAGCAGCCGGCCAGCAGCGCGGGCGCGAGCTTGGCCGCGGCGGTGAACTGCGGGACGTTCCACGGCACCACGGCCGCGACCACTCCGGCCGGCTCCCGCCGCACCAGCAGCGGACCCAGCACCCCGGCCCGCCGCTCCTCGAAGGGGAAGTCCCGGGCCACCGTGAGCGCGGTGTCCCACACCAGCATCGCGGCCAGCGCCTGCACCATGACGCCGGAGGTGAACGGGGTGCCGTTCTCGGAGCTGATGACCCTGGCGAACTCCTCGCTGCGGGCCGCGAAGGCGTCCTTGATGCGGGTGACCACCGCGATCCGGTCCGCCAGCGGGGCGTTCGCCCACTCCCCGGACGCAAAGGACGTGCGGGCCGCGGCCACCGCCCGGTCGATGTCGGCCCGCGAGGCGTGCGGCACCCGGCCGATGACCCGTTCGGTGTGCGGCGAGACGACCTCGATGGTGTCCCGGCCGGCCGGATCGGCCCACGCACCGCCCAGGTAGAGCTTTCCGTGCTCGACGAGGTCGCTCATCGCTGCCGCCTCCCGATGGTTCCTGACGCTGCATCAGAATCACTCAGCAGAACTGATATCAGTTCTACCGGGAGGAGTCCACGGCGGCGGCCGAATCCCCAAGGCGCACACGCAGGGGCGCAGTTCCGGCCGAATTGAAACTCGTTCTAGTTATAGTGATGCGCGTGCCGGCGCACGGCGGACCGAGAGGGGACCGGGATGACGACGCAGGTGACCGACCACCGGGGCGGCGTGTGGAGCATCGCCGTCCCCATCCCGGACAACCCGCTCGGCCACACCCTCGTCCACCTCCTGGAGACCGACCGGGGGCCGGTGCTCATCGACACCGGCTGGGACGACCCGGACTCCTGGGACGCCCTCGTCGCCGGCGTCGCCGCCTGCGGTTTCGCCCTCACCGACCTCCACGGCGTACTGATCACCCACCACCACCCGGACCACCACGGCCTCTCCGCCAAGGTGCGGGAGGCCTCCGGCGCCTGGCTCGCGATGCACGCCGCGGACACCGCCGTGGTCCGCCGCACCCGCGGGGCCACGTCGGACCAGTGGCTCGACCACCTCATCGCCAGGCTCGCGGCGGCGGGCGCGCCGGACGGCCATCTGGCGCCGCTGCGCACGGCCCGGGCCACCGGGGGCGGCCGGCGGATGCCCGGCCTGCGGGCCGCGCTGCCGGACCGCGAGATCGGCCCCGGCGAGCTGCTCGACCTGCCGGGGCGCCGGCTGCGCGCGATCTGGACACCGGGGCACACCCCGGGCCATGTGTGTCTGCATCTGGAGGAGGAGCACCCCGCCCGGCGGACCCGCGGCTTCGGCCGGCTCTTCTCCGGTGACCACCTCCTGCCGGGCATCACTCCGCACATCGGCCTGTACGAGGACCCGGCCGGGAACTCGGGCGAGGTCGCCGACCCCCTGGGCGACTACCTCGACTCCCTCGAACGCGTCGGCCGGCTCGCCCCCGCCGAGGTGCTGCCCGCGCATCAGCACGCCTTCACCGACGCCGGCGGCCGCGTCCGCGCCCTCCTGGCCCACCACGAGGAGCGGCTCGCCCAGTTGCGGACGCTGCTGAGCGAACCCCGCACACCCTGGCAGCTCGCCAGGGCCATGGAGTGGAACCGCCCCTGGGAGCAGATCCCTTACGGCTCCCGCACCATCGCCGTCTCGGAGGCCGAGGCACATCTGCGCCGACTGGTGAAACTGGGCCATGCGGAGTGCGTGCCGGGCTCCGGCCCCGTGCAGTATCAGGCGGTGGACGGGGGCGGTGGCCGGGCGTAGGGGATGCGTACGGGGTCCGTGCGGTGGGGCCTGGGTCCGTGCGGTGCGTCTTGGGTGTCCACCGGGTGGGTCCTCGATCCGTGTGACGCGTACGGGTCGCGTCTCCGGCTCGTACGGGCGAGCGAATGCCGGGCGGGCGCCGGTTAAGGTGTGCGGGACAACTTCATCCGTGTCCGATCGGGGGAAGCCGGTGGAAATCCGGCGCTGACCCGCAACCGTGAGGACGGCCCGTCCACGCCACGCCCCAGGCCGGCGCGGAGCGGCCGTACGAGCCGGAACACCCGAGGGGCACGACCAAGGCTCCCGCCACCCCAGCCGTCCGCCCGCGGACGGCCGGTGCGCGGCACCGTCGAGGTATACGGAGCTGAGCCCGGTGCCACCGCGCCCGATCCCCGGATCGGTGCCCGGGTGGGCGGCCGAGCGCGGCTGCGTGGCCGCCGCGACCCGACCCGAGAGGCACCGACCCGATGGCCCCCACGGCTTCCCTGGCCCAGCAGGCCCCCGCGCCGCACTCCGGCGCCCCCTTGGCGCGCCGCGCCGCCACGGCGCTGGCGGCCGCGATGGTGCTGGGCGCGGCCGCCGCCCCTGCCGCGTACGCTGCCGCCCCTGCCGCTGCCGCCGGTTCCCCGTCCGCCGCGGCCAAGAAGCTGCCCGCCGGTCTGTACGGCACCAAGGACCCGCAGTACGACGGGGTGTGGCGGCAGTCGCTCGCGCTGCTGGCGCAGCACACGGTGGGGGTGCGCCCGGCGGCGTCGGCCGTGCGGTGGCTGGTCGGGCAGCAGTGCGCGGACGGCGCGTTCACCGCCTTCCGTGCCGAGCCGGCCAAGCCCTGTGCCGCCAAGACGATGCGGGACACCAACCAGACGGCCGCCGCGGTGCAGGCGCTGGCCGCGCTGGGCGGGCACGGCGACAGCGTGGACAAGGCGGTGGGCTGGCTGAAGTCGGTGCAGAACGACGACGGCAGCTGGAGCTCGATGCCCGGCTCGCCCGGCGACGCCAACTCCACCTCCGTGGTCATCGGGGCGCTCGCGGCAGCCGGGCAGAAGCCGGCGTCGGTGACGTCGAAGAAGCACAAGACCGCCTACGACGGGCTGCTCACCTTCCGGCTGGGGTGTGCGGGCAAGGAGGACGCGCACGGCGCGTTCACCTTCCAGCTCAAGGGCGCGGCTCCGAACGCCGACGCCACCGCGGCCGCCGCAACCGGCGTGCTCGGCAAGGGCTTTGTCGTCGCGCCCGCCGGCCGCCGCGACCCGAACCCGGTCGCGCCGCCGGCCTGCAAGGACGGCAAGGACAAGGCGGGCAGGGTCTCCGCGGCGCAGGCCGCGGACGGCGGCGCCGCCTATCTCGTCGCCCAGCTCGACAAGAACGGGCAGCACCTTCTGTCCGCGATGCCGGGCGCCAAGCCGCAGCCCGACGTCGGGAACACCGCGGACGCCGTGGTGGCGCTGGCGGCCGGCGGACACGGCGCCGACGCCCGGCGACCCCTGGCCTGGCTTCAGAAGAACGCGGCGGACTGGGCGCGGCAGAGCGGCCCCGCCGCGTACGCCCAGCTGGTGCTGGCCGCGCACGCCACCGGCAGCGACCCGCGCTCCTTCGGCGGCACCGACCTGGTCACCGCGCTCAACGCGACCGGCCCCGGGCCGGCCGCCGTATCGGGGAAGCACGCCAAGGGCGCCGACGCCTCCGCCAAGGACGACGGCGGCGGCATGCCGTGGTGGATCATCGGCGTCGGCCTCGCCTTCGGCGCGGGCCTCGGTTTCCTGCTCAGCGGCCGCAAGAGGGGCGGGCACTGATGCGGCGCGCCACCCTCGCCGGCGCCGCGCTGCTGGCCGGCACGGTCACCGGTCTGGCCACCGGGCCCGCCCAGGCCCAGGAGTACCGCTACTGGTCCGTCTGGGAGGGCAAGGGCAGTTCGTGGACGTACGCCACCGAGGGGCCGGGCACCCTGCGGCCGGCCGACGGTGCGGTCACCGGGTTCCGCTTCACCGTCGGCGCCGATTCCGCCGCGGCCGGCAAGCCCCGTACGGCGCCCGGCTTCGACGCGATCTGCCGTGCCACCCCCGCCAAGGAGGGCCGCAAACGGATCGGCGTCGTCGTCGACTTCGGTACCGCGGCGGACGCGCCCGGCGGCGAGCGGCCACCGGCGTCGCGGACGGAGTGCGCCCAGGTCTCCGAGGACGCCTCGGCGGGCGAGGCGCTGGCGGCGGTCGCCCGGCCGCTGCGTTATGACGCGAGCGCCTTGCTGTGTGCCGTCGCCGGCTACCCGAAGGCGGGGTGCGCGGAGCGGGTGAACGGCTCGAAGGGGGCAGGGTCCGCGGCGTCGCCGGCCCCGGGCGCGGCGGCGGACGGCGGGGACGACGGCGGGCCGTCCACCGGGCTGTTCGGCGGGATCGCGGTCCTGGTGGTGCTGGGTGCGGCGGCCGGGTGGCAGCTCCGCCGCCGGCGCGGATGAGCGCCCCGCGGGCGACCCGTACCACCGCGCTGCCGGCCGGCGCCTGGTGGCTGTGGGCGCTCGGCCTGGCCACCGCGGCCTCCCGCACCACCGATCCGCTGCTGCTGGGGCTGCTGGTGGGGGTGGCCGGTTATGTCGTGGCGGCCCGCCGTACGGAGGCGCCCTGGGCTCGTTCGTACGGGGCCTTCGTCAAGCTCGGCCTGGTCGTGATCGCCGTCCGGCTGGTCTTCGCCTTCTTCCTGGGGTCGCCGATTCCCGGCACGCACACCCTGGTCACGCTGCCCGAAGTGCCGCTGCCCGACTGGGCGAAGGGCGTCCGGATCGGCGGCCGGGTCACCGCGGAGGGCATGGTCTTCGCCCTGTACGACGGGCTGAAACTGGCCACCCTTCTCATCTGTGTGGGCGCCGCCAATGCGCTCGCCCATCCGGCGCGGCTGCTGAAGTCGCTGCCCGGCGCGCTGTACGAGGTGGGCGTCGCGGTCGTCGTCGCGATGACCTTCGCCCCGAACCTGGTCGCCGACGTCCAGCGGCTGCGCGCCGCCCGCCGGCTGCGCGGCCGCCCCGACCGCGGGTTGCCGGCGCTCCTCCAGGTCGGCATGCCGGTGCTGGAGGGCGCGTTGGAGCGTTCGGTGGCGCTGGCCGCGGCCATGGACGCGCGGGGCTACGGCCGCAGCGCCGACGTGCCGCGGGCCGTACGGCATACCACCTCCGTCCTCACCCTCGGCGGGCTGCTCGGCGTCTGCGCCGGGACGTACGGGCTGCTGGGCGAGGCCGGCGGCGGCTACGGTCTGCCGCTGCTGCTGGCCGGGCTGGCGGCGGCGCTGGGCGGGCTGTGGCTCGGCGGTCGGCGGTCGGTGCGCAGCCGCTACCGGCCCGAGCGGTGGGGCGTGCGCGCCTGGCTGGTCGCGGGCTCCGGCATCGCCGTCGCCGCCCTGATGATCTGGGCCAACTCCTACGCGCCCACCGCCCTCCACCCGCCTGCCGTCCCGCTCACCGCCCCTGTCCTCCCCCTCTGGCCGGCCGTCTCCGTGCTCGTGGGACTGCTGCCCGCGTTCGTCGCCCCGCTCCCGCCGGGCGGGGACCGGGCGGACCGCACGGCGTCCCGTGGCCGTGGCCGTGCCGTCGATGTCGATCCGCGTGCGAAGGAGCCCACCCCGTGATCCGGTTCGAGCAGGTCTCGGTCACCTACGGCGACGCCACGGCGCCGGCCGTCCAGGGCATCGACCTGACCGTCCCCGAGGGCGAACTGTGCCTGCTGGTCGGGCCCTCCGGCGTCGGCAAGTCCACCGTCCTGAACGCCGTCTGCGGTCTCGTCCCGCACTTCACCGGCGGCACCCTGCGCGGCCGGGTCACCGTCGACGGCCGGGACACCCGCACCCACAAGCCGCGCGAACTGGCCGATGTCGTCGGCACTGTGGGCCAGGACCCGCTGGCGCACTTCGTCACCGACACCGTGGAGGACGAGCTCGCCTACGGCATGGAGTCGCTCGGCCTCGCCCCCGACGTGATGCGCCGACGGGTCGAGGAGACCCTGGACCTGCTGGGCCTGGCCGAGCTGCGCGACCGCGCCCTGGCCACGCTGTCCGGCGGCCAGCGGCAGCGGGTGGCGATCGGGGCGGTCCTGACCACCCACCCGAAGGTCCTGGTCCTCGACGAGCCGACCTCGGCGCTCGACCCGGCCGCCGCCGAAGACGTGCTCTCCGTGCTCCAGCGCCTGGTGCACGACCTGGGCACCACGGTCCTGCTGGCCGAACACCGCCTGGAGCGCGTCGTCCAGTACGCCGACCAGGTCATCCTGCTCCCCTCCCCCGGCGCGGCCCCGGTGATGGGCGCCCCCGCCGACGTCATGGCCGTCTCCCCCGTCCACCCTCCGGTGGTGGCCCTCGGCCGCCTCGCGCACTGGTCCCCGCTGCCGCTGTCGGTACGCGACGCCCGCCGGAAGGCCGCCGCCCTGCGCACGCGGCTGACGGGGGTGACGCCGCCGGCGCCGGGAGCGGGGCAGGCAGTCGGCGGGACGGGCACGGGGCCGGGAGCGGCATCCTCCGTCCCGGCGCCCCGGGGCGACGCCGTCCCGGACGGGATCGCCGCGGCGGTGTCCGGGCTGGGCGTCCGGCG
Organism: Streptomyces sioyaensis; assembly: GCF_004122735.1. Taxonomy (GTDB): domain Bacteria; phylum Actinomycetota; class Actinomycetes; order Streptomycetales; family Streptomycetaceae; genus Streptomyces; species Streptomyces sioyaensis. The sequence goes on along the minus strand of NZ_SDIF01000074.1, from coordinate 7,953 downwards.
GGGGCGGACCGAGGTGCTGCACGGGGTGGAGCTGACCGTGCGGCGCGGCGAGACCCTTGCCCTGATGGGCCGTAACGGGGCGGGGAAGTCGACCCTGCTGTCCACCCTGGTCGGAATGCACCCGCCGGCCGCCGGCTCGGTGCGGGTCGGCGGCGTCACCCCGCACCGCACCGGCCCCCGCGCCCTCCTGCGGCACGTCGGCCTGGTCCCCCAGGAACCCCGTGACCTGCTCTACGCGGACACCGTCGCCGCCGAGTGCACCACGGCCGACCAGGACGCGGGCGCCCCGGCCGGCAGTTGCCGCGCCCAGGTCGCCCGGCTGCTGCCCGATGTCCCGGACTCCGTCCACCCCCGCGATCTGTCCGAGGGCCAGCGCCTGGCCCTCGCCCTCGCGGTCGTGCTGACCGCCCGTCCGCCGCTGCTCCTGCTCGACGAGCCCACCCGCGGACTGGATTACGCCGCCAAGGCCCGGCTGATCGAGGTGCTGCGCGCCCTGGCCGCCGAGGGCCACGCCATCATCCTGGCCACCCACGACGTGGAGCTGGCCGCCGAACTCGCCCACCGGGTCGTCATCCTGGCCGACGGCGAGATCGTCGCCGACGGTCCCACCGACGAGGTCGTGGTCTCCTCGCCGTCGTTCGCGCCGCAGGTCGCCAAGGTCCTCGCGCCGCTGCCCTGGCTGACCGTGCCGCAGGTGGCCGACGCCCTGGAGGCCACCGCATGACCGCGCCCGTGCACCGCACCGAGGGCGCCGGGCCGCGCCCCGGCGCCGCGCCCGGTCCGGGCACCGGGCGCCGGGCGCGGGCCATCCGGCTCGGGCCCCGCTCCGTCGCCGCGCTGTGCCTGATCTCGGTCATCGGGGTGATGGCCTTCGGGTGGCCGCTGCTCGCCGATTCGGCCTCCGGTCTCGCCCATTCCCGGGACGCGCCCTGGCTGTTCGCCGCGCTGCTGCCGATGCTGCTCGCCGTCGTCGTGGCGACCGTCGCCGACACCGGCCTGGACGCGAAGGCCATCGCCATGCTCGGCGTACTGGCCGCGGCCGGGGCCGCGATGCGGCCGCTCGGCGCGGGAACGGCCGGCATCGAGCCGATGTTCTTCCTGATGGTGCTGGCGGGGCGGGTGCTCGGGCCCGGCTTCGGGTTCGTGCTGGGATCCGTGGCGATGTTCGCGTCGGCCCTGCTGACCGGTGGTGTCGGGCCCTGGATGCCGTTCCAGATGCTGACGATGGGATGGGTGTCGATGGGGGCCGGTCTGCTGCCCGGTCCCGACCGGCTGCGCGGCCGCCGGGAACTGGCCCTGCTCGCCGCGTACGGAGCCGTCTCCGCCGTCCTCTACGGCCTGGTCATGAACCTCCAGGGCTGGCCCTACATCGGCGGCATGGCCTCGGGGGTCTCCTTCGTCCCCGGCGATCCGCTCGGCCAGAACCTCACCCGCTTCCTCGCCTACTGCCTCGCCACCTCCCTCGGCTGGGACCTGCCCCGGGCCCTGGTGACGGTGGTCCTCACCTTCGCGCTGGGCGGCACCGTACTGACGGCGCTGCGCCGCGCCACCCGCCGCGCCGCCTTCGACGCCCCCGTCTCCTTCACGCCCGGCCCGCCCCCGGAGGCCGGCGCCTCGTGAGCCGTCCCGCCAGGGGCTGTCCGATCCCGATCCGCCGGACAGTCCCTACAGCCGCTGGATGATCGTCCCCGTCGCCAGCGCGCCGCCGGCACACATGGTGATCAGGGCGAACTCCTTGTCCCGGCGTTCGAGTTCGTGCAGCGCGGTGGTCACCAGCCGGGCGCCGGTGGCGCCGACCGGGTGGCCCAGGGCGATGGCGCCGCCGTTCACGTTCACCTTCTCCAGGTCCTGGTCGAAGGTCTGCGCCCAGGAGAGCACCACGGAGGCGAAGGCCTCGTTGATCTCGACGAGGTCGATGTCCCTCAGCGACATCCCGGCCTTGCCGAGCACCGCGCGGGTGGCGTCGATGGGCCCGTCCAGATGGAAGTGCGGATCGGAGCCGACCAGTGCCTGCGCCACGATCCGGGCGCGCGGCTTGAGCTTGAGGGCGCGGGCCATCCGCTTGGAGGCCCACATCACCGCGGCGGCCCCGTCGGAGATCTGCGAGGAGTTGCCCGCGGTGTGGACCGCGGTCGGCATCACGGGCTTGAGGCCGGCCAGCGCCTCCATGCTGGTGTCGCGCAGCCCCTCGTCCCGGTCGACCAGCCGCCACATGCCCTGGCCCGCGGCCTGCTCGTCCTCGGTGGTGGGCACCTGGACGGCGAAGGTCTCCCGTTTGAAGCGCTCCTCGGCCCAGGCGGCGGCCGCCCGCTCCTGTGAGATCAGCCCGAGCGAATCGACGTTCTCGCGGGTCAGCCCGCGGTGGCGGGCGATGCGTTCGGCCGCCTCGAACTGGTTGGGCAGATCGACGTTCCACTCGTCCGGCCAGGGCTTTCCGGGGCCGTGCTTGGAGGCGCTGCCGAGCGGCACCCGGGACATCGCCTCGACACCGCAGCCGATGCCGACGTCGATGACGCCGCTCGCGATCATGTTGGCGACCATGTGGTTAGCTTGCTGGGAGGATCCGCACTGGCAGTCCACGGTGGTCGCGGCGGTCTCGTACGGAAGGCCCATCGCCAGCCAGGCGTTGCGGGCCGGGTTCATGGACTGTTCACCGGCGTGGGTGACGGTGCCGCTGACGATCTGTTCGATGCAGTCGGGCTGGATGCCCGTACGGGAGAGGAGTTCGCGGTAGGTCTCGCCCAGGAGGTAGGCGGGGTGAAGGTTGGCGAGCGCGCCCTGGCGCCTGCCGATCGGGGTGCGTACTGCTTCGACGATGACGGGTTCCGCGGCCATGACTGACTCGTCCTCTCCTCGCGTCCGCGGGTCCCGGCACCCACGGAAGAAGAACTAGTACGCGTTCTAGTTCTGCAAACAGTCTTATGAGCCGCCCTCCGGGGCGCAAGGGGCATGCAACACCCTTGTCCACAAAGGGAGTCGCCACGGCCCTTGCCACTTGCGGAACTCGTCACTACCTTCACCGCGATCCATACCTGATGAACCGTCAGAAATTTTGGATGGACCAGATGGACCAGGAGTCGCCGATGCCATGCCCCGCGTTGCCCGACGGGTTCGACTTCACCGACCCCGACGTCTATCAGTCCCGCGTCCCGCTCCCCGAGTTCGCGCTGCTGCGGCAGACCGCTCCGGTGTGGTGGAACGCCCAGCCGCACGGCATTGCCGGCTTCGACGACGACGGCTACTGGGTCGTCACGCGCCACCAGGACGTCAAGGAGGTGTCCACCAAGCCGGACATCTTCTCCGCCAGCCGCAACACCTCGATCATCCGGTTCAACGCGTCCATGACCCGTGAGCAGATCGACGTACAGAAACTCATCATGCTGAACATGGACCCGCCCGAGCACACCCGGGTCCGGCAGATCGTGCAGCGCGGCTTCACCCCGCGCGCCATCCGCGGCCTGGAGGACGCGCTACGCCGCCGGGCGGTGCACATCGTCGACGAGGCGCGCCGCAACGGCACCGGGGACTTCGTCACCGACATCGCCTGCGAACTCCCCCTCCAGGCCATCGCGGAACTGATCGGCATCCCCCAGGACGACCGGGCCCGGATCTTCGACTGGTCGAACAAGATGGTCGCGTACGACGATCCCGAGCTGGCGATCACCGAAGAGGTCGGCAGCAACGCGGCCATGGAGCTGATCTCGTACGCGATGAACCTCGCCGCGGCGCGCAAGGAGTGTCCGGCCGAGGACATCGTCAGCCGGCTGGTGGCGGCGGAGCACGAGGGGAACCTCGGCTCCGACGAGTTCGGGTTCTTCGTGCTGCTGCTGGCGGTGGCCGGCAACGAGACCACCCGCAACGCCATCACCCACGGCATGCACGCCTTCCTCACCCACCCCGACCAGTGGGAACTCTTCAAGCGCGAGCGCCCGGCGACCGCGGCCGAGGAGATCGTGCGGTGGGCGACGCCGGTGGTCTCCTTCCAGCGCACCGCCACCCAGGACACCGAACTGGGCGGTGCGAAGATCAAGGAAGGGCAGCGGGTGGGGATCTTCTACTCCTCCGCCAACAACGACCCGGAGGTCTTCACCGACCCCGAGGTCTTCGACATCACCCGCGACCCCAACCCCCATCTGGGATTCGGCGGCGGCGGCCCGCACTTCTGCCTCGGCAAGTCCCTCGCGGTGCTGGAGATCAACCTGATCTTCCAGGCCCTCGCGGACGCCCTGCCCGGCATCTCCCTGGCGGGCGACCCACGCCGACTGCGCTCGGCCTGGCTCAACGGCGTCAAGGAACTCCGGGTTCATTACGGCTGAGCCCGTACCCCCTCCAAGAGGGCCGCGAAGAGAGCAGGGCGCGCACCCGGATCCATGGGGTGGGCGCCTCGCCGCTGCGTGGGGCATGCCGGGGACGGGGAGAGGCGGGGCGCCGGGTACGGGAGGGGCCGGTCCGGAAAGCCGGACGAGCGGTATGTCCGAAACCGGTTCCTTCCGCAAGCTTGTCAGTTGTCATGCTCAGACTTACATTCAACTCGCGGGTAACACTTGGCAGTTCGGCATCTTCGCGCACAGCTCCGCAGCGCCGGCACCCGAACCGCACGTTCTTCCCCACCTCCGCACACGCCGGCCCCCGCGCGTCGCCACACCCGCGCCGCACGCCGACGCGCCCGCACAGCACGCCCCAGCACGCCCCACCACGCACCGGCACCCCCCACACAGTTCGACAGCGCGCTCGCTCTTCGAAGGGGACACACCGATATGAAGGACGCACACGGCAGACCCGTCACGGGACGCATCAGATGGCGCAGGTTCGCCGCGCTGTCCGTCCCGGCCCTCGTCGGCACGGCCGCCCTGGGCATCGCCCTGGCCAACGGGGCACTGGCGGCGTCGTTCGCCGTCTCGGGACAGCAGTTCAAGGTTTCCGCCGACAGCCTCACGGGCGACGGCTTCGCCCAGTACGGCAGCGTGGACACGAACGCCAGGGGAGACCTCCTGCCGGTCGCCGTCACCGCCATCAAGACCGCCCGGATGAACCATCTGTGCCAGTCGGTCGTCACCCACCTGCCCGTCATCGGCGATATCTCGCTCAACCTCAGCGCCGGTACGGGCGGCAAGCCCGTCGAGGCGACCAATCTCTTCGTGGACGCCACCCAGCTCTCCGGCAACGCGTCCTTCCACGGCATCGAGATCGGCCGGGACGCCTCCACCCTCGACAAGGGACCGGACAGCGCCCAGGGCATGCAGGACCTCTTCGCCCAGCAGGCCGACGACGTCAACATCAGCAACCTGCGGCAGACGGCCTGGGCCACCAACGCGGGGACCTTCAAGCTGTCCGGCCTGAACATGAAGATTTCCAAGGGCTCCAAGGAATGCTTCTGACCTGGCGGCGCTGGCGGAGGGCGCGGCCCTTCTGGGGCGGTCTGGCGGCCGTCCTCGCCGGCGCCGAGCTCTGCGCCATCCCCCTCGCGCCGCTGAAGATCATGCTGCAACAGGGCATCGCCGGCATCCCGTCCGTGCTGATGGGGCTGGTGATGATCGTGATGGGGCTCTCGGCGTGGTTCGCCCCGCACTACCGGGGCCTCGCGGGGGTGCTCACCGTGCTGTGTGCGGCGGCCGCGCTGGTGATGTCCAACCTCGGCGGCTTTCTGATCGGCACCGTCCTCGGGATTCTCGGCGGCTCGATGATGTTCGCCTGGCAGCCGGCCGCACCGGCGGAACCCGGCGCCGCCGCGACGCCCGGGTCCGGTGCCGAACCGGGTGACGGCGCGCCCGGGTCCGGTGCCGAACCGGGTGACGGCGCGCCCGGGGCCGGTGCCGAACCAGGTGACGGCGCGCCCGCACCCAGCGGCCCGTAGGACCCCGTAGCCCTCAGCCCGCAGCCTTCAGCCCGCATCTGTCCACCCGGCCCCGGTCCACCCGTCCCCCGGCCGCGCCCGTACCCATACCCGTACCCCCCAGCGCCGTCGTCCGCGTACGGGACCGGACCGCTGCCCGCACCGCGGACCGACCGCCCCTGTGGCACCCACCCCCCTTGAAGGAGACCCACGATGACGATGACGCACCCCGCCCGCCGTACGCAGCGCAGACGCGCGTTCCGTTCCGCCGGCACCGGGATCGTCGCGGCGCTCGCCCTGCCGCTCGCCGTGCCGGGTTCCGCGGCGGCCCTGCCCGCCCCGTCGGCACCGCTCGCCCCGGCCGCCACGACCGTGAGTCCGGCAGGTCACGGCTTCACCGCCACGCTCAGCGGCAAGGCCACCTTCAAGGCCGGTGCGGTGACGGTGACCTGTACGACCTCGACCTCCAGCGGGCAGGTCCCGGCCGCGCCCGGCAACCACAACCCGGCCGGTCCGGTGAGCAGTTCGACCACCCCGGCGACCTACGGCTCCTGCTCGACGAGCCTGCCGGGCGTCAGCGCGAGCGTCACCACGACCGGCACCTGGGGCGTCGCCATGCAGAACGGGGCGCCGGTCACCGCCGGCCTGACCATCCCCACCGGCGGATTCGTCCTCAAGACCAGCGGGCTGGCGTCCTGCACGGTCACCGCGGCCCCCACCGCACCGGCAACGGTGGGCGGCACCTGGACCAACGGCGCACCGTCCACGCTCACCTTCACGAACGCCGCGGTACCGGTGAAGGTGGTGGGCGGCTTCGGCTGCCCGACCACCGCGACCAGTTCGACGTTCAACGCCACCTACAAGGTCGCCGACACCACCGATCCCGCTTCCCAGATCACGGTCACCGGCTGAGCGGCGCTCGGGTGCACCGGCCGACCGGCCGGCTGACCGGCCAGGGGTGACGGCCGCGCCCCGCCCGTGCGTGGGCGTCACCCTCAACGCACCGCGCGGGCGTCACCCTCACCGCACGGCCATGCCGGCGACCGCCACCGTCACCAGCGCCGCGACGGCGACCGTGCCGCTGAGGAACACGGTGATCAGCCGTCGGCGCAGGGCCCGGTAGACGCCTTCGTATTCGGTCCGCAGGGTGGCGCTGCGGACCGCGATGCGCTCCAGATACGCCCACGTGGCATCGCGCTGGTCGCGGCAGTAGTGCAGCTCCACTTCCCGCCGCTGACTGTCGGTGAGCCAGGGCAGGCCCGCGCAGAAGGCCTCCGCGCGGATACGTGCCCGGTCCTTCTCCGCCTCCCAGAGGAGAAATCCCTCGATCTCGTTGATGGCCCGGTCCATCGCCGTACCGTCGGCCCCCGGCATTTCCGCTGCGTACGGCAGACCGCCCCCTTCGGACATTCCCCCGCCCATTTCCCGGCCCTCGCCCTTCCGCCGTCCTCTTCCCGTTTCCCTGCCCTCGCCCCTCCGTCTTCCTCCACCCCTCCGGCTTCCTTCGCCCCTCCGGCTTCCTTCGCCCCTCCGACTTCCTTCGCCCATCCGCGTTCCCTCGTTCATCGGCGTGCCCCGATTCCGGTGGCAGGCGTGTCCCCGGCGTCCGTCAAGGTCTCGATATCGCGTGCGATCTCCGGGTGGTGCAGATCGAAGGCCGGGGATTCGGAGCGAATACGCGGCAGCGTACGGAAGTTGTGCCGCGGCGGCGGGCAGGACGTCGCCCATTCCAGCGAACGGCCGTACCCCCAGGGATCGTGGGACTCGACCTTCGCGCCGTACTTCGCGGTCTTCCACACGTTGTAGAGGAACGGCAGGAGGGAGAGCCCGAGAAGGAAGGAGAAGATGCTGGAGACGGTGTTCAGGGTCGTGAAACCGTCGGCCGCGAGGTAGTCAGGGATACGCCGCATCATGCCCTCGGCGCCCAGCCAGTGCTGGACGAGGAAGGTGCCGTGGAAGCCCACGAAAAGCGTCCAGAAGGTGATCTTCCCGAGCCGCTCGTCCAGCATCTTGCCGGTCATCTTCGGCCACCAGAAGTGGAATCCGGCGAACATCGCGAAGACGACCGTACCGAAGACCACGTAATGGAAGTGCGCCACCACGAAGTACGAGTCGGAGAC
>NZ_SDIF01000073.1 GCF_004122735.1 Streptomyces sioyaensis | reverse complement strand
CCCCCCGCGCCGCACCAGCCGTCCACCTCCCCCACCGGGAAGACCGTGTCCCACCGGCCCTCCCGGCCCGCCGGCCGGCCGTCCGCCGCCACGCCCGAACGCTCCGCGGCCCCGTCGAAGACACCCGATGCCCGGTCGTCCGCAGCGGCGCAGGTCCTGTCGCTGGTCAACCAGGAGCGCGACCGGGCCGGCTGCTCGCCCGTGACGGCGGACGGGGAACTGATCCGTCTGGCCCAGCAGTTCAGTGACGACATGGCCCGGCGCGGTTTCTTCGGCCACACCGACCCGGACGGTGACACCCCGTGGGACCGTGCCCGCGCCGCGGACATCTCCGATCTGGGCGGCGAGAACATCGCCCGCGGCCAGGCCGACGCCCAGTCCGTCATGGACACCTGGATGAGCAGCCCCGGCCATCGCGCCAACATCCTCAACTGCGAGTACAAGACCCTGGGCGTCGGCGTCCACTTCGGGCCGGGCGGCCCGTGGTGGACGCAGGACTTCGGGTTCTAACGCAGCCGGACGCTCCGACTCCCGGATTGGCGTGCCAGACGCCCGCACCGCCCCGTGATCCGTCACGGGGCGGTGCGGGCGTTCGGCTGTCCCGGCGGGCGCCGGTCCGGTGCCGGCGGTCAGGCGGCGAGGGCGGCCCGGCCCGCCGCGAAGATCCGTGCCTGCTCGGCGATACGGCGTCCGAGGTGCTCGGCAGTGGCGATGTCAGCCTTGTGGACCCCCTCGGCCCCCTGGTCGTTGGGCGACTGGGCGCCGGCTCCCAGGAAGAAGCCCAGGCGGTTGAGGTCGTTCTCGGACGCAGTGGAGGAGTTCCAGCCGGGCATCAGGTTGAGGCTGACCCAGCTCATCCCGTGCTGGGCGGCGAGCACCGTGAAGAACTGCAGGGTGTGCAGCTTGTCGCCGCTCTTGGAGGCGGAGTTGGTGAAGCCCGCCGCGAGCTTGTCCTGCCAGGCGCGGGTCGCCCAGCGCGCGGAGCTCGCCTCGGCGAAGGTGTGGAAGGCGCCCGAGGCCGTCCCCATGTAGGTCGGCGAGCCGAAGACGATCGCGTCGGAGGCGTCGAGCTGCTCCCACTGCGCTTCGGTGATCTCGTCGACCTTGATCAGGTGGACGGTGGCGCCCGCCTCGGTGGCGGCGGTACGGACCGCCTCGGCCAGTACGGCGGTGTGGCCGAAGCCGGAGTGGTACGCGACGGAGACGACGGGGGCAGGCAGGGCAGGGGTGGTCACGGTGGTTCTCCTCCAAGATCACGGCATCCCGGGGCGGTCGGTGCCCGGGAGCGTCGGCTGCGACGGAAGAAAGAGAAGCACTAACTATTAGAAAGCGCAACCCATGAGTTAGCGCTGCGCGGGAGTAGGGTGTCGGTATGGCGATCGAGAGCAGTGCCGAAAAGGCCGGGGAGGCCGCGCCCGGCTGTCCGGACGACCTGGCTTTTGACGTGTTCGCGTGCAACTGCCCGTCCCGGGAGACGCTCAAGCACGTCACCGACCGGTGGGGCAGCCTGACGCTGGGCGCGCTGCTCGACGGGACCTTCCGCTTCAACGAGCTGCGGCGCCGGGTCGAAGGGATCAGCGAGAAGATGCTGGCCCAGACCCTGCACGCACTGGAGCGGGACGGACTGGTGCAGCGCGAGGCGCAGCAGTGCAATCCGCCCCGGGTGGACTACGCGCTGACCCCCCTGGGGGATCAGGTCGCCCGTCAACTACGGCTGCTGATCGACCTGGTGGAGGACCGGATGCCGCAGGTGCTCCAGGCCCGGGAACGCTACGACGCCCGGCACCTCGCCGGATGAGCCGCCGGCCGCGGGGGCTCCGCGCTCAGCCGCGGGGCGGCCGCTGGCAGCGGGGGCAGAAGTAGCTGGAGCGGTTCATCCAGGGACGCCGGCGGATGGGCGTACCGCAGCGGCGGCAGGGTTCGTCCTCCCGGCCGTAGGCGTCCAGCGAGCGCTCGAAGTAGCCGGACTCACCGTTGACGTTGACGTAGAGGCTGTCGAAGCTGGTGCCGCCGACGGCGAGCGCGGCGTCCATCACGTCCCGGACGTGGCCGAGGAGTTCGGCGGTGCGCGGACGGGTGAAGGTGGCGGTCGGCCGCTCGTAATGGAGCCTGCTGCGCCACAGCGCCTCGTCGGCGTAGATGTTGCCGACACCGCTGATCAACGTCTGGTCGAGCAGCGCCCGCTTGATGGTGGTCCGGCGGCGGCGCAGCGCGTCGTGGAAAGCGGCGTCGTCGAAGGCGGGGTCCAGCGGGTCACGGGCGATGTGGGCGATCACGTCGGGAAGGTGGTCGGCGGCGCCGGGCACGGTGTCGTGCAGCGAGAGGCCGCCGAAGGTGCGCTGGTCGACGAAGCGGAGTTCGGTGCCGAGCGCGTCGGCGAAGCGCAGGCGGATCCGCAGGTGCTTCTCGTCGGGGGCGCCTTCCGGCTGGACCAGCAGCTGACCGCTCATGCCGAGGTGGGCGAGGATCGCCAGCCCGTGGGTGACGGACGGGGTGACCATCGGGGTGATGCCTTCGGCGGCGGTCTGGGAGGCCGGGCCACCGCCGGTCACCGGGAGCCAGAGGTACTTGCCGCGCCGGCGGGCCGCACCGATCCGCAGCCCCTTCAGCCGGGCCGCGAAGTCGGCCACACCAGCGGTGTGCCGGCGGATCGACCGCGGATGGCGCACCTCGACGGCGTCGATCGTGCGGCCGCTGACCCAGCGTTCCAGTCCGCGGCGTACGACCTCGACCTCGGGCAGCTCGGGCACGGAGGGCTCCTTGGGAACAAATGGCGGCGACAAAGACTTCTGACCCCGCCCGGAGCGGCGCGGGGCCGCCCGGAAGGGGTCAGAAGCGGGGTTTCAGTGTGCCGACGACGGGCTGTCGCCGGCGGCCGGAGCCGAGTCGGACTGCGCGGCGGCAGCCGTTCCGGTGGAGCCCGTGCTCGCACCGGGGGCCGGCGACGCCTCGTCGCCGGACGCCGCCGCCTTGGCCGCCTCGTCCGCCGCGGCGCGAATCGCACGCCACGCGGACTCCGCCGCCTGCTGCTCGGCTTCCTTCTTGCTGCGGCCGGTGCCGGTGCCGTACGAGACACCACCGACGCGGGCGGCAGCAGTAAAGGTCTTCTCGTGGTCCGGACCGGTCTCGGTGACCAGGTATTCCGGGACGCCGAGACCTTCGGTCGCGGTGAGTTCCTGGAGGCTGGTCTTCCAGTCCAGGCCCGCGCCCAGGCTGGAGGACTTCTCGATCAGCGGGTCGAAGAGCCGGTGCACCAGCTCACCCGCCGCGTCGAGACCCTGGTCGAGATAGACCGCGCCGATCACCGCTTCCAGGGTGTCGGCAAGGATGGAGGCCTTGTCCCGGCCGCCCGTGCCCTCTTCGCCCCGTCCGAGGCGGATGAAGGCGCCGAGGTCGAGGCCGCGGCCCACCTCGGCAAGCGCACGCGAGTTGACCACCGCGGCCCGGAGCTTGGCCAGCTGGCCTTCCGGGAGGTCGGGGTGGATGCGGTACAGCGTGTCCGTGACCACCAGGCCGAGCACCGAATCCCCGAGGAATTCCAGTCGCTCGTTGGTGGGCAGACCGCCGTTCTCGTATGCGAACGAACGGTGCGTCAGCGCACGCACCAGAAGGGCGGTCTCGAGCTTGTACCCGAGCCGCCCTTCCAGAATCGTGTGGGACGAGGCCGTGTCCGCCGGAGTCGGTTCCTCCCCGCGTGTGCGGGGAGTCGAAGTGGCGTCTTCCGCCTTCTTGGGGCTAGACACGGAGCCTGTCACCAGCCGCTCAGACCTCGAGGACCTGGCGCTTGTTGTAGGTGCCGCAGCTCGGGCACGCGATGTGCTGCTGCTTCGGCTCATGGCAGCGCTCGCACGCCACCAGGGTGGGGACCGCAGCCTTCCACTGCGACCGGCGGTGGCGCGTGTTGCTGCGCGACATCTTCCGCTTCGGAACAGCCACGGCTACTTCTCCTGCTTCTCGTCGACGCCCGCTTCGGCGCCGCCCATGTTGTCCTTCTCGCCGTCCTTGACGGTCCCGGCGAGTCCCTGCAGTGCCGCCCAACGGATGTCGACGGCGTCGTGGTGGTGGTCCGGGTCGTCCGCGAGCCGCGCTCCACAGTCGGAGCACAGGCCCGGGCAGTCGTCCTGGCACACCGGCTGCATCGGCAGTGCAAGCACCACCGCATCACGCAGCACGGGTTCGAGGTCGAACAGGTCGTCCTCGAGGAAGAGGGTGTCCTCCTCGTCCTCGGCGTCGTCGCCGGCGTCCTCATGGACCCTGGCGTCGGCGTCGGGGTAGGCGAACATCTCCTGGAAGTCCGCGTCGAGCTCTCGCTCCAGCGGCTCCAGACACCTTACGCACTCCCCCTTGACGGATGCACGGCCGGTGCCTGTGACAAGCACCCCGTCCATGACCGACTCCAGGCGGAGGTCGAGCTCGATCGGGGCGCCCTCGGGCACTCCGATGACCTCGTTGCCGAGGTCCCGGGGGGCCTCGACGGAGCGGGAGGCCCTCTTCAGCGCACCGGGACGCCGGCCCAGCTCGCGTGTGTCGAACACGAGCGGGGAACGGTGGTCGAGGCGGGCGTTGATGGCTTCCTGCTTTCTACGGGGATTGCGTGCCACCCGAATCCCAGTGGTGGAATTCCGGGCAGCAGAGACCGCGGGCATACGCGCGACCGAAGAGCCAGGATACTGGACGGGCCCCGATAGGCCCAATCCGCTTCCGGCCGCAGCACGGGCCGCCGGACTGCAGGCCTACTGGCGCCCCTCCTCGTACTGCCGGAGCTGGTCCAGATCGATCATGCTGGTGTCGAAGAGGCTGGTCTCGTCCAGCGCACCGGGCTGCGCCGCGTGACCGTGCGGGGCGTGCGGGGGCTGCTGGGGCACCTGCTGCTGGAGGTACGCGTTCGGGTCGTAGCCCTGCTGCTGGGCCTGCTGCTGCCAGTCGTAGCCGTACGGGTCCTGGTGCGAGGCGTACGGGTCCTGCGGGGGCTGCTGGTAGCCGTAGACGTCCTGCTGCGGATAGGCGGCCGGATCGGCGTAGTAGGCCTGCTGCTGAAGCTGGGGCTGGAGGGGCTGCTGGTGTTCCTGGGGCTGCGCCTGGGGCATCGCGGGCTGCGGCGGTGCCTGCGGCATCGGGGGCGCCTGGGGCGGCTGCGGCTCCTGGTCGGCGCCGATGCCCGCCAGGCCGGCGAGGTACTCGGCGTCGGCCTGGTGCCCGGACTGCGGATCGCCCTGCGACGCCAGATGCAGCGCCAGCTCGTCGATCGCCTGGGCGCCCTGGAGCTTGTCGCGGCCCCGGCCGACCGCTTCCAGCGTCTTGGTCAGCACGGCCTGGAACGCCCCGAACTTGGCGTCCACGTACGCGTCGGCGCGCTGCCTGAGGGTCTCCGGGTCGGCGCTGCGCTCCGGGGCCTCGGTGTCCTCGTAGCCCTGCTCGTCGAGCCCCGGGCCGCGGCCGAGCAGCTTCTCGCGGCCGCGGTCGACGGATCCGATGGTCTTGGTCAGCACGACCTCGAAGTTGGCGAGCTTGCTGTCGACGTAGTCGTCGGCCTCGGCGCGGATCTCCTCCGCCTCCCGGCGGGCCTCCGCGAGGATCCGGTCCGCCTCGTCCTGGGACTGCCGGGCGACCTCGGTGTCGGAGATCAGCGAGCCGCGCTGGGCGTGCGCGGTCTCGATGATCCGCTCCGCCTCTGCCCGCGCCTGCTCGACCATCTGCTCCCGCCCGCCGAGCAGCTCCTGCGCCTGCGCGAGCGAGCCGGGCAGTGCGGCGCGCACCTCCTCCAGCTGGGCGAGCAGCTCGGCGCGGTTGACCACGCACGAGGCCGACATGGGCATGGACCGGGCACCGCCGACGGTCGCGACGATGTCGTCGAGCTTCTTCTGCACGTCCACCTTGGACTCGCCACTCTCTGAAGGGTTGGAACGACGGAACGAGACGACTGTACGGCCACGCGCCCTTGGCCCGACACCACCTGACGGGCCGTCAGTGAGGCATCGCGGGCCGGTGCGCCCGGTGCGGTCTCAGCCCTTCTTCCGCAGGCGCTCGGTGAGCGCCTCCAGGACGAACGCCGGGACCAGGTGGGAGACATCGCCGCCCCAGGCGGCAACCTCCTTGACGAGGCTGGAGGAGAGGAAGCTGTAGGTCGGGTTGGTGGGGACGAAGAGGGTCTCCACGCCCGACAGGCCGTTGTTCATCTGGGCCATCTGCAGCTCGTAGTCGAAGTCGCTGACGGCGCGCAGCCCCTTGACGATGGCGGGGATGTCGCGCTGCTTGCAGAAGTCGACCAGCAGGCCGTGGAAGGACTCGACCTCCACGTTGCCGTACTCGGCGGTGGCCCGGCGGATCAGGTCCATCCGTTCCTCGACCGTGAACAGCCCCTGCTTGGACTGGTTGATCATCACGGCGACATGGACGACGTCGTACAGCTTGGAGGCACGGGCGATGATGTCCAGGTGCCCGTTGGTGATGGGGTCGAACGACCCCGGACAGACGGCGCGGCGCAACTCGGGTTCCTCGCTCTCCGATCCGGTCATGACACGCTTGCTGACGTCGATTCGGCGGACGTCGAAGCGGCGCGACCGTACCAAAGCGTCCCCTCGCCGTAGCGACGGGCCTTGATCGCTGCAAAACCGTCCGGCCAGGGGAAGGTGCCGCCTCGGGTGCTCCGCTCCACGGTGACGAGTGCCTGCTCCGCAAGCCACCCCTGACCACGGAGTGTGAGCAGGATCTCCCGGAGTGCGGCGTCGGTCACCACGTAGGGCGGGTCCAGGAAGACGAGGTCGTACGGCTCGCCCGGGGGCGGTGCGGCGGCGGTCTGCTCGGCCTTGCCGGGACGGACCTCGACGCCCGGGAGGCCGACGGTACGGACGTTGTCGCGGATGGTGCGCACCGCGCGGGCATCGGCCTCGACCAGCAGGACGTGCGCGGCGCCGCGGGAGAGCGCCTCCAGGCCGACCGCGCCGGAGCCGCCGTACAGATCGAGCACCCGGGCGCCGGCCAGCGGGCCGTCGAGCGACTCCCAGGTGGAGAACATGCCCTCGCGCGCCCGGTCGGAGGTCGGTCGGGTGCCGTTTCCCGGGGGTACGGCCAGGCGGCGGCCGCCGGCCGTACCGGCGATCACGCGGGTCATGGGCCCGTCCTTACGTTGCGCGGGTCAGGGAGGAGCCGGGCAGGCTCCGTCCCTCCACGATATGGCGTCGGCCGGCCGCGGACGCCCGGCCGGGGGCCCGGAGGCCGGCGGGCGGTGATCGATATCACGTGCCGCGGGGGCTCCCGGGCCCGCCCGCGGACCTGCTCATCCCTTGTCCAGATACTGCTCCCGCTCCTCGTCCAGCAGGGCCGAGAGGGCGATCCGCAGTTCCGGGTATCCGGACAGTTCGGGATCGGCGGTGACCAGGGCGGTGGCTTCCTCGCGGGCGGCCGCGATCACGTCCTCGTCGTCGATGACCGCGAGCATCCGCAGCGAGGAGCGGACACCGGACTGCGCCTGGCCCAGGACATCGCCCTCCCGCCGCTGTTCGAGATCGATACGGGAGAGCTCGAAGCCGTCGAGGGTGCCCGCGACGGCGGCGAGCCGGGCGCGCGCGGGGCTGGCCTCGGGCATCTCGCTGACCAGCAGACACAGTCCGGGGGCCGTGCCACGGCCGACCCGGCCGCGCAGCTGGTGCAGCTGGGAGACGCCGAAGCGGTCCGCGTCCATGATCACCATGGCGGTGGCGTTGGGGACGTTCACGCCGACCTCGATGACCGTCGTCGCGACGAGGACGTCCAGCTCGCCGGCGGCGAAGGAGCGCATCACGTCGTCCTTGTCGTCCGGCGCCATCCGGCCGTGCAGGACCGCCACCCGCAGACCGGCCAGCGGCCCCGCGCGGAGCTGCTCGGCGATGTCGAGCACCGCGAGCGGCGGCCGCTTCTCCGCCGCGTCCTCGGGTGAACTCTCCTTGGCCGCCGCGGTCTTGGCGCCCGGCGCGCCCTTCCTCGCCTTGGGCGCCTCCTCCTCGTCTCCGATCCGCGGGCACACCACATAGCCCTGATGCCCGGCCGCCACCTCCTCGCGGACCCGTTCCCAGGCGCGCGCGAGGAAGTGCGGCTTGTCCTTGGCGGGCACCACATGGCTGGCGATCGGCGAGCGTCCGGCGGGGAGCTGGTCCAGGACGGAGGTCTCCAGATCGCCGAAGACGGTCATGGCGACCGTGCGCGGAATGGGGGTCGCCGTCATCACCAGGAGATGCGGGGTCTGCTTCTCCCGCTGGGAGTTGCCCTTACCGCGCAGCGCGTCGCGCTGCTCGACGCCGAAGCGGTGCTGTTCGTCGACGACGACCAGGCCCAGATCGTGGAACTGCACCTTGTCCTCGATCAGGGCATGGGTGCCCACCACGATGCCGGCCTCGCCGGTGACCAGATCGAGAAGCGCCTGCCGGCGGGCGGCGGCCCCCATGGAGCCGGTCAGCAGCACGACCTTGGTGCCCTGCTCCGCGCCGCCGAGCATCCCGCCCTCGGCCAGCTCCCCCATCATCTCGGTGATCGAGCGGTGGTGCTGCTGGGCCAGGACCTCGGTCGGCGCCAGCATCGCGGCCTGGCCGCCGCTGTCGACGACGCCGAGCATGGCGCGCAGCGCGACCATGGTGTTGTGGGTGACGGTGAAGTGGTCGGTCACATAGGCGTGGGAGGGATGCGCGACGCTGATGCACTGGACGGGCTTGCGGCCGAGGTGCTCGATGGCTTCGATGGCGCGCCGGACGCCGGGCTCGCCCTCGGTGGGTGCACCGTCCCCGCCGCCGCGCGCGCGGAACGGCGGGTACCCGGCGGGCAGCGCCACGAAGACGTCGCAGGCACCGTCGCGTACGGGGACGGGCCGGGCGGAGCCGCCCAGGGAGCGCACCAGCCACGCCAGGTCGTCGGCGAGCGGGCCGGGGGCCGCGCGGTAGACCGCGGTGGCTTCCGCGGGCCCGCCCCCGGTGTCCATCAGCCCCTGCACCACGGCCAGCCGGTCCTTGAGGGGTGCGTGGCGATAGGCCGTGGGCAGGCGGTCCGCCGGGCCGCCGCCCGCGGCCAGCCGCTGCCCCACCAGATACGGATCGAGCGGCCGCTCCCCGCCCTCGTCGAGATCGACCGGGGTGGCCGCCGCGATCGACCACTTGGGCCGGCCGTCGGGGCCGAGCAGGTCGCCCCGCAGCTCGCGGGTGGTCAGCACCCGCTCGCCCGTCTCGCGGGAGCCGACGATCCACAGATGTTCGTCGTCGCACTCGACGGCGCTGCCGTCCGACAGCACCAGCCGCCAGACCTCCCGCTCGCCCTGCGGGAAGACCCCGTCCACCACGGCGAGCTCCCCGCTCGGCACGATCACCTCCGTGCCGACGGCCATCTCCCCCATGGGGCGGAAGCCGCGCGGGGTCAGCACCAGGGCGTCCAGGGGCTGCGCCTTGCCGGAGCCCACCTCGCCCTGGAGGAGGCGGTGCATGGGGTGCTCGGCCGCCAGGTCGTCGAAGATCTCCCGACTGACCTTCTGCTGGCCGTCCGTGAGCGTGAAGGGCAGCTTGGCGTCGAAGGCGCCGAGGATGCCGCCCTCGGCCACCCGCCGTGCCACGGCGGGGAGTTGGGTCTCGGCGAGCCGGCGCCGGGCGAGCGCGACCTGCAGGACGAAGGCCTCGTCCCACTTCAGCCGGTCCCGTGCGGCGGCGATGTCGGCCTTGCTCTCGGGGCGGTGGATCTTGAGCAGCGCCTCGGGGAGCGGGACCAGCGCCCGGCCCTCGCGCAGCGCGCCGGGGAGCGGGTCGACGGCGTCCTGCGCGCTGGGCAGCACCGCGTCGACCGCCTTGGCGATCTTCCAGGACGCCATCTGCTGGCAGGCGGGGTAGATCGGCAGGAGCTGCCGGGCGAAGGCGTCGACCGCCTCGGCCCCGCTGTCGGCGTCGCCGTCGAGGAGCTCGTATTCGGGGTGGGCCAGCTGGAGTTTGCGGTTGAAGACCGACACCTTGCCGGCGAACATCGCGCGGCGTCCCGGGAGCAGGTCCTTGTGAGGCTTGTGGATGCCCTTGCCGAAGAAGACCAGCCGGAGCCGGCCGCTGCCGTCGGTGAGCGTCACTTCGAGGCGCTGTCCCCGGCCGCCGTTGAACTTCAGCACCCGGGAATCCGCGACCTGCGCGACGACCGTGACGTGTTCGTCCAGCGGAAGGTCCGCGAGGCGGGTCAGTTCGCCGCGCTCGGCATAACGCCGCGGATAGTGGTGCAACAGATCGCCGACCGTCTGCAGGCCGAGATGCTCGGCCAGCACCTTCGCGGTGGTGCCACCGAGGATTTTCTTCAGGGGTTCGTCGAGCGCTGCCACAGGTCCATTGCACACCACGCCTGTGACAATCGGGGTGCGCCGAGCACCCCGGCGCCCTCACTCCACACCGATGAGCAGCGGCACCGCATGCTGACCGCCGTGGTAGACCACCGTGTCCACGGCGAGATGGCGCGCGCGGACATGCCGCTCCAGCCGCTCGGCGAGCGCGTCGGGCACGCCGGCGCCGAGGACCAGGGTCACCATCTCCCCGCCCGCCGACAGCATCCGGTCGAGCACGGTCATCGCCGTCGGCACGAGATCGGAGCCGATCACCGCCACGTCGCCGTCGATCAGGCCGAGGATGTCCCCGGCCTGGCAGACACCGGCCATCGTCCACGACTGCCGCTCGGCGACGGCCAGCTCCGCGTAGCGGGTGGCGCCCGCGGCCGCGGTCATCGCGACCACGTCCTCGTCGAAGCTGCGGCCCGGCTCGTGCACGGCCAGCGCCGCGATGCCCTGGACCGCGGAACGGGTGGGGATGAGGGCGACCCGGATGCCTTCGGTACGAGCCTGTTCGGCGGCGGCCGCCGCGGTGTGGCGCAGGTCGGGGTCGTTCGGCAGCAGCATCACCTCACGGGCGCGGGCCTGCCGGATCGCCTGCAGCAGTTCGCCGCTGGCAGGCGGCTCCCCGGGACGTACCGCGACGGGGGTGGCACCGGCCTGCGCGCACAGCCCGGCGAGCCCGGCGCCCGGCACCACCGCGACCACGGCCCGTGCGGTCATCGCCGGCTCCCTGGTGCGCGCGGCCCCGCCGAAGTGCGTGATCTGGATCCGGTACGGGCGGCCCGCCTCGATCCCGGCCTCCACGGCGGCCCCGGCGTCGTCGACATGGACATGGACGTTCCACAGCCCGTCCCCGCCGACCACCACCAGGGAGTCGCCGAGCCCGTCGAGCCGGTCGCGCAGCCGCGCCACGGCCGCGTCGCCGGCCTCCAGCAGATAGATCACCTCGAAGGCGGGCCCGTCCGGGTCCCCGCAGCCGTCCGCCGCCCGGGCCGCGAGCCCGCAGCCGGCCGCCTGCGGGAGCGGGGCGTCGGCCCGTACGGCGACCGGTGTCGCCGAGACCTCCCCGCAGAGCGCGTCGGCGAGCGCTCCCAGCACCGCGACGAGTCCGCAGCCGCCGGCGTCCACGACACCGGCCCGGCCGAGCACCGCCAGCTGCCCGGGGGTCGCCCGCAGGGCCGCGGACGCGCCCTCGTGGGCGGCGCGGGCGACCTCGGCGGGGCCCGCGGCCCGGTCGGCGGCGCACCTGGCGGCGGCGTCGGCGGCGGCGGTCGCCACCGTCAGGACGGTGCCCTCCACGGGGTGGGCGACGGCCTCGTACGCCGAGGCGGCGGCCCTGCGCAGCGCCCGCCCCAGGGCGTCGCCGGAGCCGTCGGCGGCGGCCAGTACCTCCGTCATCCCGCGCAGCAGCTGCGCCAGGATGGTGCCGGAGTTGCCGCGCGCCCCGATGAGGGCGCCGTGTGCCATGGCGCCGATGGCGTCGGTGAGACGGGGTGCGGTGCCGGCGGAGCCGTGCCCGTCGAAGGCGGCCTCGACCGCGCGGGCGGCCGATTCGAGCGTCAGATAGAGGTTGGTGCCGGTGTCGCCGTCGGCCACCGGGTAGACGTTGATCGCGTCGATCCGCTCGCGTTCCCGGCCGAGCGCCTCCAGTGCCAGCCCGCACCAGGAGCGGACCGCGGCGGCGTCGAGCGGGTGCGGCACATCGTCCTCCTGGGTCGCGGGATGCCTCGCACAGTAGCCGCGCTCCGGGAGTGGGACCGGGGCGGGGGGTCGGGGGGTGCGTGGTAGTTTCGTTCTACGGGAGCGGCCGTTGTATGCTGCTCCGGTTGCCCGATGAGAATCGGGCCATTCCTCTCCTGACGGTGCCGGTCGGGCAATGCACTCGGCTCGTCGGGATTTCACCGTAAGTGCATCTGAAGTCTTTGGAGTGACCCGTGGCTGCCAACTGCGACGTCTGCGGCAAGGGGCCGGGCTTCGGCAAGAGTGTCTCGCACTCGCATCGCCGCACCAACCGTCGTTGGAACCCCAACATCCAGACGGTGCGTGCAGTGATCGGGCGCACGCCGAAGAAGCTGAACGCCTGCACCTCGTGCATCAAGGCCGGCAAGGTCTCGCGCTGACGTCTTAGCCGTAGCGCAGCCCAGCCGGTTGCTTGTGAAGCCGGTCCACCTCCGTGGTGGGCCGGCTTTTGCCGTTCCCGGGGCCGGGCGCCGCGGCTGGGGCCGGTCGCCGCGGCCGCCGCGCCCGGCGGGGCACCGCGGTGTCCGTGCCGTCAGCGCCCGTCGCCGAGCCGCCAGCCGTGGTGGACGGGGCCGATGCCCGCGCCCAGCCGGAAGCCGGCCGCGATCGCGCCGGTGACGTAGTCCTTCGCCGCCGCCGCGGCCTGCGGGACGGTGTCCCCCTTGGCGAGCTGCGCGGCGAGCGCGGCGGCCAGGGTGCAGCCGGTGCCGTGGGTGTGCCGGTTGTCGTGGCGGGGGGCGCGCAGCCAGTGCTCCTCGGTGCCGTCGGTGAGCAGATCGACGGCGCCGTCTCCGGCACCGGCGGGGAGGTGGCCGCCTTTGATGAGCGCCCAGCGCGGCCCGAAGTCCAGGATCGCGGCGGCCGCCCGGCACATACCGGCCTCGTCCTCGACGCGTACGCCGGTCAACTGGGCGACCTCGTCCAGGTTGGGGGTGGCGACGGTGGCCGCCGGCAGCAGTGCGGTGCGGACCGCTTCCAGGGCGTCGGCGGCGAGCAGCGGGTCGCCGTGCTTGGAGACCCCGACGGGGTCGACGACGACCGGGGCCCGCAGGCCGGCGAGCAGTTCGGCGACGGTGGCGACGAGTTCGGCCGAGGAGAGCATGCCGGTCTTGACCGCCTGGACGCCGATGTCGTCGACGACGCTGCGGAACTGGGCCCGTACGGCCTCGGCGGGCAGGTCCCACGCGCCTTGCACCCCCAGGGAGTTCTGGGCGGTGACGGCGGTGAGCACGCTCATGCCGTGGGTGCCGAGCGCCAGCATCGTCTTCAGGTCGGCCTGGATGCCCGCGCCGCCACCGGAGTCGGACCCGGCGACGGTCAGGACGCGTGGAGGGATGTGCATACCGCCGAATCTACTCGGCGGCGTCCGGCCGTCCCGCGGCCGGACGCCGCATGCGCCCTCACCGATGCGATTCGGCGTCCCCGTTGTCGCCGAAGTGGTCCCAGCCGGCCTTCACCCAGGGGGCGCCGTCCACCGTCACCTGGGGCAGCGCGGAGGGGTGGAGCACCTCGCCGATGACCTTCCACCGGGCGGGCAGCTTCACATCGGGCGGGAAAGTGGCCACGATCGCGTGATCCTCACCGCCGTTGAGCACCCACTGCATCGGGTCCACGCCGACGGCCGTGCCGATGTCGGACATCTGCGAGGGGATGTCGATACCGGCGGACCGCAGGTCGATCCGGACCTTGCTGGCCTCGGCGATGTGCCCGAGGTCGGCGACCAGCCCGTCGCTGACGTCCGTCATGGCGGTGGCGCCGAGCCCGGCGGCCGCGGGGCCCGCGTGGTACGGCGGCTCGGGCCGGCGGTGGGCCTCCACGAAGGCGCGCGGCGAGCGGAATCCACGGGTGAGGACCGCATGCCCGGCGGCGGACCAGCCCAGCCAGCCGGTGACCGCGACGACATCGCCGGGCTGCGCGCCGGCGCGGGTGACCGGCTCCTGGTTGCGCAGATCGCCGAGCGCGGTGATGGCGACGGTGATGGTGTCGCCGCGTACGACGTCCCCGCCGACGACCGCGGCGCCGGCCACCTGGCACTCGTCGCGCAGACCGTCCATCAGCTCGGTCGGCCAGGTCGCGGGGAGTTCCGCGGGGACGACCAGGCCCAGCAGGATCGCGGTGGGCACCGCGCCCATCGCCGCGATGTCGGCGAGGTTCTGCGCGGCGGCCTTGCGGCCGACGTCGTAGGCGGTGGACCAGTCGCGGCGGAAGTGCCGGCCCTCCAGGAGGATGTCGGTGCTGGCGACCACCCTCCGGTCCGGCGCGGTGACCACCGCGGCGTCGTCACCCGGCCCGATCCGTACCGCCGGAGTGGAGGTGAGCCGGGAGGTGAGCTCCCTGATCAGCCCGAATTCCCCCAGCTCGCCCACGGTGCCCTTCATGCTGTTGCCCTTCCCATGTGTACGGACGGTCCGTACGTGGCTGACGACTGTGCCGCACTCGCCGTGTTCACCGCGCGGGTCTCCCCGCTCCCCGCGGTGACGCGGTACCGTGGCGTCCCTTCTTCCCACATGATCCTCGTAGCCGCCCTGGAGGTTCCGTGGTACAGGCCTACATCCTGATCCAGACCGAGGTCGGCAAGGCCTCGGCGGTAGCTGAGGTGATCTCCACGATCCACGGTGTGCTGCAGGCCGAGGACGTGACCGGGCCCTATGACGTCATCGTGCGCGCTCAGGCCGACACCGTCGATGAGCTGGGTCGCATGGTGGTCGCGAAGGTCCAGCAAGTGGAAGGCATCACGCGCACCCTTACCTGCCCGGTCGTCCATCTCTAGCTCCCCCGTATCCTCTGCCGGGTGATCTCGCGCCGCTGGTACCTGGCCCTTCCCCCGCTCGCCGTGCTGATCGCCGCGGTGAGCTGTTCCTCGTCCGATGACGTGGCCGTCCCCTCCCCGCAAGGGGAGGCGGCACGGTACTGCCGAGCGCTCCACAAGGAGTTGCCGCGGACCGTGGACCGGCTGGAACGGGGTACCGCCGAACCGGTCTCGGACTTCACTGCCCTGTGGGGCGATCCTGCCGTGAAACTGCGCTGCGGAGTGCCGAAGCCCGAGGTCCTGACGTACGGCAGTGAACATTACAACCCCAACGCCGACGCGGCGGAAGTCAACGGGGTCCAATGGCTCTTCGAGAAGCAGGACGACGGCTACCGCTTCACGACGGTGCTGCGGAAGGCATACGTCGAGGTGACCGTGCCCGGGAAGTACGCCCCCGAGGTCGATGTGCTCACCGACCTCGCGGACGCCGTGAAGAAGACCGTTCCCGCCGGGGTCTAGGGTCTGTCGTTTGGATCAGGCCCTAGGCCCGCCGCGGCGGTCGGGGCGGGCGGCCCGGAGGCCGGCCGCGGCTCAGCGCAGTCCCGTGGACCGCTGGAGTGCGGCCTGCAGGAGCCGGTCGATCAGCTCGGGGTAGCTCACACCGCTCTCCTGCCACATCCGCGGGTACATGGAGATGGGCGTGAAGCCGGGCAGGGTGTTGATCTCGTTGATCACGAACTCGCCGTTGTCCTGGAGGAAGAAGTCCGCGCGCACCAGGCCCTCGCAGGACGCCGCCTCGAAGGCCGCGACGGCCAGCTCCTGGACCTTCGCGGTCTCCTCGGCGCTCAGCGGCGCCGGCACGATGCCGTCGGCCGAGTCGATGTACTTGGCCTCGAAGTCGTAGAAGTCGTGCGCGCTGACCGGCGGGATCTCGGCCGGCACGCTGGCCCGCGGGCCGTCGGCGAACTCCAGCACCCCGCACTCGATCTCCCGGCCGCGCAGCAGCGCCTCCACGAGGATCTTGGGGTCGTGCCGGCGGGCCTCCTCGATCGCCTCGTCCAGGCCACCGAGGTCGTCGACCTTGGTGATGCCGATGGACGAACCGGCCCGGGCGGGCTTCACGAAGAGCGGCCAGCCGTGTTCCGCGGCGAAGTCCACGATCTTCTTGCGGGCGGCCGCCGGGGCCTTCTCCCACTCGCGGGGGCGGATGACCTCGTAGGGGCCGACCGGCAGACCGAAGGAGGTGAACACCCGCTTCATGTAGTCCTTGTCCTGGCCCACGGCGGAGGCGAGCACGCCCGAGCCGACGTAGGGGACGCCGGAGAGCTCCAGCAGGCCCTGCAGGGTGCCGTCCTCGCCGTACGGGCCGTGCAGCACGGGGAAGACGACATCGACCTCGCCCAGCGCCTTGGGCACCGCGCCCGGCTCGGTGTAGACGACCTCGCGGTTGGTCGGGTCGACGGGGAGCACCACGCCGCCCTCGGCGGACTCGGCGAGCTCGGCCACGCTGGGCAGCCGCCGGTCCGCGATGGCCATCCGCTCGGGGTCGTCGGCGGTCAGCGCCCAGCGGCCGTCGGAGGTGATGCCGATCGGCAGCACGTCGTACTTGTCGCGGTCGATGGCGCGCAGCACCGCTCCGGCGGTGAGTACGGAGATCGCGTGCTCGGAGCTGCGTCCGCCGAACACGACGGCGACGCGGGGCTTGTGGGAGGAGGTCTGGCTGCTCATATCGCGTTGAGGGTACCTGCTGACCGGCGCGGAGTCAGTGCTGCTGCGGCCGTCGGAGTCCTCGCGCCGCCGTCCGCGGGGGCTGCCGTGGATCACCGGCCCCCGACGGACCGCACAGAACCGGATGAATCGACTCCGATTCCGGTGACACTCGAAGGCGACGCTTCAGTGCCGCTCGGACTTGGCGCTGCGCGCCATCAGGTCCTTCAGGGCGGCCATCGGCTGCTTGCCCTCGTGGACGATCTCCACGACCGTCTCGGTGAGCGGCATCTCGACGCCGTGCCGGCGGGCCAGATCCAGCACGGATTCGCAGGATTTGACGCCCTCGGCGGTCTGCTTGGTGACCGCGATGGTCTCCTCCAGCGTCATCCCCCGGCCGAGGTTGGTGCCGAAGGTGTTGTTGCGCGACAGCGGTGAGGAGCAGGTGGCGACGAGGTCGCCCATGCCGGCCAGGCCGGCGAAGGTGCGCGCGTCGGCGCCCATGGCCAGGCCGAGCCGGGTGGTCTCGGCCAGACCGCGGGTGATCAGGGACGCCTTGGCGTTGTCGCCCAGACCCATGCCGGTGGCGATGCCGACGGCCAGCGCGATGACGTTCTTGACCGCGCCGCCCAGTTCGCAGCCCACCACGTCGGTGTTGGTGTACGGGCGGAAGTACGCGGTGTGGCAGGCGGTCTGGAAGCGCCGGGCGACCGCCTCGTCGGCGCAGGCCACGACGGCGGTGGCGGGCTGCCGGGCGGCGACCTCCCGGGCGAGGTTGGGGCCGGTCAGCACCGCGACCTGCTCCGCCGGCACCTTGGCGACCTCCTCGATGACCTCGCTCATGCGCTTGGCCGTGCCCAGTTCGACGCCCTTCATCAGGGACACCAGGACCGTCCCCTCGGGCAGCAGGGGCGCCCACTCGGCCAGATTGCCGCGCAGCGTCTGGGCGGGGACGGCCAGCACGGCGAACTCCGCGCCACGCGCCGCTTCCGCCGGGTCGGTGGTGGCCCGTACGGACGCGGGAAGCTCGACCCCCGGCAGGTAGTCGGGGTTGGTACGGCCGTTGTTGATGGCGTCGACGAGGGCCGGGCGGCGCCCCCACAGGGTCACCTCGCAGCCTGCGTCGGCGAGCACCATCGCGAAGGCGGTACCCCAGGACCCCGTGCCGTAGACGGCGCAGCGCGTCACTTGCTTTCATCCTCCTGTGCCTGCTGGGTGCTTCGGGCCTGCTGCGATCCGACGGCCGGTTCGGGGGCGGCGGCCGGCTCGGCGGAAGCGGTGGCCGCCGCGGCGCCCCCGCCCGCCCTGGCGGCCTCCCGGGCGGCGCGGCGATCCCGGGCGATCGCCTTGCGCCAGTCGTACGGTTCGGCCGGCGCGGGCGCACCGCGCAGGACGGCCAGCTGCTCGGCGATGGCGGCCATGATGACCTCGGTGACGGCCCGCAGCACCTCGGCGGTCGGCTCCTGGTCGTAGAACGCGCTCAGGTCGACCGGCGGCCCCGCCTGCACCCGCAGCGTCTTGCGCGGGAGGAGGCGCAGCTTCTTTTCCTTGGCGTACGGCGGCATCGCCTCATGGGCGCCCCACTGCGCGACGGGGATGACCGGCGCCTTCGTCAGCAAGGCCACCCGCGCGGCACCGGTCTTGCCCTGCATGGGCCACAGCTCCGGGTCGCGGGTGAGGGTGCCCTCGGGGTAGAAGGCGACGCATTCGCCCTTCTCGATGGCGCTGACGGCGGCGCGGAACGCGGTGGCGGCGTCGGTGGTTTCCCGGTAGACGGGGATCTGCCCGGTGCCGCGCATCATCAGGCCGACAAAGCCGCTCTTGAAGAGGCCCGCCTTGGCCAGGAATCGCGGGACCCGCCCGGTGTTGTACTGATAGTGCGCATAGGAGAGCGGGTCGAGATACGAGTTGTGGTTGACCGCGGTGATAAATCCGCCGTCGGCCGGAATGTGCTCCATTCCCCGCCAGTCCCGCTTGAACAGAACCAAGAGCGGCGGTTTGCAGATGACCGCGGCCAAGCGGTACCAGAAGCCGATTCTGCGGCGGGACACTGGGACACCCTCCTTGTGGGGACCTGCGAAGCTGCTGCGGGCCGGCAGCCGCACAAGTGTCGCCCCAGGTACCCGCTATGTCGAGAACACCGTAACCCCGACGCTCCCGCGGAGCGGCGGCAGCAGGTGAGAATGGCGTCGATGCGAAGAGACGGAGCGGATGTGGGCTGGAGCCTGGTGGTGCCGCTGAAACCGCTGGTGCGGGCCAAAAGCAGGCTCTCCGGAGCCGCCGGTGAGGAGTTCCGCCCCCGACTGGCCCTCGCCTTCGCCCTCGACACCGTCACGGCGGCGCTGACCTGCGCGAACGTCCAGGATGTGGCGGTTGTCACGGACGACCGGCTGGCCGGTGAGCGGCTGGCGGCGCTGGGAGCGCACATCGTTCCCGACACACCGGGCCGCGGGCTCAACGCGGCGCTGTCCCATGGCGCGGGGGCGGTCCGGGCACGTCGCCCGGGCGCGGCGGTCGCCGCGCTGAACGCCGACCTGCCCGCGCTGCGCCCCGCCGAGCTGGAACTGGTGCTCCATTCCGCTTCGCTATTTCCCCGCGCATTTCTCGCGGACGCGGCGGATATCGGGACAACGCTTCTGACCGCGACTTCCGGCGCGGAATTGGAACCGGCATTCGGGGGTGCGTCCCGGGCCCGTCACCTGGCCTCGGGGGCCCGCGAGCTCACCGCGCCCGGGGTGCCCTCGGTACGCCGGGACGTGGACACCGCCGAGGACCTGCTGGCCGCGCTGGCGCTGGGCGTGGGCCCGTACACCGCGCGCCAGGCCCCGCATCTCGCCGGTGGGGCGGCAAGGGGGCACGGCGCGCCCGGGGAGCCCGAGCGGCTGCGGCCGCCGCAGGTCAGAGCGTCTGGAGCGTGATCAGCACGATGCGCCGGTCGGCACCGTCGCCGGTGACGTCGATACGGACCCGCTGACCGGGTCGCAGCAGCAACAGGCCGCCGGCGTCGAAGGCCGCCGCATCGAAGGGCAGCGGGGTGCCGTCGTCCAGCAGCACGCTGCCGGAGCGGGTCTCGGAGTCGTACGTGTACGCGGTGGCCTGCATGGGAGAGAGCCTAGACGCCCCCGGAACGCACCGCGGGCCGGGCTCCCCGAAGGGAGACCGGCCCGACGCATGCGTTCGTCGATGCTGCCATTACCGCTTGCGGGCAGTGGTCTTCTTGGCGGTGGTCTTGCGCGCCGTGGCCTTCTTCGCCGGAGCCTTCTTCGCCGCGGCCTTCTTGGCGGGGGCGGTCTTCTTCGCCGTCGCCTTCTTGGCCGCCGTGGTCTTCTTCGCGGCGGTCTTCTTGGCCGCCGTGGTCTTCTTCGCCGCGGTCTTCTTCGCCGCCGTGGTCTTCTTCGCCGCGGCCTTCTTGGCCGCCGTGGTCTTCTTCGCCGCGGCCTTCTTCGCCGCGGTGGTCTTCTTGGCGGCGGCCTTCTTGGCGGTGGCCTTCTTCGCCGCGGCCTTCTTGATGGCCGCGCCGCCGGTCAGGCTGCCCTTGGGAGCCTTCTTGACGGAGACCTCACCGCCCTTGGGGAGCTTCTTCGAGCCGCTCACCAGGTCCTTGAAGCCCTGGCCGGCCCGGAAACGCGGCACCGAGGTCTTCTTGACCCGCACGCGCTCACCCGTCTGCGGGTTGCGGGCGTAGCGGGCGGGGCGGTCGACCTTCTCGAACGAACCGAATCCGGTGACCGAAACGCGGTCACCGGAGACCACCGCACGGACGATTGCATCCAGTACCGCGTCGACCGCTTCCGCGGCGTTCTGGCGGCCGCCGAGCTTGTCGGCAATGGCTTCTACGAGCTGCGCCTTGTTCACGTCTTCCCCTTCGGAGACATTGCTGGAAGGAAAGTTTCCAAGCTTTTTCGCACGTTAGGCAGATATATACCGCAAATCAAACACGAAACGGGCTAATCACCCTTGTGCCGCAACGAAGTCGACCTTCACGGACTTCCATCGGCGTGCACATCTTCGGGATAACGACCTTCGTCGAGGTCTTCCATGAACCACTCCAGACGCCTTGCCGCGTCCGCAAGATCGTGTTTAGCCGCGGCCGTGATGACGAGCAGCTTCCGGGTCAGCGCCATCCGTACGCCCTCCGGGACTTGCAGTGTCCGCACTCTTGCGTGTGCGTCCTTGAGTCGGTCGGCGACGACTCCGTAGAGCTTGAGTTGCTCGTCGCGTTCCATGCGCTAATTGTGCCATCTGCGGCGAGTTGTCGCTTCACGGGGCCTCAACAGGCGCCCCAACGCAGCGATGCGCCCCCTGCCAACTGCACAGGGGGCGCATCGTACGCAATAACGCTTTGAGCCAAAAACCCGAGGTCAGACGTCGAGGGTACGCGGCTTGAACGG
Source organism: Streptomyces sioyaensis (assembly GCF_004122735.1). GTDB lineage: Bacteria > Actinomycetota > Actinomycetes > Streptomycetales > Streptomycetaceae > Streptomyces > Streptomyces sioyaensis. The sequence continues at coordinate 11,948 of NZ_SDIF01000073.1, read as the reverse complement.
CGGCCTGTTCGCCTCGTACTCCACGATGGACGACTCCTCCCGAAGGGTGAGGCTGATGTCGTCCAGCCCCTCCAGGAGGCGCCAACGCGCATTCTCGTCCAGCTCGAAGCCGGCGCTGATGCCCTCGGCGCGGACCTGCCTGCCGACCAGGTCGACGGTGACCTCGGCGGTCGGGTCGGCCTCCAGCAGCTGCTGGAGGCGGTCGACGGTCTCCTGCGGCAGGACCACCGTCAGCAGCCCGTTCTTGAGGGAGTTGCCGCGGAAGATGTCGGCGAAACGCGAGGAGATGACGGCCTTGAAGCCGTAGTTCTGCAGGGCCCAGACGGCGTGCTCACGTGAGGAGCCGGTACCGAAGTCGGGGCCGGCGACCAGCACGGTGGCGCCCTTGTACCGCTCCTGGTTGAGGACGAACTCCGGGTCCTTGCGCCAGGCCTCGAACAGCCCGTCCTCGAAGCCGTCGCGGGTGACCTTCTTGAGCCAGTGAGCAGGGATGATCTGGTCGGTGTCGACATTGCTGCGGCGCAGCGGGACGGCCCGGCCGGTGTGGGTGGTGAAGGCTTCCATGGTTCAGACTCCCGCGGGCGTGGCGACGTCGGACTGGCCGGCGGTGGCGGTCAGGTCGGCCGGTGAGGCCAGATGGCCGAGAACCGCTGTTGCGGCGGCGACCTGCGGCGAGACCAGGTGGGTGCGGCCACCCTTGCCCTGGCGGCCCTCGAAGTTGCGGTTGGAGGTGGACGCGGAGCGCTCGCCGGGGGCCAGCTGGTCGGGGTTCATGCCCAGACACATCGAGCAACCCGCGTGCCGCCATTCGGCGCCGGCCGCGGTGAAGACCTTGTCCAGGCCCTCGGCGACGGCCTCCAGGGAGACCCGGACCGAGCCGGGCACGATCAGCATCCGCACACCGTCGGCGACCTTGCGGCCTTCGAGGATCTGGGCCGCGGAGCGCAGGTCCTCGATGCGGCCGTTGGTGCACGAACCTACGAAGACGGTGTCCACCGTGATGTCGCGCAGCGGCTGGCCGGCCGTCAACCCCATGTATTCCAGGGCCTTTTCGGCGGCGTGCCGCTCCGAGGCGTCCTCGTACGAAGCCGGGTCGGGGACGCTGGCCGAAAGCGGTGCGCCCTGGCCGGGGTTGGTGCCCCAGGTGACGAACGGCGCCAGCGAGGAGGCGTCGATGTGCACCTCGGCGTCGAAGACCGCGTCCTCGTCGGTGCGCAGCGTCTCCCAGTAGGCGACCGCGGCGTCCCACTCCTGGCCCTGCGGGGCGTGGTCGCGGCCCTGGAGGTAGTCGAAGGTGGTCCGGTCGGGGGCGATCATGCCGGCCCGGGCGCCCGCCTCGATGGACATGTTGCAGATGGTCATCCGGGCTTCCATCGACAGCTTCTCGATGGCCGGGCCGCGGTATTCCAGGACGTAGCCCTGGCCGCCGCCGGTGCCGATCCTGGCGATGATCGCCAGGATCAGGTCCTTGGCGGTGACGCCCTCGGGCAGCTCACCGTCCACGGTGATCGCCATGGTCTTGAACGGGGCCAGCGGCAGCGTCTGGGTGGCCAGGACGTGCTCGACCTGGCTGGTGCCGATGCCGAACGCCAGCGCGCCGAAGGCTCCGTGCGTGGAGGTGTGGCTGTCACCGCAGACCACCGTGGTACCCGGCTGGGTCAGTCCCAACTGCGGTCCCACGACGTGGACAACACCCTGCTCGACATCGCCCAGCGGGTGCAGCCGCACCCCGAACTCCGCACAGTTCTTGCGCAGCGTCTCCAGCTGCGTGCGCGAGACCGGGTCGGCGATCGGCTTGTCGATGTCGAGGGTCGGGGTGTTGTGATCCTCGGTGGCGATGGTCAGATCCGTCCGGCGCACCTGGCGACCGGCCTTGCGCAGGCCGTCGAAGGCCTGCGGGCTGGTCACCTCGTGCAGCAGGTGCAGATCGATGAAGAGAAGGTCGGGCTCGCCTTCCGCGCGCCGGACGACATGATCGTCCCAGACCTTCTCCGCGAGTGTCCGTCCCATCGCTTTCCCTCCGGCCGGCCGCATTGCCGGCCTTGCTCGTCCGTGCGCGATGCCGGCAGAAATCCCCTTGCCGGGCCGTAACGCCGGGCCCTGGTAGAGGGCCACACCTACAGATTGACGACTTCCCCGGAAAATTGAACTTGCGTTTCACAGTGTGAGACGCGAGTATCGTTGCATGGACAACTCTAGCGGCGTCGGCGTTCTCGACAAGGCAGCTCTGGTTTTGAGTGCCCTGGAGTCCGGTCCGGCCACCCTCGCCGGGCTGGTCGCGGCGACAGGGCTTGCACGGCCCACGGCCCACCGTCTGGCCGTGGCTCTGGAACACCACCGGATGGTGGCGAGGGACATGCAGGGCCGGTTCATCCTGGGCCCACGGCTCTCCGAGCTGGCCGCGGCGGCCGGCGAGGACCGCCTGCTGGCCACGGCGGGACCGGTGCTCACGCATCTGCGCGACGTGACCGGCGAGAGCGCGCAGCTCTATCGCCGGCAGGGCGACATGCGGATCTGTGTGGCGGCGGCGGAACGACTGTCCGGACTGCGGGACACCGTCCCGGTCGGCTCCACGCTCCCCATGAAGGCGGGCTCGGCCGCCCAGATCCTGATGGCCTGGGAGGAGCCCGAGCGGCTGCACCGCGGTCTGCAGGGCGCGCGCTTCACGGCCACCGCCCTGTCGGGCGTACGGCGCCGCGGCTGGGCCCAGTCGATCGGCGAGCGGGAGCCGGGCGTGGCCTCGGTCTCCGCCCCCGTACGCGGCCCCTCCAACCGCGTGGTGGCCGCCGTCTCGGTCTCCGGCCCGATCGAGCGGCTGACCCGCCACCCCGGGCGGATGCACGCCCAGGCGGTCATCGACGCGGCGGCCCGCCTCTCCGAGGGCCTGCGCCGCAGCGGCTGACCCGCCTCCCGACGGCCCCGTCCCGCGACCGGCGGGCCGGGGCGCCGACGGGCACCCCCCGGCTGCTCGGGCCGCGGCCGGTCCGCGGCCCGCTCCCCGTGCGACGGCCGACGACCGGCCCCGCCCGGCCACACCCGGCCCGCATTCCGGCATCTGGACATAGCTGCCCTCGGGTACGGGCCCGCCGGGACGACGGAGGTCCCGTGCCTCGCCCGCGAACACCGCCCATCCGCTGCCCTGTGCGCACCGGGCGGCGCAACTCGCCGTCGTCGAGCTGGATTTGGGCGAGGAGTTCGCCGCCCGGCGGAGCAGGTGGCGGCGGCGGTTGGCGCTGACCGCGCGGCACGAGCCGGGGCTGCTGAACCTGCGCCGACGGGCCGAGACGGAGGAGTCCAACACGCGCTACGGAAGCGGCAGTTGACGCGAAAGAGCCCCCCGCATGAAGCGAGGGGCTCTTCCTTGTGGTACCCCCGACCGGATTCGAACCGGCGCTACCGCCTTGAGAGGGCGGCGTGCTAGGCCGCTACACAACGGGGGCAAGTTTTCCTGCAGTTGAGCCTGTCGCGAGGACACGCTGCGCTGGGCTACCAGGACTCGAACCTAGACTAAATGAACCAGAATCACTCGTGCTGCCAATTACACCATAGCCCATGGTGGTTTAGACCAGTACCCCCGACCGGATTCGAACCGGCGCTACCGCCTTGAGAGGGCGGCGTGCTAGGCCGCTACACAACGGGGGCCCTAGCGATCCTGCATGAGTGACAGTGGGTGCGACCCGGACTGTCCCCCTGGGAAGGATCTGTACCCCCGACCGGATTCGAACCGGCGCTACCGCCTTGAGAGGGCGGCGTGCTAGGCCGCTACACAACGGGGGCTTTGCAGATAAGCTCTGCGAGCTGGCCTACCAGGACTCGAACCTAGACTAACTGAACCAGAATCAGTCGTGCTGCCAATTACACCATAGGCCATCAAAGCGCAACCCCCCGGAGGGGGCTTGATTTGATCTGCGCCTCCCGGCCCGGCCTTTCGGCCCTCTCGGGCGGCGCAGGAAGAACATTACCTGATCGTGGACGGCGCACCAAAACCGATAACTCCGCGCAACAGCTCGGGGAGCTCCGCCAGACCCGCGATCCGCCGCACCCCTGTCGGCGGCTCCTCCCCGGTGTCCGTACGGTCCAGCCATACGGCGGCCAGGCCCGCGTCCCGGGCGCCGAGCGCGTCGATGTCGAGCTTGTCGCCGACGTAGAGGACCTCGGCGGGCGTTAGGCCGAGCGCCTTACAGGCACCGGCGAACGCCTCGGCGGCGGGCTTGGCGTGCCCCAGTTCATCGGCACAGAGCACCGCCTCGAAGCGTCCCCGGATCCCCAGGGCGGCCAGCTTGCGCTCCTGGTTGGCGGTGGCGGAGTTGGACAGCACCGCCTGTCGGACCAAGGGGGCCAGCGCCTCCAGTACGGGCAGCGCGTCCGGGAAGAGCGCCCAGCACGCCTCGTAGTGGGCGACGTACCGGCCGAACCAGGCGTCCGCCTCGGCGTCGGACAGCGGCAGGCCCAGAAACGTCCGGGCGCGCGCCCTGCGGTGATCGAGAAACCCGAGCTCACCGGCGAGGAAGCGGGCGAACTCGGTCTCCATGGCGTGCTGCCAGCGCGTGAGTGCCGCCTCCTCACCGCCGTAGGTGTCCAGCAGCCCTTCGGTCCGCAGATGCCGCAGCACGCCGGCCCGGTCCGACCCGGTGTAGTCGAAGAGGGTGTCGTCGAGGTCCCAGAGGACGGCGCGCAAGGGGGTGTCGGCCCCGCCGCGGGGCGGGGTGCGGCCCGGTGCCGGGGCGTGCGGGCCCTCGGTGCGCGCGGTCATGATCAGCCCTCCTGGTGCCGGTGGGGCCATTGTGCCCGCAGCGACCGGCCCCCGTCGCGGCATATACCGAGGGCCCGGAAGCCGTGGTGGCTTCCGGGCCCTGGTGGCGGTGCGGGTCAGCCGGCCAGCTTGGCCAGTGCCGCGTCGATCCGCTGGAGGGTGCGCTCCTTGCCGAGGACCTCCAGGGACTCGAAGAGGGGCAGACCGACCGTGCGGCCGGTGACCGCCACCCGGACGGGAGCCTGGGCCTTGCCGAGCTTGAGGCCGTGCTCCTCGCCGGCGGCCAGGACGGCCTCCTTGAGGAAGTCGGGACCGGAGGTCCAGTCGGCGGCGTCGAGCTTGGCGCGGGCCGTGGTGAGCAGCGCGACGGGGTCGCCCTTCATCGCCTTCGTCCAGGAGGCCTCGTCCTCGACCGGCTCCTTGAGAAAGAGGAAGTCGACATTGGCGGTGATCTCGGAGAGGACGGTGAGGCGGGTCTGCGCGTGCGGGGCGATGGCCCGCCAGGCGGCCTCGTCGAAGTCCTCGGGGGCCCAGTTGGCGTGCGGGGCCTTCAGCCAGGGCTCACAGGCCGTGATGAAGTCCGCCACGTCCAGCTGCCGGATGTGGTCGGCGTTGATCGCCTCGGCCTTCTTCAGGTCGAAGCGGGCCGGGTTGGCGTTGACGTCCGCGATGTCGAACGCCTCGATCAGCTCGGACACCGAGAAGATGTCCTGGTCGGCGGAGAAGGACCAGCCGAGCAGGGCAAGGTAGTTGAGCAGGCCCTCGGGGAGGAAGCCGCGCTCGCGGTAGAGGTTGAGGGACGCCTGCGGGTCGCGCTTGGAGAGCTTCTTGTTGCCCTCGCCCATGACGTACGGGAGGTGGCCGAAGGCCGGGATCTCCTTGGCCACGCCCAGCTCGATCAGCGCCTGGTAGAGGGCGATCTGGCGGGGGGTGGAGGAGAGCAGGTCCTCGCCGCGCAGCACGTGGGTGATCCCCATCAGGGCGTCGTCGACGGGGTTGACCAGGGTGTACAGCGGGGCGCCGTTGGCGCGGACGATGCCGTAGTCCGGGACGTTCTCCGGGGTGAAGGTCAGCTCGCCGCGCACCAGGTCGGTGAAGGTGATCGGCCCGTCGGGCATCCGGAAGCGGACGATGGCGGTGCGGCCCTCGGCCTCGTAGGCGGCCTTCTGCTCGTCGGTCAGCGTGCGGCACGTGCCGTCGTAGCCGGAGGGCCGGCCGGCCTTGCGGGCGGCGTCGCGGCGGGTGTCCAGCTCTTCGGTGGTGCAGTAGCAGTGGTAGGCGTGGCCGGCGGCGAGCAGCTTGTCGGCGACGTCCCGGTAGATGTCCATGCGCTGGGACTGGCGGTAGGGCGCGTGCGGGCCGCCGACCTCGGGGCCCTCGTCCCAGTCGAAGCCGAGCCAGTGGAAGGAGTCCAGCAGCTGCTGGTAGGACTCCTCGGAGTCGCGGGCCGCGTCGGTGTCCTCGATCCGGAAGACCAGGGTGCCCTTGTGGTGCCGCGCGTAGGCCCAGTTGAACAGGGCGGTACGGATCAGGCCGACATGGGGGTTACCGGTCGGGGAGGGACAGAAACGGACGCGGACGGGGGTCGCGTTAGCCACGCTTGATCACCTTGTTGGTGAGAGTGCCGATGCCTTCGATGGTGACGGCGACCTCGTCGCCGACGTTGAGGGGGCCGACCCCGGCCGGGGTGCCCGTGAGGATGACGTCGCCGGGGAGCAGGGTCATCGCCTCGGTGATGTGGACGATCAGGTCCTCGACCGGACGGACCATGTCGCTGGTGCGGCCGAGCTGGCGCTGTTCGCCGTTGACGGTGCACTGGACGGCGAGGCCGGCGGCGATGTCCGCGGGCTCCAGGCCGGTCTCGACCCAGGGGCCGAGCGGGCAGGAGCTGTCGAAGCCCTTCGCCCTGGCCCACTGCTTCTCGCGCTGCTGGACATCGCGCGCGGTGATGTCGTTGGCGCAGGTGTAGCCGAGGATGACGTCCTTGGCGCGCTCGCGGGGCACCTCCCGGCACATCCGGCCGATGACGACGGCGAGCTCCGCCTCGTGGTGCACCTCCTGGGAGAAGGAGGGGTACCCGATGGGGTCGCCGGGGCCGATCACCGAGGTGGACGGCTTGAAGAAGGTGACCGGCACGTCCGGGACGGCGTTGCCCAGCTCGGCGGCGTGCTCGGCGTAGTTGCGGCCGATGGCCACGACCTTGTTGGGCAGGACGGGCGGCAGCAGCCGGACCTTGTCGAGGGGGACCTTTTGGCCCGAGCGCTCGAATTCGGCGAAGGGATGTCCCTTGATGACGTCGAGTTCGTCGCCTTCGACGACGCCGAATCCGACGTTGCCGTCGATGGAGAATCTGGCGATGCGCACGGGTTGCCGCTGCCCCTCATTGATCACTGGCCGGAGTTGACACTCCAGGCTATCGCGGGGCCGCTGCCGCTCCGCCGCTGCTTTACGCCGACACGTCCTGGGTGGGGGCGACCATCAGGACGGTCCGGCGGGGGTTGGCGGTTTGCGTCGGCAGATCGACGGAGTGCTCCGCGGCCTCGGTGCCGAGCTCCTCGGCGTCGTCGAGGTGGGCCAGGGTGGTGCGCCGCGGGTTGGCTATGTTGCGGAACATCGTCGTCTTCACTGCTGCGTGCCTCGCGTCATCAAGAGTTCGGGAAAGGTCCTGCCCACAGCTGTCTTGTCGCTCCGGGCAACTGTGTAAAGCGTCAGGCTATGCGCGCTATTCCCGTCGCCGTGCGGGAGAACTCAACGATCTTCCTGTGAGTTTGCTCACGACCTGTGCGACAAATGCCGCAATTCCCTTGATCATCATCCCTGGGCGAATCGGACAATGGCGGATTGAACCGCACGTTCCGCGCCCGATCACCGCACCTGGGACAGCGGATACGGGCGGTCGACTCGCGGATAAAAGTCCGTTATCGACGGCGGAAACTTCTACAAGTCGTGACGCGGTCCGTACATTGCGTCACCCAAGTCACAGTGCACGACTCCGCTCTTGTTGGAGATCCTGCACTGTGCTGGAATTCCACGGACCGCCGCACGTTTCAACCGGCGCGCAGGGCGCAACGTAGCGCCGCGCGGTGGTGCCGCTCTCTCTGCCAGAGAGGGCAGCCCGCCGGTCACTCACGACCGCCATGGGGGACTTCAGCGGTCCCCCATACGACTCGACACCGTCCCGCTGCGGCGGGACGCCTGGTCCAGAGGTTGCGACGCTAGTGCAGGGACGTTTCAAGAGGGATGGCAGCGCTGCGGCGGACCCGGAGCTCCGCGGCGGGACCGACCGCGGCTCCTCGCCCCAGCGCGCCCAGAACCATGCTTCCGCCGGGGGCACCGTGCCCACCGACGGGGGCGGCCAGGCGCCGGGCAATGACGCCGCGGACGGCGGCAAGCCCAAGGGGTCGAAGGGGACCGGCGGGCCCGGTTCACGAATAGCGCTGCGCAACTGGCGAATCAGCACCCGCCTGGTCTCCCTGCTCGCGCTTCCCGTGGTCGCCGCGACCACGCTGGGCGGCATGCGCATCGCCACGTCGCTGGACAACATCGACCAGCTCGACAAGATGCAGCTGCTCACCGAGATGACCCGGCAGGCGACCGAGCTCGCCGACGCGTTGCAGGTGGAGCGGGACAAGTCGGCCGGTCCGCTGGCCGGCAGCGGCAACACCAAGGACGACGCGAACGTCGTCGCGCCCCGTGAAGAGACCGACCGCGCCAAGCTGAAGTTCAACCAGGCCACCGGCGACATCCAGGGCCAGGACGCCACGATGGCCGGTGTCCGCGCGACCGTCCTGGAGATCGGCCGGCAGCTCAACACCCTCAACGAGATCCGCGCCAACGCCTACAAGGACGGCGACAACACCGCGCGGACCGTCACCAGCTACGACCAGCTGATCAACTCGCTGCTGTCGCTGTCCCAGGACATGGCGCAGGCCACCAGCAACCCCGAGATGATCCGCAGTACCCGTGCGCTGGCGGCGTTCTCGTCGGCCAAGGAGTACGCGTCGATCCAGCGCGCGCTGGTCAGCGCCGGCCTCGCCCACGACGGCGGCCCGCAGCTGTCCGCCAACGACCGGCTGGCCGGCCGTAACGCCGAGGACAGCGAGAAGGCCGCCCGGGACCGCTTCTCGCAGATCTACACCAACAACGCCGGCGCGCTCACCCGCGGTCTGGACGGCAACAACGACGAGATCAAGGCCGCGGTCGCGTTCGCGCACCGCTCCTTCGCCAGCGCCACCGGCATCCGCAGCCAGGACATCCGGTACCTCGACTGGTACGACTCCGACACCGTCAAGATCGACGAGATGTCGCGTATCGAGACGACGCTGCTGTCCGAGATGGAGCAGAAGGCCCGCGAGCTGCGCAACGAGGCCACGCAGACCGCGATCATCAGCGGTGCGCTGATCCTGCTCGTCCTCGGCGTCTCGCTGGTCGGCGCGTTCGTCGTGGCGCGGTCCATGGTCCGCTCGCTGCGCCGGCTGCAGGACACCGCGCAGAAGGTCGCCCAGGACCGGCTGCCCGAGCTGGTCAAGCAGCTGTCCGAGTCCGACCCGCAGGACGTGGACACCTCCGTCGAGTCGGTCGGTGTGCACAGCCGGGACGAGATCGGCCGGGTGGCCGCGGCGTTCGACGACGTGCACCACGAGGCGGTCCGCCTCGCCTCCGAGCAGGCGCTGCTGCGGGGCAACGTCAACGCGATGTTCACCAACCTGTCGCGCCGCTCGCAGGGTCTGATCCAGCGTCAGCTCTCGCTGATCTCCGAACTGGAGTCCCGCGAGGCCGACCCGGACCAGCTGTCCTCCCTCTTCAAGCTCGACCACCTCGCCACCCGCATGCGCCGTAACGGTGAGAACCTCCTGGTCCTCGCCGGTGAGGAGCCGGGACGCCGGTGGACGCGGCCGGTGCCGCTGGTCGACGTCCTGCGTGCCGCCGCCTCCGAGGTCGAGCAGTACGAGCGGATCGAGCTCAACGCCGTTCCGCAGACCGAGGTCGCGGGCCGGGTCGTCAACGACCTCGTGCACCTGCTCGCCGAGCTGTTGGAGAACGCCACCTCGTTCTCCTCCCCGCAGACCAAGGTCAAGGTCACCGGCCATGCGCTGCCCGACGGCCGCGTCCTGGTCGAGATCCACGACACCGGTATCGGCCTGTCCCCCGAGGACCTCTCGGCGATCAACGAGCGGCTGGCCAGCCCGCCGACCGTGGACGTCTCGGTCTCCCGGCGCATGGGTCTGTTCGTGGTCGGCCGCCTGTCCCTGCGGCACGGCATCCGTATCCAGCTGCGGCCCTCCGACTCCGGCGGCACCACCGCGCTGGTCATGCTGCCGATCGACGTCGCCCAGGGCGGCAAGAAGCCGGCGCCCAGCAACGCCAAGGGCGGCGGCGGTGACCACGGCGGCACGCCGTCCAGCCGGCTCGCGGGGCTCCAGCCGCGCGGTCAGGTCGGTTCGGGTCCCTCGGCCGGCGGGCGCCCCGCGCTGCCCGGCCGCGGCGGTCCCGGCGGCGGTGCGGCGAACGCCTTCGGTGCCCCGTCCGGCCGTACGGCGCCGCCCGGCGCGGGATCCGCGGGGGGCCAGGGCGACGCCCGCCCGTCCGCCGGCCGTCCCGGCGCCGCGCGTCCCTCGCTGCCCACCCGCGGCCAGGACAGCGGCCCGGCGTCCACGGTGGCCCCGCCCACCGGCGCACCGCGCCGCGAGGAGCGTCCGCAGCTGCCGGCGCGGGGTGCCGCGGCCGAACTGCCCGGCGGCCCGCCCGCCGGCGACCAGGGCGGCCAGGGAGCACCGCAGCAGGGCGGTACGAGCTGGGGTGCGCGCCGTGAGCGCGGCGGCTCCGACGACTGGCCGCTGACGCCCCGCGAGGCCCAGGACCGGCCGCGCGGCCACGAGGAATCGGCCGATGCCAGCAGCACCGGCAGCTTCGAGCGGCCCGCGCCCGGCGGCGGCCCCGGTGACACCGCGGCGTTCGCCCGTCCCGACTTCAACGCGCCGCCGCCCTCCGCGGACGAGTCCCGCAGTGGGCGCGACCCGCAGGGTGCGGGCAACGGGCGCGGTGACACGGGGCAGTTCCCCCGGCCGGACCGCGAGGCGGCCCGCTACGAGACCGGTGCGTACGAGACGGGCGAGTACCAGCGTCCGGACGGCGACACCGGGCAGTACCGGCGTCCCGACAGCGACACGGGTCAGTACGAGCGGCCCGGCAGCGACAGCGGCCGGTACGACACCGGCCAGTACGAGCGGCCCGGCAGCGACACCGGCCCGTACGACACGGGCCGCAACCGCCGCCCGGACGCCGACCGTGCCGCGTACGCCGACGAGCCGCAGAGCACCGGGCAGTTCCCGGTGCAGCAGCCGCAGGACAGCGGTGCGGACTCCTCCGACGTGCTCGGCGGCGCGGACGCCGGCCCCGGAGACGGCCGTACGCCGATCTTCGACACCATCGAGTCCAACTGGTTCAACCACCCGGCCGCCGCCGCTGCCGGTGTGCCGCCCCAGGGCACCGAGGCCGAGGCTTCCGACCTGCCGCGGCGGGGGGCCGCGCAGGACGGTGCCGCCCGCGGCGGCGCGGACACCTCGGCCAACGGTGCGGAGCGCAGCCCGGCCGAGGCCGCGCAGTGGCGCAGTTCGCCGAACGACGAGACCTGGCGGCAGGCGGAGCAGATCCGCCAGCCCGCCGCGGGCGGTGTCACCACCTCGGGGCTGCCCCGCCGGGTCCCGCGCGCGAACCTCGTCGCGGGCACCGCGCAGCAGCAGGCCGACCAGAGCGGGCCGCAGGTCTCCCGGGCGCCCAGCGACGTCCGGGGACGGCTGACCAATCTCCGTCGGGGAATCCAGCAAGGCCGGCAGGCCGGGACGTCGTCCACCGGCACCCACGGCATTGTCGATCCCACTCACCAGCAGGAGCGTTAGTTGAGTCCGATGAGCCAGGCGGCGCAGAATCTGAACTGGTTGATCACCAACTTCGTGGACAACACCCCCGGGGTGTCGCACACGGTGGTGGTCTCCGCGGACGGTCTCCTCCTCGCCATGTCCGAGGGCTTCCCCCGCGACCGTGCCGACCAGTTGGCGGCGGTGGCCTCCGGCCTGACCTCGCTGACCTCCGGCGCGTCCCGCATCTTCGAGGGCGGAAGCGTCAACCAGACCGTGGTGGAGATGGAGCGCGGCTTCCTCTTCATCATGTCCGTCTCCGACGGATCGTCGCTGGC
>NZ_SDIF01000072.1 GCF_004122735.1 Streptomyces sioyaensis | reverse complement strand
CGGACGTAAAGCGAAGCAGTCCGGACACCCACCCGCGGAGGCCCGTCACCGCACCCGACAGCCCCGCGCAGCGGACCCCGCCCGCCGCAGGCGCAACGGCGAGAAGCAACCACGGCGGGAAAGCCGACAACGTACGGCGCGCCGCAAAAGCGCAACGGCGAGCGCACCGCGCAGCGGGCGACAAACGGCGAGCAACACCCACGGCGGGTAAGCCGACAACGTGGGAAGCAAAGCCATAGCTAGACTCGTCCCCCGTGGATACGACCCTTCAGGACCCGCTCGTGGGCCAGCTGCTCGACGGCCGTTACCGCGTCCAGGCGCGCATCGCCGCCGGTGGGATGGCCACGGTCTACCAGGCCATGGACACCCGGCTGGACCGTCTGCTCGCCCTGAAGGTGATGCACCCGAGTCTGGCCACGGACGGGGCGTTCGTCGACCGCTTCATCCGCGAGGCGAAGTCCGTGGCGCGGCTGTCGCACCCCAATGTGGTGGGCGTCTTCGACCAGGGCACGGACGGTACGTACGTCTATCTGGCGATGGAGTACGTCGCCGGCTGCACGCTGCGCGATGTGCTGCGCGAGCGGGGCGCCCTGCAGCCGCGGGCCGCGCTGGACATCCTGGAGCCGATCCTGGCCGCGCTGGGGGCCGCGCACCGCGCCGGCCTGGTGCACCGCGACATGAAGCCGGAGAACGTCCTGATCGGCGACGACGGCCGGGTCAAGGTCGCCGACTTCGGGCTGGTGCGCGCGGTCGACACGCACACCACCGCCTCGACCGGCTCCGTCCTGGGGACGGTCTCCTATCTCGCGCCCGAGCAGATGGAGCACGGCACCGCGGACGCCCGGGTCGATGTCTACGCCTGCGGTGTGGTGCTCTACGAGATGCTGACCGGCACCAAGCCGCACACCGGCGGCTCCGTGGCGCAGGTCCTCTACCAGCATCTGCACGAGGACGTGCTGCCGCCGTCCGGGCTGGTACCGGGGCTGGCACCGCAGCTGGACGAGCTGATCGCGCTGGCCTGTGCCCGCGATCCGCAGCACCGCCCGCAGGACGCGGTGGCGCTGCTGGCCCGGGCGCAGGAGGCCCGGGCGCAGCTGACCGACGCCCAGCTGGACGTCGTACCGCCGCAGGCCAAGGAGGTACCGGCGGGTGGCGACGGCTCGGAGCGGACGGACGTGATACCCCGGCCGGTCGGCACGGCGCCGGGGGCGGACGAGGCGGAGCTGCACCGCACCAGCCGGCTGGAGGTGCCGCCGGAGGAGCGGACCACCCGGCTGCGGCCGGTGCCGGGCGCGACGGGTGCGCCGGACCGCCGCGGGCTGCCGCGGCGCCGGCGGCTGCTCACCGTCCTCGCGGCCGTGCTGCTGGTCCTCGGGGTGGGCGCGGGCGTCTGGTACATCAACTCCGGCCAGTTCACGACCGTGCCCGCGGTGCTGGACATGCCGCAGGCCAAGGCCGAGAAGACGCTGCGGGACGAGGGCCTGGGCGTGAAGGTGGTGCGCGGCTTCAGCTCGAACGTGGACCGCGGTCACGTCATGAAGACGGATCCGGCGACCGGCAAGCGGATCCGCGGCACCGGCACGGTCACCCTCACCGTCTCCCGCGGCCCGGAGATCGTCACCGTCCCCGACCTGTCCGGCACCCCGGTCGCCGACGCCAAACGGAAGCTGCGCGACCGCGGGCTGATCCCGGGCACCGAGGCCCGGGCGTTCAGCGACGAGGTGGCCAAGGGCTCGGTGATCCGTACGGACCCGGCCGCGGGCAGCAAGCGGCGGCCGGACACCGCGGTGGGGCTGACCATCAGCCGGGGCAGCGCGGTCCAGGTGCCGGGGGTGCTCGGCAGCAAGGGCGCGGACGCCGCGACCACGCTGCGCGCGGCCGGCTTCCAGGTGCGCTTCGCCGACCAGCCGGTCTTCTCCACGCAGGACAAGGGCACCGTCGCCCGGCAGACGCCGGCCGAGGGCGGGCGGCTCGGCAAGGGCGAGACGGTCACCCTGACGCTGTCCAAGGGCCCGGAGATGATCCCCGTCCCGGACGTGACCGGCAAGAACGTCGACGACGCCAAGAAGCAGCTGACCGACCTGGGCTTCCAGGTCGAGGTGGACAAGCCGTTCTTCTTCCCGCAGGACACGGTCGACTCCCAGTCCGTCGAGGCCGGCCAGAAGGCGCCGAAGGGCGGCACGATCACCATCAAGCTCAAGGGCGGGCTGTAGGCGGGCGGCTCCGCGGCCGTCCGGCGGACGGCGGCCGCGGGGCACCTGGCACCCTGAAGGGGTGAGAACTTCCCCCCAGGGCGCCGAGTTGCGCGCCCGTGCACGCAATCCGGTCGGCGGCCATGTTCCGGTGGCCGGCGGGCTGGCGAAGACCGGCCTCCCGTACGCCCGGGAGATGGGCGACGAGGTCGTCCAGGTCTTCGTGGCCAATCCGCGCGGCTGGGCGACGGCGCCCGGCAACCCGGAGCAGGACGAGGCGTTCCGGGCGGCCTGTGCCCAGGAGCGGATTCCCGTCTATGTCCATGCCCCGTATCTGATCAACTTCGGGTCGCACACCGAGGCGACGGTCGAGCGGTCCGTGCTGTCACTGCGCCACTCGCTGCGCCGCGGCCGGGAGATCGGTGCGCTCGGGGTGGTCGTGCACACCGGCTCGGCGACCGGCGGGCGGCCGCGGGCGGCGGCGATGGCGCAGGTCAGGGAGCGGCTGCGGCCATTGCTCGACGAGCTGACGCACCCGGACGACCCCTGGCTGCTGCTGGAGCCGACGGCCGGGCAGGGGGCGTCGCTGTGTGCCATGGCCGAGGATCTCGGCCCGTACTTCGACGCGCTGGACCGCCACCCCAGGCTGGGGGTCTGCCTCGACACCTGTCATGCGTTCGCGGCCGGGCACGACATGGCGGCGCCGGGCGGGACGAAGGCGCTGCTGGACGAGCTGGTGGAGGTCACCGGCGAGGGCCGGCTGAAGCTGATCCACGCCAACGACTCCAAGGACGTGGCCGGCGCCCACAAGGACAGGCACGAGAACATCGGCGCGGGTCACATCGGTGCGGGGCCGTTCGGTGAGCTGTTCACCCATCCCGCGACGGCCGGGGTCCCGCTGGTCGTCGAGACGCCCGGCGGCAAGGAAGGGCATGCGGCGGACGTGGCGCGGCTCAAGGAGCTGCGCGGGCGCTGACCCGGCGGGCCGCCGCGGACGGGGTCAGAGCTCGGGGCCGTCCCCGGGCTCTTCCTGGTACGAGTAGCGCTGCTCCCGCCACGGGTCACCGAGGTTGTGGTAGCCGCGCTCCTCCCAGAAGCCGCGGCGGTCGGCCCGCATGTATTCGATGCCGCGGACCCACTTGGGGCCTTTCCAGGCGTACAGATGCGGAACGATCAGGCGGACCGGAAAGCCGTGCTCCGCGGTGAGGAGTTCTCCCGAGCGGTGGGTGGCGAAGAGGCACTTCTCCCCGGCGAAATCCTCGATCCGCAGATTCGAGCTGAAGCCGTACTCGGCCCACACCATCACATGGGTGACGTCGGGCGCGGGCGGTGCAAGATCAAGAATGGTGGTGGTGCGCACCCCGCCCCATTCGGCTCCCAGCATGCTGAATTTCGTCACGCAGTGCATATCGGCGACGACCGTGGTGTACGGCAGCGCCGTGAATTCCTCGTGTGACCAGCAGTGTTTCGCGCCGTCGGCGGTGGCGCCGAAAGCCCGGAACTCCCAGCGTTCGGGACGGAACTTGGGGACCGGCCCGTAATGGGTCACCGGCCAGCCCCGCTGCAGCCGCTGTCCCGGAGGGAGCGCAGGAGGCTCCTCTTCGCGGCTTTCCGGCTGACCCATGCCCTCCATGGTGTCAGACCGGGAGGGGTGCCGATGACCAGCGAGGGGAGGGATTGGGGCAACTCATACTAAGCGTGCACTTACTGGACGGCCCGCTCGGGGCGGTGCGAGGATGCGCGGCACCTGCCCAGTTCTCGCGTGGAAGGAGCCCGCAGCCATGCAGGGCGACCCCGAGGTCATCGAATTCCTCAACGAGCAGCTGACCGCCGAGCTGACCGCGATCAACCAGTACTTCCTGCACGCCAAGATGCAGGAGAACTTCGGCTGGACGAAGCTCGCGAAGTACACCCGCTCCGAGTCCTTCGACGAGATGAAGCACGCGGAGATCCTGACGGACCGGATTCTCTTCCTCGAAGGTCTGCCGAATTACCAGCGGCTCTTCCATGTGCGGGTCGGCCAGACCGTCACCGAGATGTTCCAGGCCGACCGGCAGGTCGAGGTCGAGGCAATCGACCGGCTCAAGCGCGGAATCGAACTCATGCGCACCAAGGGCGACATCACCTCGGCGAATATCTTCGAGGACATCCTCGCGGACGAGGAGCACCACATCGACTATCTCGACACCCAGCTGGAACTGATCGAAAAGCTCGGCGAAGCGCTCTACATCGCCCAGCTCATCGAGCAGCCGAGCTGAGCGCGAGCGGGCCGATGCGCCTTCGCGGCCACCGCCCGGGCGGCAGGGGAAGATCCCCCTCACCCCTGAGGGTCACGCGACCCTTGACGGCTACGCGGCCTCCGAGAGCGCCACGGGCTCCACTGCGCCCGCCGCCGCGGCCAGCGGCTCGGACACCCCGCCCAGCGGCTCGGACGCGCCGTTCTCGATGAGCTCCCGGCGGGGGCAGGCGCCCCGGCCGAGCAGGGCCTGGATGCGGCGTACGCAGTTGCCGCAGTCGGTGCCTGCCTTGCAGGCGGAGGCGATCTGGCGGGGCGTGCAGGCGCCCGTATCCGCGTGGTCGCGGACCTGCTGCTCGGTGATCCCGAAGCAAGAGCAGACGTACACGCGGATGTCACCTCCGTAAGGAACCTCATCGATCCGGCTGATCTTGAGTGAGGTTACCCTTACCTTACCTGGCACCGTGGGGGCTGTACAACACGATGGGGCGCGGATCACAGGATCCGCGCCCCATCGTCTGTTGTCCCTGACCGTCAGTGCAGGTCAGCTGCCCACCGGCTCACTGGTCGCGGTACATCTCCGCCACCAGGAACGCCAGGTCGAGCGACTGGCTGCGGTTGAGCCGCGGGTCGCAGGCGGTCTCGTAGCGCTGGTGGAGGTCGTCGACGAAGATCTCGTCGCCGCCGCCCACGCACTCGGTGACGTCGTCACCGGTCAGCTCGACGTGGATGCCGCCCGGGTGCGTGCCGAGGCTCTTGTGGACCTCGAAGAAACCCTTGACCTCGTCCAGCACATCGTCGAAGCGCCGGGTCTTGTGACCGGAGGCCGCCTCGAAGGTGTTGCCGTGCATCGGGTCGCAGATCCAGGCGACCTGGGCGCCGGAGGCGGTGACCTTCTCGACCAGCTCGGGGAGCTTGTCGCGGACCTTGTCCGCTCCCATGCGGGTGATGAAGGTCAGCCGGCCCGGCTCACGCTCCGGGTCGAGCCGCTCGATCAGCGTCAGCGCGTCCTCGGGCGTCGTCGTCGGGCCGAGCTTGACGCCGATGGGGTTGCGCACCCGCGCGGCGAACTCGATGTGCGCACCGTCGAGCTGACGGGTGCGCTCGCCGATCCAGAGCATGTGCCCGGAGACGTCGTAGAGGTGACCGGTGCGCGAGTCGACCCGTGTCAGCGCCGACTCGTAGTCGAGGACCAGCGCTTCGTGGGAGGCGTAGAACTCGACGGTGCGGAACTCCTCCGGGTCCACCCCGCAGGCGTTCATGAAGTTCATCGCGCGGTCGATCTCGCGGGCCAGCGCCTCGTAGCGCTGTCCGGAGGGCGAGGACTTCACGAAGTCCTGGTTCCAGGCGTGCACCTGGCGCAGGTCGGCGTAGCCGCCGGTGGTGAAGGCGCGCACGAGGTTCAGGGTCGCCGCGGAGGCGTGGTACATCCGCTTGAGCCGCTGCGGGTCCGGGATGCGGGCCGCCTCGGTGAACTCGAAGCCGTTGACGGAGTCGCCGCGGTAGGTGGGCAGCGTCACGCCGTCGCGGGTCTCGGTGGGCTTGGAGCGCGGCTTGCTGTACTGGCCGGCGATCCGGCCGACCTTGACCACCGGGACGGACCCGGCGTAGGTCAGGACGGCGCCCATCTGCAGCAGCGTCTTGAGCTTGTTGCGGATGTGCTCGGCGGAGACGGCGTCGAAGGCCTCCGCGCAGTCGCCGCCCTGCAGCAGGAACGCCTCACCACGGGCGACTGCTCCCAGGCGCTCGCGCAGCTGGTCGCACTCGCCCGCGAAGACGAGCGGCGGATAGGACTCCAGCTCCGCGATCACATCGCGCAGAGCCTCTTGGTCCGGCCAGTCAGGCTGCTGCGCCGCGGGCAGGTCTCGCCAGGTGTGTCCACCGGCGTGGGTTTCAGCGTTCACGGTCACACAGCCAACATTACGGGGTCCCGTCGAGCGTCCAGTACCCCGACCGGAGTGTGAGACGGCCGCACCGGCGGCGGCGCGGATGTCCGGTAGGGTGACCGGCATGCACGCGCATCCGGCCATGAACATGAACTGGTGGTGGACCGCTCATCCGGCGGCCCACTGATTTCGCGCGCATCCCACACTCCGCGAAGGCCGCCCGAGGGGCGGCCTTCAGCCTTTTCCGGCGGCCGTTCCCTCCCCTCCTGGAAGGAACCCCCGCCATGCACCGCGAGCCCCCCGCCCGCACCGACGCCGCCGCCCTCGTCGGCCGGCTGCTCGACCCCGCCTGCCCGCCGTTCGCCCTGCTGCGCCGCCGCTCCCCCGGGCGGGACGGCAGCAGCGTCGAGGTGCTGACCGGCGAGGTCACCGAGGTCGAGCGGCTGGCCGACATCCCGCTGGGCGAGGGGGTGCCGGACGCGCCGGTGACCGACGCCCTCGCGCTGATCCCCTTCCGGCAGATCCGCGAGCGCGGCTTCCGCGCCCACGACGACGGCACCCCGCTGGCCGTGCTGCGGCCCCGGGAGAGCACCGAGGTGCCCCTGGACGAGCTGCTGGCGGCGCTGCCCACGCACGACGTGCAGGTGGCGAACGGGGCGTTCGACGTGGACGACGACGCCTACGCCGAGATCGTCGGGCGGGTGGTGCGGGACGAGATCGGCACCGGGGAGGGCGCGAACTTCGTGATCCGCCGGACGTTCCAGGGCGAGATCGCGGATTTCTCGGCGGCCGACGCGCTGGCGCTGTTCCGGCGGCTGCTGGCCGGTGAGCGCGGGGCGTACTGGACGTATGTGGTGCACCGCCCGGGGGTGCACACGCTGGTCGGCGCCAGCCCGGAGGTGCATGTGCGGATGTCGGGCGGCACGGTCGTGATGAACCCCATCAGCGGCACCTACCGCTACCCGCAGGACGGCCCGACCGCCGAGAGCCTGCTGGCGTTCCTCGACGACCGCAAGGAGGCCGAGGAGCTGTCCATGGTGGTGGACGAGGAGCTGAAGATGATGTGCACCGTGGGCGACAAGGGCGGGGTGGTCATCGGGCCCCGGCTCAAGGAGATGGCACACCTGGCGCACACCGAGTACGAGCTGCGCGGCCGGTCCACCCTCGATGTGCGCGAGGTGCTCAAGGAGACGATGTTCGCGGCGACGGTCACCGGGTCGCCGGTGCAGAACGCCTGCCGGGTCATCGAGCGGCACGAGCCGGTGGGCGGTGACGGGCGGGGCCGCGGCTACTACGCGGGCGCGCTGGCGCTGATCGGGCGGGCCCCGGGCGGCGGGCCGCAGGAGGGCGCCGGCACCCGGACGCTGGACTCGCCGATCCTGATCCGTACCGCCGACATCTCCGCCGCCGGCCGGCTGCGGGTGCCGGTCGGCGCCACGCTGGTGCGCGCCTCCGACCCGTACAGCGAGGTCGCCGAGACGCACGCCAAGGCGGCGGGGGTGCTGAGTGCGCTGGGGGTGCGGCCCGCGCCCGCGCGGCCCGCGGACGGCAGCCGCCCGCCGCGGCTGGCCGACGACCCGCGGGTGCGGGCCGCGCTGGACGCCCGCCGGGCCGGCCTGGCCCCCTTCTGGCTGCGGATGCAGACCACCGCACCGGTCGCCGAGCTGAGCGGTCGGGCCCTGGTCATCGACGCGGAGGACACCTTCACCGCGATGCTGGCGCATCTGCTGCGCACCTCGGGCCTGGAGGTCACCGTGCGGCGCTTCGACGAGCCGGGGCTGCGCGAGGCCGCCCGGGCGCACCGGGGCCCGGTCGTGCTGGGCCCGGGGCCGGGCGATCCGTCCGATGCCGCCGACCCCAAGATGCGCTTTCTGCGGTCGCTCACTGCGGAGCTGGTAGCGGAGCACCGGCACGGCATCCTGGGGGTGTGTCTGGGGCATGAACTGCTCGCCGCGGAGCTGGGGTTGGAGATCGTCCGCAAGGAGGTGCCCTTCCAGGGCGCGCAGGAGCGGATCGACTTCTTCGGCCGCCAGGAGACGGTCGGCTTCTACAACACCTTCACGGCCCGCTGCGACGACACCACGGCGACCGAACTCGCCATGCACCGCGTCGAGTTGAGCCGGGACGCGGGCACCGGCGAGGTGCATGCGCTGCGCGGTCCGGGCTTTGCGGGGGTGCAGTTCCACCCCGAGTCGGTGCTGACCCTGGACGGTGCGTCGATCACCGCACAGCTGCTGGCAGCTGTCCTCGTGTGACCAGCATGTTCGCGTTGGTGCGGTGGGCCAGATAGTCCTCGACGTTGGCCACGGTGGCCTCGACGATCTGGTCCAC
Source organism: Streptomyces sioyaensis (assembly GCF_004122735.1). Lineage (GTDB taxonomy): Bacteria > Actinomycetota > Actinomycetes > Streptomycetales > Streptomycetaceae > Streptomyces > Streptomyces sioyaensis. The sequence goes on along the minus strand of NZ_SDIF01000072.1, from coordinate 24,469 downwards.
CGCCTCCTGGGTGAAGTACGCCTGGTGCGAGGTGACCAGCACGTTCGAGAAGGTCATCAGGCGGGCGAGGGTGTCGTCGCCGATCACGTCCAGGGACTTGTCGGCGTAGAAGTACGCGCCCTCCTCCTCGTAGACGTCCAGGCCGACGCCGGTGAGCCGGCCGGTCTTGAGCGTGTCGACGAGGGCCACGGTGTCGATGAGCCCGCCGCGGCTGGTGTTGATCAGGATCGCGTCGTCCTTCATCGCGGCCAGCGCCGCGGCGTCGATGAGGTGCCGGGTGGCCGCCACCAGGGGGACGTGCAGGGTGATCAGATCCGCCTCGGCGAACAGCCGCTCCTGGGTGACGTACGCCATGCCCAGGTCGAGGCAGCGCGGGTTTTCGGCGAGGTCCCAGCCCAGCAGGCGCATCCCGAAGCCGTGGGCGATCTCGGTGAACGCCTCGCCGATCCGGCCGGTGCCGAGCACTCCCGCCGTCCGTCCGCGCAGATCGCGGCCCATCAGGCCGGCCAGCCGGAAGTCGAAGTTACGGGTGCGGTGGCTGGCCATGACGATCCGCCGGTTGACCGCCAGCGCGAGCCCCCAGGCGAATTCGGCGACCGCGTACGGCGAGTAACGGCAGACCCGGCCGACGCTCATCCCGAGGTCGGCCGCGGCCTGCAGATCGATGTTGTTGAAGCCCGTGGCGCGCTGGGCGATCATCTTCGTCCCGCCGGCCGCGAGGGTCTGCAGCACGTCCGCGCCCAGGTCGGCGGTGACGCCCGCGCTGACGATCTCGTAACCGTGGGCGATGGGAGCGGTGTCGCGGTTGAGGGCGACATCCAGGCTGCGGACCTGGTGGCGGCCGGCGAAGGCCTTCTCCAGGATCGGCCGCTCATCCGTCTGCACACCGAAGGCGACGATCTCCACTGCGCTCTCCCGGGTTCGTACGCCGGCTGGATTCCTCCCGCCCATGAGCAAGCGGCCGGATATGTCGCGTACGGCGAATATACGGCCCACTACGGCGCCTCGCCCGGTGGTACGCCCGGAACGGGGCGGGCGCTGCCCCGGGCCGGACGGGGGCGGCCCGGGGCAGCGCAGACGGCCCGGTTCAGCCGAAGAACACCCCGGCCTCGGCGTAGAGCGCCGGATCGACGGTCTTCAGCCGGGCGGTCGCCTCCGCGATCGGCACCCGGACGATGTCCGTACCGCGCAGCGCGACCATCTTGCCGAAGTCGCCGTCCTGTACCGCGTCGATCGCGTGCAGCCCGAAGCGCGTGGCCAGCCAGCGGTCGAAGGCGCTGGGGGTGCCGCCGCGCTGGGTGTGCCCGAGGACGGTGGTACGGGCCTCCTTGCCGGTCCGGGACTCGATCTCCTTGGCCAGCCACTCCCCCACGCCCGAGAGCCGGACATGCCCGAAGGAGTCGGTGGAGTCGTCCTTGAGCACCATCTGGCCGTCCTTGGGCATCGCGCCCTCGGCGACGACCACGATCGGGGCGTAGCGGACCTTGAAGCGGGACTCGATCCACCGGCAGACCTGCTCGATGTCGAAGCGCTGCTCCGGGATCAGGATGACGTTCGCCCCGCCGGCGAGGCCGGAGTGCAGCGCGATCCAGCCGGCGTGCCGGCCCATCACCTCGACGACCAGGACCCGCATATGGGATTCGGCGGTGGTGTGCAGCCGGTCGATGGCTTCGGTGGCGACGCCGACGGCGGTGTCGAAGCCGAAGGTGTAGTCCGTGGCCGACAGATCGTTGTCGATGGTCTTGGGGACGCCGACGCAGGGGATCCCGTGCTCCTCGTAGAGCCGGGCGGCGACGCCGAGGGTGTCCTCGCCGCCGATCGCGATCAGGGCCTCGACCTCCTCCTTGGCGAGCGTCTCCCGGATCCGGCGGACGCCGTCGTTCTGCTTGAAGGGGTTGGTCCGCGAGGAACCGAGGACCGTGCCGCCGCGGGGCAGGATGCCGCGCACCGCCGGGATGTCCAGCGGGACCGTGTCGCCCTCCAGCGGCCCGCGCCAGCCGTCCCGGAAGCCGACGAACTCGTATCCGTACTCCTGGGTGCCCTTGCGGACGATGCCCCTGATCACCGCGTTCAGACCGGGGCAGTCGCCGCCGCCGGTCAGTACTCCGACCCGCATCGCTGCTTCACCTACATCCCGTCAGTGGCCGCGCACGGCCGTCTTCGATCCGACCCCGGTCACGCTAATGGTGATCTGGGTCACTCAGGAATGCGGCAAACGGTGACGCCGGTGATTCAGCAGGCAGTTGACGGCGGGCGTTCACCCGTACGAGCGGCTCCCTCCGGGTGGCGGCCGGTCCGGCCGGTGTCCGGCGCCGGTCAGACCTCGTCGAGGCCGCGCTCGATGGCGTAGCGCACCAGCTCCACGCGGTTGTGCAACTGGAGCTTGCCGAGGGTGTTCTGGACGTGGTTCTGCACCGTGCGGTGCGAGATGACCAGCCGCTCGGCGATCTGCTTGTACGAGAGCCCCTTGGCGACCAGGCGCAGCACCTCGGTCTCCCGGTCCGTCAGCTGCGGTGCGCCCGGCTCGTCCGGCGTCGCCGGGGCCGGTTCGGTCGCCAGCCGGCGGTACTCGCCCAGCACCAGACCGGCCAGGCCCGGGGTGAACACCGCATCGCCGGCGGCCGTGCGCCGCACCGCGTCCAGCAGCTCCTGGGTGCTCGCCGACTTCAGCAGATAGCCCGTCGCCCCGGACTTGACCGCCTCCAGCACATCGGCGTGCTCACCGCTCGCGGACAGCACCAGCACCCGCAGCGCCGGACGGGCGCCGACCAGCTGCTTGCACACCTGCACGCCGGGCAGCCCCGGCAGATTGAGGTCCAGGACCAGCACGTCGGGCGCCGCGGCCTGCGCCCTGCGCACCGCCTGGAGGCCGTCCCCGGCCGTCGCCACGACCTCGAACCCGGCCTCCGCCAGATCCCGGGCGACCGCGTCGCGCCACATCGGGTGGTCGTCGACCACCATGACCTTCAGCGCCGGCTGCTCGTTCACGTGCCTGCCTTCCCCCGCCTTCCGCCCTCGGACGCACCGCCCTTGGGGACCGTCAATTCCACTTCCGTGCCCTGGCCGGGGACCGAGACCCACTGGGCGCTGCCGCCCAGATCCCGCAGCCGGCCGCGGATCGACAGGGCCACCCCCAGCCGGCCCTCCCGCTCGGCGTCGGCGAGCCGGCCCTCGGGAATGCCGGGGCCGTCGTCGCGGACGGTCACCAGCACCGCGTCCGGTTCGTCCTCCACCAGGATCCATGCGTGGGCACCGTCCCCCGCATGCACCCGGACATTGTCCAACGCGGCACTGACAGCGGCCGCGAGCTCGGCCGCCGCGGCGGCCGGCAGCTCCACCGGGGCGCCGGGCTCGGAGAACGTGACACCGGCGCGCGCGAACGGCGCGAGCAGCGCCCGCACATCGCACGGCCCGCTGCCGGACGCCGCCGGTGCGGCCGCGACGGGTGCCGCGAGGTCCTCCGGTACGCCGTCACCGGCCTGGTGCGGCACCCCGGGCGCCGTGCCGGGCAGGCCCCCGTGCGGCGGCAGCAGCCCGCCGGCGACCAACGTCCGTAGCGCGACCTCCTGTTCACCGGCCATCCGGCCGAGTTCGGCCGCCTCGCCGCCGATCGTGGCACCGCGCCGCTGCACCATGGCAAGCACCTGCAGCACGCTGTCGTGGATGTCGCGGGCCAGCCGCTCCCGCTCCCGGGTGGCCGCCTCGATCTGCAGGGCGCGCGCGAGGGTGCGCTCACTGGAGCGGGCCACCTCGACGACGTAGCCGATGCCGACGCTGGCCACCCACACCAGCACCACGTTGTGGACGGTGTCGCGGGCCAGCTCCTGGCGCTCGACCAGATTGGCCACCGCCACGACGGTGGAGGCCACCGCGGCCCACCGCCAGCCGCCCTTGATCGCGAAGCCGAGGACGGCACCCGCCGTCCAGATGGACGGCAGCGTGGGCGCGCCGCCCATGATGCGGAGGTGGGTGTCGGCCGCCAGCGTGAGCAGGATCCCACCGACCGCGACGCCGAGGTCGGCGGCCAGGAACTGCCGGGTGCAGCGCTCCCGTGACGTGGTACGCCGCCAGGTCAGCGCCATCCACACGGTCAGCACGCTCATGTACGCGACGGCGACCAGCGGATGGGCGTAGTGCCGGTAGGAGAGAGCGACCAGGCACAGGGCGTAGAAGAGGGTGAGGATCCGGTAGCCGGTGAGCGCCCGCCACAGCGGGAGTTCGACGGACATCCGCAGCGCCTTCGGGGGGCGCTTGCCATGGCGCCGGGCGGCCATGGCGCCGCGCACCGCCGCTATGCCCGTGTCCGTGTCGGTCTCCGTCATCGCCGTCCCCCTCGCCGGGCACTCACACCCGGTCTCGGCCCTGCCCGTCTATTCGGCGGCCGCCTTCTTGGCCTGCTCCGCCTCGGCCTTCTTCTGCGCCTCCGCCGCCTTCGCCGCGTCGGCGATCTGCCGCTTGGCCGCGGTCGCGTAGATGTCGACGTACTCCTGGCCGGACAGCTTCATGATCTCGTACATCACCTCGTCGGTGACCGACCGGAGGATGAAGCGGTCGCCCTCCATGCCCTGGTAGCGGGTGAAGTCCAGCGGCTTGCCGATACGGATGCCCGGCCGGATCATCTTGGGCACGATCTTGCCCGGCGGCTGCACCTTCTCGGTGTCGATCATCGCCACGGGGATGACCGGCGCCCCGGTGGCCAGTGCGACCCGCGCCAGACCGCCCGGCTTGCCGCGGTAGAGCCGGCCGTCCGGGGAGCGGGTGCCCTCCGGGTAGATGCCGAAGAGCTCACCGCGCTCCAGCACCTCGATGCCGCTCTTGATCGCCGCCTCGCCCGCGCCGCGTCCGCCCGAGCGGTCGACCGGCAGCTGGCCGACGCCCTTGAAGAACGCGGCGGTCAGCTTGCCCTTCACGCCCGGCGAGGTGAAGTACTCCGCCTTGGCGATGAAGGTGACCTTCCGGTCGAGCACCGCGGGCAGGAAGAAGGAGTCCGAGAAGGACAGGTGGTTGCTCGCGAGGATCGCCGGACCCTCGGCGGGAATGTTCTCGATGCCTTCCACCCAGGGCCTGAAGGCAAGCTTCAGTGACCCGCCGATGGAAAACTTCATTGCGCCGTAGATCAACCGACTGCCTCCTGTGTGTGACGCAAAGACCTTAACCTGCCGCGGTCGCCCCCTCGCGTCGTGCCCGTCGCCGGACCTACCCGCCCGCCGTCACTTTGCGTACCCTGAGGTAACTCGCCAGGCCCCCTCATCGATCGGAGTTCCCCGGTGCCGCTCCTTCCCGGAGCCGAGCCGTTCCGCCGTGACGGCGGAGAGGTCGGCGTCCTTGTGTGCCACGGCTTCACCGGCTCCCCCCAGTCCGTACGCCCCTGGGCCGAGCATCTGGCCGACCAGGGGCTCACGGTCAGCCTGCCGCTGCTGCCCGGTCACGGCACCCGCTGGCAGGACCTGCAGATCACGACCTGGCAGGACTGGTACGCCGAGGTCGACCGCGAACTGCGGGCGCTGACCGAGCGCTGCACCACGGTCTTCGTCTGCGGCCTGTCGATGGGCGCCGCCCTGGCGCTGCGGCTGGCCGCCAAACACGGCGACGCGATCAGCGGGGTGGCCGTGGTCAACCCCGGCAACAAGATCCATGACGCGGCCGCGCCGCTGCTGCCGGTGCTGCGCCACCTCGTACGGACGACCAAGGGGATCGCCAGCGACATCGCCAAGCCCGGCATCGAGGAGGTCGGCTACGACCGGGTGCCGCTGGACGCGGCGTATTCGCTGCGCCGGTTCTTCCAGCAGGTCGACTCCGAACTCCCGCGTGTCACCCAGCCGTTGCTGGTGATGACCAGCCCGCAGGACCACGTCGTCCCGCCGGTGGACTCCGAACGCATCCTGAGCCGGGTCTCCTCGACCGACGTCCGCCAGACGCTGCTGGAGCGCAGCTACCACGTCGCGACGCTCGACCACGACGCGGAGCAGATCTTCCAGGACACCGTCGACTTCATCACCCGGCTCGCCCCGCAGGCGCGGACGGGCACCGCGGGCACCGCCCAGGAGGGGGCGGCGGACCGTGGCGGAGCGTAGCCCCCGCGACCCCCGGGACCCGCTGGACGAAGAGGCCGCCTGGGCCGAGATCGTGGCGGGCTACGGCGAGCAGCCGGCGTTCCCCACCGGGGACGGCCCGCCGGCGGCACCGGCCGAGGACGGCGACGGCGACAGCAAGGGCGAGACGCCCGCGAAGGACGAGGCGGACGCGTCGCAGGACGAGGCGGACGCGAAGGACGGCGCGGCCGCAGGCGGCACCGGGACCGGTTCCGGGGACCCCCTGACCGGCGGCGGCTCGCGTCCCGGCAGCTTCGTGGTCTACGCGCCGGGGGTCGGCCCCCGCGACTGGAGCGCCGCCAAGGCGTCCGACGACGACTTCGACGACTCCGACGAGGGCCACTTCACCCCGCCCGAACCGCCCCCGCTGCCGCAGGCCGACGTCACCGCCAAGTTCGCCTGGATCGCGGTGATCGGCGGCCCGCTGCTGCTGGTGGCCATGGTGCTCCTCCAGCAGCCGGTGACGTGGTGGATCACGGTCCTGGGCATCGGCGGCTTCCTCGGCGGGTTCGCCACCCTGGTGGCCCGGATGAAGAGCGACGACGAGGACGACGACGACCTGCCGGGCAGCGGCGCGGTGGTGTGAGTCAGCCCGTGGCCGGCACCCGCAGGGCGGCCAGCACCGGCAGATGGTCGGTGGCCGCCGTGAGGTCGTCCTCCCGGACCCCCGGCAGCCCGTGCGGCACCCCGCAGCCGAGGACCTCCACACCGTCGGTGGTGAAGATCGCGTCGATCCGCTGATGCGGATCACGGGGCGTGGAGGTGAACTCCCCGCCCCACGGCCGGGCCGCCCAGGCGTCCGTGAGCGTCCCCGCCAGCCGGCGGAAGCTGCGGCCGTCCGGCCGGTCGTTGAGGTCGCCCCCGGCGACGGCGTACGGCACGTCCAGGGCGGCCAGCCGCTCCAGCAGCAGCCCCGCCTGCGCGTAGCGCTCCCGGTCGGCGAGGCTGAGATGGCAGCTGAGCACGCCGAGGCGGGCCCCGCCGATGCGGACCACGGCGGTGGCGAAACCGCGGCGGTGCAGTCCAGGGGTGCGCGGCAGCAGAATGTCCTCCGTGCGCTCCACATGGGCGCGCAGGGTGGACAGGATCATCGGGCCCGCGGCCGTGGCGCCGCCGGTGACATGGACCAGGCCGGCCGCCCGGGCCAGCTTCTCGGTGGTCTTGCGCCAGCGGAAGAACCGCGGCGCCTCCTGGATCAGTACGAGATCGGGGGCGCAGGCCCGGATGACCCTGGCCAGCGCCGCCCGGTCGTCGCGCATCGAGCGGATGTTGTAGCTGAGCACCCGGATCACGGCCGCACCGCTGTGCCGGGCGGTGCCGCCGCCGGCGTCCTCACCGGGAGCGGGGCTGGCTTCGGTACGGGACTCGGGGAGCGAGAGCAAGGCGGCTGGTCCTCTCACCGGGATCGTCACGCGGGCCAAGATAGAGCACCGCCCGCCGCACCCCTGGGGGACGCGACGGGCGGTGCCGTATGCAGCAGCGGGCGCTGACGGGCCCTCGGGCCGGTCAGCCCTGGCGCGCCAGGTCGGCCGCGCCGACCAGGCCGGCCTTGCCGCCGAGCTGGGCGGCGAGCACCTGGGCGTGCGGCCGGTACTGGTTGCCGACCAACCAGCGGCGGAAGGACTTGCGGATCGGCCCCAGGACCAGTTCGCCCTCGTCGGAGACGCCGCCGCCGACGATGAAGGCCGACGGGTCGAAGAGCGAGGCGAGGTCGGCGAGGCCGGCGCCGGCCCAGCGGGCCAGCTCGCGGAACGAGTCGATGGCCACCGGGTCGCCCTGGCGGGCGGCCTCGCTGACGTGCCGGCCCTCGATGCCCTCGGAGGTGCCGTCGCCGAGCGCCAGCAGGATCTGGGCGTTCTCGGGGGTGGCGAAGGCGCGCTGGCGGGCGTAGCGCAGCAGGGCGCGGCCGGAGGCGTACTGCTCCCAGCAGCCCTGGCTGCCGCAGCCGCAGAGCAGTCCGTCGGGCACCACCCGGATGTGGCCGAACTCGGCGGCGACGCCGAACCGGCCGCGGCGCAGCTTGTTGCCGATGATGATGCCGCCGCCCAGGCCGGTACCGAGGGTGATGCAGATGACGTCGCTGTGCCCCTGGCCGGCGCCGAACTTGTACTCGCCCCAGGCGGCGGCGTTGGCGTCGTTCTCGACCACCACGGGGAGGCCGACGCGCTGTTCGACCTTGTCCTTGAGCGGTTCGTGGCGCCAGTCGATGTTCGGTGCGAACAGGACCGTGGCCCGCTTCTCGTCGACGTAGCCGGCGGCGCCGATGCCGACGGCCTCGACGTGATGGCCGGCTCCCACGGTGCGCACCGCCTCGGCGATGGCCTCGGTCAGCGCCTCGGTGGCATGCGGAGTCTGCACCGTGCACGTTTCAAGGATCGAGCCCTCTTCGTCGACCACGCCGGCCGCGATCTTCGTGCCGCCGATGTCGACGCCGATGGTGAGTCCCATGTGTCCCTCAGTTTTTCGCTCGAACCCCGCCGGGATCCACCGTACCGGAGGTGGGAGCGCCTGCCGCTCCCCTCAGGAGGTCGGAGTGAGGGGCACGCCCCCGTGCTCGGGGGCCACAGCGCTCAGTCGAGGTCGATCCGCTCGGTGCCGGCGGGGCCGTCGTCGTCGCGGGGGTCGTCGCCGCGTCGGCCGCCGGGACGGTCGTCGAGGTCGTCGCGGGTCCAGCGGCGCTCGCTGCCCTCGACGGCGGAGCGGTAGGCGGCGAGCAGCTCGGAGCCGGCCGCGGCAAGGTGGTCGAAGATGTCGGGGTTGCGCTCGATCACCGGCTCGACGGCGGCCCTGGCCTGCTTGAACAGCTGGTTGACGGCGCCCTGCGCGGCGATCCCGCCGAGCGCCCCGGGAAGCTGGATGCCGGCGAGCTTGTCGGTGACCGCCTCGGCGAGCTTGCGCAGCTCCTCGGCGGCGCTGCCCGGCTGCGGGCCGTGGGCGGCGCGGTGGCGGGCCTGCTCGGCCGCGAGGTCCTCGGCGCAGGCGGTCTGCCAGGCGTCGGCATCGGGCTCGGCCCTGCGGTCGGCGGGGCGCTCGGTGGCATCGCTCATGATGAACTCCGTGACTCCTGCGGCGAGGCAGTACGGCGAAGGGGTGCAAGACGGGCACGTCGGGGCGGGCCCCACCCTCGACGGTACCCGAACGGTGGTACCGCGTTCAGTCGCTCTTGGGCCACAGCCCGGGATCGGGGGTGAAGCGGATGTCCAGGACTCCGTCGCGCAGTCCGGCGCCGGAGACGGTGCAGCGGCGCAGCGCGGAGGGCAGCGTACGGATCCGCCGGAAGCGGCCCACGGTGACCACGATCTCGTCGCCGCGGCGCACCAGCCCCAGCCCCCGGCGTTCGGCGCCGGGCAGCGGCACCCGCCAGACGAGGATGCCGTCGGTGGCCAGCCGGTCCTCGACGGTCCACGGGTCGCGGTCGGGCCCCTCGGCGGGAGCGCTCCCGGCGATCTCGCCGGCCCCGCCGTCGAGCAACTCGTCGAGCGCGCCGACGCCCTGGGGGTCGCGGCCCAGATGCGGCACCTCGTGGACGGGGACGTCGCAGAACTCCTCGCGCAGCACCTTGAGGGCGGACTGCTGGCTGCCGGAGAGCGCGGCGAGGAAGGGGTCCGCGGAGCCGGTGGGCAGCAGCCGGTTGACGACCACGCCGTCGGTGCGCCGGCCGTGCAGGGCGAGTCCGGCGCGGATGCCTCGCAGCGTGGCGGCGGCGACCGGTCCGGCGTCGGTGACCAGGCGGACGGAGGTGCCGGGGTCGTCGATCGCGCGCTGGACGGCGGCGAGTTCGCTCTCCCAGCGCTCGGCGGCGTCGTACAGCTTCTGGGCCGGCATCGGGACGCCGGCGAGCTGGGCGAGCACCGGGCGCAGCGCGCGGGCGGCCTGGCGCTCGGGGGGCAGCAGCCGGCGCAGATAGCGGCGTACCTGGGCCGGCAGGGCGAGCAGCCGGACCGTTTCGGCGGCCGAGGGCATGTCGACGACGACCAAGTCCCAGTCGTCCGAGGCGTGTTCCGCGCGCAGCGCGTGCAGCAGCGCGAAGTCCTCACAGCCGGGGAGTTCGGTGAGTTCGTCCTCGTCGAGCGGGGCGGCGCCGAGCAGATCGAGGGCGGCGCCCGCGCGCTCCTGGAACGCGAGGAACTCCTGGCGGAAGCGGTCACCGGGGTCGATGCGCCGGGCATGCAGGCCGGGCGCTATCGGGGTGGGCGCATCGGCGCCGAGGGGGACGCCCAGCACCGTTTCCGGCGCACTGCTCTCGGTGGTGAGCAGCAGTGCCCGCGCGCCTCGCCGGGCGCCGGCCAGGGCGGTCGCGGCGGCGAGCGTGGTGCGGCCCGCGCCGCCGGGGCCCGTGACGAGGACGGTGCGCACGCTCAGAGCTTCTTGGCCTCGTCGGCGGCGCCGGCGCCGTCGGCGGGCCCGGCGGTGTGGTCGGCGGGGCCGCTCTCGACGCGCTTCTTCAGCCCGGCCAGCGCACGGTCGATGATGACCTTCTCGGCCTTGCGCTTGATCATCCCGAGCATGGGGATCTTGACGTCGACGGTCAGCTGGTAGGTCACCTCGGTGCGGGCGCCGCCGCTCAGCGCGGCCAGGCGGTAGGAACCGTCGAGGGCGCGCAGCATCTGCGACTTGACCAGGGACCAGCTGACCTCGTTCTCGCCGGTCCAGGTGTAGGCGAGGGTGTGGTCGTCCTTGATCGCCCCGGCGTCCAGCAGCAGGCGCACCTGCGCGGCGCGGCCGCGGTCGTCCTTGTCGAGGACCTCTGCCTCTTTGACCTCGCCGGTCCATTCCGGATAGCGGTCGAAGTCGGCGATCACTCCCATCACCTCGGCAGGTGCCGCCTCGATCGTGATGCTCGAGCTGGTGTGTTCGGCCATCGCCGTGACTCCTCCATGCCGATTCATGCCGGTCCGCCGGCTCTTCCCCGAGCTCTCAGCTCCGAGCGGGGCAGACCCCGATACGCGGTGTCTGTGCTGCTACCGGCTCTGAGGCTACCGCGCGGGAACCTGCGGGCCGACACCAGCAGGCGCGGCACGACGGACCCGGTCGGCCACCGGCCACGCACCGGGCCCGCGCCGGCCGAGCCGTTGCGGCCTCACCACTGGAGGACGTAGGGCGTGCCGGTCGCATTGAAGTGCCCGACATTGACGCATTCCGTGCCCTCGATCCGGACCCGCCGGGCCAGCGGCTGGTGCACATGGCCGAAGAGGGAGTAGCGGGGCCGGGTGGTGCGGATGGCGTGCAGCAGGGCCGCGCTGCCGCGCTCGAAGCGGCGGGCGACGGTGTCGTAGCAGAGCTCGGGGACATCGGGCGGGATGTGGGTGCACAGCACGTCCACCTCGCCGACCGCCTCGATCTTGGCGGCGTACTCCTCGTCGCTGATTTCGTACGGAGTCCGCATGGGGCTGGTGAGGCCGCCGCCGACGAAGCCGAAGACCCGGCCGCCGATCTCCACCCGCTGGCCGTCCAGGACGGTGGTGCCGGACCGGGCGTACTCGGGCCACAGGCGCGGGATGTCGACGTTGCCGTAGGTGGCGTACGTGGGCGTCGGGAAGGCGGCGAAGAGTTCGGCGTACTGCCGGCGGACCGCGCCCTCGATGACGGACTCGCGGCTGGCACCCGCGGCGTCCAGTTCTCCCCACAGTCTGCGGCCGAGCGCGCGGGCCTCCTCGAAGCGGCGGGCGGTGCGCAGTTCGACCAGCGCGGCGGCGTTCGCGGCGCCGAAGAGGTCGGGGAAGATGCCGCGCGAATGGTCGGCGTAATCGAGGAAGAGGACCAGGTCACCGAGGCAGACCAGGGCATCGGCACCCTCTCCGGCCGCCGCCAGGTCCCGGCTGTTCCCGTGTACGTCACTGACCACATGCACGCGCATGCCGTCACCCTAGATCGGCCCGGCCAGGGCCGGGAGGGGGCGGGGGACCTGGGGTTACTTTCGGGTCACCGACCCGCTGGTCTAGTCTGCGCGGAAGAGTCCCCATGGCGTGTCCCGCAGCATGTGACGCATCAAACATCTGGCCGTTCCCCCCTATCCCAACAGCAATACCCATGGGTAACGTCCGGGCAGTCCAATCTCCCCCCTGCATGATCATGGACCGCCGCCGGTGCAACACACAGCGTCGTGGCGCCGGCGCTTTTGAGGAGCAGCAGTCTTGCGCGAGTTCAGCCTTCCGGCCCTGTACGAGGTCCCCGCGGACGGCAATCTGACGGATCTCATCCGCCGAAATGCCGCGCAGCACCCGGATGTTGCCGTCATGGGACGCAAGGTGAACGGCGCATGGCAGGACGTCACCGCCGCCGCCTTCCTCGCCGAGGTCCGCGCCGCGGCCAAGGGGCTGATCGCTTCCGGGGTGCAGCCCGGCGACCGGGTCGGTCTGATGTCGCGCACCCGCTACGAGTGGACGCTGCTGGACTTCGCCATCTGGAGCGCCGGTGCCGTCACCGTCCCGGTGTACGAGACCAGTTCGGCCGAACAGATCCAGTGGATCCTCGGCGACTCCGGCGCGGTGGCCTGCCTGGTGGAGTCGCCCACCCATGAGGCGACCGTCGAGTCGGTGCGCGACCGGCTGCCCGAGCTGGAGAACATCTGGCAGATCGAGCGGGACGCCATCGCCCGGCTGCAGGCCGCGGGCGCCGGCATCACCGATGACGAGGTCGAGGCGCGCAGCGCGCTGGCCGACGCCGATTCGCCGGCCACCATCGTCTACACCTCCGGCACCACCGGCCGCCCCAAGGGCTGTGTGCTCAGCCACCGCAGCTTCTTCGCGGAGTGCGGCAACATCGTCGAGCGGCTGCGCCCGCTGTTCCGTACCGGCGAGTCCTCGGTGCTGCTCTTCCTGCCCATCGCGCACGTCTTCGGCCGGCTGGTGCAGGTCGCCGCGGTGATGGCGCCCATCAAGCTGGGCCACGCCCCCGACATCAAGAACCTCACCGACGACCTCGCCTCCTTCCGGCCGAAGCTGGTACTGGGCGTGCCGCGGGTCTTCGAGAAGGTCTACAACTCGGCGCGGGCCAAGGCGCAGGCCGACGGCAAGGGCAAGATCTTCGACAAGGCGGCGGACGTCGCGATCGCCTACAGCCGTGCGCTGGACGCCCCGGAGGACCCGGCGTTCGGGCTGAAGCTGAAGTACAAGGTCTTCGACCGGCTCGTCTACGGCAAGCTGCGTGCCGTCCTCGGCGGCCGCGCCACCCACGCCATCTCCGGCGGCGCCCCGCTCGGTGACCGCCTCGGCCACTTCTACCGCGGCATCGGCTTCACCGTCCTGGAGGGCTACGGCCTGACGGAGTCCTGCGCGGCGACCGCCTTCAACCCCTGGGACCGGCAGAAGATCGGCAGCGTCGGCCAGCCGCTGCCCGGCTCGGTGGTACGGATCGCCGACGACGGCGAGGTCCTGCTGCACGGCGAGCACCTCTTCACCGAGTACTGGAACAACCCGTCGGCCACCAAGGAGGCGCTGTCCGACGGCTGGTTCCACACCGGCGACCTCGGCACCCTCGACGAGGACGGCTACCTCGCCATCACCGGCCGTAAGAAGGAAATCCTGGTCACCGCGGGCGGGAAGAACGTCGCCCCCGCTGTGATCGAGGACCGTATCCGGGCGCACGCGCTGATCGCCGAGTGCATGGTCGTCGGCGACGGCCGGCCGTTCATCGGCGCGCTGGTCACCCTCGACGAGGAGTTCCTGCCCCGCTGGGCCGAGGAGCACGGCCACCCCGCCGATGTGACGCCGTCCCAGGTCGCCGAGGACCCGGAGCTGCTGGCCGCCGTCCAGCGCGCGATCGACGACGGCAACGCGGCCGTCTCCAAGGCCGAGTCGGTGCGCAAGTTCCGTATTCTGCCGACCCAGTTCACCGAAGAGTCGGGCCATGTCACCCCGTCGCTGAAGCTCAAGCGGAACGTGGTCGCGAAGGACTTCGCGGAGGAGATCGAGGCGATCTACCGCGGGTAGGTCGCCGCACGTTTTCGGCTTTCCCGCCGTGGTTCTTCTCGCCGTTGCGCCTGCGGCGGGCTGGGTGGGTGTCGGGTGCGGTGACGGACCTCCGGGGCCTGTTGTGTGGACTGCTTCGCTTTACGTCCACACAACAGGCCCCTCCGGCCCGTCCCCTCCCGTGAGTGGAGTACGTAACGGTGAGTGGGGGCGCGCCACTCGTAGCCAGTTCACTGCGACCGACGAGGCACACCAGACCACCTACAAGCACCCCCACCGGCCTGTTTCCTCCCCCACCCACGGGAGGGGCCGCGCCGCAGGACGAAGTCCGGAGGAGCGGCACCGCACCCGACAAACCCACGCCCGCCGCAGGCGCAACGGCGAGAAGAACCACGGCGGGACAGCCGACAACGTGCGGGCGCGCCGCAAAGCGCAACGGCGAGAAACCACCACGGCGGGACAGCCGACAACGTGGGAAGCCAAACAAAGCGCAGCGTCACAGCAAGCGTTTCAAGCGCTCGGCCAGCAGGTCCCAGCGCCACCTCTCCTCCACCCAGGCGCGGCCCCGTTCGCCCATGGTGCGGCGCAGGGCGGGGTCCCGGAGGAGGGTGATGATGCGGTCGGCGGTGGGGGTGGGGGCGCCGCCCGGGACCACCCAGCCCGTTTCGCCGTCCAGGACCGCGTCCGGTGCCCCTCCGGAGTCCCCCGCGACCACCGGGAGCCCCGTGGCGGAGGCCTCCAGGTAGACGATGCCCAGGCCCTCGACGTCGAGCCCACCGCGGCGGGTACGGCACGGCATCGCGAAGACATCGCCCGCGCCGTAATGCGCCGGCAGCTCCTCCCAGGGAACCGCACCGGTGAAGCGCACCGCGTGCCCGACGCCCTTGGCCGCCGCCAGCGCGTGCAGGTCCTTCTCGTACGGGCCGCCGCCGACGATCAGCAGGACGGCGTCGGGCACCGCGGACAGCACGGCCGGCATCGCCTCGATCAAGGTGTCCTGGCCCTTGCGCGGGACGAGCCGGGAGACACACACCACCACCGGCCGGCCGGTGAGGCCGAGCCGGGCCCGTACCTCGTCGCCACCCGAGTCGGGGTGGAAGGTCTTCTCGTCGACGCCGGGCGGGAGTTGGACCATCCGCGCGGCGTCCGCGGGGGCGAGCGCACCGGCGATCCGGGTGCGGGTGTACTCGCCGAGGTAGGTGAGGGTGTCGGTGCCCGCGCCGATCCGGCGCAACAGCTGCCGGGCGGCCGGCAGCTGCGCCCAGCCCGCCTCGTGGCCGTGGGTGGTCGCCACGATGCGGCGGGCGCCGGCCGCGCGCAGCGCGGGCGCCATCAGCCCGAGCGGCGCCGCCGCGCCGAACCACACCGACGAGCAGCCGTGTTCGCGCAGCAGCCCGGTGGCCCGCCGGGTCACCCTCGGGGTGGGCAGCAGCATCGTCGTACGGTCCCGGATCACGGGGAACGGCTGCTCGGCGTCGAAGGCCGCGGTGGCCGCGAGGCCCTCCGCGCCGCGCTTCCAGGTCGAGGCGTAGACGACGACCTGGGAGGCGTCCAGCCGCAGCGCCATGCTGTGCAGAAAGGCCTGGATGCCGCCGGGCCGGGGCGGGAAGTCGTTCGTGACGATCAAGGTCTTCTGCACGGTGGTCTCTCGGCGGTCGGTCCGGACGGGCGGTCTCGGCAGTGAGGGCGTGCGCGCGAAGTCCCGCCTGGCCCGCGCTTCGGGCGGACGACGGGACGTTGCGGACATGCCCCAGGGCCCGACAGTACCGGGCCGCCGCCGGACGGCGGCCGTCCGGTACGCCACACCCGCCCTCCCCTACGGTCGTGACCGGCCACCACCGGGCATCAGGCAGACTGCTCGGGCGGGCAACGGCAGGCAGGGCGCCGTGCCCCCGGAGCCGCCCGCGGTGCCGGGCGGGCCCGGACGAGCAGCGATGAGGTGACGATGAGCAGGATCAGCGCGCCGCGCGGGGTGTGGCTCCCGGTGGCGGCATGGGCCGTGACCCGGGCCGTGGTGCTGCTGTGCGTCCTGCGGGTGCTGGTCCTGCCGGGGCCGGATGTCACCACCGATGTCTCGGTGATCTACCAGGGCTGGTTCGACGTCCTGAAGACCGGCACCTTCCCGCTGGCCGATGTGACCTGGCAGTATCCGCCGGCCGCCGCCCTCGCGATCCTGTCCCCCGGTCTGCTGCCGTTCCTGGACTACGCTCCGGCGTTCTTCACCCTGATCCTGCTCACGGACGCGGTGGTGCTCACGCTCTTCCTGCGGGCCGGCCGGCGGCCCGGCCACCGCCCGGCCGGGGCCTGGGTGTGGATCGCGGGCGTGGCGCTGCTGGGCCCGACCGCCTACGCCCGCTACGACCTGATGGTCACCGCGGTCGCCGTCGCCGCGCTGTTCGCGGTCGTCCGCCGGCCACGGGTGGCGGGCGCGCTGATCGCCTTCGGCGCGCTGCTGAAGATCTGGCCGGCGCTGCTGCTGACCGGGGCGGCGGCGCGCGGCCGGCGGGCCCGTGCCCTGTGGTGGAGCGCGGCCGGGACCGCCGCCGGGCTGACCCTGTTCTTCGTCGCCGCCGCACCGGGCGCGCTGGCCTTCCTCACCTTCCAGCGCGACCGCGGTACGGAGGTCGAGTCGCTCGGCGCCCTGGTCTTCCACATCGCCCGCCAGTTCGGGTGGCAGGGGCAGGTGCTGCTGAACTACGGCTCGCTGGAGTTCCTCGGGCCGGGTGTCCCCGTCGCCGGGACCGTGGCGCTCACGCTGAGCCTGGCGGCCGTGGGCTGGCTGTTCCTGTGGCGGGTGCGGGCCCGGGAGCTGGGCCCCGGGACGCTGTGCGAGGCCGCCTTCACCGCCACCCTGCTGTTCACGACCACCAGCCGGGTGATCAGCCCGCAGTACATGCTCTGGCTGGTGGGCCTCGCCGCGGTGTGTGTGACCGTACGCGCCTGCCGGCAAACACTGCCGGCGGTGCTGGTGCTGCTCGCCACCGGGGTCACCCTGCTGGAGTTCCCCGTCCGGTTCGCCGATGTCGTGGCGAGCGACCCGAAGGGCGTCGCCCTGCTGATCGTCCGCAACGGGCTGCTGGTCGCCGCGTCCCTGCTCGCCTGCCGCCGGCTGTGGATCTCGACCAGGGACGGCGGGCGCGCGGACGACGGGCCCAGGGACGCCGCGGCCGTCGTCGGCGCCCGCAAGCCGGCGGACGGGATGACCGCCGCCACGCCCGGGCTCACCGCCGCTGCCGCACCGCCGCGGACACCGGCACCGCCGGCACCCCGGTAGCGACCCCGCCGGCCGCCCCGCCGCCCGGGCTGCCACCTCACCGCCGCAGCTGCTGCCGTACGTAAGCGCGCCACCGCCGGGTGAACTCCGCCATGCCGATGCCCAGTTGGGTGCGCATGGCGCGGTCCGTCCGGTCGGCGCGGGAGGGCGGGCGATGTCCGGCGCCGGCGGCCGACCGGGCCGGCCGGGAGCCCGCGGGCGCCGCCGTGGCCGCCTCCATCGGCGCCCCCGTGCTCCCCGAGGCGACCCGGATCGCGCTCTTGCCGGCCGCCTTGTAGAAGGCGATCAGCTTGGCCTCGCCCCACTTCTCCGCGATCATCCGGCAGGCCAGCCAGCTGCCCTCGTACGCCTTCGCCAGCCGGTCCGCGCCGGCCCGGAAGCCGAAGTCGTCATCGGTCGGCAGACGGGCGGGGAGCTTGCCGCCGGCGACCGCGCGGGTGAGTTCGGGGGCGGTGGTGACGGCCTTGCGGTGGAGGCCGCGGTAGGCGACCCAGTCGGCGAAGCCCTCGGAGAGCCAGAGCGGGGTGGCCGGGGTGGTGGCCGCGCGGGTGGCGACATGGGTGGTCTCGTGGGTGAGCACCACCTTGCGGCCCAGGTCGTTGAGTTCCTCGTAGGCGTCCGGGTTGATGATCACGCGGTCCGCGGGCGCGGCCGCCTCGACGCCCGCCTCCCCGGTGGTGACCGCCGCGATCCCGGCAAAGCCGGACGGATCATCGCTGCCCATCAGCTGCGCCATCCGCTCGACCGAGTCCGGCGCCTCCACCACGACCTTCTGCGCCCACTTCCCCTTCCAGGCCGAGGAGACCGCGGGCACCGCCCGGTCCACCCGGCGCGCCAGGTCCTTCAGCCGCCCCGGATGGGCGGGACTGCCGAGGACCAGGCTGTGCCGGCCGCGCACCAGCCGCACCGGGCCCTGGTCCCACAGCTGCCGGGTGCCGCTGTGGCCGTCCTCGGCGCCGTCGGTGTCGGAGGAGATCAGCCAGCGGCCGTCGCGCTCGGTCAGGGTGAGGTACTGGACGGCGTGCACCGGCGCGGTGTCGTAGCCCTTGAGGCGGTAGCGCAGCCGCACCTTCGCGGCCAGCCGGGTGCCGGTGGCGCCGGACGGGAGCGGGAAGGCACCGGTCGAGTCGAGGTCGTAGTGCCAGTCGGCCAGCGGTACGCCCGCGAGGTGGGCGAACATCGCGCGCTGCCGGTCGCGGTAGCCGGTGGCCCGCGGGTCGACGGAGGCGAGGAAGCCCGCCGCGTCCCGCTTCCGTACGGCCTGCGCACGGGTGTCGAGCATCCGCTGGACGTCCGGGAAGCGGGCCGGCGTGGAGGCCGTGGGCGCGCAGCCGGCCAGCGGGGCGAGCAGCACGAGGGCCAGGGCGGCAGCACCCGCCGCTCCGGCCCGCGACAGCCGCCCGGCCGCCCACTGCTGTGACATGCGGACGATCGTAGGTCGGGCCCGGCCGCGGCAAAAACGCTGGCCGCTGCCTCAGGGCCTGGTGACGGCCGAGATCGGCATCATCCCGACCGGGTCGTAGCGCACCCGTGCGCCGGGATAGGGCGCGTGGACGACCTGCCCGTTGCCCACGTACATCCCGACGTGGCTGGCGTCCGAGCGGTAGATGACCAGGTCACCGGGTTGCGCCTGGCTGAGCGGCACCTGCCGGCCGGCGCCGCGCTGGGCCTGGGAGGTCCGCGGGATGGAGACACCGGCCCGGCCGTAGGCCCATTGGGTGAGCCCGGAGCAGTCGAAGGCCGAGGGGCCGCTGCGCCCCCAGGCGTACGGCGAACCGACCGCGGCGCGCACCGCGGCGACGGCCGCCGCGGCCCGCCCGGAGGCCGGGACGACCCCGTGCAGGTCCGGGACCGCCTCGTGGCGCCCGTCGCTCCTGGTGGCCCGTTCGAAGGCCTTCCTGGCGTCCTTGGGGAGCGCGTTCAGCAACCGCCGCGCGGTGGCCAGCCTGCGCTGGACGTCCCGCTTGTGGCGGGCGACGGCCTTGCGGCTGGCCTCCAGCTGCGCCAGCTTCGCCACGGTCTCCCGGCGCTGCTGCTCCAGGAAGCGCTGTGCCGCCCGGAGCCTGCGCAGCTCGCCGGCCTGGCTGACGCCGAGCCGGTCCAGGGCGGAGGCCTTCTCCAGGAAGCTGTCCGGCCGTTCGGTGAGCATCAGCTGGACGGTGGGGTCCATGCCGCCGGACCGGTACTGGGCGGCGGCCAGCGCGCCCAGCCGTCCGCGCATCCGGTTGACCCGTTCCTGGGCGCGGGCGGTGCGGTCCTGGAGGGCCGCCACCTGGCCGCGCAGTTCCTTGGTCCGCGCCTGGGCACCGTCGAACTTCTCGGTGGCCCGCTCCGCCTGCGCGTAGAGGCTGTCGACCCGGGCGGTCGCCGCTTCCCGGCCGGCCGCGCGGCCGGCCGGATCGGCGGACGCCGGCGGCGCCGACAGTCCGGCGGCCGCGGTCGCCAGGGCGGCCGACACAACGGTGACCCCGGCGAGGGTGCTCTGGCCGTGCTGCGAGGTACGGCGGTGGGACACCACGAGAGCCGCACTCCTTCCCTGTGCAGCCCCTGCCGCCCGGGAGGGCGTCGGTGACCGGATGCTGCGCGGGCAGACAGTAGCGGCGCCGGTCCACACCGACCAAAGACCGCATTTCGCCCGCAAAAAGCCGCCCCGCCGGTGACTGTGCAGGTCACCGGCGGGGCGGCACGTCAGCGGCCTCGGCCGCAATTCGCCCGTTCGGGCGGCAGGTTGAGAGTGTTGTGAGGCTTGTCAGACCCGCACGCCGAACGCGAACTCCATGTTGCTCATCGGCTCGTAGCGCACGGAAGCGCCCGGCTTCGGTGCGTGCAGCACGATGCCGTTGCCCGCGTAGAGGCCGATGTGGTGCAGGTCGCTGTAGAAGAGCACCAGATCGCCCGGCTTGAGGTCGCTCTGCGAGGCGATCCGGGTACCGGCGTTGGCCTGCTGCTGCGAGGTGCGCGGCAGCGACTGGCCGGCCTGCTGGTAGGCCCAGGAGGTCAGACCGGAGCAGTCGAAGGACGACGGGCCGGTGGCGCCCCAGACGTAGGGCGAACCTATCTTCGTCTTCGCGGCCTCAAGGGCGGCCGCACCGCGCTGCGACGCCGGGACGTCGTCACCGAGGTTGACCCGGTCGTTGCTGCGGTTGGCGCGGTTCTCCTCGGCCTGCATGGCCGCCCGCTCCTTGGCGGTCATCTTGTTGAGCAGTTGCTGCGCCTTGGCGAGCTTGCCCTTGATTTCGTCCTTCTTGTCACCGAGCGCCTTACGGGTGTCGGTGAGGTCCTTGATCTTGCCCGCGGCCTCGGCGCGCTCCTGGGCGAGCCGGCGCTGCTTGTCCGCGATGGTCTTCAGCTGCTCGGCCTGCTTGCCGCTCAACTGGTCGAGCGTGGCGGCCTTTTCGAGGTAGGTGTCCGGGTCACCGGAGAGGAACAGCTGCACCGAGGGGTCGATGCTGCCGCTGCGGTACTGGCCGGAGGCGACCGCACCGAGACCCTTGCGCAGCTGGTTGAGCTCACCCTGGCCGCGGGCGACCTTGTCCTGGAGGTCGTCGACCTCCTTCTGGAGCTTGTCCTGCTGCTCCTTGACCCCGTCGTACTTCTCGGTGGCCTGCTCGGCCTCGTTGTAGAGCTTGTCGACCTCGGACTTGACGTCCTTCTTCGACTGGTGGGGGTCGGCCTGGGCGGCCTGGGACGAGAGGGCGACCGCCGCGGCGGCGGTGGCGGTGAGCACGGTCACGCGGGTACGGCTCGGCTGCTTGGGTCGACGGTGGGACGCCACGGGGGCGAGCTCCTTCTTCCTCCAGCCGCCTACCGGGAAGTGGGGGGGTGAGACCCCGGCTCCGCGTGAACGCCGCGGACTCGGCGGTACCTTCACTGTTCATCCCGGTTGGATAATCATCTGCATGAAGGTTCGGGCCTGACCTTAGTAACCGAGCTGTGATCGCTTCAAATCCTCAGGGGAAATTTCTGCGCCACCAGTCCCATCCTTTACCAACGTCACACAGGCAGTGAGCGTCAACTGACGCTCAGGTACGGAGAACGGACGGTGGACGCGATCCGGCGCCGCGGGCGCGGTGTGCGTCAGGTCCGGGCAAGTCGCTTGAGCAGCAAGGCCGATGCCACCGGCCGCGCCCCGGCCTTCGCCACCCCGTCGGCCACTTCCCGGTCCGTGGAGACCACGACAACCGGACGGCCGGGCGGTTCGGCCCGAACCAGCTGACGAATCAACTCATCGGCCGTTACGCCCGGTTTGCTGAAAAGGACCCGTACGCCGCGCGGCGGCGCGAGCAGCACCGGCGCCGCCAGTTCCGCCCCGTCGAAGACGCAGGTCATCTCCGCGCCGGTCTGCGCCGCCAGCACCGCGAGACCGCCCAGCAGCCGCAGCCGCTGCTTGTCGAGCGGCATGGTCGGATAGCCGGTTTTGGTGACGTTGTAGCCATCCACCACCAAATGCGCCTGCGGCAGCGCCAGAAGCTGGTCGAGCAGCGCCGGGTCCATCTCCGACAGCGCCCGGGTGGCGATGTCCTTGGGCGTCATCCGGCCCGGCGCGACCGCCTCGACGGTGTCCGCGGGATGGACGTTGGCGGGCGGCAGCGCCAGCTCGCGGCGCAGCCCCTGGGCCGCGTCCAGCACCGTGTCGAGCAGCAGCCGCACCCGCATGTCCTCGACGCTGCGGCCCTCGCGGGCGGCCCGCCGGCTGGTCTCCAGCGCCGTCTCGGCCTCGGCGATCCGGGCCTTGAGCCGGCGCACCTCACTGTCCGCGGCGGTCTTCTCGGTGGCCGCCCGGTCCCGGGTCTCCGCGAGGGCGGCGTCGGCCTTGCGCACCGCGGCCTCACCGCGCTTGACGTCGCTCAGCGCGCTGCGCAGCTTGCGCCGCAGCGACTCGTTCTCCTTGCGGACGGTGTCCAGATCGGCCCGGATCCGGTCGGCCTCCGTACGGGCGTCGCCGCGCGCCTGCGCCAGCTCCTCGCGCAGCCGGGCCAGTTCCCGCTCGGCCTCCTCGCCGGCCCGCTCGGCGCGGGCCCGCTGGGCCTCCTCGCCGGCCGCCGCGACGAGCTTGACCCAGCCCTCGGGGCGCAGCACATAGGCGGCCGCCGCGACATCGAGCGGCTCGGCGGCCGCCGGCGGATTGCCGTGCTCCAGCGCCGAGGCGAGCTCCGGCTGTGCCTCGCGCAGCTTGCCGGCGATCCGCTGCCGGAAGACCGCGTCGCTCTCCAAGGCCGAAGCCATCGCATTTCCGGCGAATTTGGCCCGGCGACTCGGGGTGAAACGGGCGTACTGCCGCAGCGGGGGCGGGAGTTCGGCGACCGTCAGGGCGCCGAACGACTCCGCGGTGAGCGCCACGACACGGCGCCGTACGCCCTCGGGCAGCGGTCGGTCGAGCACCTCGTCCGCCGCACCCTCGGGTACGTCGTCACGCTGTGCCCCCGGCTCCCCTTGTGGACGCTCCACCACGGCTGCCTCGCTCCGATCTCAGGCGTTCGCGCCCGGACGGTCCACCAGCTCGATCTGGTCGACCGCGTTGCACCAGCGGCAGCGCACGGACTCGATGCTCTCACTGAGCACCTCGCGCTCCTCCACCTTCGGCTCGCCGGCCAGGTCCAGATGGACGTACTCCACCACCTTGGCCCGGCGGGTCACGTCGAAACGGGTGAGGTTGCCGCACAGCGTGCAGCGCCACCGGGTTCCGGCCGTCGGCAGGGGAACAGACATCCTGTCGTCCTCTTTCGTGCTCGTCGATCTCGTGCTGCTGCGCCGTTCACGCGGTGCGCCGTCGGACTGCGGAAGTACGCAAAGTACTGCCTGTAACCCTACGGCCTGACGGGGGGCCGGTGCGGGCCCCGCCCGGCTGCCGGGATGCGGCGAGGCGCTCTGTCCCGATTGCCCCCATTGAGCAATGATCACTTCATGACGGCGCCGGCTCCCTCTCCCCGTTCACCCCGCTCGTCCGGTCTCCTCCCCCGTCCGCCGCATGCCACCCGGTCCCTGACCGCGGTGTTCTCGCGGCTGACGAATGTGCTGATCGGCCTGTGCTGCGCGGTCTTCGTGATCGGCCCGGCATCCGGCCTGAACCGGATATACGGCACCGGTGACGCCCTGCTGAAGGCCCAGACCGCGTATTTCGAGCGGTGGGGCGTGATCCCGCTGGATCTGTGGAGCGGCTCGGTACGGGCACTGATCACGCCGCTCACCGCGTTGTTCGTGCACGGCAGCTGGCTGCACCTGCTCGGCAACATGCTCTTTCTGTACGTCTTCGGCGGGATGGCCGAGGCGCGCATGGGCCGGCTGCCGTTCGCTGCCTTCTACCTCATCATCGGCTACCTGGCGCTGCTCGGCTACGCGGCCGCCCACGCCTCCTCGGACCAGACGCTGGTGGGCGCCTCCGGCTCGATCTCCGGGGTACTGGGGGCCTTCCTCTATCTCTTCCCCACAGCCCGGGTGACCAGCGTCTTCCCGTTCCTGTTCTTCCTGCCGCTGCGCTTTCCCGCCTGGATGGTGCTGCTGTTCTGGTTCTTCCTGCAGTGGCAGGCGGCGCAGCACGACCCGCGCGGTCCCGGGGTCGCCTACCTCGCCCATGTCATCGGGTTCGCGCTCGGCTTCCTGTACGCCTGGGCCCGCTACAGGAGGGATAGTGTGGGGGCCACCAGGCGGAACGACCGGGCGACCGAGGGAGAGAGCCAGCCGTGATCACGTCGATCGTGCTCATCAAGACCAGCGTGGACCAGATCCCCGAGATCGCCGAGAAGATCGCCGCCCTGGACGGCGTCAGC
Organism: Streptomyces sioyaensis; assembly: GCF_004122735.1. Lineage (GTDB taxonomy): Bacteria > Actinomycetota > Actinomycetes > Streptomycetales > Streptomycetaceae > Streptomyces > Streptomyces sioyaensis. The sequence continues at coordinate 426 of NZ_SDIF01000072.1, read as the reverse complement.
GAGGTCTACTCGGTCACCGGCGCCCACGATCTGATCGCGATGGTGCGGGTCGCCGCGCATGACGACCTCGCGGACGTCATCCCCGGCCGAATCAGCAAGGTCCCCGGCGTCGCCTCCACGGAGACGCACATCGCGTTCCGCACGTACTCACAGCACGACCTTGAGGCGGCCTTCGCGATCGGGCTCGACGCGTAGCCGCTGCGCTTGGCTTTCCCCCCACGTTTTCGGCTTTCCCGCCGTGGTGGTTTCTCGCCGTTGCGCTTTGCGGCGCGGCCGCACGTTGTCGGCTGTCCCGCCGTGATGGTTTGTCGCCGTTGCTCCCCCACTGCCTGAAGGGCGTGGGAGGTACCCCCACGCGGCGGGCGTGGGTTTGTCGGCTGCGGTGCCGCTCCTCCGGACTTCGTCCTGCGGCGCGGCCCCTCCCGT
>NZ_SDIF01000071.1 GCF_004122735.1 Streptomyces sioyaensis | reverse complement strand
CCGGCTTCCCCTCCCGCTCGCCCTCCCCGACGAGCTCCACCCCCGCCAGGTCCGCGCCGACCTCACCGCTGTTGATCAGCAGACACCGCGCGGCGGGATGGTGGGCGCGCAGGTAGGCGGCGGTGGCCGTGGGCGCGGTCAGGATGTCGTCGGCACCGACCGGGAAGCCCTCCCGGGCCAGTCGTCCGGCGACCGCCGCGCGGGTCCGGGAGGTGGTGTTGGTGACCAGGACCAGCGGGAGATCCGCGGCGCGCAGCCGTTCCATCGCCTCGACCGTACCGGGCAGCGCTTTCCAGGAGACGGTGAGCACGCCGTCGATGTCGATCAGGACCGCTCCGATTCCTTTCATACGCCGACGGTAACCACGTCCGGCCGGGGCGGCGGGCAGCGCGGGCCCGACTTGCGCGTCCCCCCGGGACGGTGTTAGTTCGAAAGTGAGGTGTGGACGCAGCTTCCGTCTCCCCTGGGTAGGGGGTGCACACGTGCTGTTCACTGACCGCGCGGACGCGGGGTGCCGGCTGGCCGAGGCGCTACGGCATCTGGAGGGGGAGGATCCCGTCGTACTGGGCCTGCCCCGAGGCGGGGTCCCGGTGGCCTTCCAGGTGGCGCGGGCGCTCCATGCACCGCTCGATGTGATCGTGGTCCGCAAGCTGGGCGTCCCCTACCAGCGCGAGCTGGGCTTCGGCGCCATCGGCGAGGGCGGCGTACGGGTGATCAGCGACGACATCGTCCGCCGCGGCCGGCTCAAGGAGTCGGATCTGGCCTCCGTGGAACATGCCGAGGCGGCGGAACTCGCGCGGCAGGCGGAGCGCTTCCGCGCCGGGCGGCAGCGGCTCCCGCTCCACGGCCGGACGGTGATCGTCGTGGACGACGGGGTCGCCACCGGCGCCACCGCGGCGGCCGCCTGCGAGGTGGCGCGGGCGCAGGGCGCGGCGCGGGTGGTGCTGGCGGTGCCCGTGGCGCCACCGGACGCGGCCGAGCGGCTGCGCACCGCCCTCGATGAATTCGTGTGTCTCTCCACCCCGTTCGCCTTCTCCGCCGTCGGCGAGTGGTACCGGGACTTCTCCCAGACCCCGGACGACGAGGTCGTCTCGCTGCTGGCGCAGGCCGCGGACGGCTCCGAGGAATCCGCCGGGACGCCGGAGGGGCCGGCGGCGGACGAGGACGTGGAGCAGGAGGTGGCGATCGACGCCGCCGGGGTCCGGCTCACCGGCGACCTCATGGTGCCGGCGGGCGCCGGGGCGGTGGTGATGTTCGCGCACGGCTCGGGAAGCAGCCGCCACAGCCCGCGCAACCGGCTGGTCGCCGCGGCCCTGAACGACGCGGGCCTGGGCACCTTGCTCTTCGACCTGCTCACACCGGCGGAGGAGAACAACCGGGCGAAGGTCTTCGACATCGAAACCCTCGCCGGGCGGCTGGCGGACGCCACCGGTTGGCTGCGCGGCCGCACCGCGGGCCCGGTCGGCTACTTCGGGGCGAGCACCGGAGCCGCGGCGGCACTGCGGGCCGCCGCCGGCTCCGGGCCCGGCGCGGATGTCGGTGCGGTGGTCTCCCGCGGCGGCCGCCCCGACCTCGCCGGTCCGCACCTGTCCGGCGTACGGGCGCCGACGCTGCTGATCGTGGGCGGCAACGACACCATGGTCATCGAGCTCAATCGCGCGGCCCAGACGGCACTGCGCTGCGAGAACCAACTGGAGATCGTCCCCGGCGCCACCCACCTCTTCGAGGAACCCGGTGCCCTCCAGCAGGTAGCCGACCTCGCCCGGGACTGGTTCCTCACCCACCTGGTGAAGCAGGTATAGCGCCCTCGGTCGAGCTCAATCGAGGGTGAGTTCACCCATCTTGCTCCAGCCGTCCGCGCCCTCGATGGTGGTGCTCACGATGTCGGGGGTGTGGCGCAGCAGCGGGCGCATCCGCTCGATCCCGGCGCGGAAGTGGTCGGAATTGACATGCGCTTCGGCCGCGTCGTCCTTGAATGCCTCGACCAGGACATAGGTGTTGGGGTCAGCAATGCTGCGGGACCATTCGAACCACAGGTTGCCGGGCTCGGCGCGGGTGGCGCTGGTGAAGGATTCGACGTGCTGCGGCCACTCGTCGGCGTATTCGGGCTTTACGGGGAACTTGACGACAATGAAGATCATCCAGCGATGATAGGTCACCTGGCACAGACATCCGTCACCCCGGGGGAGTCCGGGTATCGGCCCCGGTCTCCGGGGTGCGGGTCAGCGCTTTGACGAGCAGCGCGCCCAGCACGATCAGCGCCACACCCAGCCATGTCGGCCCGGCGTCGAAGGCGAGCACGATGATGCCCACCGGGGTCAGATAGCCCGCCAGCGGGATGAGCAGGCTGCTGACGGGGGGTTCCGGCGGGCCGGGCACCTTCCGTTCCTGCCGTACCCGGGCCCGTACGACCTCCGGGTACCACTGGGTGAACCGCAGCGCGACGATAATGGCCGCGATCTGGATGACCCAGCCCGTCCACAGGTTATTGGAATTGTGCAGTACGAGGTCGCCGTAGGCGCCGGATATCGCCGCCACTCCGAATGCGGCACCCCATGCACCGGTGATGTAGTAATTGGTCCGCAGGAATGCCGGCTCGTGCCAGAGTTCCCGCGGCACCTGTTCCCGGGCGTACTGCAGGGTGAACGGCATCCGGACCGCCATGGATCCGAGGGCGATCACCAGCAGGGCGATGTTCGAGATTTCCCCGGAGTAGTTCTCCAGCCAGCGGTGGGTGCCCGCGGAGGCAAAGATGCCGATGACCGCCATCACCGCGAAGAAGACCACATCGGCCACTTCGAGGAGTTTGAAGGACGTGCCGGGATGGCGTACGCGGCCGACGATGAGGAGCGCCACGGCCAGCGCGAGGGCGATGCCGACCGCCAGCTCGTAGCGGCCCGGCCCGACGAGGACGGACATGGCGATCCAGGGCGTCATTCCGATGACGGGGCTGTCGAGAAACTGCGACAGCCGCCCGTCGGCGGCGGTCTCCGCCCGGCCGAGTGACATGGCAGCAGCCCCTCCTCGGGTGCAACTCCTTTCACGTTAAACCGCCGCGGCGGCTCCCTCTACTCGGGCGCCGGGCGGTCGGGAGGCGCGGCGGCCGGAGGGTGCGGACGGGTGCGGACGGGCCTTCGGCGTGGCGGGCGGGGCACCTCGGGGGTGGTTCAGGGACGGGTCAGGGCGATCCCGGACGGCAGCGCGGCGCGGACGCGCGATGCTGTCCACATGAGGTCTTCTTCCGTGTTCCGCAAGGCAGTTGTCGGGGCCGCGCCGCTCCGGCGCCGTTCCGCGCTCAACTCCGGCCGCCTGCCGGGCTGGAGTGGAGGGTCGGGACCGGCGAAGCGGCCGCGTCCTCCGGACACGCGCGTGGGCTCCTGGTCTCCGCTGAGACGCGGAGGCCAGGAGCCCACGGGTGGCCCCTCGGCGGGAGCCGGTCACCGTCCCTGCTTCAGGACTGCGGCCGCTTGCCGTGGTTGGCACCGTTCTTGCGACGGGCCTTCTTCTTACGACGGCGCTTCGATGACATGGCGTCCCCTTCCTGACGTTCTCAGCGATATGTTTCGCCGCTTTTCTACCACTTCACCACGGTATCCTGCCCGGCGATCACGGAGCCCCGTACCCGGCCCCGCGCGACTCATCCCGCCCCGAGGTGTGAATCACCCCACGACGTTGCAGCCCGGCGGGTGCGCAGCGGCCTCACAGATCGGCCTCTTCCCCGAGGTAGAGCCCGGCGAACGCCTTTGCCGCGGACTCGCTCCCCAGCAGCCGCCGCAGCCGCGCCCGCGCCGTGCCCGCCTGGAACCGGTCGCCGGACGAGGCGCCGTGCAGCACCTCCGAGAGCCACTGCGAGAACTCCAGGTACTGCCAGACCCGCCGCAGACATGCCTGCGAGTATCCGGCGAGACCGCTGTCGTCGCCCCGGTAGTGCGCGATCAGTGCATCACCGAGCAGCAGGGCGTCATTGATCGCGAGGTTCATGCCCTTCGCGGCGATCGGCGCGACCAGGTGCGCCGCGTCGCCCGCCAGGTACACACGACCGTGAACCATGGGCTCCACCACGTAGTTGTGCATGTCCAGGACCACCTTCTCGATCAGCGGCCCCTCGGTGAGCGGCGGGGCGCCCGCGGCCGCGAGCCGGATGTGCAGCTCGCTCCACACCCTGGAGTGCGACCAGTTGCCGGCGTCCTCGCCGGGCGCGACCTGGAGGTAGTAGCGGGTGACCTCGGGGCTGCGGGCCATCTGGGCACCGAACCCGCGCTCATGGATGCCGAAGACCACACCGTCCGCGGACGGCGGCGCCTCGGCGAGCAGGGCGAGCCAGGCGACACCGTGGTCATGGCGGGTGAGGACCGCGCGGTCGGCGGGTATCGCCGCCCGGGTGACCCCGCGCGCGCCGTCACAGCCCGCGATGACGTCGCAGGCGAGGCGGTGCCGGTCACCGGTCGCCGGGTCGGTGTACGACACCGCCGGCCGCTCGCCGTCGATGTCGTGCAGCCGCACGTCCCGTACCCCGAAGCGCACGTCCCCGCCCGTCGCGTCGGCGTAGGAGGCGAGCAGGTCGGTGACCAACAGCGGCTGCGGATAGACGAAGTGACGCCGCCCCGACAGCTCCGCCGTCCGGACGGTGTGCCGCTCCCCGTCGAAGCGGAACTCGAACTCCCCCTGCGTGGCGGCCCGTTCGAGAAGCCGGCCGGCGAGCCCGTGCCGCTCCAGCGCACGCACCGCCCACTCCTCCATGAAACCGGCCCGCGGCCGCTGCTCGATGAACTCCCTGCTCTCCGCCTCCAGCACCACACAGTCGACCCCGGCGGCGCGCAGCAGGTTCGCCACGGTGAGCCCGGCGGGGCCGGCGCCGACGATGACGACGTCGGTTCGTGTGCGGGGGAGGGAGGTGGTGGAGGACACGCCGCGGGTTCCCTTCGGAGCGGGGAGAAAGATCGCAGGCAGTATGGCGGTTGGCGGCGGCGGGCGATCGGGCGCCCCGGCAGTCAACCGATCATGACCTGCTGTCGCCGGGCGGCCACGCTGCGTCGTTCCGGTGGCCCGGGTCTGCCGGGCGCGGGGGTCGGGACAGGTGTAAGGAAGAGATATGAGCGTCCGGCGCGGTCTCACCTCCTCCGGCCGACCCTGGCGGCTGGGCCGTGGGCTGATCGCCCTCCCGCTCGTGCTCATCGCGGCGATCACGGTGATCGACATCAATACCCCGACCACCATCCACCTGGGACCGTTCCTGGTGGCGGCGCCCGCGATCACCGCGTCGTTCGCCGGTGCCGGTGTCACCGGCGCGGTCGGCGTCCTCGCCGTGGGGGCCCAGATCGTCATCGGCGAGCTGCACGGCGGTCTGCTGACACCGAACCATCAGGCCCAGATCGCCGCGCTCGTCGTGATCTCCGTCCTCGTCACGGTGTTCCGCTACCTCCGCGACCGGCGCGAGCGGCAGCTGCACCAGGTGCGGTCGGTGGCCGCCGCGGCGCAGGAGGTGCTGCTGCGGCCGCTGCCCCACCGCGCCGGACGGCTGCGGATCGCGTCCACGTACCTCGCGGCGGAGGCCGAGGCGCAGATCGGCGGCGACCTGTATGCGGCGGTGCCCGCCCCGGGCGCGACCCGGCTGGTCGTCGGTGATGTCCGCGGCAAGGGGATGGCCGCCGTCGGGGAGGCCGCGGTGCTGGTCGGGGCCTTCCGCGGGGCCGCGTACCGCAACCTTTCGCTGCCCGGCGTCGTGGCGCACCTGGGCAATTCCGTGTACTGGAACACGACCCAGCTCGACGGCGCCGGGCCGGAATCCGCGGAGTCGTTCGTGACCGCCCTGGTCGTCGACGTCCGCAACGACGGCCCGTTCATCGAGATGGTGAACTGCGGGCATCCGCCGCCGCTGCTGCTGCGGAACGGCACCGTCGAGATCCTGGAGGTCGCCGAGCCCGCCCTCCCCCTGGGCCTGACCGCCCCCTCGGAGAGCGATTACCGGGTGGAGCGGTTCGGGTTTTCGCCCGGCGATCTCCTGCTGCTCTACACCGACGGTGTCATCGAGGCCAGGGACCGCTCCGGCACGTTCTATCCGCTGATCGACCGGCTCATGTCCTGGAACGAGACCGACCCCACGGCCCTGGTGCGCCGGCTCCACCACGATCTGCTCCGGTACGCCGGCGGCACCCTGGGCGACGACGCGGCCGTGATCGCGATCGCCGCACCGCCCGGTGCCCCGGGGTAGCGGGCCCCGGCGCGGATCAACCCCTGCCCACTCAACCCCTGCCCGCTCAACCCCTGCCCGCTCAGCCCCTGTCCGCCAGAAGCGGATTGCGGCCCGCTCCGCCGGACGAGGCCGGCCGGTCCACGGTGACCAGGAGCAGCGCCGCGACGATCAGCACGGCCTGCACGGCGAACGCGGACGACACCCCGACCCGGTCTGACAGTGCCCCCAGCGCCAGGGGTGCCGCCATGATCGCGGAGTTCACCACGAGTTGATTGCGGGCGGCCGCGAGGTCGGAGCGGTCCGGCGCGGCGGCAATGGCGTGCGAGAAGCTGAGCGGGAAGAGGTTGGCCACCCCCGCTCCCGCGATCAGCAGCGCGGCGCTGGACAGCACGAGCGCATGCGAGGACCAGAAGATGCCGAGCCCGGCCGCGGTGAGCAGGAGGGAGCCGGTCAGCAACCGGGGCGCCTTGCCCTGGTCGTTGACCAGCCGGCTCCCCGCCGTACGCCCGATCAGGATGCCCACGGCGAAGAGGGTCATGAGGGTGGCGGCATGGCTGATGCTGAGGTCCAGGCGGCTCACCAGCAGGGGCGCTCCGTAGAAGACCGTCCCGAACTCGATGCCGGCCGCGGCCCCCAGAGCGGCGGAACGCAGCCAGAAGCGGCCGGGCAAGCGGCCTGGGCGCACGGTGCCCGCGGCGGGGCCCTCCTGGTCGGGCAAGGGCCTGCCCCGGCCCAGCGCGTAGAGGAGGACGAGGGCGACGACCGGCAGCACCAGCCCCGCCCGCCAGCCGCTGCCGGTGCCGCCCAAGGAGCCGATCACGGCGGGCGCGAGCACCGCAGCCAGACTGGCGGTCGCGTTGGCCTCCACCAGCGCCCGGTCCCGGTGCGCGGAGTGGTGGACGGAGAGCAGGGCGAGGCTGGACGTCTGGAGCATCGGTCCGGTGAGGCCCAGCAGGGCCGTGGCGGCGAGGGTGAACACGACGGTGTGGCCGACGGCGAGCAGGACGACGCCAGCTGCGGTGCCGATCGCGGACAGCCAGAACAGCCGGTGCCGGCCGAGGCGGCGCAGCGCCTGGGTGAAGAAGAGCCCGGACAGCACACTGCCGGCGGCGAACGTGGTGGAGTGCAGGCTCATGACCAGGTAGCTGAAGTCCAGGTCACGCCGGAGAAGGGTGAGAAAGGGGGCGAGGGCGTACAGGCAGTAGGCGTATGCCGCCAGGCTGGTGTACCCCAGGGCGGTGAGGCGATCACGCCGGAAGACCGGCCCGTCGCAGCGGGCGGAGAAGTCGGACGAGTCGGCCTCGACCGTCCCGCGAGGGGCGGTGGGGCCGCGTCGTCGCGGGACGGTCATAGGTCAACAGCCTCCGGCGACCGCGGGAATGACGGAGATCTTCGACCCGTCCGGGGTGACGGTCCCCAGGCTGTCGGCCCCGCGGATGTCCTCGTCCTCGACGTAGACGTTGATGAAGCGGCGCAACTTCCCGTCGTCGTCCAGGATGCGTGAGCAAATGCCCGGGAAGTCGCCCTCAAGGGCGGTGAATGCCTCGCCGACGGTGCCCGTGTTCAGCGACACCTCGGCCGCGCCGGCGGTGTAGGAGCGCAGGACCGTGGGAATCCGGACTGTCACCGGCATGGTGAGCCCCCTTCTGTGTGGGTTGCCGTGGTCGGGGTCACCGGGTGGTGCCCCGCGGTGGAGCGAACTGCATGTCCTCCTGGCCCGCCACGTCGAGCACCGCCCCGGCCGCGTGCCGGCGAAACGACACCGCCTCGAAGCCCGGGACGACGTGGCGCGCCCCGCCGGCCCGCAGGGGCGCCGGGTCGAGACGGCTCACCGCGACGCAGGTGGCGCCGGCCGCGGTGGCCGCACGCACCCCGCCCGAGGTGTCCTCGAAGACCAGGCACTCGACGGGCGGGATGCCCAGCCGGCGGGCGGCCAGCAGGTAGCAGTCCGGCGCGGGCTTGCCGCGGGCCGATTCGCCCCAGGTCACGGTGGTGCCGAAGCGGCCCGTCAGCCCGAGCGTCCGCAGCGCGCGGTCCGCTCGGGCTGCCGAGGCACCGGTGACGAGGGCCAGCGGTACGCCCGCGCCGGCCAGGTCGTGCACGAGTGCGGAGGCATGGGGCACCGGCGTGAAGGCAAGGTCGGGCTCGGACTCACGCACCCGGGTCAAGACCTTCGCCCGGTCCTGTTCAGCGAGCGGGGCGAACACCGTCTCGACGGTGTGCTCGGGGACGCAGCCGTACACATGGGCCGCGAACTCCCCCTCGCTGATGGTCAGTCCGTACTCCGAGGCCAGCCCGTTCCACAGGTCGGCGACGGCTTGGTCCGTATCGACCAAGACGCCGTCCATGTCGAACAGCACGCCAGAAAACTGCACAGTGATACCTCCGGTATTGCCTTACTTGTCGAGCGGACCGACGAGGTCCTGATCGGCTGCGAGCCGGCCGGCCTCCACCGCCAGCCGCATCGACTCCGCGAGCTTGGTGGGTGAAGGAGCCTGCGCGACGGCGGTGTTGACCAGTACCGCGTCGGCACCGAGCTCCATCGCACGGACCACCTGGGCGGGAGTGCCCAGGCCGCCTTCCAGCACCACCGGTATGGAGACGGCAGCCATCGTCTCCCGCACCGCGCGCTCGTCGACCACGCCCCGGGCGCTGGCGACCGGCGAACACATGATGCGGACGGCGGCACAGCCGGCCTGCTCCAGGGCGACGGCCGTGGCGGGGTCGGGCAGGATGAACGGCAGGACGTCGAAGCCCTCCGCGATCAGCTCCGCTGCCGCCGTGACGGTCTGGGCGTTGTGCGGCAGGTTGTCCGACGGGCGGACATCGAGCTTCATGATGTCGATGCCGTAGGAGTCCCGCAGCCGGCGCGCGGTGAGGAGAGCGTCCTGCTGGGAGCGGGCGAAGGACGTGGTCCCGATCCATACGTAGTCGTCGAGACCGACGGCGTCGTCCAGGTCCGACATCAGCAGGCTGGGCTTGGTCTGTTCCAGGTCGAAGGTGGTGATGAAGACATCGCACGCCGCGCTGCGCAGGACCTCACTGACGAGCGTGGGGTCGGTGTACTGCTCAATGCCAAGGATGAGCCGGGACCGGAATTCGCGGCCGCGGAGGGAGAGCCAGGGATCAGTGGTAACAGCAGCACCTACGGCAGCCGTTGACATAAGTTCTCCTTTGAGGATCTGAAAGAGCAGCGACATGGTTCGAGTGGAATCAGTGGCACCAAACTTTTCCGTTCACGAATGTATGCGCCATACCGCGGCTGCCGAACTCTCCACTCATCGAGTTGATGTCCGCGGTGTGAATCGACGGATGGATCTTGGGTCCGGGCACGCCCAACTGTCAACTGCCAAAAGCACGTTGGGCTGACCGGCACGGATCGTTCCGGGGCCGACCGCACCCCTGTGACCTGCACGGATTTCGGGGCGGTCGGGCATCACAGGTACCGCTGGAGGATTCACCGCACCCAGTGGTCACCAAGGAATCGTGATCCAGCGGCTCCGACCATTGCCCTGACCTGGGATTCACCTTCTGTTCACAGCTGACTTTCCGCCAGCGGCCGAAACTCCACCCCCACATTGACCAAGAGAGTCCTCTCAATTGGCCGAATCCCTCTGCCGAATGCCATGCCGACACAGAGGTGAATGAATGATTCCGGACGCGTCGCGGATGCTGTCCGCTCAGGGTGGTGCCGCGGGCCATTTCCCTCCTTTCTCATAGGAAAGCCTCCTGGGCCTGTCCGCAAAATCCCGCCCGGCCCGACGAGGCCTGACCCGCGATGCCTGACCCCCGACGCCTGGCCCGCACGCAGCGCCGGCGGTCGTACGGCACGACTCCCCCACGCCGCCCGTCACGAGGCCACGCGGCTGCGCTCGCGCGCCGCCTCGTACCGCGCGGCCAGGTGCTCGCCCTGGCGGTACGCGAACTGCCGGGCGCGGGACTCCAGCAGCGGATAGCCGGGCTGAGCCGTCATCTGTTCGGGGTGCTTTCTGTAGTGGTAGACGACGGTGGGCACCAGGGCGCCACGGGCGGCACCCGTGACGCCGACCAGATAGGCGTAGTCCTCGCCCTGCGGGAGCGCGGCGTAGCCACCGCAGCCGCGGATGAGGTCCGTCCGTGCGAGCAGCGTCGTCGGTCCGAGGGGGATGGTGGCCTCCGGCGACCTCCAGTACCCCCACACCTCACCGGGGGCGTGGAAGCCCGGCGGCGTCGGGCAGCGCCAGGTGACCGTCGAGCCGTCCGGATGCAGGTCGGCCGACCAGCCAGCGGCCCAGCCGAGGGCGTGCGCGCGGGCGTGTGCCAGGCGCACCGACAGTGACCCCTCGGGGAGCAGATCGTCGTCGTCCGCCGTGGTGCACCACGGGGCGGAGACCTCGTTCAGTGCGAAGTTCCGCGCCGCGCCGGCGCCGACCGCCCGGGGGAGGTCGACCACGCGGACCCGGGGGTCCTCCCGGAGCCGGGCGGGCACCTCGGGTAACGGAACGCCGTCCAGGGAGACGAGCCACTCCCACGAGGCGTCCTGCCGGCACAGGCTCTCGTACAGCTCCATCAGGTAGGGGCGTCGCTCGGGCCGCAGACGGGTGGGCGTGATGACGGCGACGTCGGCATGCGTAAGGGGCACGGCAGGAACTTCCTCGCGGCAAGGGACGGGGCGGGTGCGGGCGGGCAGGAGGCTCATGCGGAGCGGTGCAGGAAGCCGGGGGCACAGGCGGCACCCGGCCGCTGCTCCCAGGGCCCGAGGACGAGCTCGGCGGGCAGCGTGGTCAGGTAGAGGCCGTGCGGCAACGACTGCTGATAGGCGAGGAGTTCGCCGCCGGAGGCCGGCAGGGCGGGCGCCCGGGCCGCCGCGGCCGCGAGCAGCCCGGGGGCCGCGGCGTGTTCGCCCTGCGGCCCGGTCCAGCGCAGCACGAGCATGCCGTGGCCCGTTCCGGGCTGCCGCTCGGGAAGGCCGGGGTGGGTCGGCCGGGCCCATCGGTGGACCTCGTCGAGGATCACCACGGGGTAGATCGCTCCGATTCCGTAGCAGGCGGCCTGTACCGCGTGCGCAGACAACTCCCCTCCCTCTACAGGAGTTCGACGTGGGCGCGGGCGGGGGCGGTGCCGCGGGTGTCGAGCAGCAGAGGGGCGTGGTGCGCGATCTCGTCGAGGTCGTAGCAGCGGTGCTGTTGCAGCAGGATCACCAGGTCGGCCTCCATCAGCGCCTGCGGCAGATCGGGGGCGGCGGACACGGCGGCACCGTCGACCTCCCACTGGGACACATAGGGGTCATGGAAGGCGACGTGGGCGCCCAGCGCGCGCAGGCGCCGCGCCACGGGGCGGGCGCTGGTTTCGCGCTGGTCGGCGACGTCGGCCTTGTAGGTGACGCCGAGCAGCAGCACGCGGGCCCCGCTGAGGGTCTTGCCCGCCCGGTCGAGCAGTTGCTGCGCCCGCTCGACGACGTAGCGCGGCATCCGTGTGTTGATCTCCTGGGCGAGTTCCACCATTCTGAACGGATAGCCCAGGGTGCGGACCTTGTGGGCCAGGTAGTTGGGGTCGATGGGGATGCAGTGGCCGCCGACGCCCGGACCGGGGCGGAACGCCTGGAAGCCGAAGGGCTTGGTGGACGCGCACGCGATCGCGTCCCACAGGTCGATCCCCAGCTCGTGGCAGAACACCGCCATCTCGTTGACCAGGGCGATGTTGACGTGCCGGTAGGTGTTCTCGATGAGCTTGGCCATCTCAGCCTCGCGGGTGCCGCCGGCCTGGACCACGGTGTCGACGAACTTGCCGTAGAGGGCGCAGGCGGCGGCCGTGCAGTCCGGGGTGTACCCCCCGACGATCTTCGGGGTGTTCTTGATCCCGAAGTGCTTGTTGCCCGGATCGACGCGTTCCGGGGAGAAGGCCAGGTGGAAGTCGGTCCCCGCCCGCAGCCCCGAGCGCTCCAGGATCGGGCGCACCACTTCGTCGGTGGTGCCCGGGTAGGTGGTCGACTCCAGGACCACCAGCGTCCCGGGCCGCAGCTGCCGGCTCACCGCCGCGCAGGCGGCCTCGACCATCGCCAGATCGGGGCCGCTGTGGGCGCTCAGCGGGGTCGGCACGCACACCACCACCGCGGCGGCGTCCGCGAGCACCCCCTCGTCGGCCGTGGCGGTGAAGCCGGCCGCGCGCATGGCGGCGACCTCGTCGTCGGCGACGTCACCGATGTGGGAGGTGCCCGCGGTGAGCCGCGCCACCGTTTCCGCGTCACGGTCCAGGCCGGTGACGGTGAGCCCGGATCTGCACGCCTCCAGCGCGAGCGGCAGTCCGACGTACCCCAGGCCGATGACGACCAAGTCACTGCGCACGGTTGTCCCTTTCTGATGCTTTCTGACGGAGAAGCAGGTCTACGGGGAGGCGCTCGGCTCACACCGTGCGAGCGCGGGCGGCGAGCAGGGCAGCCAGCACGCTCGGCACGAGCAGCAGCCCGAAGGCGGCGACATAGCCGGCCAGACCGGTGGCGCCCGCGCCCAGTCCGGCGTGGAACAGGGCGGAGGCCAGGCCCATGACCGTGATCTGGCCCAGGTTCTGGGTGGTCTGCATCGCGCTGCTGGCGTAGCCCTGCCGGCCGGGCGGGCTGTGCGAGAGGGAGAGGAGGGTGAGCGAGGGGACGAGCAGGCCCATACCGACGGCCGCGAGGAGCATGGCCGAGGCGGCGGTGAGCGCGGGCAGCGCGGGCAGCGTGCCGGCCGTGGCGAGCGCGACCGCCGCCGCCAGCAGCAGCGCACCGGCCGCGACCAGGCGGTGGCGGGGGCAGCGCTCGTGCAGGCGGCCCTGCACCCAGGAGGCACCGGCCCAGGCGATGGCCGCGCCCGTGAAGGCCAGGCCGGTCACCGCGGCGGGCACCCGCCGGACGGTGTCGAGCAACAGCGGAACGAAGGCCTCCAGGGTGAAGTACACCCCTGACGCCAGCCCGCGCAGCAGCACCGTGGCAGGCAGGCCGCGCGCCGCACGCCAGGTGCCCGGCGGCAGCAGCCGGGCGGCGAACACCGCAAGCAGGGCGAGCCCCGCCGCCGTGCACACCAGATGGCGCAGGTCCCAGCCCGAAATGCCGTACTGCGCCAGCGCCGCGCCCGCGCTCACCGCCGCCGCGACGAGCAGGGCGGGGCGCGGCGTCCGCGCGTCCGGCGGCTCGGGCGCGGCCTGCCCGGAGCGGCTGCGCAGCATGGCCACGACGGCCAGCGCCGGCAGCAGGGTCAGCGCGGCCAGGCCGAAGAACACCGCCCGCCAGGACCACCAGGCGGCCACCAGCCCCGCCAGCGGCGGGCCGGCGAGCGACGGGACGATCCAGCAGGTGCTCATCAGCGCCAGGGCACGGGGCCGCAGGCGGTCGGGGTAGGCCTGGCCGATGGCGGTGTTGATCGACACCGCGACCATCCCGCCCGCCACCCCGTCCAGGAAACGCCCGGCCGCCAGCTGCCAGATGGAGGTGCTGGTGGCCGAGACCAGCAGGGTGACCACCGCCAGGACCAGGCCCGCGGCCAGCGGGCGGCGCGCCCCCGCCCGGTCCGCCCAGCCGCCGCCGAGCACCCCACCGAGCAGGCTCGCGGCCACGAAGCAGCCCGCCACCATCGGGTAGAGCGACACCCCGTCCAGGTCCTGTGCGGCCACCGGCAGGGTGGGCACCACGGCCAGCGCCGCGAACCCGGTCAGGAACATCACCCCGGCGAAGCTGGCCGTGGCGGCCGCGTACGTCCGGGAGAACAGCCCTTCCGCAGCGGCCTCGGCCCGGGCCGGCGCCTGCTCAGCCATCGCCGTCAGCCCGCCGCGGGCCGCGGGTGGCCGTGCCGTGGGTGTCGCAGGCGAGCCACTGGGCCAGCGCCCGCATGCCGTCGAACAGCGAGGCCGAGCCCTGCCAGCGCAGTGCGGTGCCGATCAGATCCGTCGCCATGACCGGCTGCCGGACCCCGGGGTCGGAGAGCCGCTCCCAGGGGGTGCGGCGGGCGACGACCGAGATCAGCTCGGCCAGCTCCTCCTCCTCGTACGTCCCTGAGGCGACGTGGAACACCGGGTGCTGCGGCCGTGCCGCCAGGACGGCGCCGATCGCGCCCGCCACATCCCGGTAGTCCACGACCTGGTGCTGCCGCTGCGGGCACAGGTGCAGCGGCTTACGCGTCCACACCCGATGGATCCACTGCGCGGGCGTGGTGTCGGTGGGGGCGTGCGGCCCCACCGGCTGGGCCAGCCGCAGGACCTGCACCGGGATTCCGCTCCGCTCGCCCCACTGGCGGCACTGCTCCTCCTCGCGCCACCACGCCAGGGCGACCGGGTCGTGCGGCGGTCCCGTCAGCGTCTCCTCCGTCACGGCCTGCTCCCCGCTGCCGCGGTAGACCGCCGCGGAACCGGCGTAGACGAGCCGCTCCACCCCTGCCTCCTCCGCGGCCGCCAGCACGTCCGCCAGCCGGCCCGGAGCCGTGGCCGGGGAGCCCAGGTGCACCAGGTACGCGACGCCGTCCAGGTCCTTGCCGGTCACGGGGTGCGGAAAATGACCGGCGTGCTGCCCCACGTCGCCCAGCAGCCGGGCCAGTTGCGGGCCGAAGCCGCCCTCGCCCCCGGTGACGGCGACCCGGGCGGCGGGCGCGTCCGCCGCCGGAGCCACGCCGCGGCTCCCGGCCCGGCGTCCCTCCTCCAGCGCGGCCAGTCCCAAGTCCCTTACGGGAGGGACAAGTTCGTTCAGCTCCTCGGCGGTGAAATCCTCACACAGACCGCCGGGCCCCAGCGATTCCATCACCGCCCGCGCCACCGACGGGTCCGGTGCCTCGGTCGTGAGGCCGGCCACGGCGGTGCCGAGGGCGAACCCCGTCATCCACACCGCCCTCGCCACCTGCTCGGACAGCGGAGACGGCCCGGCCGCGGCGAAGGCCGCATGGCTGTGCTCCAGCAGGCCGATGCGCTGGAGGTACCGCTCGGTCTCGACGTACTCCCGCTCCGTCCCGTATTGGACCGCGCACCGGGCCTCGCCGTACTGGTAGAAGGGGACGACCGGGAAATCGGCGCAGTCGTACGTCGTGGGTCCGGCCGCCTCGCTGGTGTAGTGGGCCGCCCGCCGCCACCCGTGGGTGCTGTTGCCGGCGATGCTGGGCACCTCTGTGTGGTCCACCGTGCTCGGTACGGACAGGCGCACGGGGACGCCGCATACGTTGAGGTAGCGCTGCATCACCACGTCGTAGGGCCAGCCGGCGCCGTGCTCGGCCGCGAACTGCGCGTATCCCCGGGCGACGTGGGCCGGGAGCAGCAACGCCAGGCAGGGCACGTGCTCCTGGAGCGCGTAGGCCCACTGCGCGCCCGTCAGGGCCGCCAGGCGCACCACGGCACCGTTGCGCCCTTCCCAGCCGGCGTAGAAGGCCACGGCCTCGTGCGGCACCGCCGCCGCGACGCGCTCCGCATGCGCGAAGAATCCCTCGGCGAGGACCACGTCGTCCTGCAGCACCAGATGGTGCGTGGCGTCCTGTGCCACGCAGCTCCACGCCGGATTGGCGGTGCGCAGCGCCGTCGGCGGCCCCTCGGGGTCGGGGTCCAGCACCACGGCCACCCGGCCCTGCACGTCGCGGCCCGCGAGTAACCGGGCCGCCTCGGCCCGCCGGGGATGCGCCATCACCGCACCACTCAGCTTGACCGGCCCGTTCGTGAGCGCCGTCGAGGTGGCCGGATTCGGCGCGGACGGATGGCTCAGGGGATCCATTGCACTACCTCGCAAGAGTAACTGGGGCGGCGAAAGGGGGAATGGGGAGGGAGAGGTGGGGAGCTCGTTTGTGGAGAGCGGGGAGAAGTCCGTCGACGTCACGGAGTTCGGAACGGCGGCTTTCTTGATCCCACGTCAGCGAAACCGGACAGCGATGCCGGACAGAGATACCGGCCAGCGATACCGGTCAGCGACAACAGTCGGAGACAGCAGTCAGAGGCCGACAGTCAGCGACGACATCGGAGATCCCCCGAACCGGCGCAGGAGAGACCACGCAGACCCGCAGCAGCACGTAAGGGGCGCCGGGTCGCAGTCCGGGAAACTGCAAGACCACGGGAAGGAAGAGTGACCCTCACCTACAGAGGCCGGAACTCACCGTGGACCGGAGCCACAGCTCTACGCAGGGGGAAGCCGACGCCTCAGTCGCCGGAATCGACCGCATCGACCCCGTCGACGACATCGGCGGCATCGGCATTGCGCACCATGCGTTCATTGTTCTCAAGGCCGTGATCCATGCCCTGTTCCCGCTCCAGCCGAATCATGTCGGCGGGGCGGTAATTGAGGATCCATGCGCGCCGGGTCCGGTCCGAGATGTTGCCGCGGGAGTAATGCAGCGTACCGCCGGCATGGGCGACTCCCTCGCCGAGCGACAACGGCACCGCAGTCGCGCCCGGTTCGTCCTCGGAGCAGTCGCATTCGATGTTGCGGCCGTCGCTGGTCGGCCGGTGGGGGCGAATGGGCTTCTGGTGCGAACCCCGGATGTACCACATGCAGCCGTTGTCCACCGTGGCGTCGTCCAGCGCCACCCAGATCGAGACCGCCCGGGTGTCGGGCAGATCGATCCAGTAGGCCGCGTCCTGATGCCATGGGGTCGCCACCCCGGTGTGCGGCGCCTTGTGAATCAGCATGTCGAAGTCCAGCACGGCGTCGTCGCCGATCAGTTCGCGTGCCATCGTCAACGCCCGGGAGTGCAGCGGCAGATCCTTCAGCGGTGCGTAGAGCGCCGAGGGCCACATGATCTGGGTGATGTTCTCCCGGACCCCCTCCCGCCGCGGAACATGGGAAGCGAGGTCGGAGCGCTTGTCGCCGCTTTCTATCTCACCGCTCAAGAGGCGGTCATAGATATTTCGGTAGGTTTCCACCTCGGCCATGGAGAGCAGCTCCCCGGTCAAGGCGAACCCGTCCTGCTGGAATACCTGCGTCCGTTCGAGATCAGTGCTCAGCGCCATTGCGAGACCCTTTCTCGGCAGTTGCTTCCCCCGGCCGTGCCGACGTACCCGACCGGGGGTCGTGCGCATGAGAAGAACAGCGTCCATCACCATTTGGATGATCTTGATGGACGGAAGACGTCAACTGGGACCGGATGGCCGCAATCGAAGGGTGCGCGAGCCCCATCGGGGGGCAAGAATACGGAACAACCCCGGGGCCTGCCACGCATATGACACAGGGCACCCGGCAAGTATGAGCAAAAAACGGAATTTAATGTTCCAAGAACCTGACAACAACGGGAAGGCTTGGCCATTCCCCAACGAACCCCACCCAGCCCAATAGGCCCCCCGTTGGCGAGTTGATCTTCACAACGCCGAAAATTTTTGCATACGGATTTCGTGGCAGTCAAGCGGCCCCCACCCGCGGCCATTCCGGAGAACGAGATGAGCAAATCTCTCAACTGTGGTGCCTGATGGGCGATTCGCCCGATTGGAAAAAACCAATCCACTCGCCGACCCAAGGTTTCTCCCTTTACGCCTGGACGACGGCTTCCCGACACCCTCGACCGCCCGGAGCCGCCCCGGCCACACACCCGGGTTTGGCTGGATAGCGCGCACCGAAGAGCCGGGTTTCGGCCGTCCGGTCGCCTTCGTCAAGCACCGGAAGGACCTTTTCCGGTTTTCGATACACGGAAAGGCGCCCCGCTATCAGCGACCTTTCCTGCCACCCCCTGCCCGCGCGCTCCGGCCACCCCCCAAACGTGACCCTGAGCACGGATGACACCCAGCCCCCGCACTCGCACCATGGGCACCACCCGCACCACGCCATGCCTGGGAGAACACAAGTACCCAGCGTGGACGGCTCCCTCCGCACGACCCCACTCCCCCGGCTCCCTCCCGCAGTGACGAGTTCCGTCATGACATCGGGGCCACGAGCCACCCCCGCGGGCCGGTCGCCGAGCATCACCCCTCGCCTCGCGCGAAGCTCGGTGCACGGCCCTGTCCGTCCACAAGGAGAAGGCATGACAGGCGCCGAGACCGTCTCGCCCGACGGGCTGAACGTCCACGTGGCACACCGCAGGAACCCCTACGCGTACCTGCTCACCGACGATCAACTCGACGCGCTCCTGCTTGAGTTGGGACTCAAGCGCGCGGCCGCCGTCTGGCGGAACCACACCGCGGGCGAGCGCGCGCCCCGCGGCGCCTACCCCCGGCCGATGATGGGCTTCGTCCTGATGGACGCCACCGCGGGGCCGTGGATACCGAACGACAGCGCGGTGCTGGGCGTGGTCGTCATCGGCGACCGCGGCCACGAGTACCTGCCGAACGCGGCGGCGAAGGCCGGCTGCCACCGCCGCCTGGGCCGCAACAACGGTGAGGCGGTGCACGTCGATCCGCACCGCCTCGGCACCGGCAGTTTCCGGTACGGCCACTCAGCGGAGGTGCGCGGCCAGATCGTCGGCGCCAGCTCGCAATCCCCGGACCAGGACCTCCATGAAGCGGGGCAGCTGGCCGCCGATTTCGTCGCCGCCCTCGGCGAACGACACCTGGCCTGGGAGCACCGGCGCGGCCCGGAGGACTGGCTGTCCCCCGACGACGCGCCCGCTCCCGAGTACCGAGCCATGATCGACTGGTACTCGGGAGGGCCGTCCTGATGCAGCGTCATTCCCTCTGAGGGGGCGGGCTGCGAAGCGGAGCCGACCTGCTCGGTCGCCGCTGCGGGGGGGGCGGCGGCGACCGGGCCGTCGGCCGGTCTCATCGCAGGTGGCGGTTACGCACGGCCCGTGAGGCTGGCGAACACCACCAGGTTGTCGGGGTAGTAGTGCTTGCCCTGGTCGTACTCGCCGCTGCAGGTGATCAGGCGGAGGCCGGCGTGGTCGAGGTTCTTGTACACCTCCAGCGTGGGGAACTTGTTCTTCGGGTACTGGGACACGCGGTCGACCGTGAACTTCGCCGTGCTCCCGTCCTGCCGGGTGACGTCGATGGTGTCACCGGCCTTCATCTTCGACAGCGCGTGGAAGACCGCCGGCTTGCCGTTCCAGGTGACATGCCCCGCGATCACGGCCGGTCCCTGCGAGCCGGGCGTCGGCCCCGGCTCGTACCAGCCCGCCTTGTCGGGGTCCCGGGGTGTCTGCATGGAGCCGTTCTTGTGCTGGCCCAGCGGCTCCAGCGGGGAGGAGACCTTGAGCGCGGGGATGGAGAGCCGCTCCGGGGCCGACTTCGGCATCGCGGCGGCGGCCTTCGCCCCGGCGTCTCCCCCGGGTGCCCCGTCCTGGGACGACTGACCGCCGCCCTGGGCCGGCTGCTGCTCCGGGGCCGACCGGTCCGGCGGCGCATCCTGCCCCCCGCACCCGGCAAGGAGCACGGACGCCACTGCCGCGGCGAGCACACCTGCGGTGGCACGGCGCCCCCGGCGGCCTGCGGTGCCCACGGTGTCCTGACCCAGGCGCTTCACGCGGCACCCCCGTTGCTCCGAGAGTTGCGCCCCTCGAAGAGCCCGCTCCGCCGTCGCCGTACGAGGGTCAGCGCGCCGGTCACCACCACGAAGGCTGCTCCCCCGACACCGATCATCGCGGCCGGCGTCCCCTTCTCCTCGACGGGCCCGGTGCCGGTCTCCACACCGCCGACGGGGATGGATCCCACCGCGGCGCCCCGGACCTCACCACAGTTGGTCGGGGCGGTGGCCTCCTGGGGGAGCTTGGGATCGAGTTCGCTCTTGCCCGCGCCGTCGAAGTCGTACTTGTTGTTGTTGTTGCGGTCGATGCCGTGCTGCACGATGTGCAGGTCCTTGATGTGGTCGACCACCGCCTGGGAGACGGGGATCGTGCGCTCGTAGGACAGCTTCCCCTGCGCGTCGGCCACCGGCATGCGGTCGACGGCGAGGCCACTGCCCATGGCATCGGTGGGCCCCTTGGTGGTGAGCGAGATGTTGATGTTGCCGTAGTCGACCGTGGCTTCGGTGTTGTTGATGACTCCGTCGCCGTTGGTGTCGGCGCTCGGGTCCGGGCAGTGGAAGTCATGGCCGTCGGTGGAGCCGTGGAGGTGCTGGGCGGAGGGCTGCCCGGGCACGTGCCCCTCGGACTCGATCTTCACGGTCAGCTGGTGGCCCTTGAGGCTGAGCATCGCCGTGCCCTTGGAGCCGGAGTTGTTCAGCTGCGACAGGTTGATCTGGTACGCGCCGTTGCCCTCGGCGACGGCCTGGGACGAGGCACCCGCGGTGAGGGCCAGTGCGGCGGGCAGAGCAACGAGTACGGCAAGTCGGCTGGTGCGCTTGGCTATCACGTTCGTTCCTTTTCCGGCGGCCTCCACGGAGGAGAGGGGACCGCACGTCGTCCGGGTTCGAAGCACCACCTCGGCGAGGCAGAAGCAACACCTCAACGAGGCATCAGCCGTTATTCGGAGCGGCCGCCCGGGCGGATTGGTGGCGGGCGGAAAAAATCTGGTGACCGCCGGAGAGCCGGGGGCGGGCGGCGTTCGGCGAGCGGTCCCGGGCGGCGCTGACCAGCCGGAAGCTGACCTGCCGGAGTGTGATCGGACGGGGAGCGGGGAGGCGCCCCGTCGGACCGAAGAGAGGCGGTGGTGCCATGATCTCCCCCGGCCCTGGCAACGGGCATTGGGTACGTACCCGTACCGAGGAAGACCGTGCGGCCTTCCTGACGGAGAAACGTGCGGAGCAGGAGCGGATGATGCACCCGGGTGCGGGTGCCGCGGTCGTCCTCGTGGTAGCCGCGTGCCTTCTGCTCGCATGGCTGCTCTGGGCCATGTTCTGAGGGGCGGTCAACCCGAAAGGCTGCCGGCGCCCGGTGCGCCGCCACGCCCCTTGCGTCGAACACTACGAACAGCCCGATGCCCCGCCCGGTGAGAACGGACGGGGCATCGGCATGCCGGGGCGACAGGACCCCCGGGTCGGCCTACTTGAACCAGTACCGGACGCCGTGGTGGTGGCTGCAGGTGCCGGAGAAGTGGCGGCTGTAGGACCAGGTGCCGTCCTTGCACTTGGCCATGACGCCTGCGGGGTGCCTGACGTGGGTGCCACAGGTGCCGGTGGTGTGGTGCGCGCAGTGGACGGTGGCGGCCTGCGCGGTGCCGGCGCCGAGGGTGACGGGTGCGATCACCGCAGTGGCAAGTGCGGCGGCGGCGACGGCACTTCGGATACGGCGTGCCGCACGGTGGGTGTTGAGCAAGATGCCCCCCTGGTGGTTCCGGTTGGAGAGTTGAGCTTGGCGCGGCGACATACCGCCGGGCCGGAATATCCAGGAGTTGTAATGGATGTGTGACCTTAGGGCGTAAATGGTCATTGCGGGCATGTGGGAGGGGAACGTCCCGCGATGGCTGTCCCCTTGCGATATCGGCACGACAAGCCCGGGGCGCCCGGCTGCGTTCGGGCTCCCCTCCAGCGGATGCCTCGGCGGCACGGGGGGCGGCGTCAGGCCGCCGCCACCCGTGGTGCCGCGTCGCGGCTGCCGGAGCCGCGGGCGCCGGCGCAGGGCTCAGCTGGGCGTGACGCGCCCGCGCCAGGCGCCGCTCTCGGTTCCCCTGTGCTCGATGTAGTGCTTGAAGCGCTGCATCACAAGCACAAGGAGGGGTGTGACCGAGATAGTGGATCCACTCGGTCGCCCCGCCCTTGGGATGATCCTGCCGCGCTTGTCCTGCGGGTAGAGGTCTTCCACGTTGAGGCACAGCACCTCGTCGGCCCGTGCGGCGGACTCGTAGAGCATCTTCCACTGCGTCTTCTCCCGCAGCGCGACGTCGCGGTGCCACAAGGCGGCGATCTGGTTCTCCGCGAGGGCCTTGGTACG
Source organism: Streptomyces sioyaensis (assembly GCF_004122735.1). Classification (GTDB taxonomy): domain Bacteria; phylum Actinomycetota; class Actinomycetes; order Streptomycetales; family Streptomycetaceae; genus Streptomyces; species Streptomyces sioyaensis. Next base: position 11,405 of record NZ_SDIF01000071.1, on the reverse strand, counting down.
GTCGGGCGGCGCCGGCCGCCGCTCGATGCCGATCGTCGGATCGCACTCGATCCAGCCTTGGCGCTGCCACCAGCCGATCCCTTGCGCGCGATGGACAGCTCCCGGTTGACGGTGTCGGCGTCCATCTCGTCCGCCCGCGCCGCCGCCAGCTCAGCCAGCACCTCCGGCAGCGCCGGGTCGTCGATCGCGGCGACGGGGGAAGACGGGCGGTTTCGCGCCTCGGCGGGCGGGTCCGGTCGGCGGCGGTTCGCCGGCGAGCATCCATCCCCACGTCGTCAGCGAGATCCGGTAGATCCGCGCGGAGGACTTCGCGATGCCCGCGCCGGTGAGGTACCGCTCGACCGCCGCGGTGTACGACGCGGGCGGGACGGACAGCGGTACGACCCGAGCGCGCGGCAACCGAAGTGCGCCCGCTCCCGAGTTTCGGTCACCGGTTCGATCGTCACGCCGTCCCGCCCTTCCGGTACTGCCGCGATAAATGCGTACACCTCGCCCCGGCGGCCGGATTGGTCCGCCGCAGGTCGCGGTGATCACGGCAGGGGCTCTGCCGCAGTAAATCCGGTATTTACTGCGGTAGTTGTGAATACGTCTCCGCGATCGAGTAACCGCCCGAATGCGTTTCTGCTGTGCGGACTTGAGGGGAGTGGACTGTCAGTGCCCGGGGCCAGCATGCTTACCTGGGTCATGCCCCAGATCCTCCGTCACGGGCAGGCACTCGGCGAGCAGGTCGACGACGTCGCGCCAGGCTCGCTGCGCGTGCTGTGGGTGGTAGCCGACGCCGGGGCGCACGGGGTGGCCGACCGGTGGGTGGTGGAAGGCGTGCAGGGCTCCGCCGTAGACCGCGAGGCGCCAGTCGACGCCCGCGGTCTGCATCTCGGCGGTGAACGCGTCCCTTTGCGCGGGCGGCATGATCGGGTCTTCCGACCCGACCCCGGCCCACACCGGGCAGCGTATGCGTGCCGCCTCGCCCGGCCGGCCCGTGGTCAGTGCGTTGACCGTCCCGATCGCGCGCAGGTTGACGCCGTGGCGCCCGAGTTCCAGCGCGATCGCACCCCCGGTGCCGTAGCCGACGGCGGCGATCCGGTCGGGGTCGGCCCGCGGTTCGGCACGCAACACGCCGAGCGCCGCGTGGCCGATGCCCCGCATCCGGTCGGGGTCGGCGAGCAGCGGCATGCAACGGGCCAGCATCTCCTCGGGGTCGTCCAGATAGCGCCCGCCGTGGAGGTCGAAGGCCAGCGCCACGTATCCCAGCTCGGCCAGGGCATCGGCCCGGCGGCGTTCGACGTCGCTGAGCCCCGTCCCTTCGGGTCCGACCAGGACTGCGGGCCGGCGGTCGGCACCGGTGGGGAGCGCGAGGTGCCCGATCATCGTCAAACCGTCGGCCGGATACTCGACCGTACGCGTCGTAATCGTCGTCATGAGACTGGACTGTAGTGATCGTCGAGCCCGGTCCGGCCGGTGTTCTGCCGCTGGCAGAACAGCGCGGGTATCTCTCTGAAATACGGCGAGGGCCCACAAGAACCGTCACAAACCCCGCCCCCACGGCAGCGCTATCGGATCACCTGCCCGGGCCACGGTGTTGGAGGCTGACCCTCGCAGCAGGATTCTGGGGTATACCGGCCCGCTCCCGTGAAGGGCGTCACCAGCTGGTTCACCTCACGGTTCAGGCAGCCTGGCCGAGACCGGCGGCGGTCAGGTCCTGCTCGCGCAGCGGGGTGAAGTCGACGTCGAGTTTCGGGTCGTACGCCTCGGGCTGGAGGCCGAGTTCGTGGGTGCTGTACTCGCCGAACCGGTTGATGTGTTCGGTCAGGTACGGCGAGATGTGCGCCAGGTCTTCCGGGTCCATCTCCCATCCCTCTTCCAGCAGCTGGCGGACGATCTCCGCGATGTCCAGGGCATTGCGGAGATCGTCCGCGTTCGTGAGCAGGGCGTTGAACTTCATCGCTTTTTCCTGCTCGATGGGGTCGTTGTCGGCAATGACACCGCGGTTGCCGAAGCCGATCCACTGGGAGAACCGGTTGAACGACTCGACCTTGTTGGTCGCCGCGGTCACCCGTCGGCGAAGCGGCGCGTCCGAGAGATGACGCAGGAGCTGGACGGTGCGGATCACGCGGCCGACCTCGCGGAAGGCGGCGTAGGTGGCGTTCTTCCTCGACCCCGAGCGCAGGCGCTTGAGCAGTGTGGAGGAGGAGATGGTGCCCTCGCGTACGGAGACGGCCACCCGCATCAGGTGACGGAACTGGGACTCGATCAGGTCGAAGTCAATGACGTGCTTGCCCGGCTCGCCGAACAGGGCGTCGATGTGCACGTACTCGCCCTGCTCGGCAAGGCCGACCTCCACCAGGTAGGCCCCCAGCGTCTCCTGGACGACCTCCCAGGCCAGCAGCTGCTCGGACCAGTCGGCGTACTCCTCCGAGCCGACCACCGCGACGTCGCCGGTGCGCAGCTCCTCGGCGAGCGCGGTAAAGACCATCGCCTCGAAGTGCTTGCGCACGAACTGCCCGGTCCGGGTCTTGTCGACCACCGCCTTGCGCCAGTTTTGGGTGGCGAAGGAGATGTCGACCTCCTTGCCCTCCTCGTTGAAGGCGGTGATGTAGTCGCCGCGGGCCGCCTGGTGCCGCTGGGCGTGCGCGAGGGCGTCCAGCACCCGGCTGTCCTCGCTGGTCGCGGTGAACTTCAGCTTGTCGTTGTCGGCCAGGTCGAACATCACCGCCCGGTCCCGGCCGATCTGCCCGTACAGCAGCACCTCCCACAAGTTGCAGGGTCTGGCGGACCTCGGCGGTCATGGCCGCGGCCTTCGCGAGCGCCTCCTGGGCCGGGCCGCCCTCGTCGATGTGCTTGAGACCGTGCGGTAGTTCCCGATCAGGGCCTCGACGATCTCCCGCTCCGCGAGCCGGATCTCCTCCAGCTCCGCCTTGGCCTTCTTGATCTTCATCGCCACGCGCTTGCAGAACATCGTCGCCAGGTCGCCCCGCACCCGCATCCGCGCCTTGTGCGTCAAGGCCGCGACCAGCGCGATGCGCTTGACGGGGACGAAGTCCCGCAGCTCCGAGGCGCCGACGCGTCCGCCTCCCCAGCGAAGTCGGTGACCTTCCCCGCGGCGACTCCGTCCATCCACACGTCGGTGTCGCCGAGCTCGTCCAGCCATTCCAGACGCTTGGTCAGTTTCTAGAAGTGCGATCAGGTCGGGCCCTTGGCGGGCTTCTTCAGCCGGTTGAACAGCGTCGTCCCGTCGCTGTCACGGTCCTCCAACAGCCGCATGAGCCCCGCCCGCTGAGCAGCGCTCATGCGGTCGTGGATGCCCGTACAGATCGAGGCGTTCACCTCGGTACGGATTTTCGAGGCCATCTTGTCGAAGGTCGAGAACCCCGGCAGCTCCAGCCCGGCCTCCACCACCTTCTCCAGCGCGATGTCAATGAGGTCCGCCGGGCGGTTCTTCGCCGCGGCCTCCTTGCGGATCGACTGCTCGACGATCCCGCGGGCCTTGGCCTGGTCGTACGTCACTCCGGCCTGCTTGCGGACCAGGCCACGGTCGTGCTTGGCGGTCCGCTCCGCCCGGTACGCCGGCAGCGTGCCCTCCGGCAGCTCCACCGCACGCCGGACGAAGTCCACCACCATCTCCGGGACGTCCTCCAGCGCCCGGAAACACCCATACGCCGGTACGACTTCAGCATCAGCAGCAGCGCCAGCAGATGCTCATCGCAGTCCCCGTGGCATCGGCCGCCCACTCCAGCTCATCGCGACTCGGGGAGTAGAACAGATGCAGCTCATGCGCGGTGATCAGCCGCTTGAACCGCGGATACGCGGTCCGTTCAATCGATGTCACAACCCACCCCAGGCCCCAGACGACGCTCAACATCACCACCAACCACACTGAGCCGTATGGGTGACGGCCGATGGGTGCTCAGGGCTTCAAGATCATCCCGTTGCCCCTTTGGCGCGTATCTCGGTCACACCCCAAGGAGGCCGCGGCAATCGCGGGGAGCGCCTCGGCTTGCTACCGATCCGTGGAATGTGCCTGGCGGCGGGTTGCGTCGAGGGTGCCCAGCAGGGTGAGCGCCTGGGCACTGGGGCTTCCTGCTTCTGCGTGGTACATCACGAGTTGCTGGGCGTGCGCTCCTCGTACGTCGAAGGACTGGTAGGTGAGTGACAGGGGTCCGACCTCGGGGTGGCGGAGTTCCTTGGCGCCGTGGTTCTTTCCGTGGACGGTCTGTGCCGTCCAGAGCGCGGCGAATTCCTCACTCGACGCGGCGAGGGTCCGTACGAGCGCGCGCAGGCGGGGATAGTGCGGGACGAGGCCGGTGGACTGGCGCAGGTGGGCCACGGTCGACTCGGCCGCGCGGTGCCAGTGTGCGTAGAAGTGCCGGCCGGCGGGGTCGAGGAAGATCATCCGGGCCAGGTTGTCCGCGGTGTCGAACGGTGAGAACAGCGCGTCGGCCAGGGGGTTGGCCGCCAGGAGGTCCAGGGCCGGGTTGAGGACGAACGCCGGGGTGTGCGGGGAGCCGTCCAGTAGCTGCCGCAGCATCGGGCTGACCGTCTCCTGCGGGTGCGCCCGGAAGCCGGCAGGCATGGTGTCCGCGAGCCGGTACAGATGGTCGCGGGCCTCCTCGTCCATGCGCAGTGCGCCGCTGATCGCGTCGAGGACCTGCGGCGAAGGACTGGACTCGCGTCCCTGTTCCAGACGGGCGTAGTAATCGGCGTTCATACCGGCCAGGACGGCCACCTCCTCGCGCCGCAGCCCCGCCACCCGCCGTCGGCCGTAGGACGTCAGCCCCGCGTCGCCCGGCAGCAGGCGTGCACGGTGCGCGCGCAGGAAGTCCCCGAGGTCGTTGCTCATGCCCGTCAGGCTAAGGGCCACCCCCCTGGTCATGCCTGGGTGTGCCGTGCCCAGGCACAGCCTGTTCTGGCTGTGCCCGCAGCCGCCGCCCAGACTCGGCTGCATCCACGACCCGGGCTTCACCGCCGCGGGCGACATCAGGGACGGCGTGCTCCCCCCCCACGAGCACCTCGTTCTCCACTGGGAGGAACAGGCATGACGCAGCACACCAAGGTCGTCGCGATCACCGGTGCGAGCAGCGGTATCGGTGCGGCGACCGCACGCCGGCTGGCAGCCGACGGGCACCGGGTCCTTCTCGGCGCGCGCCGCACCGATCGCCTGGAGCAACTGGCCGAAGAGATCACGAAGGAGGGCGGCACCGCGGCCTTCCGGCGGCTGGACGTCACCGACGGGGCGGACATGCAGGCGTTCGTCGACGCCGCTCACGCCGAGTTCGGCCGGATCGATGTCCTGGTGGGCAACGCGGGGGTGATGCCGCTGTCGCCGCTGGAGGCCACGCGGACCGACGAGTGGGACCGCATGATCGACGTGAACCTGCGCGGCGTCCTGCACGGGATCGCCGCCGCGCTGCCGGTGATGCGGGAACAGGGCGGCGGCCATTTCGTGCACCTCGCCTCCGTCGGCGCCTACGAGGTCTCGCCGACCGCAGCGGTCTACTGCGCCACCAAATTCGCTGTCCGCGCCCTCTCCGAGGGACTGCGCCAGGAATCCGCCGGAGACATCCGCGTCACCCTCGTCTCCCCGGGCGTAACGGAGTCCGAACTCGCCGACAGCATCTCCGATCCGGAAGCCCGGGAAGCCATGAAGACCTACCGCGCCGTGGCGCTGCCCGCCTCCGCCGTCGCGGACGCCATCGCGTACGCGCTCGCCCAGCCCCCGCAGGTCGACGTGAACGAAATCGTGGTCCGCCCCACCGCAAGCGCACAGTAGCCACCCTCGCAGGAGCCGAACCGAGCGTCATGAGGCGGCGTTGTCGCGGATCGAGCGATGCCTGGAACGATGTGGCCAGGGCCGGACATCGCCGGCCGTACCGTGCACGGGGCACTGAGGAACCTGATGTGCGGCGGGGGCGTGGCGGGCCGGGGACGGCCTCCGGGAGACGGGGCAGCGGGTCCGCCACGCCCCCGCCGGGCGTCAGGAGCGGCCCTTGCCCTTCAGGGAGTCCTTCATCCCCTGGAGGTTCTCCCTGGCGTCGCCCATCGCGCCCTTGGCCCTGCCCTTGGCCTCGTCCGCGCGGCCTTCGCCCTTCAGGCGCTCGTCGCCCATGGCTTTGCCGGCCTTCTGCTTGGCCTTGCCCTTCATCTTGTCCATGGCACCTTTGCGACCCATGTCGAACTCCTTCGTGCGGGGAGGGGAAAGCTTCGCCACCACGCTGCCGCAGGTCGTGGCGGCGCGCACCCGGAGTCGGCTGCTGGTGGGAACCGTCCCGCGGGCGCGGTCCGCCCCGGGGCCCACTACGCGTCGGTATCCCGGGCCACGACATGGGGGCGGGCCGTGCGCCGTGACGCGTGCGGGTCACCTGAACGGCCGTCCCGGTTCGCCGGGTTCCCCGCGGCCCCCTAGCGTCGTACGACGCGGCGTGCCGTCTGCGCACCGCCGCCACAAGGGAGTCCGAGGGAGTCCGACATGCGGAGGCTCATCACCGTGCCGACTGTGCTGCTCGCCCTTGCCGCCGCGGGCTGCGGGGACGACGCCGGCGAGGCGACGCCCGGGGCGTCGTCCGCCACGGGCAGCGGGCCGGGCGGCCGGGGCTCGGCGTCCCCGACCGTCCCCGGACAGCCGGTGGACTGCGGCGAGCTCGCCGACGCGCTGGGCCCGGAGGGCGATGTCACGCTCTTCGCGGATGCCGCGGCCGGTGGCACGGTGGGCTGCGCGGAGGCCCGCAAGGTGATGTCCGAGTTCTTCGTGCGGGCGCCGCGGGAGGCCGAGGACGACCGGGGCACCCTCGCCGTACGGGGCTGGCTCTGTCAGTACGAGAGCGGTCCCACGGGCACCTGGGTCACGACCTGCCGCAAGGACAAGCGGGAGATGCACACGGAGGAGCCGTCCGGCCGGCACAGCGGCCCGTCCGAGCAGCCCGGCGAGCCGGACGCCCCGGACGGCTCGCAACTGCCCACCCTCCCCGAGGAACCCTCCGACCCGATGGACGAGCCGTCGACGGAGGAGCTGTAGGGAGGGAGAGAGGGACGGTCCTGCCGCACTCGCCGAGGCCGTAGGGGCCGGTCCGGCTGTGCCCGCCCGGGAAACCCGCGGCGCACCCGGAGAATGCCCTGAGCGCCCGGCCGCGAGTCCTCAGGGCTGCTCCGCCGGCGGCTCCTCCCCCATTCCCTGGAACCACGTCGGCCCCGCCTCCAGCGACCGCTTGATACGGGTCAACGCGTACTCCTTGAGCTCCGGGAGGGCGTCCACCGCGAACCAGCCCACCTCCAGCGACTCGTCGTCGTTCACCCTCGCCTCGCCGCCGATCGCACGGCAGCGCAGCGTCACGTCCATGAACTGGCAGACGTCCCCGTTGGGGTAGTGGGTGGGCGGCATGGTCTCGATGAGGACCACGGCCTCGGGGACGACCCGTACCGCGGTCTCCTCGTAGACCTCGCGCATCGCGGTCTCGGCCGGCTGCTCGCCGGGCTCGGGGATGCCGCCGATCACCGACCAGCCACCGGTGTCGGCCCGCTTGCCCAGCAGGACGCGGCCCCGGTCGTCGAAGACCACCGCGCTGACACCGGGCAGCCACAGCAGCTGCCGGCCGATGGAGGTCCGCAGGTCACGGATGAAATCGGGAGTAGCCATCCTCCGACCCTACGGGAGATCCCCGGAGGGCTCCTGACGTGCTGTGCACCTGCCGGATCCACCCCGCCGTGCCGCGCTCAGGCGCCCGCCGGGGTCCCCTTGCGCGGACGGAGCCGGCCACGGATCACGCGCACCGCGGCCTCCGCGTCATCGACGGTGATGGTGAACGTGCGCCCGTCGCCGAGCTGGAGGATCACGCCCTCGCCGCGGCGGACGACCACGGCCGTGCCCTGTTCGGGGCGCCAGCGGTAGCCCCAGCCGCCCCAGTGGCGGGGCGTGACCTGCGGTGTGAAGTCGGCGCCGACGACATTGTCGAGGGGGATCCGGCGGCGTGGCACCCCTATGTGGCCGCACCGCACTTCCAGGCACTCCTTGTCGACGCGCACCGCGACATGGACGAAGGCGAGCGTGCCGAAGAGCACCAGCAGGCCGGCCGCGACACAGCCGACCACCGACATCACCAGCGGCGCCAGGCCGGAGGTCCAGTTGCTGTCGACGGCGAGTTCGATGCCCAGGGCCAGACAGGCGGCGCCGATCGCGGCCAGCAGCCACTGGATGCGGTTGGTGGCGCTGCCGTGCCAGACCTCGGGGAGCTCCGCGTGGGAACCGCCGACGGGGCGCGCCGGGCCGTCTGCGCCGTCGGTGGGGCCATGGCTGTCGGGGGCGGCTGCCCCCTCGTGGGGGTGGTCCCTCATGAGACGCAGCGTACGCGTCTTTGCACCCAGGGGCAGCGCATCGGACGCGTCGTTCGCGGACCGGGTTGCGGTGCGCGCGACCTCGCGTCCGGCGTCAGCGGCGGACGGTGGTGGCGGCCCCGTCGGCCGCCGGCGCGGTGTCCGGCGGGGATCCCGCGGCGTCGTCCGTACGGCTCCGGGCGAGCAGCCGGCCCTCGGCGTAGACGAGCGCCGGGGCCGGGAGGACTGCGGGGCGGCCGCTGAGGATCACGCCGAGCGTGCCGGTCGGGGCGGCGGCCGGCGCCGGCTCGGCTCCGATACGGCGCAGCGCCTGGGCGGCGACCGCCTCGGCGGAGCCGTACAGCACGAGTGCGGGGGCGCCGGGCTGCTGGACGGCGGCACGGATGCGCTCGCCGACCAGCTCGTAGTGGGTGCAGCCCAGGACGACGGCCCGTACGTCCCGGGGGGTGCGCTGCGCGGCGACCGCGATGGCGGCGTCGATGGCGGCCTCGTCGGCCTCCTGGACCGCGTCGGCGAGCCCCGGGCAGGGCACGCCGGTGACGTCCACGCCCTGCCCGAACCGGTCGATCAGATCCCGCTGGTAGGGGCTGCCGGTGGTGGCGGGGGTGGCCCAGATGGCGACCGGGCCGCCGCCGGCCGCGGCGGGCTTGATGGCCGGGACGGTGCCGATGACCGGGATGCCGGGTTCGAGGGCGGCACGGAGGGCCGGCAGGGCGTGCACCGTTGCGGTGTTGCAGGCGACGATCAGGGCGTCGGGCCGGTGCGCGGCCGCGGCGCGGGCCACCGCCAGCGCATGAGCGGTGACGTCGTCGGGGGTACGGGGCCCCCATGGCATCCCGTCGGGGTCGGAGGAGAGCACCAGATCCGCGTCCGGCCGCAGTCGCCGCATGGCGGCGGCCGCCGGAAGCAGCCCATTCCCGGAGTCCATCAGCGCGATCTTCACCCGGACACTTTACTCAGCCGGACGTCCGTCTTGTCATACCGGGCAGGGACGGGAGGCGGTCCGGCGCGGGCGACCCATGGCGTTCCGGCCGTTCGCGCGGTGGCGCCACGCCGGGGACTCCGTGCCGATCGCCGCGGTGCGCGGGGTGCGGTGCGGCAGACTGCGGTGCCGTGGGAGCGATGGAGTGGATCGGTGCCGGGTCGCTGCTGGCCTGGGTGTGGCTGCTGCTGGGGCAGGGCTTCTTCTGGCGGACGGACGTCCGGCTGCCGGCCCGTCGGGATCCCGAGCGCTGGCCGTCGGTCGCGGTGGTGGTCCCGGCGCGGGACGAGGCCGCGGTGCTGCCGGACAGCCTGCCGTCGCTGCTCGGGCAGAAGTACCCGGGCCGGGCGGAGGTGTTCCTGGTCGACGACGGCAGTACGGACGGGACCGGCGCGCGCGCCCGGGAACTGGCGGCCGCGCGGGGCGGGCTGCCGCTGACGGTGTCCTCGCCCGGCGAGCCCGGACCGGGGTGGACGGGGAAGCTGTGGGCGCTGCGGCACGGCATGGCGCTGGCGCGCGAGCACATGGAGCCGGAGTATCTGCTGCTGACCGACGCGGACATCGCACACGAACCGGACAGTTTGCGGGAGTTGGTGGCGGCCGCCCGGTCGGCGGAGCTGGATCTGGTGTCGCAGATGGCGCGGCTGCGGGTGGTGACGCGCTGGGAGCGGCTGATCGTCCCGGCGTTCGTGTACTTCTTCGGGCAGCTGTATCCCTTCCGGTGGGTCAACCGCCCCGGGGCGCGGACCGCGGCGGCGGCCGGCGGCTGTGTGCTGCTGCGGCGGGAGGCCGCGGAGCGGGCGGGCATCCCGGAGACGATCCGGCATGCGGTGATCGACGATGTGACGCTGGCCCGTGCGGTCAAGCGCTCCGGGTCGGGCAGCGGCGTCACGGGCGGGGCCCCCGCGGCCGGTGTCCGGCGGAGATTCGACCCGGGACGGCGCCGGGCGGCGGGCGGGAGGATCTGGCTGGGGCTTGCGGACCGGGTGGCCAGCGTGCGGCCGTATCCGCGGCCGGCCGATCTGTGGCGGATGGTCTCGCGCAGCGCGTACGCCCAACTGCGGCACCGGCCGCTGCTGTTGCTCGGCACGGTGCTCGGCCTGACGCTGGTGTACCTCGTGCCGCCCGTCGCGCTGCTGGCCGGGGCGGCCGGTGGCGATGCGGCGACGGCCGCGCTGGGCGGGGCGGCCTGGGCGGTGATGTGCGGGACGTATCTGCCGATGCTGCGCCATTACGGGCAGCCGTGGTGGACGGCTCCGCTGCTGCCCTTCACCGCGCTGCTGTATCTGCTGATGACGGTGGACTCGGCGGTCCAGCACCACCGGGGGCGCGGCGCGGCATGGAAGGGCCGGACGTACCCGAAGCCCTGAGCGCCGCCCCCGGCGCCCCGGTCACTTCCTGGCCGGTGACCAGTCCAGGCCCCAGCCGTAGGCCTGGTCGACGGTCCGCTGCGGGCTGACGCCGGGCGCGGGCACGAGGTAACGGGCCTCGCGCTGGACGACGAGTTCGCTGCCGGTGTTCGTGATCAGGGCCAGCGCGCAGACGTTGGAGGGCACCGTGCAGGCGTCGAGCGAGAAGTCGACCGGGGCGCCGTACTGGGGCCGGAGGGTGACCGTCGCGCTCAGGCCCTCGAAGCTGCGGGCGCCCGCGTAGACGGTGACGAAGATCAGGATGCGCTTGATCCGGGCCTGGTGGTCGAGGTTGATGGTCAGGTTCTCGCCGGTGGTGGCGGCGCCGGTGCGGTCGTCGCCGTCGAGCTGGATGTACGGCGGGGCGTGCAGGGCACCGAAGTTGTTGCCGAGCGGATGGATCACACCGGCGGAGCCGTCGGTGAGTTCGTACAGCGCGCACAGGTCCAGGTCCAGCTCACCGGACGGGGGCAGCAGTGCGCCGCGGGCACCCATGGCCTGCATGGCCTTGCGGCCGAGGGTCTTGCCCAGCCGCTTGCCCGCCGTGCCGCTGCTCCAGTTGAGGTTCACCCGCATCGCCCCGGAGGTGCCGCCCTGCTTCGTCAGCGAGACGGCGGGCGCCGCCTTCGTGAGCGTCACCTTGGTCAGCCGGACGGCCGGGGGTGGCGGGGCGGGGGCGGGCTGCCCCGGCG
>NZ_SDIF01000070.1 GCF_004122735.1 Streptomyces sioyaensis | reverse complement strand
CGGGCAGGACCGGGATGGCCACCCGCTGGTCATTGGAGCGCGGGTCGGCCAGCAGCGCGACCAGCCCCACGCCGGCCTACGCTCGCCCGACTCCCAGCCGCCCCGTACCGCGCGGGGCCAGTCCACCCGCCGCGGGGCCAGCCCACCCGCCGCCGGGCCAGCCCACCCGCTGCGGCGTGAGCCCACCCGCTGCGGCGTCAGCGGGCCCGCCGCAGCATCAGCCCAGCTCGCCCCGCCCTCAGTGGTGCCAAGGCCCGGTCACCGCGAACGTCGTCCCCGGCGTATAGCAATTGACGTACATCGTCCGGAAGTCGGGCGAGAACGTCACACCCGCGAACTCGCCCCACTCCGGCTTCTCCGGGGTGCCGATGTTCTGCCGGCCGCGCGCCATCGGATAGACCGCGCCGCGCCGGGTGAGGCCGAAGACGTGCTGGGCGCCGTCGCCGTCCTCACAGACCATCAGGCCGCCGCTGGGTGCCAGACAGATGTTGTCGGGTGATTCGCCGGGCAGTTGGAGGTCGGTGTCCGGGCCGAAGACGACGACCTGGGTCAGCTGCCGCTTCTTCGGGTCGTACTTCCACACCTGGCCGTAGTGGTCGGCCGTCGAGCCGGCGGAGCGGTGGGCGAAGCTGGAGACGAAGTAGACGCAGGAACCACCCCAGTAGCAGCCCTCCAGCTTCTGGGCGTGGGTGATGCCCCCGGGGCCGAAGTCCTGGAAGCGGATCGGGGTCTCGCGGGCGAGCGGGTCGGGCACATCCACCCAGCTGACGTGGTCGAAGACGGTGCCGGGCCGCTGGATGGCGGAGAGGTCGGGCACACCGGGGACCCGCAGCGCCTGGAGCCGGCCGCCGGCCCGGAGGGAACCGCGGCCGCCCCTCGGCTTCTTGGGCAGAAAGCGGTAGAAGAGGCCGAACGGCTTGTCGAAGGCGTCCTCGGTCTCGTAGACGGTGCCGGTGCCGGGATCGACGGCGACCGCCTCGTGCGAGAAGCGGCCCATCGCGGTCAGCGGGACCGCACCGGTGCGCCGCGGGTCGTACGGATCGATCTCGAAGACGAAGCCGTGGTCCTTGGTGTAGTTCTCCTCACCCGCCCGGAACTCGGTCTCCTCGCAGGTCAGCCAGGTGTTCCAAGGGGTGTGGCCGCCCGCGCAGTTGGTGGAGGTCCCGGCGAGGGCGACCCGCTCGGAGCGCACCGTGTTGTCCCGGTCGAGTGCGAGGGCCGTGCAGCCGCCCTCGCCGCCCGGGTCGTACGTCAGCCCGCGGACTCTGGGGACGGCCTGGCGGGAGTGCGTACGGTTCTCGTGGTTGCGGACCAGATGGGTGCCCCCGTGGCGGCCGGGGAACGCCGACATGCCGTCGCAGTTGCCGGGCACCTTGCCCTCCCCGGAGAGCAGCGGGTCGCCCTCCCGGGAGAGCACCCGGTGCCGGAAGCCCCGGGGGAGGTCGAGCAGGCCGTCCGGGTCGGGGACCAGCGGGCCGTAGCCGCGCCGGCCCATGCCCTGGGCGGTCGCGGTCCCCGCGAAGAGCTCCGTGAGGCTTCCGGAGAAGGCGAGGGCCGTCCCCAACGCACCGGTGCGGGCCAGGATCTGACGTCGTGTCGCGGACATGGCGGCTCCCTGTTGGCGGACAGGTGACGTGACCCGCCGTGTGTACCACGCAGCCGGGGCGCCGGGAACCACGCGACGGGCACGGCCGGGTGGCGCGCCGCCGTACCGCCTACCGGGAGCCGTCGGCCACCAGGGCGCCCGCGTCGCGCGCCAGCGCCGTCAGCCGGGAGATCGCCCGGAAGTACTTCTTGCGGTAGCCGCCGCGCAGCATCTCCTCGCTGAACAGCTCGTCGAAGGCCTTGCCGGAGGTCAGCACCGGCACCTCGCGGTCGTAGAGCCGGTCCGCGAGGACGACCAGGCGCAGCGCCGTCGACTGGTCGGGCACCGCCTGGACGTCGGTGAGGCAGACCGCTTCGATGCCGTCGCACATCGCGCCGTAGCGGCTGGGGTGCACCGTGGACAGATGCTCCAGCAGGGAGGGGAAGTCGTCGAGCGAGGCGCCGGGCGTGCGGTATGCCGCGCGGGTGACCGTCTCGTCGTCGTACGGGGCGGGCGCCTCGGGCAGGCCGCGGTGGCGGTAGTCCTCGCCGTCGATGCGCAGCGGACGGAACTGGGCGCTCAGCCCCTGGATCTCGCGCAGGAAGTCGGCGGCGGCGAAGCGGCCCTCGCCGAGCTTGCCGGGCAGCGTGTTGGACGTGGCGGCCAGCGCCACACCGGCGTCCACCAGCTTGCCGAGCAGGGTGGAGACCAGGACGGTGTCACCGGGATCGTCCAGCTCGAACTCGTCGATGCACAGCAGCCGGTGCTCGCCGAGCGTGCGCACCGTCTGCTGGAAGCCGAGTGCCCCGACGAGGTTCGTCAGCTCGACGAAGGTGCCGAAGGCCTTGCGCTCCGCCGGGGCGGGGGTGGCGTGCCACAGGGAGGCGAGCAGGTGGGTCTTGCCGACGCCGTAGCCGCCGTCCAGATAGACGCCGCGCGGGCCCTTGGGCGCCGCCGGCTTCCTGGCGAACCAGCGACGCTTCTCCGGGGTCGCCCGCCCGCCCTCGATGCTCTCCGCGAAGTCGCTCAGGACCTGGACGGCCTCGGCCTGGCTGGGCTGCTTCGGGTCCGGAATGTAGGTGTCGAAGCGGGCGCCCTGGAAGCGCGGCGGCGGCACCATCTCGGCAACCAGGCGTTCGGCCGGGACGTGCGGGGCGCGGGCGGTCAGCGCGGCGGGGGTCGCGGCGTCCCCGTCGGCCGGCGGAACGGCCGTCGGGGCGGGCTGCGGAGAAGAGGACTCGGAAGGTGACACAGCGCTCCAGCCTATCTCCTGTGCGGGAGGCGTCGGTCCGGTGAGCGAGGCATGTCACACTGCCGCCATGCGACGCCTGTTCCCTCTCCCCGCCCCGCCCGTGCCGACCCCTGAGACCGGGAATGCCGAGGTGGGGGCGGTCGGCCCGGTGGACCGGCCGTGGACGCCGGCCGAGCTGGCACAGGCCTATGCGTATCCGGCGGCGGACGATCCGGTGCGCGCGGGCCGCCCCGGCTGGCTGCGCGCCAACATGGTGTCCTCCCTGGACGGGGCGGCCCACCACGGGGGCCGCTCGCAACCGCTCTCCGGCGACGCCGACATGCGGATCTTCGGGGTGCTGCGGGCGCTCGCGGACGCCGTGGTGGTGGGGGCGGAAACGGTGCGGCAGGAGGGCTACCGCCCGGCCCGCGCCCGGGAGGTGTTCGCCGCCCACCGGGCCGCCGCCGGCCAGGGCCCGGCCCCGGCCATCGCCGTGGTCACCGCCGGTCTCGGGCTGGACTTCACGCTGCCCCTGTTCACCGCGCCGGTGGTGCCCACCCTCGTGCTGACCGGCGCCGGCGCACCGGCGGACCGGGTGGCGGCGGCCCGGGCCGCGGGTGCCGAGGTGCTGTTCGCCGGGGGGGGCCTGGGCGTCGATCCCGCCCGGGTGGCCGGGGTGCTGGCCGAACGGGGGCACACCAGGCTGCTGACGGAGGGCGGGCCCAGGCTCCTGGGACAGTTCGCCGCGGCCGGTGCGCTGGACGAGATGTGTCTGTCGCTGGCCCCCGTGGTGGCCGTGGGGGACGCCCCGAGGATCATGAACGGGCCGGCCGTCCCGGTTCCGGAGCGTTTCGCCCTGGCATCGGTGCTGGAGGAGGACGGGTTCCTGTTCACTCGGTACCGCCGGACGTGACAATCGGCGGAATTGTCTGTTCCGCTTAGCTTCCGTTGGGCACACTTAGAGCCAACAGGCCCCGTGTGGCGACGGGGCGGATGGTTTCTGTCGGGCTCCGCGCGATGCGGTGCCCCGAGGAGAAGAAGGGCGTCCGTCGTGTTCACGAGCGTATTGATGATCGAGAAGCCTCTGACGGCCGCCGACGTGGAGTTCGTGACCACGCTGCACGGCGATGACCGGATCTCGTTCGTCGTGCTCATGCAGCCGCGCGGCAAGCAGGACGTCCTCCTGCGGGCGATCGACGACGTCGCCCTCGGCGAGTTCGACGACGCCGTACGGGAGGGCGAGGAACCGGGCGGCGCCCAGGCGGAGGCACCCGCCGAGGTGGCCCTGGCACACACGCTGCAGGCGCTGCGCGCCACCGGCGCGGAGGCCGTCGGGCAGGTGGTCGAGGACCACCCGCTGGACCTGCTGCGCTCCATCGTCGACGAGACCGGCGCGGACGAGGTGATCGTGCTGACCACCCCGCACTTCGTCGAGGAGTTCTTCCACCGCGACTGGGCGTCCCGCGCCCGCCACATGGTCGGCGTCCCGGTCCTCAAGCTCTTCTCGCACGCGGCGGACGACCAGCCCCAGCAGTCCGCCGGGGGCTGAGCGGCCGCCATCAGGGGCGGGCGCCGGTCCGCAGGCGGAGCCGGCCGTCGCGCACCTCGGCGACCTCGTCCGCCGCGTCCAGATGCGCCGGGTCGTGGGTGACCAACACCGTCGCGGTCGCGCGCTGACGGGTGAGGGTGACCAGCAGATCGAGTACCGCGGCGCCCCGCTCGTGGTCCAGGGCGCTGGTCGGCTCGTCCACCAGCAGCACCGCCGGTTCGTTCATCAGCGCCCGCGCGATGTTGATCCGCTGCCGCTGACCGCCCGACAGCTGATGCGGCCGCCGGCCGGCCAGCCGGTCCATGCCGACCGCGGCCAGCAGCTCCAGCGCCCGGCCCCGCGCCTTACGGGGTGAGCGGCCGTCCAGATGGGCCATCACCTGGAGCTGCTCGGCGGCCGTCAGCGACGGCAGCAGATTCGGCTGCTGGAAGACCGTGCCGACGGTCGTGCGGCGCAGCGCCGTCAGCTCCGCGCGGCCGAGCCCGGTGGTGTCCGTGCCGTCGAGCACCACCCGTCCGCGGTCCGGGCGGATCAGCGTGGCGGCGACCGCGAGCAGACTGGACTTACCGGAGCCGGACGGTCCGATCACCGCCGTCAGACTGCCCGGAGACACGGTCAGCGAGACCGCGTCCAATGCGGTCAGCCGGGCGTCGCCGTCGGGGTAGGTGAGGGTGACATCGGTCAGTTCGAGGCTCATCGGGCACTTCCCAGGGCGGTCAGCGGGTCGACGGAGGTGATGCGGCGGATCGCCAGCGCGGCGCCGGCGGCGCCCAGCGCGGTCATGATCAGGGCCGGGAGCAGCACGGTGGACGGGGCGAGTACGAAGGGCACCGCGGAGTCGATCCCCGCGCCCACCGCGGCCACCACGGCGCTGCCCAGGCCGGTCCCGAGCAGTAGGAGGACGACCGCCTGGCCGAGCGCGTCCCGCAGCAGCGAGCCGGTCGAGGCGCCCAGCGCCTTCAGCACCGCGACATCACCGCTGCGCTGGATCGTCCACACCGTGAAGAACGCCCCGATGACCAGCGCGGAGATCGCGAAGAGGAAACCGCGCATCAGCTGGAGGGAGCCGTTCTCCGCGCGGTACGAGCCGATGGCCTCCAGCGCGTCGCCGGTGCGGACGGTCCTGGTGCCGAGCCGTGCGTCGGCGGCGGCCAGATCGGCCGACCCGGTGGTGGACAGGGCGAGCACGGTCGCATCCGCCCCGGGGGCGCGCCCGGATCCGCCGCCCGCCCCGGAGCCGCCGGCCGCCTTCCGCCAGTCCGCCGGCGACATCCAGACCACCGGCGTATGGCTGTACATCGCCGAACCCGACACCGCCGCAACCGTGCAGGTCCGGCCGCCCAGCGTCAGGGAACCACCGGCCCGTACACCCAGCTCCGCTGCGGCCTTCCTGGACAGCACCACCGCCCCGTCCCCGACCCCCTCCGGCGCAGGCCCGGAACCCGGCCGCGCCCCGAACGCCGACACCGCGGCGCTCCGGCCGCCCGCCTCGGCCTTCGCCGGCGCGATCCCCAGCGGCTCGGCGCTCCGTACGCCCGGCACCCGCGCCCAGGCCGCCGCGGTCCGCGCGGACAGCCGCGAGTCGGTGAACGCGAGGCCGCTGCCGTCGGCGGGCGCCGAGAACACCAGGTGATCGGCGGGCAGCGCGGTGATCGCCGAGGTGTTCTCCCGGCCCAGGCCGGCGGTCAGGCCCGACAGCAGCCCCACCAGCACCGTGATCAGCACGATGACGGTGCCCATCAGGGCGAACCGTCCCCTGGCGAATCCCAGGTCCCTCCAGGCCACGAACACAGGCGGTGCCCTCCTTGCTTCCGGGCGCCGGACCCAGCGCCCGGCGGCCGGACCAACCGTCGCCTGCCGGGCGGCGTCCGGGCATCGCGCGGGGGAGTGGTCCGCCGGCGCCGGAAGGTGTGCCCCGAGGTCAACCCTTTGGTTGATGCCGCAGGCGGGGAGCGCCCTTAGCCTGAGGGGGCCGTGACCGAAGAAGCCGTGACCGCACACTCCCTCACCCCCGTCCTGCGGGCCCTGCGCAGCTGCCTGCATCTGATGGTGGCCGCGCTGCTCGCGCTCGCCGCCGTCCGCGCGGTGGCCGGGCGCGCCCCGAATGCCCCGGCCGTCCTCGCCACCGCCGCCGTGCTGCTCGCCCTCTTCGCGCTCGGCACCCGGATTCCCCGCGTACGCAGCTCCGCCCGCACCGCGGCCGGCTGGCTCACGGCCGTCACCCTGGTGTGGCTGGCGCTGCTCGCCCTCACCCCGGACGGCGTCTGGCTGGCCTTCCCGCTCTTCTTCGTCCAGCTGCATCTGCTGCCGCTGCGCCGGTCCCTGCCCGCCGTCGCGGCCACCACCCTCGCCGCCGTCGCCGGATTCGGCTGGCACACCCACACCCTCAGTGTCGGCACGGTGCTCGGCCCCTTCCTGGGCGCCGCCGTCGCGGTCGCCGTCGTCCTCGGCTACCAGGCCCTCTACCGGGAGAGCGAGCAGCGCCGGCGCCTCATCGAGGAGCTCACCGCGACCCGCAGCGAGCTGGCCGCCGCGGAACGCGCCGCCGGCCGGCTCGCCGAGCGCGAGCGGCTGGCCCGGGAGATCCACGACACCCTGGCGCAGGGGCTGTCCAGCATCCAACTGCTGCTGCGGGCCGCCGAACGCGTCCTGCCCCAGCAGCCCACAACGGCCCTCGGACACGTCCGGCAGGCCCGCACCACCGCCGTCGACAACCTCGCCGAGGCGCGCCGCTTCGTGCAGGCGCTCAGCCCGCCCGCCCTGGAGGCGGGGTCGCTGCCCGCCGCCCTGGAGCGGCTCTGCGCCACCACGGCCCGCAGCTCCGGTCTCACCGTGCACTGCCAGGTCTCCGGCGCGCCCCTCGTGCTCCCCACCCCGCACGAGGTCGCCCTGCTGCGCATCGCCCAGTCCGCGCTCGCCAACACGGTCCGGCACGCCGCCGCCGGCCGCGTCGAGCTGACCCTCAGCTACATGGACACCGAGGTCGCGCTGGACGTCGTCGACGACGGTGCCGGGTTCCGCCCCGCCGACGTGCCCGCACCGGGCTCCGCCGCGGCCCCGGGCACCGGCTTCGGCCTCGCCGCGATGCGCGCCCGGGCCCGCGCCCTCCAGGGGACGCTGGCCGTCGAGTCCGCCCCCGGCGAGGGCACCGCGATCGCCGTCACCCTGCCCTGCCCCGCCCCCGACGCTGCCCCGGAGGCCGCCTCGTGACCGTCCCGGCCACCACCGTCCGGCTGCTGCTCGCCGACGACCACCCCGTCGTACGCGCCGGGCTGCGCGCCGTCCTGGAGACCGAAGCGGACTTCGAGATCGTCGCCGATGTCCCCACCGCCGAGCAGGCGGTCCGCCTCGCCGCGGAGTGCGACGTCGACGTGGTCCTCATGGACCTCCAGTTCGGCGGCCGGATGCTGGGCTCGCAGGCCACCGCCGAGATCACCGCCCGCCCCGGCGGCCCCCGCGTCCTCGTCCTGACCACCTACGACACCGACGCCGACATCCTCGCCGCCATCGAGGCCGGCGCCACCGGCTACCTCCTCAAGGACGCCCCGCCCCAGGAGCTGGCCGCCGCGGTCCGCACCGCCGCCGCCGGGCGGTCCGCGCTCGCCCCCACCGTCGCGCTGCGCCTGATGGACCGGCTGCGCACCCCCGCCACCGCGCTCTCCCGGCGCGAGACGGAGGTCCTCCAGCTCGTGGCCGAGGGCCACTCGAACGCGGCGGTCAGCAAGCGGCTCTTCCTCAGCCAGGCGACCGTCAAGTCCCACCTCGTCCACATCTACGCCAAGCTGGGCGTGGACTCCCGTACGTCCGCGGTCGCCGCCGCCACCGCACAGGGCCTGATCCGCCGCTGACCACCGCCGCCGACCCCCGGCGTCGGGTGCCGGCCGGGTCCACGGACCGGCGCTGTCGGTGCCGGGTGCGAGAATCATCGACAGCACGACCGAACGGCAGCACACCGCTCGCGATGATCGACGATCAGGGAGACGCACCATGGCACCCGCCATCCCAGCCTCGATGGACCGGCCGCACTTCATCGGTATCGGCGGAGCCGGTATGTCGGGCATCGCCAAGATCCTCGCGCAGCGCGGCGCCCGGGTGGCGGGCAGCGACGCCAAGGACTCCGCGACCGCCCAGGCCCTGCGCGCCCTCGGCGTCACGGTCCACCTCGGCCACGCCGCCGGGCATCTCGCCGAGGACGCCACCAGCGTCGTCGTCTCCTCCGCGATCCGCCCCGACAACCCCGAGCTCGCCGCCGCCCAGGAACGCGGCATCCCGGTCGTCCACCGCTCCGACGCGCTCGCCTCCCTCATGGAGGGCCTGCGCCCCATCGCCGTCGCCGGCACCCACGGCAAGACGACGACGACCTCCATGCTCGCCGTCTCCCTCGGCGCCCTCGGCCTCAAGCCGTCCTACGCCATCGGCGGCGACCTCGACGCCCCCGGATCCAACGCCGAGCACGGCGCCGGCGAGATCTTCGTCGCCGAGGCCGACGAAAGCGACCGCAGCTTCCACAAGTACGCCCCCGAGGTCGCCATCATCCTCAACGTGGAGCTGGACCACCACGCCAACTACGCCTCGATGGACGAGATCTACGAGTCCTTCGAGACCTTCGTCGGCCGCATCCGCCCCGGCGGCACCCTGGTCATCGCCGCCGACCACCCCGGCGCCCGCGAGCTGACCGAACGGATCTCCGGCCGTCATGACATCGAGGTCGTCACCTACGGCGAGTCCGCGGACGCCGACGTCCGCATCCTCAAGGTCAACCCCCGCGGCCTGACCAGCGACGTCACCGTCACCCTGACCAGCGGAAAGATCCTCACCTTCACGGTCTCCGTCCCGGGCCGGCACTACGCCCACAACGCCGTCGCCGCCCTGGCCGCCGGCGTCGCCCTGGGGCTCCCGCCGCACAACCTCGCGTCCGCACTCGGCAAGTACACCGGCGTCAAGCGCCGCCTCCAGCTCAAGGGTGAGGCGGCCGGCGTCCAGGTCATCGACTCCTACGCGCACCACCCCACGGAGATGACCGCCGACCTGGAGGCCATCCGCGGCGCCGCCGAGGGCTCCCGGGTGCTGGTCGTCTTCCAGCCGCACCTCTTCTCCCGCACCCAGGAGCTGGGTACGGAGATGGGCCAGGCACTCGCCCTCGCCGACGCCTCCGTGGTCCTGGACATCTACCCGGCCCGCGAGGACCCGATCCCGGGCGTCACCAGCACCCTGATCATCGACGCCGCGCGCGCCGCGGGCGCCGATGTCACCCCCGAGAGCGACCAGGCCGCCGTCCCGGACGTCATCGCCGGAATGGCCAAGCCCGGTGACCTTGTTCTCACCATGGGCGCGGGCGATGTGACCGACCTCGGCCCCGCCATCCTGTCCCGCCTGGGCAACTGAGCCAAGGAGGCCCCCGATGCCGTACGAGATCGACAAGCCCGACGAGCAGTGGCGCGCCGAGCTGACCCCCGCGGAGTACCAGGTGCTCCGCCAGGCCGGCACCGAGCCCGCCTTCGTCGGCGAGTACACCGACACCACGACCGAGGGCGTCTACTCCTGCCGCGCCTGCGGCGCCGAGCTCTTCCGCTCCGACACCAAGTTCGCCAGCCACTGCGGCTGGCCGTCCTTCTACGACGCACGCGACTCGGACGCCGTGGAACTCGTGCCCGACACGTCGCACGGAATGACGCGGACCGAAGTGCGCTGCGCGCGCTGCGGCTCGCATCTCGGGCACGTCTTCGAGGGCGAGGGGTATCCGACGCCGACGGACCAGCGGTACTGCATCAACTCGATCTCGCTGCGGCTGCTTTCGGACGACGCGTGAGGGGTGGGACGGCGCGGCCCGCGCAGCAGTGAGGCCCGTCAGACAGTGCGGGGCAGCCCTGCCGCGGCCGTCCGCGGCAGGCGGCCGCTCATCTGCACGTGATGAGCGGCCCACCCCAGTCGGCGTGATCGGAGTTGTTCCCGTTGCCTGCGTCCGTGGCCACGAGTCGTAGCTCGCTGCCGCCGGTGAGGTCCGCGGTGAGATGCTTCGCGGATTGGCCGACCGTCATCAGCCCGCTGTCGGCGACCAGCGTGCCGTCCCGGTAGATCTGGAAGACCACCGAGCCGTTCGCGCCCACCTCGTCGTCGATCCCCACGTCCACGCTGAGGGCGGAGCAGGCGCCGCCGAGCTGGTAGGTGATCTCGCTGTTGGCGTGGGCCCCCAGGCCTTCGACGTAGCCGATCCCCGCGATGGTGAGGGGACGCCCGTCGATGCTGCGGTTCTGTCCCACCGGCCCCCAGGCGTTCTGGCTGGAGCTCCACGGCCGGGCGGTTAACGCGGTGGTGTGGGCGGGTGGCGGCTTGTCCTCGGGGCCCCGGGGTGCGGAGGGCGACCGGGTGGCCGACTTCGAGGGCCGGGAACTCGGGTGCTTCGACGCCGTGCTGCGGCCGGCGGTCGGTGTGGCCGACGCCGAGCGGGAGGCGGTCGCCGACTTCTCGGGAGACGCCGTCGGCGACCGGTCGGGAGTGGGAGCCGAAGAGTGGCCGACGCCTCCGGGGCCGGCGCCCGAGGCCTGGTGGCGCGTCGGGCCGAGCAGCGGGCCGACGGATATGGCAAGCCCGGCCACGACGGCCACGGCGGCGGCGAGCACGGCGATGCGCGCCGGGGCGAGTCGGGACCCCTGGGCCTTGCGCGGCCCGTTGGAGGGGTTCATCCCCAGGGGGCGGACGGAGTCGGAGGGTTCGTCGCCAGTGAGGGGCAGGTGTCCGGTGAAGGACACCTGCCCGGTGAAGGAGACCTGCCCGGTGTCGGACGGACCGGAGCCCTCCCCCGGATGCCGCCCGGCCGGCCAGGACGCGAAGTCGTCGCGCAGCTCGGTCCTTCGGGGGCCCTGGTGCCAGACGGCGGCGGTGTGGCGTACCGCCGCCAGCAAGCTGGCCTGCCAGTCCGTCGGCGCGTCTCCCGGGCCGGGGGAGTGCAGGACGCCGGCGATGGCTTCCGCCGCCAGATCCGCCGCGGCCTGGGAGGATCCGCAGCAGGTGCGGGCGTAGGCCAATACGGCGGCGTAGTGCCGGCGGTGGAACTCGTCGAGGGCTTCCTCGGCCGTTCCGTCCGGAACTGCCGCCCCACGTGGATCAGCCGTCGCCGGGCCGCCGGTCCGGGCGGCCGCACGGATACGCGCGACCAGCTCGGTATCGGACGGTTCTGTTCCGCCGGTGGGGGCGAATTGCTCTTGCATAAGTGGGCTACTGACCCTTCGACGTCCTGACGATTCATAAAAATACCGCAGGGCGTACAGGGTTGCGCCGGCCGGTCCGTCACTGTGGTCGATCGGTGCGGAACACGACTCTTGATGCTGCGTTATGCGCGGCCCGCCCCCCTGCGAGAGGCGGGTCAGGAACCTCCCCTGCTCCTCGGGCAGTTCACACCGTCACCACGATCGCCGTCACCACCAGCCCCGCCCCGATCAGCCAGCGGCCGCTGAATTCGGTGAGTTCGCGGCCGTCGATCACGGGGCCCGGGACGAGGAGGCGGGCGGTGAAGGTGGCGTTGGTGGGGTCGAGGATGAGGTGGGCCTCCTGGAAGTCGAGCCAGCGGCGGGTGAGGGGGTACCACGCCTTGTAGACGCTCTCCTTCGCGCTGAAGACCAGGCGGTCCCAGCAGACCTCGGGCTGCGCCGCGGCCAGCCGGGCGAGCTGGGGGCGTTCCGCGGGGAGGGTGACCAGATCGACCACCCCGGGGTCGTTCACCGGCAGATGGGGCTCGGCGTCCAGGCCGATGGTGCGCACCTCCGCCGAGCGGGCCACCGCGGCGGCGCGATAGCCGTTGCAGTGCGTCATCGCGCCGACGATGCCGGCCGGCCACTGCGGCTCCCGGCGGGGGCCCGGAAGCAGGGGAGCGGGGGCGATCCCCAGCTCGGCCAGTGC
The DNA here is from genome assembly GCF_004122735.1 of Streptomyces sioyaensis. Lineage (GTDB taxonomy): Bacteria > Actinomycetota > Actinomycetes > Streptomycetales > Streptomycetaceae > Streptomyces > Streptomyces sioyaensis. The sequence goes on along the minus strand of NZ_SDIF01000070.1, from coordinate 21,762 downwards.
GCTGCGGGCGCAGCCGCGTACGGTGCCGAACTCCTTCTGCCGCTTGGGGACGGCCCCGGCCACCAGCGCCCACTCCTCCGGGAACATCTGCGACACCGGGGCGTCCTGGAAGGCCTCCGCGGTCACGACCGGGGGCGGCAGCAGTTTGTCGATCATGCGGGGGTCCCCGTGGTGTCGCCGGCCGCGGCCGGCACGGGGAGGATCTGGACCGGGCGGCCCGGGGCGCGGGAGCGGCGCTGCCACTCGCGCGGGTAGCCGAGCGACACCTCCTGATGCGGGACGCCGTCGCAGACCAGCAGCCGCGGGATGTGGAGATGGCCGTAGACCACGGCGGCGGCCCGGAAGCGGACGGGCCAGTCGGCGGTCGCCTCCGTACCGCACCACAGCGCGAAATCCGGGTACCACAGCGGCTCGGTGGGCTCGCGCACCACCGGCCAGTGGTTGACGAGCACCGTCGGCAGGTCCTCGGGCACGGCGGCGAGCCGGGCCTCGGTGGCGGCCACCCGCGCCCGGCACCACGCCTCTCGCGTCGGATACGGGTCCGGGTGCAGGAAGTGCTCGTCGGTGCACACCACTCCGGCCTTCTCGGCCCGGGCGAGCGCCTCGTGCGTGGACGTCACCCCGGGCTGCCGGAAGGTGTAGTCGTAGAGGAGGAAGAGCGGTGCGATGACGACCGGACCGCCTTCGCCCTCCCACACCGGATAGGGGTCCTCGGGGGTGAGGACACCCAACTCCCGGCAGATGCCGACCAGATGCTCATAGCGCGCCACACCGCGCAGCTGTACCGGGTCGTCGGCCGTCGTCCACAGCTCATGATTGCCGGGCACCCACACCACCTTGGCGAACCGGCTGCTGAGCAGGGCGAGCGCCCAGCGGATGTCGGACACCCGCTCGCCGATGTCGCCGGCCACCAGCAGCCAGTCGTCGTCGGACTGCGGCTGCAGCCCCTCGACGATGTCGCGGTTCTCCTTGTAGCGGACGTGCAGATCGCTGACGGCCACCAGGGCGCCGCGCCCGCCGCTCCGTGCGGAGCGTGCAGGGGGCGCGATGGCGGGGCCGGCGGTGCCGGGCGTGGGGGTGCGGATCTCGTAGGTCACCCTCGAAGTAAAAACGGTGCCGGGGAGAGAGTGAAGGGCGGACCGAAAATGTAGGGGTTCGTGTCACCGGCCCGGCGGCGGGGGAGTGGGGCGGCCGCCGGTCCCGGGGGTGCCGCCGCGGCGGATGCGGGTGGCCAGCCACAGGTCGAAGCGGTCGTCGGGGTCGTCGAGGCGGCGGCCGGTGAGGTCCATCACCTTGTCCAGGCGGTTGCGTACGGTGTGCCGGTGGACGCCGAGCCGCCGGCTGGTGGCGTCCCAGGCGCCGCCGGTCTCCAGCCAGGCCGCGAGCGTGGCGGTCAGCTCCTCGCCGTGGTCGGCGAGGTCGAGCGGGCCCAGCACCGTGTCGGCGTAACCGTCCAGCGTACGGCGGTCGCCCAGGTCGAGCAGGAGCCGGCTGGCCTGGCTCTGCCGGGCCTCGGCGGGCTCCCCGCCGGCCCGGCTGACGGCCAGCAGACCGGCCGCCTGGTGCAGCGACACCCGGACCGCTTCGGGGCCGGCGGCCGGGCCGATACCGGCCGGACGGTGCGGGGCGAAGCGGGCGAGCACCTCGCGGACGTCCAGGTCCTCGCCGGCCACCGCCTCGATCAACGGGCCAGCCGCCCCGTCCACCACCCGGACCAGGCCGCCGGGCAGCGCCAGCGCCAGATCGGCGGCCATCTCCTGCGCGGCGCCCTCCGCGCTCCCCTCCCGCGACGGGTCCGGCCCCGTACGGCCTCCCGTGCCGCCCGGGGCCTCCACCACGACCCCCCGCACCCGCTCGGCGGTCAGCCCCACCGACTGCAGCACGTCCCGGGCCCGGTCGGCGGACGGACCCTCGTCCGCCAGCAGCTCCGACAGCAGCGCCGACCTGCGGCGCCGCTCCGGCTCATCGCGCAGATGACGGCGCTCCAGCTCCAGGGAGAGCAGGGAGACCAGGCCCGGGACGACCGAGCGGGCGGCGTCGTCCAAGCGGCCGGTGAGCAGCAGCAGCCCGCGCAGCCGCCGGGCCCCCAGCGGCTGCACCTCCAGCTGCTGCCCGGCGGCCGTGCTGGCGGCGCTGCCGCGCAGCCCGTGCGCGGCGACCCGCGCGAGCAGCTCCTGCGCCTGCGCGGGAGGCGTGTGCCGCGCCCGCTCGCCGGCCGCCAGCAGCCGCCCCAGGGGGTCGAGCACCGCGGCGCCCACGCCGGTGGCGGCCGTCCACTCCGCCAGCATCGGGCGCAGGCCGCCGCCGGTCGCCGCGGCGGTCAGCCGCCGCTGGGTGGCGAAGGCCCGCTGCAGCAGTTCGCGCTGTTCCTGGGCCCGCGCGTCGAAGACCGCTTTGGTGACGGCGATGAACGGCACCCCGTCCGGCACCGTCAGCAGCGGCAGCCCGGCCTCCTCCGCCGCCCGCACCAGCGGCTCCGGCGCCTCCTGATACGGCAGCCCCTGCCCCAGCCCGAGCGCCAGACACGCCGCCCCGCCCTCGGCGACATCCCGGACGTACGCCCGGCACGCGGCCGGCTCCCTCGGCAACAACAGCCCGATGGTCATGAGGAGTTCGCCGCCCTCCAGCCACTTTCCCGGCGCCGGCAGATCCGAGACCGTCGCCGCCTCGATCGTGCGGGCCAGCAGGTGCGGCGGCACGTCGTAGGCGACCGACAGATCGAGGTCGGGCCGGGCCAGGAGGTCGGAGAGGTGCAGGGGCATGTACACAGTGTCCAGCACATGTGCCGTGAGTGGACGATCGGGAGAGCGGGGCGGCCGCTGATCGCGCGCTTCTCAGGGCGCCGGACGGCCTCGGGAGCACCCGTCGGGCCCGGTCCGCGGGGCCCGGACCGGCAAAGAAGTGCCTGGCGCTGTGGGCCGTTATGGTCGAGAAGTGGGAGCGGGGGCTTCCTCGCTCCCCGACCCGACGAAGGGACGTGAGCGCAGTATGCAGGCGGCGTTTCTGGTGGCCCCGGAGGGCACCGAAGAGGTGGAGCTGACCCAGCCCTGGCAGGCGGTGGTCGCCGCGGCCGGCGGCCCGACGCTGGTCTCCACCCACACGGGAAAGGTGCAGGCGTTCCACCACCTGGACAGGGCGGCCACCTTCCCCGTCGATCTGACGGTGGACGAGGCCACCGCGGCGGACTTCGACGGTCTGGTGCTGCCCGGCGGCGTGGCCAACCCGGATGCGCTGCGCCTGGACCCGCGGGCCGTGGCGTTCATCAGGTCGTTCTTCGACGCCGGAAAGCCGGTGGCCGCCATCTGCCATGCACCGTGGACGCTCATCGAGGCCGATGTGGTGCGCGGCCGCACCCTGACCTCCTGGCCGAGTCTGCGGACCGACATCCGCAACGCGGGCGGCACCTGGGTCGACGAGCAGGTCAAGATCTGCACCGCCGGACCGAACACCCTGATCACCAGCCGCAGGCCCGCGGATCTGGAGGCCTTCTGCGCGGCGTTCGTCTCGGAGTTCTCGCACTAGGACTCGGAGTTCTCGCACCAGGACTTGCCCGCCCCGACGAGCTGAACGATGCGCGGAACGACGAGCCGAGCGATGAGCTGAACGCCGAGCCGAGGGATGAGCTGGACGGCGAGCCGGCAGGGCACGCACCGGCGTAACGCGCAGGGCGGATCCGGCTGTTGCCCGCCTCCTCGTATCGCACGACCCCGGCCCCGCACCCCCGCACTGCCCAACAGGCGGTGGACGATCCTGTGCGGAAGAGGCCCTGGGGCTGCTCGCGTGCACACATATGCCGCCGACGGGTGGGCGGTTGCGGCCGTCCGCCCGTTTTTTCGGCGGCCTTGTCGGCTGGAATGAAGAGGAAAGAGCCGGGGCGTGCAACGGCGGATGGGGTCGGTTAAGTAGTCCTTAGCCTATTTACCTATCGAGCCTTTATTGCGCCAATTTCACCTGTCGCCTCCTTCACCCCTTGGCTTTAATCAATCACGCGAGATTGACACCGCCCTGTATGCGGCGCCGCGTCGATTCACACGGGACGACCCTCCCCAGGTGCCGGCCCAAGGGGATTTCACCTTCCCTCCCCGCCCCATGGGGACCTCCCTTGCGTTGCGGACCGGGCCAGCCACTGCCTGCTCTGCCCACCCCCGGCGGAGCGGCACATTCGAAGGAGAAAGATCATGGCAACCATCACCTCGCTCGTGGACACCACGACCACCACCAACCAGGGAAAACCCGGGGACACCGTCCAGATCAACGGAACCGGTCTGTCCACCACCACGAGGGTGAACTTCGGTGCGGCGGCGGTCACTCCGGTAAGTGTCACCGCCACCCTGGTCACCTTCGTGGTGCCCAGTACGGCGCCGTGCTCCGGTCAGGTATCCGTCAGCGTCACCAGCAGTGCCGGTGCCACCAGCAACGCGCTGCCGTTCTTCGTCATCGCCACGCCGACCACCACGGGGCTGAGCGTCACCTGCGTATCGGCCGCCACGGGCGGCTCGGTGACGCTGTTCGGCACCAACTTCCTCTCCGGGACCCAGGTCGGGGTGGGCAGCGTCGGCAACGTGGCGGTCACCCCCACCCAGGCCAGCCAGGTCACCTTCACCGCGCCGGCCAACCCTGGCCAGGTCGGCACCGTCTCGACCCAGCCGGTGACCATCACCACCGCCGGCGGCACCAGCGCCTCGGGCACCACGCTGGTCGACTACTACCTTGCGCCGGCCATCACCTCGGTACTGCCCACGTCGGGCACGGCGGGGGACCAGATCACCGTCAACGGAACCGGTTTCGTCGGCGTCGACACCGTCACGTTCACCGACAGCGCCGCGGCCACCGCCACCGCGGTCTTCAACCCCGTGGGCGCCGGCCAACTCGTCGCCACCGTGCCCGGCGGGCTCGCCACCGGCGCCGGGACCATCACGGTCCACACCTGCGGCGGAGACTCCAACGCCCAGGCCTTCACCATCACCTGAGCGTCGCGGTCGACCGGCACCGACGGCACGACCACCACGTCGCCGCCCGTCCGCAGCGCGTGCCGCGGACGGGCGGCGACGCCTCCGCCCCGGCCGACGACCGCGGGCCACGGCGCGACCGCCCCGGGCGGCACGAGAAGGAGAAGAGCACATGGCCCCCGTAGTGACCGGCGTCAGTCCCAACCAAGGTCCTCCTGGCGGCAATACCGGCGTCACCATCACCGGCTCCGGCTTCACCGGGGCCACGCTGGTCAGGTTCGGCTCCACTCCCACCAACTTCGTCCTCGTCAGCGATACGCAGATCACGGCCAGGACGCCCGCGGGGACCGGCACGGTCATGGTCACGGTCACGGCACCGACCGGGACCAGCACCCAGAACGTGCTCTTCACCTACACCACCGTCGCCGCCCCCGTACTCACCACCCTCAGTCCCGCTTCGGGCCCCACCTCGGGCGGCACTGTCGTCACGCTCTCCGGCACGAATCTTGCCGGCGTGACCTCGGTGAAATTCGGGGTCAACTCGGCGACCGTGTTGAGTAATACCGCTTCTCAGGTGGTGGTGGTTGCGCCTGCGGGATTGCCGTCGTCCGTCGCGGTGACGGTGACTACGGCGGGCGGTACCAGTAATGCTCTTGTTTACACGTATGTTGCTGCTGCTGTTCCGGTCATCAGTGGTCTGAGTCCAAGTTCGGGTCCGGTCTCGGGCGGAAATCTCGTCACCGTCACCGGCAGCAATCTCTCCGGAGCGATCTCGGTGAAATTCGGAAACAACCCGGCGACCGTGCTCAGCAATACCGCTACGCAAATCGTCGTCAGCGCGCCCGCCGGGCCGCCGTCCGCCACCACGGTCACGGTCACCACCGCCGGCGGCACCAGCAACCCCCTGCCGTACTTCTACGTCGCCGCGCCCACCGTCAATGATCTGTCCGCGCACCTCGGCCCGGCCACCGGCGGCAACACCATCGCCGTCTTCGGCAGCAATCTGACCCTGGCCACCGCGGTGAGCTTCGGGGGGAATCCGGCCACTGCCGTCCTTGTGGTCTCCGACAGCCAGCTGACCGCCACCGCTCCGGCCGGTGCGGGCACGGTCGTCGTCACCGTCACCACACCGGGCGGGACCAGCACGGCGGCCACCGGGAATCCGTACTACACGTATCTCGCGGCGCCCGTCCTGACCGGCCTCACCCCCTCCCACGGCCCCGATCTCGGGGGCGACGCGATCGTGCTGGGCGGCAGCAACCTCACCTACACCGACGCGGTGACCTTCGGGGGCGTCCCGGCCTCGTTCGCGGCGGTCTCCGACACCCAGGTCGTCGCGACCTCCCCGGGCGGCGCGCCCGGCACGGTGAACGTCGTGGCACACACCCCGGCCGGGAACAGCAACGCCCTGCCGTATGTCTACGACCCGTCCTGAGTCCGCCGAGGTCTGCGACTCGTCCTGAGTCCGCCGATGTCTGCGACTCGTCCTGAGCCCGCCGAGGTGGGACATTCGGCGTCGGTGCCAGGGCCGGGCGGTCAGCAGGCGGGGGAAACCGGCGGCAGGGCACCGCAGTTGGTCGGGGTGTTGCCGACGACGGCGCTGCCGGTCAGGGCTACCGTCCCGGCGTTGGTGAAGATGCCGCCGCCGGCGACGCTTGCGGTGTTCCCGCTGACGGTGCCGCCGGTGAGGGTCAGGGCACCGTCGGTGTAGATGCCGCCGCCGTAGGACGCCTTGCTGCCGCTGACCGTGCTGCTGGTGAGGGTCACCGTGCCGCCGAGGTTGGCGATGCCCCCTCCCACGCCGAGGCCCGCGTCACCGCCGCTGACGGTCACCGTGGTCATGCTGAGCCGGCCGTTGGCACCCGGGACCTGTGACGGGCCGTCCACCTCGAAGATCCGGAAGGCCGGCGCGCCCGGGGCCCGGGTGATCTGCGTGAGAAAGCCGGTCATGGAGATCGGGGTGGTGATGTTCGGCAGCCCCGCCGGGTGTCCGGCTCCGCCCGAACTGTGGGCGCTGGTCAGGGTGTACGTACACAGGGCAGCGAGGGTCAGGCTGCCGCCTCCGGCAGCGTTGGCCGTGTCGATCGCGTCGGCCAGCGCCGACTCACCGCACGACACCTGCATCGGGACCGCGGCGTGGGCGGCGGGAGCGGAAACCAAGGCCAGCGGAAGCACAGCTGCCGCCAGCAGCGATCGCACGATGTGGATGGCTCGCAAGACGTCCTCCTCGGAGACGTGGTTGAGCCACCCACCGGCCGACACCCGTGTCGGCGCCGGTCGGCGGAACCCTCCGCCGGGCGACGCCGGGCTCAGGCAAGCCGGGCCCGCTCACCCGTGGACCGGCCGCCGCCGCTGACCAGCGGAGGGAGGGGCGGCCCACCTGGTAGGAGCACCAGTAACCCATCCGAGGGAGCCGGGCACAAGGGAGGCCGACAGCCCTTCACCTTTTCAGCCGAGCGCGGCCCCGACCCATCGGACAGACCCTACGGACCGAGCACCACGGCCGACTCCGGAGGCAGCCGTAGCACCCCGTCCGCCCCGGGGAGCCGGGCCGCGGGCCAGCCGGCCAGGGCCTGGAGCCGGGTCCCGCCCCGCGCCGCGTCGTCGAGGGGGACGGCGGCCGTGGCGTCCCGCGCGAGATTGACCACTACCTGGAGCGGGCCGCGCCGCAGCAGCAGCCAGCGGGCCTGTTCGTCGAAGCGGACGGCGGTGTGGCGCGGATCCGGATCGGTCAGCGGGGGCAGCTCATGGCGCAGCGCCAGCAGTGTGCGGTGCCAGGCCAGCAGCGCGGAATGCGGCTTCCGGGCCGGCTGGGACCAGTCCAGGACGCAGCGGTCGCGGGTCGCCGGGTCCTGCGGATCGGGCCAGTCCCCGGCCTCTCCGGCCCATTCGTGCGCCCCGAACTCGCGCCGCCGCCCGGCCCGTACCGCCTCCGCCAGCTCCGGATCCGGATGCGAGGTGAAGTACTGCCACGGGGTGGTCGCCCCCCACTCCTCGCCCATGAACAGCATCGGTGTGAACGGTGAGCACAGCACGAGGGTGGCGGCGCAGGCGAGCAGGCCGGGGGAGAGCCCGGCGGCCAGCCGGTCGCCGAGCGCGCGATTGCCGACCTGATCGTGCGTCTGGGCGTAGGCCAGCAGGCGGTACGCGGGCGTCACCCGCAGGTCGAGGGGCGCGCCGTGCACCCGGCCGCGGAAGCCGGAGTACGTCCCGTCGTGGAAGAAGCCACCGGTCAGCGTCTTGGCGAGGGCGGCGAGCGGGGCGCGCGCGAAGTCGGCGTAGTAGGCCTGGGATTCGCCGGTGAGCGCGGTGTGCAGGCTGTGGTGGAAGTCGTCGTTCCACTGGGTGTGCAGACCGAGCCCGCCCAGCTCCCGCGGCGCGGTGGTGCCCGGATCGTTGAGATCGGACTCGGCGACCAGGAACAGCGGACGCCCCAGCTGCCCGGCCAGCGCGTCGACGGCGGCGGACAGTTCGGCCAGGAAGTGCGGGGTGCTGTCGTCGTGCAGCGCATGGATGGCGTCCAGCCGCAGTCCGTCGAGCCGGAAGTCCCGCAGCCAGGAGAGCGCGCTGCCCAGGAAGTACCGGCGCACCTCGGCCGCACCGGGGGCGTCGAGATTGACCGCCGCGCCCCAGGGGGTGTGGTGGGTGTCGGTGAAGTACGGCCCGAACGCCGGGAGATGGTTGCCGGACGGGCCGAGGTGGTTGTGCACCACATCGAGCAGCACCCCCAGCCCGTGGCCGTGCGCGGCGTCCACGAACCGCTTGAGCCCGTCCGGCCCGCCGTAGGGCTCGTGCACCGCCCAGGGCGCGACCCCGTCGTACCCCCAGCCGTGGTGGCCGGGGAAGGGGCAGACCGGCATCAGGGAGACATGGGTGATGCCCAGGTCGGCGAGGTGGCGCAGCCGTTCGGCGGCGGCGCGGAAGGTGCCCTCGGGGGTGAAGGTGCCCAGGTGGAGCTCGTAGAGCACCGCGCCGGGCAGTGGGCGGCCGGGCCAGGGGTGCCGCCACCGGAACCGGTCGTGCTCGACGACCGCACCCGGCCCGCCGGGACCGTCCGGCAGCCGGACGGCCCGCGGATCGGGGAGCGGTGGCCCGTCGTCGAGCCGGAAGGCGTACCGGTCGCCGTCGCGGGCCGGGGCCTCGGTGCGCCACCACCCCGCACGGCCGGGGTCGCGCTCCAGCACGACCGCCGGCTCCCCGGCCCGGTCCCCCGCCCACTGGAGAGCGACCTGTCCGGCCCTCGGTGCCCACACCTCGAACAGCACGGCCGTCCTCCTTCGTTCGCGGTCCCGACGAAGAAAGCATGCCCGCGCGCGGCCCGGCAGCCCCGCGCGGCGACACGGGTCCCACTTCGGCCATCCCGCGGACCGTCGCGGCGACCCGCCCGCCCACCTGCACCGTCCTCGCGGCAACACTGCCTGGACAGCGGCTCGCGGTGGCCCGAGAATCGCGGTATGACTTCGCTCGAGTTCCCTGCGCGCCCGACGCGCCTGTCGGATGCCGACCGGGAACGCGCTCTTGATCTGCTGCGCGACGGCGCGGCGCAGGGACGGCTGTCCCAGGACACCTTTCTGCGGCGACTGGAACTCGTCCTCACCGCCCAGCAGCAGTCCGAACTCGATGTGGTCACCGTCGACTTGGCCGACCGCGGCAAGGTCCAGGGCACCGTCCTGCGGATGGTGGGCCGGGCCTCGGCGTTCCACCTGCGGGTGCGCCGCGCCTGGCGCAGGGAGCGGCTGCCGAAGCTGCTGCTGCCCGAGCCGGGCCCGCTCCCGCTGCTCATCGGGCGGGCGCCCGGTGTGGGCCTGCGCCTCAACCACGACACGGTCTCCCGCGCCCACGCCGAACTCCGCAGCGCCGGCAAGGGCTGGGTGCTGCGCGATCTCGGCTCCACCAACGGGACCTGCGTCAACGGCCGGCGCGTGGTGGGCGAGGTGCCGGTCGGCCCCGGCGATCACATCACGTTCGGCCAGGTGGACTACGTCCTGACGGAGCGGTGAGCCGATGCGCGGTGAGTGGCGCCGCGCCCGCCCCGCTCCCGCCGCGTCACCTCACCCGGTCCCGCCCCCGCCCTGCCGCACCGGCCGGTCGCCCGACGGGGACGACATCCACACCCCTTCACCGTGCGTCAGCCCGGGCAACCTCCCCTGGATCTCCTGGACGTGACGGGCCGGGAGAACGCCGCTGACCAGCCAGGAGTGCACCCCGCCGGAGGTCTCGGCGATCTCGGCGCCCCGTGCCGCGAGCCGGGCGGTCACCGCGGCCAGCGCGGTGAGCGGGACCTCGGCCTCGAACGCGTGGTACGGCTCGTAGACCCGGGTGCCGGCCCGCTCCAGCGCCCGTCGCAGCACCGGGGCGGTGACCGTACGGAAGTCCCCGGCGGTGCTGACCGGGCCGATGAAGCCGGAACGGATCAGCACTACCCGGCAGTCCGTCACCGCCAGCCCCTGCGGCCCGCATTGCAGGGTCGCCAGGGCGGTCTCCTCGATGGCCTGGTGGAAGCCGTGCGGCAGCGCGCCCAGTTCGGTCTCGTAGGTGAAGACCGGCCCCGAGCCGCGGGCGCCCGGCTCCACCCGGAGCCCGACCGTGGCCCAGGGCCCGGTGTGGCCGAATCGGGCGATCTCCTGGCACGCCTCGCCGACCCCGGACGGCCGCTCCACGCACACCACCCGGCTCGGCGTGAACTCGGCCTCGATGCCGTACTCCTGGTGCAGGGTGGCCGCGAGGATCTCCTTCTGCACCTCACCGTGCAGCAGCACCGAGGTCGCCCCGTCCGGCGCGGGGCGCACCTGGAGCAGCGGGTCCTGGTCGGCGAGGGTCAGCAGCGCGCCGCGCAGTGCGGCGGCGCGGGCCGGGCGGCAGGCCCGGACCAGGGTTTCGAGGGTGGGGGAGCCGAACAGCGCCGGCCCGGCCGCGGTGTCGTCGGCCGGGCCGAGCCGGTCGCCGGTCCGGATGCCCGGCAGCCCGCGGAGCACCGCGATGTTGCCCGCGGTGAGCGGCCCGGTGTCCCCGGGCGGCCGGCCGATGACCTCCAGCGAGGTGATCCGGCCGGTCACGGACGTGGCCGCCCCGTCCGCCCCGGTCCGGTGCAGCGTGATCTGCTGCCGCGGCCGCAACGCGCCGTCGTAGAGCCGGACATGGGCCGTCCGCTCGCCGTGCGGTGGCTGGTGGACGGCGAAGACCGTGCCCCGCGGCTCGGTGCCCGTCCCGGCCGGCGCCGGCGGGATCAGCCGGACGATTCCCTCGACGAGCGCCCCGACGCCCTGGCCGCCGAGCGCGGAGCCGAAGTACACCGGATGCAGCGAGCCGTCGGCGGTCCGGGCGGCCAGCGCCGCGCGGAGCCGGTCCGCGGTCAGCGGCGGCTCGCTGCCCCGCGCCGGGCCGCCGTCCTGCTCGCGCCCTCCGGGTGCCGCCCCGACCAGCTGCGCCAGGACCGACTCGTCGGCCTCGGCCACCGTTTCGGCGATCCGCCCACGGATCCGCGGGTCCTCCAGGTCGTACGGCACCGAGCCGGCCCGTGCGGTGCCGAGGCCGGTCACGGAGGTCATCGGGACGGGCACCGGTGCCAGCAGCCGGCGGATGTCCGCGAGCAGCGCCTCGCCCCGGGCACCGGTCCGGTCGATCTTGTTGACGAACAGCAGGGTGGGCAGCCCCAGCCGCCGCAGTGTCTTCATCAGCACCCGGGTGCGGGCCTGGACGCCCTCCACCGCGGACAGCAGCAGCACGGCGCCGTCGAGGACCCCCAGGGCGCGTTCGACCTCGGCGATGAAATCGGCATGGCCGGGGGTGTCGATGAGGTTGATCCGGACCCCGCCGACGGTGAAGGAGGCGACGGCCGAGCGGATGGTGATGCCGCGCAGGCGCTCCAGCTCGCCGGTGTCCGTACAGGTGTCACCGGCGTCGACGCTGCCGAGCCGGTCGATGGCACCGGTGTCGAACAGCAGCCGCTCGGTGAGGCTGGTCTTACCCGCGTCGACGTGGGCGAGAATCCCGATGTTCAGGGTGGGCGAAGGAAGCATGGAAGGTGGAGTCCTCAAGAACTGTCGTCCGGTCGGGGCGATGAGTAGTTCCGAGGAATCGGCGCATTCCGTGCTCCTTGCTCAGGGAAATTCGGTCGTACGGGGCCATGCTGCCAGCCGTGCGGCAGCCCGCAACCGGATTTCCCGGCGGCGGGGCACAGGGCGGCCATGCCCCCGAGGCCCCATCTGACGAGGCGTCACTCCCGCACGAACAGCGCCACCGGTGACTCGTCCAGCAGCTCGTTCAGTCCCACCACCGAGCCCTGCGGCAGTGTGCGTCCGGTCAGCTGCTCGCGCCAGGGGCCGCCGGGCGGGAGCCGCAGCAGGGTGTCCCACCAGCCGCCGGTCTCCACCAGTCGCAGCGACAGCCGGGTCACCACCGTCAGCACCCGCCGGCTGCGGCAGAACGCCACACAGTGCTCGGCCGCCGGCCCCTCCGCGTACACCGGGTCGTACGACGCCGCGGCGCCGAACCACTGCGGCCGGTCCCGCCGCAGGCGCAGGGCCGCGGCGGTCAGCCGGAGCTTCTCGGCGGACAGATCGCGCGGTGCGGCCCCGCCGTCCAGCGCGTCGAGCAGCTCCGGGTCACACCGGGCCGGGCGCCGGTTGTCCGGGTCGACCAGCGTCGGATGGACGAGTTCGGTGCCCTGGTAGAGGTCGGGCACGCCCGGCATGGTCAGCTGCAGCAGCGCCGCACCCAGCACATTCGCCCGGATGAACGGCGCGAGCTCCGCCGCCAGCGCGGCGAGCGGGGCGGCCGCGGAACCGCAGGGGCCGCTGCGGACGAACTCCTCGACGGCCTCCTCGTAGGCCGCGTCCGGATCCGTCCACGAGGTGCGCAGCCCGGCCTCCCGCACCGACTTGAGGACCGCGGGCACCACCCGGTCCGCCGCCGGGCCGTCGGCCGGTCTCCCGAGGCCGAACGCGGTCTGCCAGGCCAGCCACGACACCATCGGATCCCGCGGACCGGCACCGCCCACCAGGTCGCCCCCGGCCTCGCAGACCGCCCCGGGCAGCGCGCCCAGCACGTCCCGCCACCGGTCCGGGCACTCCGACAGCACCGCGATCCGCGCCCGTACATCGGCGCTGCGTTTGGTGTCGTGCGTGGAGAGCACCGTGCCGGCCGCGGGCCGGTCCCGCTGCATCCGTGCGCAGTACGCATGGAACGTCGCGGGGGTGAGCGCCGGGTCGCCGGGGGCGCCGCCGACCTCGCAGGCCGACAGCAGCACCGGGTAGCGGTAGAAGGCGGTGTCCTCCACGGATTTGGCGTGCAGTGCGGAGGCGGTCTGGGCGAACCGGGCGGTGAAATCGGCGCAGTCCGCGGTGGCGTCGTCCGGGCCGTCGGTGAGCCGGCCGAGGGCCAGCTCGTGGATCAGGTCCACCGCCCGGGCCTCCTCGGGCACCCGGAAGGCGGTGCGCGCCCCCGCGGCCGCCGGGCCCAGCAACGCCTCGTTGTGCGCGGCCTGCTCCGGCTCGGCGGCGTAGGGACGGTAGACCGGCACCCGCACCAGCAGTTCCCGCAGCGCGTGCCGCAGCGCCCACGGTGCGTGGTCGCCCGGCTCGGGGCGGCGCGCGCTGATCCGGCCCGCGGTGCGCACCAGCCGCTCGACCTCCGCGGACAGCTCGTGGGTGACGACCTCGTACGCGGCCCGGCGCACCGTCTCCTCCCAGTCGCCGCCCTCGTCGGCCAGCGGGGTGACGAAGTCCCGGTAGTGGGAGAACAGCCGCCCCGAGCCCTGCGGGCAGACGAACAGCCCGTCGATGTGCCGCAGGGCGTCATAGCCCGTGGTGCCCGCGCAGGCCCAGCCCGCCGGCAGCTGCTCGTCGCCGGTGAGGACCTTCTCCACCACCGTCCAGCGGCCGCCGGTCCGCTCGTCCAGCCGGGCCAGATAGCCGCCGGGGTCCACCAGCCCGTCCGGGTGGTCGACGCGCAGCCCGTCGATGACGCCCTCGCTCAGCAGTCGCAGCATCGTGCCATGGGTGGCCTCGAAGACCTCCGGGTCCTCGACACGGACCCCGATCAGCTCCGAAATGCTGAAGAACCGGCGGTAGTTCAGCTCGCTGCGGGCCAGCCGCCACCAGGCGAGGCGGTACCACTGGGCGTCCAGGAGGCGGGCCGGCGGCAGCCCCTCCGTACCGGGGCGCAGCGGGAAGGCGTGCCCGTGATAGCGCAGCACCTCGCCGTCGACGCGGAGGTGCCGGATCTCGTCGCCGAGCCGGCCGCCGAGCAGCGGCAGCAGCACCCGGCCGCCGTGTGCGTCCCAGTCGATGTCGAACCACCGCGCGTACGGGGACGCCGGGCCGTCGCGCAGCACCTGCCACAGCGGCCCGTTCAGCGACACCGGCTCCGGCACGGCCATGTGGTTCGGCACCAGGTCGACCACCAGCCCGAGGCCGTGCGACCGGGCCGTCGCCGCCAGTGCCCGCAGCCCCGCCTCACCGCCCAGCTCGGCCCGTACCGTCGCGTGATCGACCACGTCGTAGCCGTGCGTGGAGCCCGGCACCGCCTCCAGCACCGGTGAGAGGTGCAGGTGGGAGACGCCGAGTGCGGCCAGATACGGGACCGTCCGCTCCGCGGCGGCGAACGGGAAGTCCGGCTGGAGCTGCAGCCGGTAGGTGGCGGTCGGCGACGGACTCGATGGCTGCCTCATGGGAACACCCGTACCCCGCTGACGGCTCGTTGTGTCATCTGCTTCCGGCATTGGTGTCGGGCGGCCCGGCGGGGCGGCGCCGTGGCGCACGCGCGGCGCCGGGCGCGCCCCCGGACAGCCCCTAAGCCGGCCGCTGCAGCACCAGCAGGCTCCGGCCGACGAGCGTCAGCCGGTCGCCCGCCTTGACCTTGGCGCCGCCGCCGTCCGCCACCGCCCGCGGCCGGTCGGTGTCCACGACGACCTGCCACTGCCGGCCCAGATGCTCCGGAACCATGAACTCCTTCTCCTGGTCGTCGGCGTGGAACATCAGCAGGAACGAGTCGTCGGTGACCGGCTCGCCCCGGGGGCCCGGCTCGGAGATGGAGTTGCCGTTGAGGAACACCGTCAGCGATTTGGCGTGCACCGACTGCCAGTCGCGCGGCCCCATCTCCTCGCCGTCCGCCGTGAACCACGCGATGTCGGACAGCTTGTCAGAGGCGCCCTCCACCGGATGGCCCTGGAAGAACCGCCGCCGCCGGAACACCGGATGGTCGCGCCGCAGCCACACCATCTGCCGGACGAACGCCAGCAGCGCCAGCTGCTCCGCGTCCCCGTCGGCCGCCTCGTCGGTCCCGTCGGCCTCGTCGAGCTCGTCGGCCCCCTCGGCCCCGGCCGGCAGCCCGGTGCCCCCGCCCGGACCCCGCCGCTCCGGCCAGCGCACCCACGACAGCTCGTTGTCCTGGCAGTACGCGTTGTTGTTGCCGCCCTGGCTGCGGCCGAACTCGTCGCCGTGGCTGAGCATCGGCACGCCCTGCGACAGCATCAGCGTGGCCAGGAAGTTGCGCATCTGCCGGGCCCGCAGCCGCCGGACCCCGGGGTCGTCGGTCGGCCCCTCGGCGCCGCAGTTCCAGGACCGGTTGAAGCGCTCGCCGTCGCGGTTGTCCTCGCCGTTGGCCTCGTTGTGCTTGTCGTTGTACGCGACGAGATCGTGCAGGGTGAAGCCGTCGTGGCAGGTCACGAAGTTCACCGAGGCCAGCGGCCGCCGCCCGTCCTCCTGGTAGAGGTCGGAGGAACCGGTCAGCCGGGACCCGAACTCCGCCAGGGTGCGTGGTTCGCCCCGCCACAGGTCCCGCACGGTGTCGCGGTACTTCCCGTTCCACTCGGTCCACAGCGGCGGGAAGTTGCCCACCTGGTAGCCGCCCTCTCCGACGTCCCACGGCTCGGCGATCAGCTTCACCTGGCTGACCACCGGGTCCTGGTGCACCAGGTCGAAGAACGACGACAGCCGGTCCACCTCGTGGAACTGCCGGGCCAGCGTCGCCGCCAGGTCGAAGCGGAAGCCGTCCACCCGCATCTCCTGCACCCAGTAGCGCAGCGAGTCCATCACCAGCTGCAAGACATGCGGGCTGCGCATCAGCAGCGAATTACCGGTGCCGGTGGTGTCCATGTAGTACTGCCGGTCGTCGCACAGCCGGTAGTACGAGGCGTTGTCCAGCCCCCGGAACGACAGCGTCGGGCCCAGGTGGCTGCCCTCGGCGGTGTGGTTGTAGACCACATCGAGGATCACCTCGATCCCGGCCTGGTGCAGCGCCCGCACCGCCGTCTTGAACTCCAGCACCTGCTGCCCGCGGTCCCCCCAGGACGCATAGGCGTTGTGCGGGGCGAAGAACCCGATGGTGTTGTAGCCCCAGTAGTTCGTCAGCCCCGCGTCCACCAGCCGGTGGTCCTGGACGAACTGGTGCACCGGCATCAGCTCCAGGGCGGTCACCCCGAGCTTCGTCAGATGGTCGATGATCGCCGGATGCGCCAGCGCGGCGTAGGTGCCGCGCAGCTCCTCGGGGAGCTCCGGGTGGCGCATCGTCAGGCCCTTCACATGGGCCTCGTAGAGCACCGTCTCGTGGTACGCGGTGCGCGGCGGGCGGTCGTCGCCCCAGTCGAAGTACGGGTTGACCACCACCGACGCCATGGTGTGCGGCGCCGAGTCCAGGTCGTTGCGCACCTCGGGGCGCCCGAAGTGGTAGCCGTAGATGGCCTCGTCCCAGTCGATCCGGCCGCTCATGGCCCGGGCGTACGGGTCGAGCAGCAGCTTCGCCGAGTTGCAGCGCTGCCCCCGCTCCGGTTCGTAGGGGCCGTGCGCCCGGAAGCCGTAGCGCTGTCCGGGCATCACTCCTGGAAGATAGGCGTGCCGCACGAAGGCGTCACTCTCCCGCAGCTCGACGGCGGTTTCCGAACCGTCGTCGTGCAGCAGACACAGTTCGATGCGCTTCGCGGCTTCGGAGAACACCGCGAAGTTGGTGCCCGCCCCGTCATAGGTGGCACCCAGCGGATACATCTGTCCCGGCCAGACCTGCATGGGTAGACTCTTCCACTTTCTCGGCGGGCGCTGCGGCGACTCCACGGCACACCTCAGCGGAACAAGACGAAATCCTTCCTCAACTTTTCGCAACTTGTCGTACACAGAGGGCTTTTCGCGAGATCTCCGCTGAATGGTGGGCAACCCGTCGCGATGTCGGATCGTCCTATCAGTCGTCCTACTGGAGGACCCACGGGGGGACCGACATGCATGTCACGGAACGTGACAGCAGGGGGGAACAGTGCACCACCTGATGCACCGCCACCTCGGCAAGATCGTCGCGGGCGCCGCCCTCGCCCTCACGGGTACCGCCGCCATGGCCGCGATCACCTTGCCGTCCGACGCCGGCGCCGCCGACGGCAGGGGGAGCGCCGGCCGCCCCGCCGCGCTCGGCGCCCCCGCGCCGGGACGCGACGGGGGACCGCCGCCGCCCGGCGTCGTCGAAAAGGCCGCCGCCCAAGGGGAGCGCGGGACGGGACGGGACCCGCTCACCGACGACGAACTCCGGCGCGCCCAGGACCTGGCGCTGCCGCGCACCCTGCGGGGCGCCGCCGCGGACGTCACCGGGCGGCCGGGGCCCGAGCGGCTCACCACCGACCTGGTCGAACTCACCCCCGCGGAGGCCCAGCTCGCCGACCCGCCGCGCCGGGCAAGGGTCTCGTTCTACGACTACCGGAGCGACAGCTACCTCACCCGGACCGTCAATCTCACGACCTTGACGGTGGAGTCGGCCGACACCCAGCACGGCGTCCAGCCGCCGCCCGGCCACGACGAGGCCGTCGAGGCGGCCCGGCTGCTGATCGCCGCCCCGCTGGGCGCCGGACTGCGCCAGGACTACCGCGACGCCACCGGGCACGACCTCACCGGCCCGGACCCGCTCTCCGTCACCGGCTTCGTCTACCGCGGCCGGGCGGAGGGCGCGGCGCCCGGCGCCCTGGGCGAGTGCGGAAAACACCGCTGCGTCCGCCTCTTCACCAAGATCAAGAACGGCCGGTGGATCGACACCCGCCGCTTCGTCATCGACCTCAGCGCCCGCACCGTCGCCCGCCTGGGCTGACCGCGCCCTCCCCACCGTCACTCCTTCGCACAGGAGCCTTCGTCATGCCCGAAAGCCGTCCCACCGGTGCCCGCTCCCGCGGCACGCGCCGCCGCGCCACGGCACTCGCCGCGGTCCCGCTGCTGTTCGCTGCGACAGCCCTGCTGACCGGACCGGCCGCCCAGGCCGCCCCCACGGCTCCCGCCGCACCCGCTCCCCGGTGCAGCGCCGCCTACCGCCTCACCCAGACGCTCGACGGCGGCACCGTCTGGCGCATGTGCTGGCACTACGAGAGCAACGCCGGCCTCGTCCTGGACGACATCTCCTACCAGCCCAAGGGCGAACGCGCCCCGATCAAGGTGCTCACCACCGCCAAGCTCGCCCAGATCCACGTCCCCTACGACGACGGCACCAACGAGTACGACGACCTCACCGGCCAGGGCTTCGCACAGGGGCTGCAGAAGCTCGATCCCGCCGAGTGCCCCGGCGGCACGATCAAGACCGTCCGGGTGCCCGGCGCCTATGACCCCGCACACCCCGACGTCAGCGGTCTGTGCGCCACCACGCGCTCCCGCGGCCACGCCTACCGCAAGGGCCCCTACCCCGGCGAGAACGCCCGGACCTACCAGCTCCAGGGCAAGGACCTGCTGGTCTACACGGTCAACAAGGTCGGCTGGTACGAGTACATCAGCGAGTGGCGATTCTCCGGTGACGGCACGATGACCATGCAGGTCGGCGCCACCGGCACCGTCTCTCCCGGCGACTACGACGCCGGCGACGGCCGCGGCATGCCGATCGGCAAGGGCGCCAAGGACTACGCCACCAGCCACAGCCACAACGTCTTCTGGCGGCTGAACTTCGGTCTGGACGGTTCCTCCACCAACAAGGTCGAGCAGTTCGACTCCGCCCTCACGACCCGGTCCGGCGGTCGCACGCCCACCATCCGCACCACCCGCACCCCCGTCACCAAGGAGCTGGCCGGCGACTACGGGCCGCTGCGGTGGTGGCGCGTGGTGAGCGACACCGGCAAGAACAAGGACGGCCATCCGCGCTCGTACGAGATCGTCCCGGGCCGCTCCAGCAAATACACCGGCCGCAGCTACACCACCCACGACCTCTATGTCACCGACTACAAGGCATGTGAGCAGTTCGCCAGCAACAACCTGGCCAATTGTGGGGAGCGGGCCGGCCGGAGCGTCGACACCTGGGTCAACGGCCAGCCGCTGAAACACCCCATCGCGTGGGTCAACATCGGGTTCCACCACATCGCCAGGGACGAGGACCAGGAGCCGATGCCCGTGCACTGGCAGGGCTTCCAGCTGGTGCCCCGCGACGTCACCGCTATGAATCCGCTCACTCCGCCCGCGTTGTCCGGGCACAACGGGCACTATGGATAAGGGGAGTTGCTGACCGACTCCCCTCATCCTGCTGCACCGCCTCCCGCACCGCAGTAGTCTGCCTTGATCGTTGGCACGGGGGTTCGGAAGGCGGTGGCAGGTGAGCGGCGGGCTGGAGTTGCCCCCTGGTGACGAGAGTCATGAGGGCCATGAGGGCGGCTCCGTCGACGCACCGCCCGGCGCGGTGTCCCTGGCGCGACCGCTGGAGATCGGGGCGGAGCTGGACTGGGGCGCCGACGCCTGGAGCGAGGTGCGCACCAGGGCCCGCCGGGCCGGGCGCGCCTACATCTGGCTGAATCTCGTCGAGCAACGGCTGCGGGCCGTCGTCGCGGCGGTGCTGCGGCCCATCTACGAGCCGGTGCACGGCGACGAATGGGTGATCGCCGCGGCCGGACCGGCCGGACAGGAGTGGGTGCAGCGCGCGGTCGCCGTGCGCGAGGTCAGCCGCCGCAAGGGCTACCTCCTCGACCCCGCCGACGACAACATCGTCAGCTTTCTGACCCTTCCGCAACTCCGCGAACTGATGGTCCAGCACTGGCCCTGCTTCGCGCCGTACTTCGACGACCGCCGCGACGTGGAGCTGGCCCTCGACGAACTGGAGGTCGCGCGCAACATCGTCTCCCGCAACCGCGCGCTGTCCGAGACGGTGCTCGCCCAGGCCGAGCGCGCCTCCGCCCGCCTCCTGGACATACTCGGCTCCGGTGTCGGCAGCCGCATCTCCGGGCGGCTGCCGATCGACGCGGTGGAGGACCTGGTCGGTGACCGCTATGCCGATGTCATCGGGGTGCACTCCGACCGGGTGCGCCTGCAGCGCCAGCTGCCGGCCGAGGACCTCTTCGGCGGCGCCCGCCGGCTCGACGCCGTGGGCATAGGGCTGAACCTCCTGGTCCAGAACTACTCGGGCCGCCGGCTGGTCCGGCTCGCCGAATCCGGCTGCCGGGTCCGCCTGCTGTTCCTCAACCCGGCCAGCAGTGCGGTCCGCCGCCGGGAGCGCGAAATCGGCCTCAAGAAGGGCGAGATGAGCCGCTCCATCGAGATGAACATCCTCCATATGCGCAGGGTGCGCGCCCGGCTGCGCGACCCCGGTGCTTTCGAGATCCAGGTCTTCGACGAGACCCCGCGCTTCACCGCCTACCTGGTCGACGGTGACGGGCCGGACGGTGTGGCCGTCGTCCAGCCCTACCTCCGCAAGAGCCGCGGGATGGAGTCGCCCGTCCTCGTCCTGCGCGGCGGCGGCCGCGAGATCGTCCGCCAGGACGCCCGGGACGGCCGCGACGGCGACCATGGCCTCTTCGAGACCTACCGGGAGGAATTCGAGAGCATGTGGGCGGATTCGCGGCCGGTGTCCTGACCGGCCGACGGGGGCGGAACGGATGCGAAGCGGAGGGCGGGCCGGGGAGCGGGGCGAGCCTCAGGGGGGCGAGCCGGGGAACGGCGATGCCTACGGCGTTCCCCGGCGACGTCTACGGCGTTCCGGTGATTCCCCCGTCCACCCGTAGTTCGATCCCGTTGACGTAATCGGCGAGCGGGCTCGCAAGGTAGGCGACCGCGGCCGCGATGTCCTGCGGACGGCCCAGCCGCCCGCTCGGGTTCGGCGCATACTCCGCGACGATGTCCGCCTCGTCCCGGCCGGCCCCCTCGTTCCCGCCGGCCGCCGCGCGCTCCTCGAACATCCGGTACATGGAGGGGGTGACGATCACCCCAGGACTCACACAGTTCGCGGTGACGCCGGTACCGGCGAGATGGCGGGCCAGGCTGGTGGTCATGTTCACCACGGCGGCCTTGGCAGCGGAGTACGTCACCATGTTGGGCAGCGGTGTCCGCACGGCACGGCTGCCGATGGTGATCACCCGGCCCCAGCCGTGGGCGCGCAGCGAGGGCAGCAGCGTCTGGCTGACCCGTACCGTCGGCAGCACGTTCCCCTCGAAGGCGGCCCGCCAGTCGGACGGCTGGGAGCTGTCCCAGTCGTGTTCGGCGAACGGACCGGCGTTGTTGACGAGGATGTGGGCGCCGAAGTCCCGTGCGGTGAGGGCGACCTGCTCGGCGACGCCCGGTTCCGTCAGATCGCCGAGCACCACCTCGGCCCGTACACCGCGGGCCGCGACCCGCTCGGCGACCGCCGCCGCGGCCCCCGCGCTGCGCCCGTGCACGAGGACGTTGCACCCCTCGTCCGCCAGCGTCTCGGCGATCGTCGCGCCGATCCCCGAACTGCTGCCCGTCACCAGCGCGCCCTGTCCTGCCAGCTGTAGGTCCATGGCGGTCAGCCTAGGGGCTGGGCGGTCGGTCGGGGCCTGGTGTCGCGAGCGGGGAGGGTGTGGGCCGGGAGGGTGTGAGGTGGGCGGGAGGGTGTGAGGTGGGCGGGGCGCGAGCTGGGAGGG
>NZ_SDIF01000007.1 GCF_004122735.1 Streptomyces sioyaensis | reverse complement strand
GGTGAGCGGTGGGGGTGGGGCGGGGCCGCCCGCGGTGGGCGGCCCCGGGCGGTCATCCCGCGGCGGTCGGGTGCCGGGCGGTCATCGCGCGGCCGGCATCCGGCTGAGGCCGTGCGGCGGGGCGAGGCCGTCCAGCAGGGCGCCGCCCGCCATGGGCCGGGACGCGCCCGCGGTGGCCCGTACGAAGGCGGGGGCGCCGCCGGTCAGCGGGAGCGCGGCGGAGGTGCGGGACAGGTCGAGGGTGAGCGTCGGGCGGGACGCGGGCGGGTCGATCAGACCGGCGTCGGTGCCGCCGACGAGGAGTGCGAGCCGGTGTCCGGCGGGCACGACATGATCGCTCGCGGCGAGGTTCAGGGTGATCGTGTACGGCTTGCCGGGGGTGAGCGGTCGGCCCTTGTGGGCGTCGGCGTAGGTGCCGAGGTCGGCCCAGCCGCGGCTGAAGACGGTATAGGCCACCTTCTCGGTGTCGGCGGCGGTCTCCTTGAAGCAGCCGCTGTCGGCCGGCGTGCCCGCGCCCCAGCAGGTGCGCGTGTCCAGCGTGGTGATGCCCTCGCCGCCGGCCGTGTAGTTGCGGATGGTGGCGGGGCCGAGGTCCACCAGGACGGCGGAGAGGTGCGCGGTCGAGGTGCTCGGGGTGGCGGTCACCGTCACCGTTCCGGAGCCGGAGAGCCGCAGCGGCGCGCGCAGCGCTCCGGTGCTGAACCCGGCCTTGTCCGGGGTCGGTTGACCGGCCGTGGCCGCCCAGTCGGCCTCGCTCCGCTTCGGGTCGTCGGTGAAGGTCTCGGTCGCGCCCTGCGGTGCCTTCGCGGTGCCGAGGACGCCGACGCCGGGCGCGCTGCCGCCGCGCGGGCGCAGGACGGTCGTCTCGGTGCCGGGTGCGGGCCACCGGGGGTCGGTGGACCAGCTGCCGGGCGCACGCTCGACATCGGCCTTCGGCGCCCGCTCGATGCCGTTGTCGTAGCCCATGAGGTAGTGGTCGAACCAGTGGTGGAGGGTCGTGACCCACGCGGCGCGGCGGTAGTCGAAGGGGTCGACGTGCCCGGTCTGGGAGAGCCAGATCTTGCGCGCGACGCCGTGCCGGGCGAGCGCGTCCCACCACTGCCCGGCGTGCCGGGTGCGGACGTTGAGGTCCTGCATGCCGTGCACCATGAAGACGCTGGCCCGGACCTTGCCGGCGTTGCGCACGTAGTCGCGCTCGGTCCACAGTCCGGTCCAGTCACCGCTGCGCGGTGCGCCCTTGACGAGCTTGCGCTGCACCGCGTCGCAGTGCTTCTGCGCGCCGGAGCTCTCGACCATCGCCGCGAGGGAGTCGGGGCCCGAGTCGTAGAGCGGGGCGCCCTGGGCGAAGTAGTAGTCGTACCAGGAGGAGATGCCGGCGATCGGGACGATGGTCTTCAGTCCCCTGACCCCGGTGGCCGCCACGCCGTTGGCGATGGTGGCGTCCCAGCTCTTGCCGATCATGCCGGTACTGCCGTTGGACCAGCCCGCGGTGACGGGTCTGCCGCCTGTGCGGGCGGTGTAGGCGCGGGCCCTGCCGCCGAGCCAGTCGACGACGGCCCTGGCCGACCGGATGTCGGAACGGCCGCCGACATCCACGCAGCCGTCCGAGCGGTTGGTCCCCGCGAGGTCGACGAGGACCGTCGCATAGCCGCGCGGCACGAAGTAGTTGTCGTAGAAGAGCGGGAACCCGGCCGGCCGGCCCCGGTCGTCATAGGTCTTCTTCTGGCTCTCGTTGCCGCGTCCGCAGCAGGAGTAGTACGGACTGGCGTCCATGATCACGGGTATTCGGCGGCCCTGCCGGGCGGGTTCGGACGGCCGCACGATGTCGGCGGCGACGCGGTCGGTCCGCCCGTCCCCGTCGCCGTCGAGCCCCGTGTCCACCCAGACCGACTCGCGTATCGCGTGGTCGTAGGAGTAGACGGGTCTGCTCTCGCCGGGCGCCGCCTGCGCGGCGGCCGGCCCGATCAGGGCGGACAGCAGGGCGGCGACGACCGCCAGCACGAGCGCTGTGAAGGAGATGCGGGGAATCCGCGCAGGATTGGTCACGAAGCGGACGGTAGCGCGGCTCAACTCCCGCGCGTAAGGGTGCGGGTGACGAGGGTGGTGCGGTCGGTGACAGAGACGGGCGGCCGGGAGTGGCCGGATGTGGTTCATGTCGGTCATGTGTCAGATGAGGCCATGTACATGACGCTGACGCAAGGGAGTACATAGGGTCTGAACAGAGCCATCCCCCCTACGAGTTGGAGGACTCGTGCGTCACAGACTCCTCGTCCCGGGCGCGGTCGCACTCAGCCTGGTGCTGGCGGTCCCGGCCTCCGCCGCCGACTTCACCCCGGGCGCCCCGGGTGTGGGCGACACCTACTACCCCGAGAGCGGGAACGGCGGTTACGACGTTTCCCACTACGATCTGCGGCTCAAGTACCAGCCGAAGACGGACCTGCTTCAGGGCACGGCGACGCTGCTCGCCACGACCACCCAGGACCTCTCCCGCTTCAACCTGGACTTCGCGCTGAAGGTCAGCGAGATCCGGGTCAACGGCAAGAAGGCCCGCTTCACGACCTCCGGCAAGCACGAGCTGGAGGTCACCCCGGCCACTCCGCTGGAGAAGGGCAAGCAGATCAGCGTCGTCGTGCGCTATGCGGACAAGCCCTCCCAGGTGAAGATCGACAACTACAGCGCCTGGGCCCGCACGCCCGACGGCGGTGTGGTCGCGCAGGAGCCGGACGCCGCCGTGTGGTGGTTCCCCAGCAACGACCACCCCACCGACAAGGCGACGTACGACGTCTCGGTGGCGGTCCCGGACGGCACCCAGGCGCTCAGCAACGGCGTCCTGGCCTCGCAGTCCTCCAAGCTGGGCTGGACGCGGTACAACTGGCGCTCGGACAAGCCGCAGGCGACGTATCTGACGACGCTGGCCGTCGGCAAGTTCGACATCACCACCGACACCACCGCGAACGGCCTGCCGGTGATCAACGCCGTCAGCAAGGACCTCGGCGCGAACGAGGGGTCGGCGAGGGCCAGCATCGCGCGCACCGCCGAGGCCACCGAGTGGCTGGAGAGCGTCTTCGGCCCCTACCCGTTCAACGCGGTGGGCGGCTACGTGCCGAACGTGCCGGCCCATTACGCCCTGGAGACCCAGACCCGTCCGTTCTACGGGAAGAAGGCCTTCGACCGGGGCACCAATGTCTCCGTCGTGGTGCACGAGCTGGCGCACCAGTGGTACGGCGACAGCGTCTCGCTCAAGGACTGGAAGGACATCTGGATCAACGAGGGCTTCGCGGCCTACAGCCAGTGGCTCTGGTCGGAGAAGGAGGGCGAGGGCACCGCTCAGCAGCTGGCGGACTACGTCTACGCCCAGCACCCGGCCGATGACCCGTTCTGGAAGGTCAAGCCGGGCAACCCGGGCGCGGAGAACCAGTTCGACGACGCTGTCTACGACCGTGGCGCGCTGGCCCTGCAGGCGCTCCGCAACAAGGTCGGCGACAAGGTGTTCTTCGGCATCCTCAAGTCCTGGCCGACGGAGCACCGGTACGGCAACGCCTCGGTGGCCGACTTCGTGAAGTTCGCCGGGAAGAAGTCCGGCACGTCGCTGGACGGCTTCTTCGACACCTGGCTCTTCGAGCCGTCCCGGCCGGCCGCGGGCGCGGCGCGTCACACCCTCGGCGCGCGGCACGCGGCCGTGACCGAACCCAAGTCGTGGCGGCAGATCGCAGCGGCCACGCACGCGGTGCACGGGCACTGAGCAGGCCGTCGCAGGCCGATCCGAGCGGAGCCGGGGCACCCCCGGCTCCGCTCGCGTACCGCGTCCTCAGCCGCGCGCCGCCCGGCGGGCCCGGCGGGCGATCGGCATGAAACGCAGCCGTTCCGGAAGCACCGGCACCACGGCGCGCACCACCCGACCGAAGCGGCGCAGCCTGCGCTCCTGTGCGTCCGTCCACTCCAGGCCGAGGGCGTTGCGGGCCTCCGGCGGCATCAGCCCGATCGTGAGGAAGCGCCGGAGGCGGGTGAACCACGGGCACAGCGCCGGCCAGAGCGGCCGGAGGACCAGCCGCAGCCACCGGGGGCCGCGGTCGGGGGCCGGAATCGACTGGTCCGGCGCGATCAACTCCTCGACCACGACGGTCACTTCGAGCTCGTTGTCGAGGACCTTGTGGTAATACGGCCAGAACTCCTCGATGGACTGCGGCATATCGCGGTCACGGATGCCCAGCACCCGGCCGACCTGGAGCCACTCCGCATACAGCTGCCGCTCCTGCGCCTCGGTGAAGGGACGGCCGAGATACTGCTGGGCGTGCCGGAAGACGGGATAGCCGGTGGCGTGCACCCAGGCATAGGAGGCGGGGGCGAGCGCGTGGTACCTGCGCCCGTGCGCGTCGGTCCCCTGAATGGCCTTGTGCATCCGGCGCAGCCGGCGCCCCTCCGCCGCCGCGCCCGCGCCGCCGTACACCCACAGCTGCAGCGAGGTCAGCGACCGTTCGCCGCGTCCCCACGGATCCGTGCGGAACACGGAGTGGTCGTCCACTCCGGCGCCCACGGCGGGGTGGGCGACCTGCATGGTCAGCGCGGCCGGCAGGGTCATCAGCATGCGGATGTCCCCGGCCAACGACCAGAGCACGCCTCCGACCGGCGGGGGATTTGGATCGTTATTTACCGTATTCATTGCATTAATCATCATACGGCGACTCCCCGTGACCAGCTCAGGAGGGGATCGATTCTGCGTCACCTATGCTGCACCCTCCGCGCCGCGGGCCCCCTGGGAAACCGCGGGACCGACGCCACCTCGGCCTCAGCGACAGCGCCGCATCACGCACCGGACCGCACACCGGACGCTCACCGCACCGGCCGGGAGAACCGCCACCGCCGCCGCCCCGGCCCCCTGGTCCGGACGGGAGGCGCGCCCGCGGACGGCTCCCCCTCCGCGGCCACCGCGACACGAGGCCGGCCGACGACGACGGCGGCGGCACATCCGACGCCGCCCCCTCGCCAGCAACAGCATCCCTCTGTACATCTCACACCCCCCGAGCGGCTACCTGGAAGTAACCCCGGCTGGTTGGATGAGCGTCGCCGAGTCAAGTCCCCACCCCCACAGGGAGATTCAGTGCCGCACTCACCGCTGCGCACGTCCCGGATCGCCGCCCTCACCGCGGCTCTCGCCGCCGTCACCGTGGCCGCCGTCCCCTCCGCGTCGGCCGCCGACGTCCCCCATCTGAAGGTGCTCAGCTACAACACCTTCCTCATGAGCCAGACGCTGTACCCCAACTGGGGCCAGGACCACCGCGCCCAGGCGATCGCGGACGCGGACTTCTTCCAGGGCAACGATGTCGTCGTGCTCCAGGAGGCGTTCGACAACTCCTCCTCCGACGCGCTGAAGAGCCGGGCCACGGCGCGGTATCCGCACCAGACACCGGTGGTGGGCCGCAGCCGGAGCGGCTGGGACGCCACCGGCGGCGCCTACTCGGCCACCACCCCCGAGGACGGCGGGGTCACGCTGCTGAGCAAGTGGCCCGTCGTCCACAAGGAGCAGTACATCTACAAGGACGCCTGCGGTGCGGACTACTTCTCCAACAAGGGCTTCGTCTACGCGGTGTTGGACGTCAACGGCACCAAGGTGCACGTGGTCGGCACCCACGCCCAGTCCACCGACTCGGGCTGCAAGGCGGGCGAGGCGGCCGCGGACCGCGCCAAGCAGTTCAAGGAGGTGGACGCCTTCCTGGACGCCAAGAACATCCCGGCGGACGAGGAGGTGATGGTGGCCGGCGATCTGAACATCGACTCACACGGCGACGAGTACCCCGCGCTGCTCAGCAACGCCGATCTGGCGCCCGCCGACAGCCGCACCGGGCACCCCTACTCCTTCGACACCCAGGAGAACTCGATCGCGCGCTACCGCTATCCGAACGATCCCCGCGAGGACCTGGACTACGTCCTGTACCGCAACGGCCATGCCCGGCCCGCCGGCTGGCAGAACACCGTGGTGAAGGAGGAGTCGGCTCCCTGGACGGTCTCCAGCTGGGGCAAGGACTACACCTACACCAATCTCTCCGACCACTATCCGCTGATCGGCGGCTGAGCGGCGGACGGGCCGGGCGCGGGAGTGCCCGCACCGTCCCCTGCCGGGCCCCGACGCACAAGGGCGGTCGCGGACGCCTTCCGGCATCCGCGACCGCCCCGAGGCGTCAGGCGCCCCGCTCCCGCGTGGCTACTGCGACAGTTCGCGCTCCTGGGCGATCCGGTTCACCCGGCCGCGGACCGCGAACCAGCCGGCCACCAGCGCGGCGGCGATCACCGGGATGATCATCACGGTCTGCCGGCCGACGCCGTCGTCGAACCACATCAGCACGATGACGCCGAGCAGGAAGACGATGGTGGCGATGTCGGTGACCGGGGTGCCCGGCAGCCGGAAGCTCGGGCGCTCGACCAGGCCCTCCTTCGACCGGCGCACGAACACCATGTGGCAGACCATGATCGTGCACCAGGTGCTGATGATGCCCAGTGCCGCGATGTTCAGCACGATCTCGAACGCCTCACCCGGCACGACGTAGTTGAGCGCGACGCCCAGCACACACACCGTGGAGGTGAGCATGATGCCGCCGTACGGCACCTGGTTGCGGTTCATCCGGCCGGCGAACTTGGGCGCGGAGCCCGCCATCGACATGGAGCGCAGGATGCGGCCGGTGGAGTAGAGCCCGGAGTTCAGGCTGGACATCGCCGCGGTCAGCACGACGAGGTTCATCACATCGCCCGCCGCCGGCACACCGACGTTGGACAGCACGGTGACGAAGGGGCTCTCACCGCCGGTGTACTTGTTCCACGGCAGCAGCA
Source organism: Streptomyces sioyaensis (assembly GCF_004122735.1). Classification (GTDB taxonomy): domain Bacteria; phylum Actinomycetota; class Actinomycetes; order Streptomycetales; family Streptomycetaceae; genus Streptomyces; species Streptomyces sioyaensis. Next base: position 114,771 of record NZ_SDIF01000007.1, on the reverse strand, counting down.
TGGCCAGCAGGATCACCGAGCCGACGTAGAACACGCCGACCCGCCACATGATGGAGTTGACGGCCTTGGGCACGACCTTCTCCGGCTCACCGGTCTCACCGGCGGTCACACCGACCAGCTCCACGGCGGAGTAGGCGAAGACCACACCCTGGAGCACGATCACGACGGGCAGCAGGCCGGTCGGGAAGATGCCGCCGTGGTCGGTGATCAGATTCAGACCCGGCACATGCCCGCCGACCGGGTGCTGGGTGGCCAGCAGGAAGATGCCGATGAACATGAAGACGACCAGCGCGGCCACCTTGATGATCGCGAACCAGAACTCCAGCTCACCGAAGATCTTCACCGAGATGAGGTTCACCGTCAGCACGACCGCGAGCGCGATCAGCGCCATGACCCACTGGGGGACGCTGGTGAACATGCTCCAGTAGTGGGTGTACAGCGCGATCGCGGTGATGTCGGCAATACCGGTCGTCGACCAGTTCACGACGTACATCCATCCGGCGACGTAGGCGCCCTTCTCCCCCAGGAACTCACGGGCGTAGGAGACGAACGAGCCGGACGACGGGCGGTGCAGCACCAGCTCGCCCAGGGCGCGTACGACGAAGAAGGCGAAGAGGCCGCAGACCGCGTAGGCGACGGCCAGTGCCGGACCGGCGGAGTGCAGCCGGCCGCCGGCGCCCAGGAACAGGCCGGTGCCGATCGCTCCACCGATGGCGATCATGTTGATGTGCCGGCCCTTGAGGCCCTTGCTGTAGCCCGCGTCGCCCGCATCCTGCGGGGCGCCGCTCCCCCCGTCAGGTGACCTGTGGGCTGAGTCGATGACGGTTTCTGTGCTCACTGCTGGTGCATCTCGCTTTCGGGCAGGCTTGAGCCATGGCCGGTTCCCGTGGGTCGCACGGCCGGTCGACGGCACACCCTCCCTGAAGAGCGCCCCTCCGTCTGTGTGCAAGATCACAAGGCGTACAGGCCATCCAACATTTGTCCGCATTTGTACTGAATTACCGGGTGCCTCATTTTGAAAGACGGCGTCAGTTCACCCGATTCCGGACCCCACTCCTCGCCCAGCACCGCGAATTTTCTGACCTGTTCAGTTCGGTTGAGGCGGATGTTGTCCGAAACGACAGATCGCTTGCTTTCCGTCCGCACCTCCGGATGCCGGGCCGGATCCCGCACGGTCCCCCCGAGGCCAGCCGGGCGGACGGGCGCTCCCCTCGCTTCTGACGGGCGAGGTGGACACGGGCGCAGTCGCCCGCCGCGGCAACGGCCGCCCACCGCTCCTCGGGGAGCTGTGCCACTACGGTCCGTATGCGTGTGCCGACCGCCGGGGTCACGCCAGGACAGCGCCGGCAGCTCCCCGTGGTCCTCGGTATCGCGCAACAGCAGTGCCGAGAGGGTGAGTTCGTCCGGTGCGCCGGGCATGCGCAGGACGGTGGTCACGGCGGCCTCCTGAGAAGGTGCGCCGGCGCCGTTTGGACGTGCCGGGTCCGCGGCGGTACCGCCCGGCGGAGACGGGGCAAGAGGTTTCACAAGAGTGGTGAGACAGCAATACTGTTGAATCATGAGGGAGTCCGCCACCGGTCTGACCGTCGACGAGCTGGCCGCCCGCGCCGGCGTCACGGTCCGCACGATCCGCTTCTACAGCACGCGCGGTCTGCTGCCGCCGCCGGAGATCGGTGCGCGCCGGGTCGGCCGCTACGGGCCGGACCACCTCTCGCGGCTCGCGCTCATCGAGGAGCTCCAGCACCAGGGCCTGACGCTGTCGGCGATCGAGCGCTATCTGGAGCAGCTGCCACCCGATCTGAGCGCCCAGGATCTGGCCATCCACCGGGCGCTGGTGGCCGGCTGGGTACCGGACAAGGCGGAGGACGCGACCCGGGAACAGCTGGAGCGGCGGGTAGGCCGGGCGCTGACCGAGGAGGACGTGGACCGGCTGGCGGCGATGAGTGTGCTCGTACGGACCGATGACCCGCGGGTCTTCCGGGTCGACCCGGGACTGCTCCATCTGGGCACGCGCCTGCTGGACGTGCCGATCACGCTGGAGACCATCCTCGCGGCGCGCAGCGTCGTCATCGAGCACACCCGGGCGGCGGCCCGGGAGCTCAGCCGGCTCTTCAAGGACGAGGTATGGGAGCCGAACCGGCACGGCGGGCCGGACGAGGAGGAGATGGCGCGGATGAAGTCGCTCTCGGCCGATATGCAGCCGATGGTGGTGCAGGCACTGGTCACCGCCTTCCAGCGGTCGATGAAGCAGGAGCTGCGGGAGTCGTTCGGCAAAGAGGGCGACCGGAGCCGGCGGGACGGGGCCCAGGGGTGACGGGGGCGGGCCGCCGGGGCCCGCCCCCATGACCCTTCAGTCGCTGAACTTCTCGCCCCTCTCGGCCTTTTCGACCAGCAACGGGGACGGCGCGAACCGGTCTCCGTAGGCAGCCTGCAGCTCACGGGCGCGGGCCACGAATCCGGGCAGCCCGCCCTCATAACCGTTGATGTACTGGAGCACCCCGCCGGTCCAGCCGGGGAAGCCGATGCCCAGAATGGAGCCGATGTTCGCGTCGGCGACGGAGGTGAGCACGCCCTCCTCCAGGCAGCGGACGGTGTCCAGCGCCTCGGAGAACAGCATCCGCTCCTGCATGTCGGCGAACGGGATGCCGGCGCCCTCCTCGGCGAAGTGTTCCCGCAGCCCCGGCCACAGACCGGCGCGCTTGCCGTCGTCGCCGTACTCGTAGAAACCGGCGCCGCCGCTGCGGCCGGGGCGGCCGAACTCGTCGACCATCCGGTCGATGACCGCGTCGGCCGGATGCGGCTGCCAGCTGCCGCCGGACTCCTCGACCGCCCGCTTGGTCTCCTCGCGGATCTTGCGCGGCAGGGTCAGGGTCAGCTCGTCCATCAGGGACAGCACCTTGGCCGGATAGCCGGCCTGGGCGGCGGCCTGCTCGACGGAGACCGGGTCGAGGCCCTCGCCGATCATCGCCACGCCCTCGTTGATGAAGTGGCCGATGACGCGGGAGGTGAAGAAGCCCCGCGAGTCATTGACGACGATCGGGGTCTTACGGATCTGCCGGACCAGGTCGAAGGCGCGGGCCAGCGCCTCGTCACCGGTCCGCTCGCCCTTGATGATCTCCACCAGCGGCATCTTGTCGACCGGCGAGAAGAAGTGCAGCCCGATGAAGTCCTGCTCCCGCTCGACGCCTTCGGCCAGCAGCGTGATGGGCAGGGTGGAGGTATTGGAACACAGCAGCGCGTCGGGGGCGACGATGTGCTGGATCTCCTTGAACACCTTGTGCTTGAGACCGACGTCCTCGAAGACCGCCTCGATGACGGCGTCGCAGCCCGCGAGGTCGGTGGGCTCGGCGGTGGGCGTGATGCGCGCCAGCAGCTCATCGCGCTGCTGCTCGGTCGTCCGGCCCCGGGCGACCGCCTTGGCGAGCAGGCCCTCCGCATAGGCCTTGCCCTTCTGGGCCGCCTCCAGGGAGAGGTCCTTGAGGACGACCTGCATCCCGGCCCGGGCACAGGAGTAGGCGATGCCCGCGCCCATCATGCCGGCGCCGAGGACCGCGACCTTCTCGACCGTGCGGGGCTCGATGCCCTGGGGCCGGTTGGCGCCGGAGTTCACGGCCTGCAGATCGAAGAAGAACGCCTGGATCATGTTCTTGGAGGTCTGACCGGTCACCAGCTCGACGAAGTAGCGCGCCTCGATGGTCTGCGCGGTCTCGAAGTCGACCTGGGAGCCCTCGACCGCCGCGGCGAGGATGTTGCGCGGGGCCGGGTACGGCGCCCCGTTCAGCTGCTTCTTGAGGTTGGCGGGGAACGCCGGGAGGTTGGCCGCGAACTTCGGCTGGGCGGGGGTGCCGCCGGGGATGCGGTAGCCCTTGACGTCCCAGGGCTGCTGGGACTCGGGGTGCTCGTCGACGAAGGCGCGGGCCTTGGCGAGCAGTTCCTCGGGGGTGGCGGCGACGTCGTGGATCAGACCTGCGTCCTTGGCCCGGGTGGCGTTGTACTGGGTGCCCTGGAGCAGCACCTTCAGCAGGGCGTCGGTGATGCCCAGCAGCCGGACGGTACGGGTGACGCCGCCGCCGGCGGGCAGCAGGCCGAGGGTGACCTCGGGCAGGCCGATCTTGGTGCCGGCGGTGTCGAGGGCGATGCGGTGGTGGCAGGCCAGGGCGATCTCGTAACCGCCGCCCAGCGCCGCGCCGTTGATCGCGGCGACGACGGGCTTGCCGAGCGTCTCGATGCGGCGCAGGTCGCGCTTGATGCCGTTGCCGGTCTCGAAGGCCTGCTCGGCCTGCGCGGGGGTGATGGCGATGAGTTCGCGCAGGTCACCGCCGGCGAAGAAGGTCTTCTTGGCGGAGGTGAAGATGACGCCGCGGATGCTGTCCTTCTCGGCCTCCAGGCGGTCGGCGACCGCGGTCAGGGAGGCCTTGAAGGCGTTGTTCATGGTGTTGGCCGACTGGTCGGGGTCGTCCAGGACCAGGGTGACGATGCCGGTCTCGTCCTGTTCCCAGCGGATGGTCGACGACGCAGGGGACTCGCTCACTGTGGCTTCTCCGTAAGGGGTGGGGACGGGCGGTCAGAGGCGCTCGATGACGGTGGCGATGCCCATGCCGCCGCCGACGCAGAGGGTGGCCAGGCCGTAGCGCTTGTCCTGCCGCTCCAGCTCGTCGATCAGGGTGCCGAGGATCATGGCGCCGGTGGCGCCGAGGGGGTGGCCCAGGGCGATGGCGCCGCCGTTGACGTTGACCTTGTCCAGGCTCAGGCCCATGTCCTTGACGAAGCGCAGCACCACGGCGGCGAAGGCCTCGTTGATCTCGACGAGGTCGATGTCGTCGATGGTCAGCCCGGCCTTGGCGAGGGCCTTGCGGCTGGCGGGCGCCGGGCCGGTGAGCATGATCGTGGGCTCGGAACCGGAGACCGCGGCGGAGATGATGCGGGCCCGCGGGGTCAGGCCGTAGCGCTCGCCGACCTCCTTGGAGCCGATGGCGACGAGCGCCGCGCCGTCCACGATGCCGGAGGAGTTGCCCGCGTGGTGGACGTGGTCGATCTTCTCGACCCAGTGGTACTTCTGCAGGGCGACCGCGTCGAAGCCGCCCGCGTCACCGATCGTGGCGAAGGACGGCTTGAGGCCGGCCAGCGAGTCGGCGGTGGTGCCGGGCCGCATGTGCTCGTCGTGGTCGAGGACGACCAGGTCGTTGCGGTCGCGCACCGGGACGACGGAGCGGTCGAAGCGGCCGTCCTTCCAGGCCTCGGCGGCGCGCTCCTGGGAGAGCGCGGCGAATTCGTCGACGTCGCGCCGGGTGTAGCCCTCGATGGTGGCGATCAGGTCGGCGCCGATGCCCTGCGGGACGAAGCCGGTGTCGAAGTTGGTCATCGGGTCGGCGAACCAGGCGCCGCCGTCCGAGGCCATCGGGACCCGGGACATGGATTCGACACCGCCCGCCAGGACCAGGTCCTCCCAGCCCGAACGCACCTTGGCCGCGGCCATGTTGACGGCTTCGAGACCCGAGGCACAGAAGCGGTTCTCCTGTACGCCGGCGACCGTGTCGGGCAGGCCCGCGGCGATCGCCGCGATCCGCGCGATGTCGGATCCCTGGTCGCCGACCGGGCCGACCACGCCGAGCACGATGTCGTCGACGGCGGCCGGGTCGAGTCCGGGGAAGCGCCGGCGCACTTCGTGGATCAGTCCGACGACCAGGTCGATCGGCTTGGTGCCGTGCAGCGCGCCAGTGGCCTTGCCGCGGCCGCGCGGGGTGCGGATCGCGTCGTATACGTACGCTTCGGTACTCAAGTCAACAAGCCTTTCGCATGAAGGTGGGGCAGGGGCAGCGGGTGGTCCGGGGCCGTCCGGGTCAGTCCAGGAGGGAGCGTCCGATGATCTCCTTCATGATCTCGGTGGTCCCTCCGTAGATCGTCTGGATGCGGCCGTCGGTGAAGGCCTTGGCCACGCGGTATTCGGCCATATAGCCGTATCCGCCATGGAGTTGCAGACAGCGGTCGGCGACGCGTTTTTGCAGCTCGGTGGCCCACCACTTGGCCATCGAGGCATGCGTCGCGTCCAGCTCGCCGGCGGCGTGGTCGGCGATGCAGCGGTCGACGAAGGCGCGGGTGACGGCGCATTCGGTGGCCATCTCGGCTATCTCGAAGCGGATGTGCTGGAGCTTGGACAGCGGCCGTCCGAACGCCTCGCGCTCCTTGACGTACCGGCTGGTGATCTCCAGCAGATGTTCGGCGGCGGCGATACCGGAGACGGCGATGTTCATCCGCTCCTGCGCGAGATGGGTCATCAGATGGATGAAGGCGCCGTTCAGCTCGCCGAGCAGATTCTCCTTGGGGACGCGGACGTCGTGGAAGAACAGCTCGGCGGTGTCCTGGGCCTTCTGGCCGATCTTGTCGAGGTTGCGGCCGCGCTCGAAACCCGCCGTGCCCCGCTCGACGACCAGCAGGCTCAGACCGTGCGCCCCGCCCTCCGGCGTCGTCCTGGCCACGACGATGACCAGGTCGGCGAGGATGCCGTTGGAGATGAAGGTCTTGGAACCGTTGAGGATCCAGTGGTCGCCGGCGTCCTCGGCGTGGGTGCGGATGCCCTGCAGGTCGGAGCCGGCGCCGGGCTCGGTCATCGCGATGGCGGTGATGGTCTCGCCGCTGCAGAAGCCGGGCAGCCAGCGGCGCTTCTGCTCTTCGGTGGCGAGCGTCGTCAGATAGGGGCCGATGATGTCGTTGTGCAGGCCCACGGCGAGCCCGGCGGCACCGGCCCGGGTGAACTCCTCGGCCAGCACCACGCTGTAGCGGAAGTCGGGCTGTCCGCCCCCGCCGTACTCCTCGGGCACCGCGAGCCCGAGCAGCCCCTGGGCGCCGGCCGCCCGCCAGGCGTCGCGGCTGACGATGCCGTCCTTCTCCCACTGCTCGTAGTGCGGCGTCACTTCCCTGGTGAGGAAGGTCCGTACGGTCTCGCGGAACGCGTCGTGGTCCGCGGTGAAGATCTGGCGCTTCATCTGTCCGGGCCCTCCTCAGAGCCAGTGCTTGACGGTCTCGGTCGGCTTGGCGGGCAGCGGCCCCACGGGGCGGAAGCCGGGCAGCGGCCCTACGGTGCGGACGCCGGGCACCCGCCCGCCCGCCTGCCGGAACGCCGCTCCGGTCGCGGACCGGCCTTCGGGCCCGCGCAGCGGCATCGGTGGGCGGCATCGGTCCGGCACGGCGGAGGTGGTCGCCCGCTGCTCCCCGGCGGAGCGGAGCTCCCGGAGCGTGGTGGCGCGTTCCATCAGCCGGCCGTGTCCTTCTGCTCGGCGCGGCTCCGGCCGGCGGGCGGGGCGTCGGACGGGCCGTCCGGCGGCGGGGCGAGGAGGCCGGGTGCCTGCCAGTCGCGCGCGATCTCCGCGGTGTCCGCACCGGGCCGTGCGGGTGGTCTGCGGAGTGCACCCGGCGTGCGCGAGAACCGCGGCGCGGGCGCGGGCTGGGTGATCCCTTCGTGCTCGACGAAGGTGCCGCGGGCGGCGAGATGCGGATGCCGCGGGGCCTCGCGGAGGGAGAGCACGGGCGCCACACAGGCGTCGGAACCCTCGAAGACCGCCGTCCACTCCTCGCGGGTCCGGGTCCTGAAGCGCGCGGCGATGGCCGAGCGCAGCTCTGCCCAAGCGGCGAGGTCATCGCGGTCAGGGACCTCCTGGGCGAGGCCCAGCAGCCGGATGAACTCGCCGTAGAAGCGCTTCTCCAGCGCACCTACCGCCATATGGCCACCGTCGGCGGTCTCGTAGGCACCGTAGAAGGGTGCGCCGCCGTCCAGCAGATTGCTGCCGCGCCGGTCCTGCCAGCCGCCGGCCGCCAACATGCCGTGGATCATCGCCGTCAGGTGAGCCGTGCCGTCGACGATGGCGGCATCCACGACCTGGCCCCTGCCGTCTTCGCTGCGGGCGTGCTGGAGGGCGGCGAGGATGCCGATGACGAGGTAGAGGGAGCCGCCGGCGTAGTCACCGACGAGGTTGGCGGGGATGGCGGGCGGGCCGTCGGGCGATCCGATCATGCCGAGGGCGCCCGTGATGGCGATATAGCCGATGTCGTGTCCGGCGGTGTCGGCGAGCGGGCCCTGCTGCCCCCAGCCCGTCATCCGGCCGTAGACCAGCCGGGGGTTGAGCGCCAGGCACTCCTCGGGGCCCACGCCCAGCCGCTCGGCCACCCCGGGGCGGTAGCCCTCCACCAGCACGTCGGCGCGGGCGACCAGTTCCCGTACCTGCGCCACCCCCTCGGGGGTCTTCAGGTCCACCAGCACGGAGCGTTTGTTGCGGTTGGTGAGGTCGTACGCGGGGTCGATGCCCAGCCCCGCGCCTCCGGGGCGGTCGACGCGGACGACATCGGCGCCGAGGTCGGCCAGCAGCATGGCCGCGAAGGGGCCGGGACCGATGCCTGCGAGTTCGACGACCCGCACCCCGCTCAGCGGACCGTGCCCTGACTCTGTCATCGCGCCCCATGCCTTTCCGCACTGTGACACTTCTGATGTAACACTCGTGATGTTAAGAACGTGTTCCACTTTCCACAAGCCCCTCATGCCAGGCGGCAACCGCGGAAAAGGCCCGCGCCGGCGATGCTCAACCTTCCGTTCTAGTGGTCGTCGCAACACCCCAGTTCAAGGGGTGGGATGGACTTCAAGGTTCGAGAGATCCGGACGGCTCAGGGGCCGAAGAAGCTGCTGCGTGAGCGGGAGACATACTTCCAGCTCATGCAGCAGGGCTTCAGCAACAATCAGGCGTGCCGGATCGTCGGTATCAATGACAAGACCGGCCGCCGCTGGCGAAATGGCCGTATCGCCGACCGCAAGCAGAAGGCGGCACCACCAGTTCGACCGGTGGTGCCGCCTTCCGGTCAGTCCCGATACCTGCGCACTGACGAGCGGATCTACATCGCCGACCGCCTGCGGGAGAAGGCGTCAGTCCGGCAGATTGCCGCTGAGCTGGGCCGCAGCCCGTCCACGGTCAGCCGGGAGATACGCCGCAACCGCACCGACGGGAGCCGCGGCCTGTGGCACTACCGTCCGTACGCCGCCCAGGCCCGCGCGGACGCCCGTCGACCCCGCCCCAAACTCGGGAAGATCAGGAACAACCCCGAACTGCGCACCTTCGTTCAGGGCCGGCTGGACCTACGGTGGAGCCCGGAGCAGATCTGCCAGGCTCTGCGCGCCCAGTTTCCCGACCGGCCGGAGATGCACGTGGTCCACGAGACCGTCTACCAGGCCCTCTACGTCCAAGGCCGGGGTGAACTGCGCCGCGAGCTGGCCACCGCTCTGCGCACCGGCCGCGTCCGGCGCAAGCCCCGGCGCCTGGCCCAGCAGCGCCGGCCACGCTTCCGCGATCCGATGGTCATGATCAGTGAGCGCCCCTCAGAGGTGGAGGACCGGGCGGTGCCCGGCCACTGGGAAGGCGACCTGATCATCGGCAAGGACGGCGCCTCGGCCATCGGCACCTTGGTCGAACGGTCCACCCGATACGTGCTGCTGGTCCACCTGCCCGCCGGCCGGGGCACCGAGCTGGTCCGCGACGCGCTGGTCGAGACGGTCCAGACGCTGCCAACCCATCTGAAGCGGTCGTTGACCTGGGACCAAGGAGCGGAGATGGGACGCCACCGTGAGTTCACCGTCGCGACTGACATCCCGGTCTACTTCTGCGACCCGGCTAGTCCCTGGCAGCGCGGTTCGAACGAAAACACCAACGGCCTGCTGCGGCAGTACTTCCCCAAGGGCACCGACCTGTCCATCCACACCCGCGAGCATCTGACCGCCGTCGCCGCCGAGCTCAACGGCCGCCCACGCAAAACGCTCGGCTGGGAAACCCCAGCCGAGCGCCTGCATAATCTGCTCGTGGCCTGACCAACACGACCACGTGTTGCGACGACCCCTAGAAAGCGCCAACTGCCATCGCCGTCACGGGCCTTTGCGCGTCTGCTGCCGCTGCGCCGCTATCCCCCGTCGAGCTCGGCGATGAGCTTCTTGGGGGCTATGACGCGATACGACTCCTCCGCCCAGTCGCAGAGCAGCTCGGCCGACGGGGCGCCCCGCTCCTCCAGGGGGACCTGAACCCATCCGGACGCGCCCAGGCCGTAACCGGCGGGCTTGGCGCCGGGCGAGGTCAGCGCATGGGCATGTGCCTCCGGGTCCGTGAGTTTCAGCGTGACCCCGCGTGGATGGCTGCCGTCATCGGCCCCGAGGAAGACGAAGACCTTCTTGTTGACCTTGATGACGCTCTCGCCCCACGGAAACTCCTCCACGGCTCCGGGAAGGGCCAGCGCGAACGCCCGCACCCGCTCCCGCACCGCCGCCGGATCCGACGCCTTCGCCATGACTTCCTCCACGTCCGTCCCCCGTACGGCACCGTCCGCGGTGCCGCTTGGCCCACGCACACATCGCGCGGGCCGGCCAACGCATTCCACGCTAACGGCGACCACTGACAACGGCCCCGCGGAGCGCCGGACGCCCGGTCGGCCGCGGAACGCCTGCCGCCATGCCTGCCCGGCTGCGCACGACGCCACGCTCGTCGGGAGGCGCGGCGCCCATCCTCCGCTCGGCGCCCGCCCCGTCCGGCCCGGCCGTGGCACCCGGCGAGCCGGACACCGCTACGGCGCGTCGGGGGCCGCGCCCCCGGACGCCGGGCCGGGCGCCGCCGCCGCGGGCAGGGCTCCCGCTCCCCCGGGCTCCGGTACGAGGTGGTCGTCGGGCGCCTGACGGTCCGCAAGGCGTCCGAGTCGCTGCGGGACGTTGCCGCCCACCAGGAGGATGACGACGAGCGTCAGCCCGAAGGTGAGCACGGCGAGCGCCCGCCCCAGGGGCATGCCTTCGGCCAGACGGGCCCCGAGGACGGGCGCCACCGCCCCGCCCAGGGCCCCGACGTTGTAGACGAAGCCCAGGGAGGCGGCGCGGGTGGCGGTCGGGAAGTGGCCGGCGAGGTACTTCGGCAGGATCCCGGAGATGCCCTGGCCGAGCGCGAGCAGCACGAAGATGAGGACTCCGAGTGCCGGGAGACTGTCCCGTACCGCGAAGACCGGGAAGACGAAGGCCAGTGAGGCCAGCAGGGTGTACGCGTAGGCGCGGCGGGTGCCGAGCAGGTCACCGGCGAAGCCCGCCAGCCAACAGCCCGCCATGGTGCCGAAGCCCGCGTAGAACATGACGTCGGTGACCTGCGCGGGGGCGTATCCGAGATCGGTCTTGAGGTAGGTGGGCAGCAGGGCCTGGATCGGCCAGCTGTAGAGGAAGGCGCAGAAGACGGTCGCCATGAGGGAGACGTACAGCAGCCATCCCCGGCGACCGCCGAGCTGCACGGCGAACGCGATCAGGCACAGCGCGGCGACGCCCGACAGCCAGGGGACACCACCGGCGCCGACAGGCGTGAAGACGCAGAACAGCGCGACCGAGGCGGTCGCCGCCAGGGCCATGTTGCCCCAGCCCCGGAGGCGGCCGGTGAACAACGGCCGGAAGGGGTTGGGGCGTTCCCCGTCCGCACGGGCGGCGATCTGCCGCTGCCAGTCACCGGCCTCCGGCAGCGATCTGCGCACCCACACGGCGACCAGGACGGGCAGCACGCCGATCCAGAACATCCAGCGCCAGCCCCAGCGCGGGACCACCCACGTGTAGAGCTCGGCCGCGAGGACGGTGCCGCCCGCATAACCGGAGATCAGGAATCCGGAAGCGCGGTTACGCCATCGAGTGGGCCAGCTCTCCAGCACATACGTCGCGCCGGCGCTGTACTCCCCCGCCATGCCCAGACCGATGACCAGCCGGGCGACGAATAGACTGGTGTAATCCCAGGCGAACCCGCAGGCAAAGGTGCCGAGCGAATAGAGCAGAATGCTGGTGATCATGGCGGCCCGGCGGCCGTAGTGGTCACCCATCGCGCCCAGTGCGGCGCCGCCCAGCCATCGGGTGATGAAGGCGCCGGAGATCAGCGAGGCGGCGGTGGTGGTGCGCAGGTGGAATTCGCCGGCGATGTCGGTCAGTACGAGCGTGATCAGGACGAAGTCGAAGCCGTCCAGGAGATAACCGATCCAGGCGGCGAACATCGCCTTCCACTGGGATCCAGTGACCTCCAGCCGCCCGCTCCGTATCCGGCCAGGGATGTCCCAGGGGCGCATCGTCACAGCAATCCGGCCTCCTCCAGCAGTAGGCGGGCGGTTCGGTGCCGGGTGTCGTCGGGGGCGGTGCCGTCGGGGGAAATGTCCGCTAGGTCGCCGGCGTCCGGGTCCCGCGCGACGACTGGCCCCCGGAACATCCGCCCGCTCACCGCCGGCGTACGAAGGGAGAGACAGGTGAGACGGGTGAGAGCAACGAGCGGCGTACCCGACATCGGACGTCCTACGTCATGGTGCTCTCCGTGAATCTGGCCCCGTGCCGACGCACTGTCAAGACTGCACGCCGCGCTCCGCGCCGTTCCTCGGACGCCCAAGGGAGTTGCCACAAACGGGCGTTGACGGGGCGACGGTGACTGCCTAGGGTCCGGACTTCAGATCACGCGGGTGCTGGAGAGGACGCAGATGCGACGGCAGGACACCACTGGACGGGCCCATGACCTCGTCCTCTACGGCGCGACCGGTTTCGCCGGCGCGCTCACGGCCGAATACCTCGCGGAACACGCCCCCAAGGACTGCCGCTGGGCCCTGGCCGGGCGCAACACCGCGAAACTGGAGCAGCTGCGCGACCGGCTGGCGAAGATCGACCCGGCCTGTGCCGAGCTGCCGCTGCTGCGGGCCGACAGCGGCGACGCGGACTCGCTGCGCGCGCTGGCCGCCGACACCCGGGTACTGGTAACGACCGTCGGCCCCTATGTGCTCCACGGTGAGCCGCTGGTGGCCGCGTGCGCCGCGGCCGGCACCGACTATGTCGATCTGTCCGGGGAGTCGGAGTTCATCGACCGGATGTACCTCCGGCACCACGCGACCGCCCGCGCCACGGGCGCCCGCCTCGTCCATGCCGGCGGCTTCGACTCCGTCCCGCACGATCTGGGCGTGCTCTTCACGGTCGGGCTCCTCCCCGAAGGCGTCCCCGTGCGGATCGACGGATTCGTCCGGAGCAATGCCACGTTCTCCGGAGGCACGCTGGCCTCCGTGCTGACCGCCGCCTCGCGCCCGGTCGCCATGGCGCGGGCCGCCCGCGAACGGCAGCGGGCCGCACCGCGACCGGCCGGCCGCACGGTGCGCGCGCCCCTCGGCCCGCCCCTCAAGAGCCGCGAAACCCGGACCTGGGGTGTGCCGTTGCCCACCGTCGACGCGCAGATCGTCGCGCGCTCGGCCGCCGCGCTGGAGCGCTACGGACCCGATTTCCGCTATCGCCACTACGCGGGCGTACAGCGGCTGCCGATCGCCGTCGGCGGTGCGCTGGGAGCGGGGGCCCTGTGTGCGCTCGCCCAGGTGCCGCCCGCACGGCGCTGGTTGTCGGGGCGCCTGGAGCCGGGCGACGGGCCGGGCCCCGAACGCCGTGCGCGCAGCTGGTTCAAGGTGCGCTTCGTCGCCTCCGCCGGCGGCAGGCGCCTGGTCACCGAGGTCGCGGGCGGCGACCCCGGCTACGACGAGACGGCGAAGATGCTTGCCGAGTCGGCGCTCAGCCTGGCCTTCGACGATCTGCCGGAGACCGCGGGCCAGGTGACGACCGCGGTCGCCATGGGGGATGCGCTCACCGCTCGCCTCCAGGAGGCGGGCATCACGTTCCGCGTCGTCCAGGAGTAGCGCGGATCCCTCGCCGGTCCACCTCAGGCGGCCGCGAGCGCCTTCCGGCACAGCGCGTCGGCGGCGCGCGTCGTCTCCGGAAGGCGGTAGCGGGCCGCCAGGCGGAGCGTATGCGCACAGGCCCGGTCGAGGTCGACGCGGTGCCCCACGGAGACGAAGACCGGCTTGACGCCCTTTTGGGTACGCAGCGCACGGCCCACCTCCTCGGCGCCGTCCAGCAGCGGGGAGGTGGCGCCGCGGTCGGGCCCGGGGGGTGCGTACCGGAACGTGAAGGGGTTCTTGGCCACACCGATGGTGGGCAGCCCCGTCAGCACCCCCAGATGGCTGGCCAGCCCGAAGCGTCGCGGGTGCGCCAGCCCGTAGCCGTCGCAGACCACGAGGTCAGGAACGCGGGCGAGGCGGGCGAGCGCGTCGAGCACGGTGGGAATCTCACGGAAGGCGAGCAGTCCCGGGACGTACGGAAAGGAGACCTGCCCGACAGCGGTGGCTTCGTCGACGACGGCGAGCGTACGGGCGTCCAGCGCGACGGCGGCCGCGGCGACGACATCGCGTGCGTCGTCGTAGGCCACGTCCACGCCGACCACGGTGCCGTCGAACCCCGGCTCCGGCCCTGTTTCATCGAGCCGCACACGGGGCCGCAACCGGTCCTGCACCGCGCGCGCCTGGGTTTCGTCGGTGGGCCAGTGCCGCAGTTCGTCGTCGCAGGAGAGCGTTCCGGGAGTGTCCATGGTGGCCACCACGCTACCGAACCGCTGAGCGAGCCCGGAGCGGGCGGATCGGCTCGCGGGCGGATCCCGATGGGCCCGCGGCACCGAGCCGACGGCGAGCCAGGGGTGGCCCGCCCGGGGCGGAACGTCCCCTACCGGGAGAGGCAGCGGCCGCGCCCGGCACCTCCTCTATATTGCAGCCATGTTCGTACTGGAATTGACCTATACCGCACCCCTCGCACGCGTCGACGAGGCCCTTGAGGACCACGTGGAGTGGCTGAAGAGGGGGTACGCCGCGGGGCATTTCCTCGCCGCCGGCCGCAAGGTGCCGCGCGACGGCGGCGTCATTCTCGCTGCCGGGCCGGACCGTGCGACCGTCGAGCGGATCGTGGCCGAGGACCCCTTCGTCCTCGCCGGCGTGTGTGAGTACCGGGTCACCGAGTTCGTGGCGACGACGACGGCGCCCGCGCTGGAGCAGTACCGGGAGCAACTGCCGTCCTGAAACGGCAACCCCGCGGTGAGCAGGCAGCTGCACAGCTGCACCGTGCCGCGGCAGGCGGGGAGCACCGGGACTCCAGGGACCCCGCCATCCCCCCTCTACGCAGTCGTGGTCGGAGGCAGCGCCGCATCGCGGTGCGGGTCGGGGCTCGCGGAGCCCGGTGCAAGTGGTGCGGGCCAGCGTCCCCCATTGCGCCAGTAGTCCTGGATCTCTTCCAGTTGGCGCCCCTTGGTCTCGGGCGCGGTGACGAAAGCGAAGACCAGGGCGGCGAGCGCGAGGACGCCGAGCCCGGCGAACGTCCGGGCGGCGCCCGCCCATGCCATCAGCGAGGGGAAGAACTGGGCGATCAGGAGGTTGGCCACCAGGTCGGCCGTGAGCATGACCGACGCCCCCGTCGAGCGCAGCTGGGCGGGGAACGCCTCGCTCGCATAGACCCAGATCAGTGAGCCGAAGCCGAAGTTGAAGGCGGCGGTGAACAGCAGAATGGCCGCGAAACCCACCCAGGTCATGGCACCGTGCAGCTCGCCCGTGCCGAAGACCGCGGTCAGGACGGCGAGCATCACGGCCATCGTGCCGATGCCGCTGAGCAGCACCAGCCGGCGTCCGAGCCGGTCGATGATGAGGATGGCGAGCACCGTCGCGGCCAGCGAGGCGAGCTGGACGAAGGACGGCAGCAGGAAGTTCTGGCCGTTGCCGGTGAAGCCCATCTCCTCGAAGATCTGCGGGCTGTAGTACGTCACGGCGTTGATGCCGGTGATCTGGCAGAAGAACCCGAGGCCGACGACGAAGAGTGCGGCACGGGCATACGGCTTGCGCAGCATGGAGCGCGCCGAGCCGCCGCTCTCCTCGGCGAGCGCCGCTCCCACAGCGGCGACCTCGGCCCGCGGATCGACATCCGGGTCGGTCATCGCCATGACCTCGACGGCCCGTTCCGTGCGCCCCTTGAGGACGTACCAGCGTGGGGTGTCCGGCAGCCGGAGCAGCGGGATCAGGACGAGTGCGGCGGGGATCGCGGAGAGGCCGAGCATCCACCGCCAGTGACCGCCGCCGGACAGGCCCCAGTTGACGAAATATGTGATGACGATGCCCGCGACCGTGGCGACTTGGTAGGCGGCGACGGAGGCTCCGCGGATACGTGCCGGTGTCGATTCGGCGACATAGAGCGGGGCGGCGACGATCGAGATGCCGATGGCGACGCCGAGCAGGAAGCGGACCACGTCCAGCACGATGACGTCGGGCGCGAGGGCGGAGAGCGCGACGAACACGGCGTAGGAGCCGGCGACGATCAGCATCGCGGCCTTGCGGCCCAGGGCGTCGGCGAGCTTGCCGCCGATCAGGGCGCCCACGATGGAGCCGCCCACCAAGATGCTGTTGACCAGGCCTTTTTCAGCCTCGGTGAGATGGAAGTCCTTGCTCAGGAACACCAGGGCACCGGAGATGCTGCCGGTGTCGTAGCCGTAGATGACGCCGACGACGGCGCCGGTGAGTGCGAACAGCCTGCCGGTGCGGCGTGCGGTCTCGGGTGAGGGCGGCGGGGGCGTCGCGGAGAGCGTGGCAGTGGACACGGGAAGTCCTTTGTGCGGCGGGCGGGCCTTGCTGCATGACGAAACGTGCGTGACTGATCTTGCGAGTATTCGGCGCCTTTCACGCAGCTGTCAACACCTTCACGTCACCTCCCTGTCACCCCTCCTCCCCGCATCCACCCCGCCCGGCCATCCGACCAATCGCAGGCCGCAGTCCTGTGCGCGCTTGGCCCATCAGGCCCACATCAGGCGCCCACATCAGGCCGGCAGCCTTCCCGCCCCTCTGGTGCGCCCACTCGTTCGAGGGATGGAACGCTGCGAGATTTCTGCGTACAGTCGATTGCAACGAAGCCGAATATTGCAGTTTTGTGCAACCAAGTTCTACGCAGTGCAAGGAACGTCACGGGAGGGTGGCCATGAGCGAGATCTCATACATGGAACAGGAGCTGCACAGTCAGCCGGAGACCTGGCGGGAGGCCGCGCGGCTCGGTGCGGCGGCCGGTCCGCTGCCCGAGGCCGGACAGCGGGTGGCAGTCATCGGCTGCGGAACGTCATGGTTCATGGCGCAGTCGTACGCGGCGCTGCGGGAGGCGGCCGGCCAGGGGGTGACGGATCCGTTCGCCGCCTCCGAGGCCTTCCTCGGCAGCGACCGCGGCTATGACGCAGTGGTGGCCATTACACGGTCCGGCACCACGACCGAGGTCCTGCGCGTGCTCGATGCCGTCAAGGGGCGCATCCCGACGGTGACGATCATCGGCGATCCCGAGACTCCGGCGGTCACCCTCTCCGACCGGACGGTCGCGCTGCCGTTCGCCGATGAGAAGTCGGTGGTGCAGACCCGTTTCGCCACGACGGCGCTGACGCTGCTGCGCGCGCATCTGGGCGAGGACGTCTCCCGGGCGGTGACCGACGCGGAAGAGGCACTGGTCGCACCGGTGGAGAAGGAGTGGGTGGACGCCGAGCAGTTCTCCTTCCTCGGCACGGGCTGGACGTTCGGTCTGGCCAATGAGGCGGCGCTCAAGATGCGGGAGGCGTCGCAGAGCTGGACGGAGTCCTACCCCGCGATGGAGTACCGCCACGGTCCGATCGCGATAGCCGCACCGGGCCGGGTGACCTGGCTGTTCGGCCATGCTCCGGACGGGCTGGAGGCCGATGTGGTGCGGACCGGTGCCCGCTTCGTGCGCCATGCCCGCGATCCGCTGGCGGACCTGGTGCTGGTCCAGCGGGTGGCACTGGAACGGGCCCGCGCCCGCGGCCTGGATCCGGACAACCCGCGCAGCCTGACCCGTTCGGTGATGCTCGAAGCGCCGGCCGCCTCGTAGCCGCCCGCCTCTCCGCGCGCCTCACCCGCCTGCCTCACGTCAACCAGCCCCACCCGCAAGGGAGTCAGCGTCCCATGCCCCTAGTTCCGACCTCATCGATCATCGACGCCGCGCGTGCGGCGCGGGTCGGTGCCGCGGCGTTCAACGTCATCCATCTGGAGACCGCCGAGGCACTCGTCACCGCCGCCGAGCGCACCGGCATCCCCTTGATCCTGCAGATCAGTGAGAACTGCATCCGCTATCACGGCAGCCTGCGGCCCCTCACACGTGCCACCCTCGCCCTCGCTGAGGAGTCCACCGCCCGGATCGCGGTACACCTCGACCACATCACCGACACGGAGCTGGTCCAGCAGGGCATCACCGCCGGGGTGGGCTCGGTCATGGTGGACGCCTCCGCCCTCCCGTATGAACAGAACGTCGCCACCACCGCCGAACTCACGGCCTGGTGCCATGAGCGCGGCGCCTACGTCGAGGCCGAACTCGGCGAGATCGGCGGCAAGGACGGGGTCCACGCACCAGGGGTGCGCACCAACCCGGATGAGGCCCTGGCCTTCGTCCGCGCAACGGGCGTCGATGCCCTCGCCGTGGCTGTCGGTTCCTCGCATGCGATGCAGGAACGCACGGCCGTACTCGACAAGGAACTCATCGCGGCGCTGCACTCCACCCTGCCGGTGCCGCTGGTTCTGCACGGCTCCTCCGGGGTGCCGGACGACGAACTGCGCCGCGCCATCGCCGCCGGAATGACGAAGATCAATATCTCCACTCATCTGGTCTCCGTCTTCACCCACTCGATACGGCAGACGCTGGATGCCGACCCGGCGCTCGTCGACTCGCGGAAGTACATCAAGCCGGCCCGGGCGGCAGTGGCCGAGGAAGCGGCACGTCTCCTGGACGTCCTGGGCACTCCGGCGGCGGTCCCGGGCCAGTACGCAGCCCAGGCCCCGGCCCGGGGGTGACGGCAGAGGCAGTGGCCTTCCCTTCGGCAGCTCACCCCGGCAGAGCCGCTTGGAGGACAAGCAATCACCACCGCCTCGCCCCCGTGACCGCCAGAGGCGGCCGGACAGACCGGCCACCCGCCCCACCCCCAGCGCGTGGCCACGGCACGCCATCCATCCATACGCCTCGCCCCGCCCCGCCCGGCGAATGATCACGCAGACGACTCGGCAGCACCGGCGGGGCAACGACAGGGAGGAGAGCCCAGTGGAGTACGACGGCGCCCACCGCGCGCCACCGTGGCCTGCTGAAACGAATTAGGCTCGCGCCATGAAGCGCCATGAACGGATGAACGCACTGCTTGAGCTGCTCGGGGACCGGGGCCGGGTGGACGTCGAGGAGGCCGCGACCGCGCTGGAGGTCTCGGCCGCCACGATGCGGCGCGACATGGACGCCCTGGCGGAGCAGCAGTTGCTGACCCGTACCCGGGGCGGCGCGGTGCTCAGCTCCGTGGCGTACGACCTGCCGATCCGCTACAAGCACGCGCACCGCTCGGCGGAGAAGGAGGCAGTCGCCAACGCAGCGGCGAAGCTGGTCGAACGGGGGGATGTGGTCGGACTGAGCGGGGGCACCACGACCACGGCCATCGCCCGCGTGCTCGCCACCCGTCCGGACTTTGCGGAGGCGGGCCCACAACCGCATCTGACGATTGTCACCAACTCCCTCAACATTGCGAACGAGCTGGCCGTGCGGCCACAGATCAAGATTGTGCTCACGGGTGGGGTGGCGCATTCACGGTCGTTCGAACTGGTTGGCCCCTTCAGCGAGTTGGTGCTTCAGCAGATCTCCATCGACATCGCCTTCATCGGCGCCAATGGCATGGACCCGATGATGGGCGCCACGGTGCACGACGAGGCCGAGGCCCGGGTCAACCGCCTCATGGCCGAGCGCGCCCGGCGTGCCGTGGTCGTCGCGGACTCGTCCAAGATCGGCGAGCGCTGCTTCGCCCGGGTCGGCGACGCGGATGTCTTTGACACCTTCATCACGGACAGCGGAGCGAGGGAGGCAACCCGCCGTGAGTTCGCGGACCGGGGCCTGCGGGTGGTGACGGCACGCCCGTCTGCGGGCGAGTGACCTCCCGGCCGATGATCCGGCGGCGCACCGACCCACTGCCAGGCTCTTCGGCTGGTCCGGATCGCGGGCACCGTTCCGGGCCTTCGGCGGCGTTGGCTCGCGGCCTGGCGAGACATGCAGGGCCGAGCGAGAGTACCGGGCTGAGCGAGAGATAGGGGGCTGAGCGAAAGTTACGGGGCCGGGGCCCGAGACGTACGGGGCCGGGCGAGAGATGCAGAGCCGGGGCCCGAGGCATGTGGGGTCGGGGCCGACGGTGCCGGTGCTTGCCACGGACAGAGCGCGCCGGAGGGCGGCGTGGAGATACGGCTGGCGGTCTGCGCAGGGTGCCAGGCCGGGAGGGTCGCCGGGGAGTGCCGGGCCGGGCAGGCCGTGCAGTGGAGTGCCCTGCCGTGCTCGGTGGAGCCGGGCACGGCAGGTCTGGACAGAGCGGGTCCTGACAGAGCTGGTCCGGGCAAGGCGGGAGGGGCGGGGCGGGGGCGGGAGGGGGCAGGAGCCAAGGCCAGGGGAAGGGGCAGGGCTAGGGGCAGGGCCAGGGCCAGGGGAAGGCGCAGACAAGGCATACCGGAGAATGTGACCAACCTGGCCCGTCGCGCATTGAACTATCTCCCCAACGGTGAGCGGCAGACCCGGTTGCGCATCGGAGGTCGGCGCCGGCCCCGCGGCGATAACAGGAGCCTGACCTGCTCCGTAACAGTCCATGAGCCGGCGAGCGGGACCCCCGGGCGTTCCTCGGGCGACGGGTTGAGGAGCCGTACCCCGGCGGCCCGGCCCGGTTCCGAAAGGGTCGCGCTCATGTCGCGCTTGTGTCCCCGTGTGGCCCCCGGGGCTGATTTTCCCTGAGTGAGTGTGGACAATGGGGAATGAACGTGCGAAGCGTCTACGGGCTTCGCGGGGGAATACCGAGTTGTCCAGCGGGGGGATCACATGAGGAAATTCTTGGCCATAGTGGTGGCAATAGTGGCGTGCAGCGCCTCTGTCACGCTGACCACCGCTTCAAGTGCGGCAGCCGCCGACCGGTCGCCGCAGTGCGTCAAGGTCCGGAAGTACTTCAACAAGGGCGGCCAGCGCTATGTCCGCCTGACGAATCTGTGCACCAAGCGGACCTCGTGCTTCACCATCGTCGTCCCGCATCACCGCGACCCTCACGGCAGCCTCCCCAAGGGAGCGACGAAGGACGTCCGCTACGGCACGACCCAGGGGCCACGAGCGCTGTACGTGAAGAACACCCCCTGCTGACCGGCCGCCGGTAGCAGAGGGATCTCGGCGGGCGGGGAGAGCGCCGCCGCCTGCCGGGGTGAGGTCACCCTCGTACGGCGATGCCGTCCAGCACCATCGAGAGGTACTGCCGGGCGATCTCCTCGGGGCTGTGCTGTCCGCCCGGCCTGTACCAGCTCGCCGCGACCCAGACGGTGTCGCGGACGAAGCGGTAGGTGAGCCGGATGTCGAGGTCGGCACGGAAGACTCCGCCGGCCACGCCTCGCTCCAGGGTGCCGAGCCAGGCCTTTTCGAACTTCCGCTGGGAGTCGGTGAGATAGCCGAAGCGGGGCTGGGCGGCGAGGTGCCTGGATTCCTTCTGGTAGATGGCGACGGCCGCACGATGCCGGTCGATTTCCCGGAAGGACTCGGTGACCAGGGCTTCGATGGTCTCCCGGGGTCCGAGCCCGGCGGCGAGTACGGCGTCATAGCCGTCCCACAACTCGGTCAGGAAGCTGGACAGGATTTCGTCCAGCATCGATTCCTTTGAATCGAAGTGGTAGTAGAGACTGCCGGCGAGCATCCCGGCCTCGTCCGCGATACGGCGGACGGTGGTGGCGTTGTAGCCGTGCGCGGCGAAGACCTCCGCCGCGGTGTTGAGCAGTTCGCGGCGACGCTCGGGGGACGCGTTCGCGGTCGTCGTCTTCTTCTTGGCGGCTGGCACCCGGCCATTGTCGCTTCCTTGGCGTCACTGTCTCGTCCCCTCGTCGCCCTTCTTTCTCTTTGTTGCGTCGGCCCGCGCCCGGACATCCGCACGGGGTGCGGGCGGTGCTTGTCAGGCTCACTCCGAGGTCACCGCTGCTGTCGATCGGTGCGCGGGTCGCTGCCGGTTGTGCCGGCGGGCTGGGCATCGATGGCTCTCGGCGTCGGGCATTGCACTGGCGCTGGCCTGCCTGCTCGGCGCGGAAGCCTGGATTGTCGCCCAGACAGCCACCGCCACCGGCACGTGATGTGACGTCAGGCCGAGCCCCCGGCGGCCGATTGGGCCTCCGAACGCCCAGCAAAGAGGGCAAATACGTACATTCGAAGGCCCGTGATGCATGTCACGCAGGAATCCAATGCACTACCGCGATATCCCGTGCGTCCTAGTGACCAAAGCCGCAAGTGTCCGCAACGAATGCAAGGGAGCCGGCGATGTCCAGCGTCATCGACCAAGCCGTTCAGGCCCGTCTCATCGCGACTGCTCCCCGGTCGCAGGTGATTCCGGCAAACCTGCGATACGACCGTGCCGACCCGTTCGCGGTGCGCTTGGTCTTTCCGCCCGCGGCGTCGCTGGACGGGGCCGAAGTGGCCTGGACGTTCGGGCGGGACCTGCTGGAGGAGGGCCTGTGCGCGCCGGCCGGGGCGGGCGATGTGCAGATCTGGCCGTACGACTCCGATGCGGTGGTCGTGGAGTTCCATGCCGTCGGCGGCATGGCCGTGGTGCAGTTCGAGGCGCAGGAGCTGCGGACCTTTCTGACCCGGTCGTACGCGATCGTCGCCAAGGGCGACGAGGCAGGCCACCTGGACGTCGAGGCCGATCTCGCCGCGCTGTTGCGCGAAGCGTAGACCGCCACGCGGCCGGAGGCGTAAACCGCCACCGCGGCCGGATGCGTCGACCACCAGCGCGTCCGGACAGCGGCACAGAACGTCCTGGCGCGGCCGCCGGGCACCGCAGCACCGCGTCGCCACCGCAGCACCGCAGCAGCACATCGCCACGTCACCACCTCGCCGACCGGCCCGGTCAGGCCCGGCCCGCCGCCTTCGCCGCATCCTCCCCCGGGCGCGATGGCGGCTCCGACCTCTCGTCGGAAGTGGCCGCCGCGTCGGACCCAACCCCGGGCCCGGCCTCAGCCCCGGACCCGGCCTCAGCCCCGGACTCGACCTCAGCCCCCGACCTGGCTCCGGACCTGGCCCCAGCCCCGGCCCCGGCGCCGGACGACGCGGGCGCGTCCTCACCCCCCTCGGTCCCGAAGAGATGCGCCAGATGCAGGTCCAGCAGCCGCAGTGCGGTGCGGGGGTCGTGCACATCGAGCAGGACATAGGTGGACAGCCCGTCGACCAGGCTGATCAGCAGCATCGCCTCGTCCTCGGTGGCGCGTTCCGGGGGGAGTTCGCCGCGCTCCGCGGCCCGCCGCAGTTGGTGGGCGAACAAGGCGCGGAGCTGGGGGATGCCGTCCTTGGCCTCGGCGCGCAGGGGCTCGTCATACACGGCACGGGCGAAGTAGGCGGCGCCGACCAGCACCCCGACCCGGCTCTTCTCGTCCAGCGGCAGCATGCCCGACAAGCAGGCGCGCAGCACCTCGCGGGGCGTCGGCTCCTCGGGCAGCGCCTCGATGCGTGCGCGGATCCGCTCCCCCGCGAGCCGGTTGATGCGCTGGAGGGCGAAGAGCAGCATCTCGTCCTTGGAACGGAAGTAGTGCTGCAGCCGGCCGAGCGAGATGCCGGCCTCGGCGGCGACGTCGCGCAGGCTCACGCCGTCAAGTCCGCGGGTGCTCGCGAGCCGCCACAGCGCCTCGGAGATCTCCTGGCGCCTGGCTTCATGGTCCACCTTCTTGGGCACGGCTGACCTCCCTCGTCCGGCACTTCGCTGCGCGCCCCGCGGGCAGGGCTTCAGCTCGGGGAGCCCGGAGCGTTTTTACAAGTCGCTTGTACCGTTATAACGTACCGCCACTCCATACGCTTGACTTGGAAACCGGTGACCTTCATGCCCGAGCACGCCACCGCGCTGCTGCGTCCACCCCGCCACCGCGTCGATCCCCGGGCCCGCCGCTGGTGGACGCTTCAGGCGCTGCTGACCCTCAGCGGCCCGATGCTGCTCCTCGCGCTCACCATGGCGGTGCTGTCCCTCCTCTTCTTCCCCGGCGCGCTGCCGTGGCTGGGGCCGTTGCTGCTGGTCGTGCTCGTGGTGCCGGCCGTGAGCTATCTCGTCGTCATGCCGCGGTGGCGGTACGCGGTGCACGCATGGGAGCTGGGCGAGCGGGCGGTCTACGCGGCGGGCGGCTGGTTCTGGCAGAAGCGGCGGATCGCGCCGCTGAGCCGGGTGCAGACGGTGGACACCGTGCGCGGCCCCCTTCAGCGGCGGTACGGCCTGGCAACGGTGACCGTCACCACCGCCTCGACCGCGGGTGACATCAAGATCGCGGGGCTGTCCGACGCGGACGCCGAGGAGCTGTCCCGGCGGATCGGCGAGGCCGCGCAGGACGTGCCGGGTGATGCGGCATGAGCGCCCCACTGGACCCCGAGACACCCGGAATTCAGGCCGGCGAAGCACCTGGAACGCAGGTCGGCGCAGACCATGCGTCCCAGGGAGCCGGCGCGCCCGCCGGCGGGGCGGCGGAGTGGCGGCGGCTGGATCCGCGCACCCTTCTGGTGCACTGCGGCTGGCTGGCCGCCCCGCTGGGTTCGCTGGCACTGACGGCGCTGGCCACCGGAGGCCGGATCCCCGCCAAGGCCTGGTTCACCCTCGCCGCCCTCGCCGCGTCGTTCGCCGTGGTGACCACGATCGGCCTGATCCGCTGGGCCCGTACGGAGTTCCGGATCGCACCCGGGAGCCGTGGCGACGGGTCGGAGGGCGGAGCCGCCGGCAGTGGCCGCGGGAGCGCCGCCCTCACCTTCGATGTCCGCAGCGGGCTGCTGACCCGGCGGCTGCGCAGTGTGCCGCTGCACCGGATCCGCACGGTCGATCTGACGGCCTCGCCGCTGCACCGGCTGCTGGGGGTCACCGTGCTGCGGGCGGGCACGGCGGGCTCGGGGGACGGCAGCAAGGAGCTGTCGCTGGAGGCGCTCGCGGTGCCCGAAGCGGAACGGCTGCGCGCGGAGCTGCTGGCGTACGCGGATGCCGAGGCGGCCACGAACGATCCGGTGGTGGCGCGCATCAACTGGCGCTGGCTGCGGTACGCGCCGCTCACCTTCTGGGTCATCGGCGGGGTGTTCGTGGTGGCCGGATCGGCCTACCGGGTGCTGGACGGCATCGGCATCGAGCCCTGGAAACTCGGCTTCGTCCAGCAGGCGTTCACCGAACTCGGCGCCGGCGCCCTCTGGCTGACGGTCCCGGCGGTCCTGCTGGCCGTCCTCGCCCTCGGTTCGGTCGGCGCCGTGGTGCTGTACGTCGAGAACTGGTGGAACTACTGCCTGGAGTGGACCGACGCCCGCACGCTGCGGGTGCGCCGCGGGCTGTTCACCACGCGCGCCGTCACCCTCGAACGGGCCCGGCTGCGCGGGGTGTTGCTGCGCGAACCGCTGCTGCTGCGGGCCGGTGGCGGGGCGATGGTGCGGGCGGTGGCCGGCGGTCTGGGCAACCGGGAGGAGAACCGCAAGCGCAGCGGCCTGCTGCCGCCGGCGCCCCGCACGGAGGCGCTCCGGGTGGCGGGCGGCACCCTGCGGGCGCCGTTCCCCGGCAGCGGTGCACCGGTCGCGCTGGCGCCGCACCCCCGCGTTGCCCTGCGTCGGCGCCGGGTACGTGGTCTGCTGTTCGCGGTGCTGCCCGGCACCGCCGTCCTCGCCGGTCTCGGTGCGGCGTTCACGCCCGTCCTGCTGCACTGCGCCTGGATCTACGCGGTGCTCACCACGGCGCTGGTGTGGTGGCTGGCCCGGGACGCGTACCGCAACCTGGGACACGGCGTGGACGGCCCGTATCTGGTCGCCCGCTCGGGCACCTTCAGCCGTGACACCCTCGCCCTCCAGCGCGAGGCCATCGCCGCTTGGACGTTCACGACCTCGCCCTTCACCCGCCGGGCCGGCCTCGTCGCCCTCACCGCCGCGGTCGCGGCCGGCGAGGACGGGTATCGCATCCCGGACCTCGCGGCCACCGAGGCCGCCGGCTTCGCCGCGGCGGCGGCCCCGGGGATCCTGGAGGAGTTCTTGGTGCACCCCGGGGAACCGGGGCAGCACCTTCCGGAACAGCGATCGTCCTGAGGGGCGTCCGGTGGGCGCCCCTCAGGACGGGGCGTCCGGTGGGCCGGGGCTGGACGGGCCCGGGCCCGGGCCCACCGGGACAGTTCATCCGCCGCAGGCGGCGGCCCGCCCATCGGACGGCGCCCCGCCCCCCCGGAACCGGACCGCCGGTCAATTGGCCGCCTGTATGAGATACCTCACACACCTGTCGCGTGCACTACGGGAGCGGGCACACCGTCCTACTGGATGAGCCATTGCCCGTGATCCGACAGCCGTGAGGGAGCAGCGCGTGCACCGCGTCATCGACCAAGCCGTCCAGGTCCGCCTCATCGCCACCGCTCCCTCCACCCACGCCGCGCCCGCAGTGCTGCACTACCACGCCGCGGACCCGCTGGCGGTGCGGATGTTGTTCCCGCCGGAGATCTCGCTGGAGGGCACCGGGGTGGACTGGGCGTTCGCCCGTGAGCTGCTGGACGAGGGGCTGCGGAGGCCTGCGGGCCGGGGCGATGTGCGGGTACGGCCGTCCGGTCCGGACCGGACGGTGATGGAGTTCCATTCGGACGAGGGCATCGCCATGGTCCAGTTGCAGACCGCGGATGTCCGGCGGTTCCTCGCCCGCTCCTACCGGGCCGTGCCCGCGGGCAGCGAGCCGGCGTTCCTCGGCATGGAGCGCGACCTCGCGGAGCTGTTCGGCGCGGCGTGAGGCAGCGGCGCCCGGGACGTGAGAGGCGGTGGCCCGGAAGGAGCCGGGTGGGCCGCGAGGGCCAGGAGGCGGGATCACGGGAGCGTCCGGCCTGCGGTCACGTGAGGTCCCGCCCAGGGACCGTCCAACGCCCGTGTCCAACGGCCCTGCCCAAAGGCCTTGTCGAACGACCCAGCCCAACGGCCCTGTCCAACGACCCTGCCCAACGCCCCCATCCGTCGGCCACATCCGTCGACTCCGCCCAGCCCCTCCACCGCAACCGGCGGCTCCCTCAGCACCAAAGACGGACCGGAGCCGGCACCCTGAGGTGTCCGGCCCCGATCCGTCGTCGGTGCTGCTGCGGCTGCCGTGCCTGCCCGTCTGCCTGCCTCTCAGCGCTTGGGAAAGCCGAAGCCGTAGCCCTGGCTCTGCATCCACGGCAGCAGCCGGTTCAGGGAGTCGACGGTCCGGGAGCGGTTGCCGCCGCCGTCGTGGAACAGGACCGTCGGACCGTTGGAGAGTTCGCCGCGCACGGTCGACTCGATCGTCGAGACGGAGCCGCCCTCGAAGTCCTTGCTGTCGACGTTCCAGCCCAGCGGGCGCATGCCGTGGTCCGCGGCCAGCTTGCGGCTGTAGGGGGTGAAGGCACCGCCGGGGGCGCGGTAGTACTCGACCTGCGTACCGCCCGCCGCCTTTTCGATCATCTTCTGGGCGTCGAGTATCTGCTGCGACTGGTAGCTCTCCGGCTTGCTGCCCATACCGGTGTTGTGGCTGACGGTGTGGTCGCAGAGCTTGTGCCCCGCGGCCGCCACCTTCTTGACCAGGTCCGGGTGCGCCTCGGCCTGCGGGCCGATCATGCAGAAGACCGCTTTGACGTTGTACCGCTTCAGCACCTCAAGTACCTTCGGCGTCCACACCGGGTCGGGGCCGTCGTCGATGGTGATGTTCAGGCTGCGGCCGGGGCGGTCCGAGGCGTGCGCTATGGAGGAGTCGACCGGGGCCGCCGCCCGCTTCGCCTTCTGCTGGCCGACGCCCTCCGCCTCTGCCTTGGAGGGGCCTCCGACATTGGAGAAGGCAAGTGCCCCCGCGACCACGACCGATACCACCGCCGCCGCGGTCACTCCGATGATGCCGCTCTCAACTCCGAAGCGCCTCGCCATGTCCGATCCCGTTCTCTCAATCACCGTGCGCGTGTCCGTAGCGGTCGGCGGGGGATGCTGTGCACGCCGCCTCGCACTACGTCAGATGCACCGGGGGCCGGGGAGGCTGCTCCTGTTACGGATCCATCATGAAACTTATTGATACTGGACCCATGCCACGTGTACTTCTCATCGAGGACGACTCCGCCGTACGGGACGGGGTGTCCCTCGCGCTACGGCGGCGCGGCCACGAAGTGGCGGCCGCGGCCAGCGGCGAGGAAGGCCTCGACGTGCTGCCGGTCTTCCGTCCGGACATCGTGCTGCTGGACCTGATGCTCCCTGGCAAGGACGGCTTCCAGATCTGCCGGCTGATCCGGGCCGAGCGGCAGCTGCCGATCATCATGCTCACCGCGCGGGGCGACGATCTGGACGTGGTGCTCGGACTGGAGGCGGGGGCCGACGACTACATCGTCAAGCCGGCCCGCGGTGAGGTCCTCGAAGCACGCATCCGTGCGGTGCTGCGCCGTACCGCACTTCCCTCCGACGACGCGCCGGCCGCCGCCGATCCGGGCCCCGCCCCGGTCGAGACCTATGGCGAACTGGCCATAGACCGGGCCGGTCTGGTCGTGGGCAAGGCCGGCAAGGATCTGGCGCTGGCCCCCTCGGAGATGAAGCTGCTGCTGTTCCTGTCCGCCACCCCGGGGCAGGTCTTCAGTCGCCAGCAGTTGCTGGAGCAGGTGTGGGAGCACAGCTACAACGGCGACGCGCGGCTGGTGGACGCCTGTGTCATGCGGCTGCGGACGAAAATAGAGGACACCCCGCGCAGCCCGCGTTACGTCCAGACCGTGCGCGGCTTCGGTTACCGCTTCGGTCCACTGTGAAGCGCGCGGGCAGCCGGGTACCGACCGGCACGCTGCTGCGGGGTCTGCGGGCCCGCCTCGTCGTCGGTTTTCTGGTGGTGGCTGTCCTCAGTGCGCTGACCACCGCGCTGCTGACCTACCAGGAGGCCCGTAACGCCATCCTCCAGCGCTCCCAGGACACGGCCGTCAACGATCTGCGTGCGCAGGTCAATTCGCTGGCCCCCGAGCTGCCGGTCCCGCCGTCCGCGGCCGACCTGGACTACTTCCGGCTCCAGCTGGAGCGCTCGGGCACGTCACGGGACTGGGACATCTCGGTGCACTACCGCGGGGTGCGCGACACCGAAGCCAGTCTGCAGGGCGGCTTCACGGTACCGACCGGTCTCAAGGAGTCCGTGGAGAAGCGGCATGTGCCGGCCTTCCAGCGGGTGAGCCGCCACGGGGCTCCCCGGCTGCTGATCGGGATGCCGGTACGGCAGTCCGACGGCCGGGCGTCCGCGCTGTCCGTCTACGCCCAACTGCCGCTGAGCGCCGAGGAGTCCAACGTCGAGGCGCTGGTGAGCGCCGCGCAGCGGGGCGTGGTGCCGGTGCTCGTACTGACCGTGGTCCTGGCGCTGCTCGCCGCGCGCGGGGTGCTGCGGCCGGTCCGCGGCCTGCGGCAGGCCGCCGGGCGGATCGCCGAGGGCAAGCTGGACACCCGCCTGGAGGTCAAGGGCGCCGACGAACTCGCCGAGCTGTCCCGGACGTTCAACGACATGGCGGCCCGGCTGGAGGAGAGCATGGCCGAGCTGCGCCGTCTGGAGTCCAACTCCCGGCGGTTCGCGGCCGATGTCTCGCACGAGCTGCGGACACCGCTGGCGGCGATGACCGCGGTGACCGATGTCCTCGACGAGGACGCCGAGTCCCTCGACCCCGACACCGCCTCCGCGGTCCGGCTGATCAGCCAGGAGACCGGAAAGCTGGCACGGATGGTGGAGGACCTCATGGAGGTGTCACGGTTCGACGCGGGAGCCGCGGCACTCCATCTGGACGAGGTGGACGTCGCCGAGGCGATCCGCAAGACGCTGCAGGCCAGGGCCTGGCAGCAGCGGGTGACCGCGGAGCTGCCGGCGGACGTACGGGCCCGGCTCGATCCTCGGCGGCTCGATGTGGTGGTCGCCAATCTGGTCGGCAACGCCCTGCGGCACGGCGGCGAGCCGGTCCGGGTGCTGCTGCACGCCCCGCAGCCGGGCGCCGACCGGCTGCGGATCGAGATCTCCGACAGCGGCCCCGGCATCGACCCCGAGGTGCTGCCGCATGTCTTCGACCGCTTCTACAAGGCGGACTCCGCCCGTGCCCGCTCGGAGGGCAGCGGCCTGGGGCTGGCCATCGCCCAGGAGAACATCCGGCTGCACGGCGGCACCCTGCACGCCGCCAATTCCCCCGAGGGGGGTGCAGTGTTCACCGTAGAGCTGCCGCTGCGCCAGGAGGAGGCGGGCGGGACGGCCGACGAGGAAGGCTCCGGTCCGCCGGACGAGGAATGGGCGGCCGCGGAGCCGGCCGTGGACGACGACCGGGACGGCGCACGTCCCGCGGCCGGGAAGGCGCACCACGTATGAACACCCCGTCCGTCCGGAACGTCCTGCGTGCGCTGCGTGCCCGGTGGTACCTGCCGGGGGCCGTGCTCGCCGGTGTCCTGGGCGGTGCGCTGGCCGGCTGCGGTATCGCGCCCACCGATGTCATCGACGCCGGCGAGCCCGCCTCCGGTGTGAAGTCGCCGGGCCAGCCCGAGGCCGATGTCCTGCTGTTCTTCTACGGCCCCAACGGGCTGCGCTCCGCGACCCGCCCGGCGAAGTCACCGGCCGATCCGCAGCAGGCAATCGATCTGCTGCGGATGGGGCCGAATCACGCCGAGCGGATGCGCGGTCTGTCCAGCATGCTGAAGTTCCCCGGTCGGCTGACCGCCGACGCCCACGACGGCAGCGTGGTGATCAACCTGCCGATGGACGTCAAGCTGCTGGACTCCGCCTCGCTCAACCAGCTGGTGTGCACCGCGGCCAATGCCCGGGTGCCCGGGAACAAGCCGCCGGACCGGGTGCCGGTGACCCTCGCCAGCAAGTCCGTCCGCGTCGGCCCCATGGTGTGCGGCGGCAACAACGCCTCCCCGGTCGTCGAGCCGAGCCCGTCCGGCACTCAAGACACGAGCGCGGGCACTCAAGACACAAGCCCGTCCGGCACCCAGCGGTCCGGCCCCGACGCGAGCGGCACCGGCCCGGCGGACGGGACCTCGGGCCCGGCGGGCTGAACCGCCGCGGACCGCCCGCCGGGCCCGGCTCGCCCACGTCCGGGCGGCGGGAGCCCTCCGGCTCGCGGACCGCCCGTACGGCGGTGGCGCCGCGTTACGGTGAAGACAGGCATCCGCCTTCCCCGCACGCCGGACGGAGCGGACCGGCCGGCGCCGGAATCCTCGGGAGACGCAGATCATGACCGAGCGCAAACCCCCTGGTGTCAGCTTCGAGACCTGGGTCGACCGGCAGATCCGCGAGGCGGCCGAGCGCGGCGCCTTCGACGGGCTCACGGGGGCCGGCAAGCCCCTCCCCCACCTCGACCAGCCGTACGACGAGATGTGGTGGATCAAGGAGAAGATGAGCCGCGAGCACCTCTCCTGTCTGCCGCCGAGCCTGGTCCTGCGCAAGGAGGCCGAGGACGCCCGGAAGGCCGCGGCCGCGGCGCCCAGCGAGGCGGCACTGCGCCGCATCCTGTCCGAGATCAACGAGCGGATCCGCGCGGCGCTCCGGGCGCCCCTCGACGGCCCGCCGCTGAACCTCGTCCCGTTCGACATCGACGAGGCCGCCCTCATCTGGCGCCGGGAACACGGGAGTTGACGCCAGCAGCCGAGGGATCCACGACGGCCGGCGCACGCCGAGCCGAGCCGTCGTCACGACGCATCCGGGCCGTCGTCACGACGCATCCGGGCCGTCCTCACGGCGCGTCCGGCGCCATCCGTACCCGCAGGAACCGCGGCCGGTACAGCTCCACCTCGCCATTGATCCGGGGGCCGGGCGGGACGCCGGGCGGGCCGAGCCAGTTGATGTCGTAGCTGAGCAGCAACCCGCCGCGCGTGGTGAAGGCGGGGTGTGCCTGCGGGTTGTAGACGGCGACGTACCGCGGGTCGGCGGCGGGCGGACGGGGCGGGATGAGACGGCCGCGCGGACCGTGCCAGGGGCCCTGCGGCGCGCAGGACCAGTAGCTGGTGACCGCCCGCAGCCCGGCCGTGCCGTCGCCGCCGGTGTCCATGGTGAACAGCACCCAGGCCGGACCGTCGCGCACGACGGTGAAGGCGCTGCCGACACCGCGCCGGCCGCCGCCCCGCAGCACCGGCCGGGCCCGTCCGGCCCGCCGCTGCCAGCGGGCGCCGTCCCAGAACCGCCAGCTGCCGCGGTCGGCCAGCCGCCCGGTCGCTGCGCGCGCGAGGAAGGCGCTGGAGGCCGGTGCGGACGGCGGGTCGTCGCCGCCGAAGACGTAGGTCCAGCCGCCGTCGCGGACCGCCGCCGTGCCGTAGAGGACCCGCCGTCCCGGATCCGGGACGGCGGTCTGGTCCACGGTCCGTGTGATCCCCTCCAGACGCAGTCCGGGGAGCGAGAGCGTGGCGGCCTCGGTGCCGCGCGGCTCGCCGAAGATCCACGGCCCGGTACCGGGGGCGCGGTTCCACAGCAGGACGCGGACGACCTTCCCGGTGGCGCCGGGCGCCCGGGGCTCCACGCGCGCAGCGACCGGCCAGCGCAGCCCGCCGCCCGGCGGGTCGGGGAAGAACGGCCCGGGAGCGGCCGCCCCACCGCCGGTCAGGGTGCGCTCCGGCCGGCCCGAACGGGACATCACCACGGCGGAGTTGTGCCGCAGGAGGGGCGCGGCGCCGGTGCCGGAGGTGCGCCAGTGGTGGCCTTGCCCGTGCGGGCCGGGCGGTTCGTGGATCCGGTCGAGGAAGGTATCGGAGAACAGCCAGAGGGTGCGGCCGTCGGGGAGGCGCACCGAGTGGGTGCCGTCGCCGCCGGTCCAGTCGTCCAGCCGGCTGTTGTCGTTTCCGTAACGGGCGAAATCCGCGGTATGCCGGAAATCTGGGGACCAGGAGGCGATCCGGTGTCCGGTGCAGTGCGGGCGGGGGCCGGGGTCGGCGTCCCGCGCCGGCAGCCACGCGAGCCCGGCGGTGAGCAGCAGCGCTCCGACGACGGTTGCGGTGCGGATCGGCGGCGCCTGGAACATCGCGCTCCTCGGGAGAGGTCCCTGTTCCTCAGGGGGTGCCGCGCCCACCGTAGTGAACCGGGCGCATGCGCCGGGGCAGGCGCGTCCGGTACCGGAAAGCACGACGGGGCACGATACGGGCGACCCGTCCCACCTGCCCGTTCTCGCGCAAAAACAGGGAGAACCACTAATGGTCAACGAGGGCAACGTCACAGCCGGAGACCCTGCTCCAGCTAACGGTCGTTCGCCTAGCCTGCTGCCATGACCGCCGAGTCCCCCGAACTCCCCCTGGCCGCCGCCTTCCCGGATGCCGACCGAGAGCAGTGGCAGCGCCTCGTCGAAGGTGTGCTGCGCAAATCGGGCGTCACCGAGGCGTCCGGCGCCGCCGCCGAGGACGCGCTCGCCACCGACCTCCAGGACGGCATCCGCATCCGCCCGCTCTACACCGCCGAGGACGGTGCGGCCGCCCCGGGCCACCCGGGCTTCCCGCCGTTCGTACGGGCCGGACGGCCCGAGGGCACCACCGTGGCCGGGTGGGACGTACGCCAGCGCCATGTCCACACCGATCCGCGACAGGCCAACGCGTCGGTCCTGGCCGACCTGGAGAACGGTGTCACCTCGGTCTGGCTGACCGTCGGGGACGGCGGGGTGCCGGTGTCCGGTCTGGAGCAGGCGCTGCAGGGCGTCTATCTGGACCTGGCCGCGGTAGTGCTGGACGCGGGTGCCGATTTCGCGGCGGCCGCCGAGGAGTTGCTGCGGCTGTACACCGTGTCCGGCGCACCGCTCGGCGAGGCTGCCGGCTGCCTGGGCGCCGACCCGCTCGGACTGCTGGCCCGGACCGGTGACGACGCCAAGCTGCGCCTCCAGCTGGAGTCCGCCGCCCGGCTGGCCGAGCGCTGCACTGCCGAGGCGCCGGGCCTGCGGGCGCTGGCCGTCGACGCGCTGCCGTACCACGAGGCGGGCGGCTCGGCCGCCGAGGAACTGGGCGCCTCACTGGCCACCGGCGTCGCCTATCTGCGGCAGCTGACGGGAGCCGGGCTCGGCATCGACGACGCCTGCCGGCAGCTGGAGTTCCGCTATGCCGCCACCGCGGACCAGTTCCTGACCATCGCCAAGCTGCGCGCGGCGCGCCGGCTGTGGGCGCGGGTCGCCGAGGTGTGCGGGGCCTCGCCCGCCGCGGCCGCGCAGCGCCAGCACGCCGTCACCTCCACGGTGATGATGACCCGTCGTGACCCCTGGGTGAACATGCTGCGCACCACGGTCGCCGGGCTGTCCGCCGGGGTGGGCGGTGCGGAGGCGGTGACGGTGCTGCCGTTCGACGCCGCGCTGGGCCTGCCCGACGCGTTCGCCCGGCGGATCGCCCGGAACACCCAGTCCGTGCTGCTGGAGGAGTCGCACCTGTCGAAGGTCATCGACCCGGCGGGCGGCTCCTGGTACGTGGAGAGCCTCACCGACGAGCTGGCCCGCGCCGCCTGGGCGTGGTTCCAGGAGATCGAGGGCGCGGGCGGCCAGGCGGCGGCGCTGCGCTCCGGGATGATCGCCGGCAGGCTGGCCGAGACCTGGCAGCGCCGCACCGACGACCTCGCCCGCCGGCGTGAACCGATCACCGGCGTCAGCGAGTTCCCCCATCTCGCCGAGCCCCCGGTGCACCGCGAGCCGGCGCCCGCGCCGATCGGCGGAGGGCTGCCGCGGGTGCGCCGGGACGACGCGTACGAGCGGCTGCGGTCGCGTTCCGACGCCCATCTCGCGGCGAGCGGCGCCCGCCCGAAGGTCTTTCTGGCCGCGCTGGGCCCGGTGGCGGCACACACCGCGCGGCTGGCCTTCGCCGCCAATCTGTTCCAGGCGGGCGGCATCGAGACGGTCCAGGAAGACGGGCCGGTGGATGCGGAGTCGGTGGCCGAGGCGTTCGCCCGCAGCGGCGCGCGGACCGCCTGTCTGTGTGCGAGCGACGCGGTGTACGGCGAGCAGGCGGCGGCCGTGGCGGCCGCGCTGAAGTCGGCGGGCGCGGTGCGGGTGCATCTGGCCGGCAAGCCGGGCGAGCGCCGCGAAGAATTCACCGCGGCCGGTGTGGACTCCTTCGTCTTCGCCGGCTGCGACGCGGTCGAGGTGCTGTCCTCGGCCCTTGATGTCACGGAGGTGGCGTGATGACAGAGACGACGCAACAGGCCGGCGCCATCCCCGACTTCAGCACGGTCGAGCTGGGGGAACCGGACGCGGCACACGGCGCGGGCGACGGCGCGCGGTGGACCGAGGCCGTCGAGCAGGCCACCGGCAAGGGCGTGGCGGACCTGACGTGGGAGACGCCGGAGGGCATCGACGTCAAGCCGCTCTACACGGAGGCGGACCTCGACGGACTGGACTTCCTGGGGACGTACCCGGGGATCACGCCGTATCTGCGCGGCCCGTACCCGACGATGTACGTCAACCAGCCCTGGACCATCCGGCAGTACGCCGGCTTCTCCACCGCCGAGGAGTCCAACGCCTTCTACCGCCGCAACCTCGCGGCCGGCCAGAAGGGCCTGTCGGTCGCCTTCGACCTGCCGACGCACCGCGGTTACGACAGCGATCACCCGCGGGTCACCGGTGACGTCGGGATGGCGGGCGTCGCGATCGACTCGATCTACGACATGCGGCAGCTCTTCGAGGGCATCCCGCTGGACAAGATGACCGTGTCGATGACGATGAACGGCGCGGTGCTGCCCGTGCTGGCGCTGTACATCGTGGCGGCGGAGGAACAGGGCGTACCGCCCGAGAAGCTGGCCGGGACCATTCAGAACGACATCCTCAAGGAGTTCATGGTCCGCAACACCTACATCTATCCGCCGCAGCCCTCGATGCGGATCATCTCCGACATCTTCGCGTACACCTCGCAGAAGATGCCGCGCTACAACTCCATCTCGATCTCCGGCTATCACATCCAGGAGGCGGGTGCGACGGCCGACCTGGAGCTGGCGTACACGCTGGCCGACGGTGTCGAGTACCTGCGCGCGGGCCTGGCGGCCGGGATGGACGTGGACTCCTTCGCCCCGCGCCTCTCCTTCTTCTGGGCGATCGGCATGAACTTCTTCATGGAGATCGCCAAGCTCCGCGCGGCCCGGCTGCTGTGGGCGCGCCTGGTGCAGCGCTTCGACCCGAAGAACCCCAAGTCCCTCTCCCTGCGCACCCATTCGCAGACCTCTGGCTGGTCGCTGACCGCGCAGGACGTGTTCAACAACGTCACCCGTACCTGCGTGGAGGCGATGGCCGCCACCCAGGGCCACACCCAGTCCCTGCACACCAACGCCCTCGACGAGGCGCTGGCGCTGCCCACCGACTTCTCCGCCCGGATCGCCCGCAATACCCAGCTGTTCCTTCAGCAGGAGTCGGGCACCTGCCGGGTCATCGACCCGTGGGGCGGCAGCGCCTACGTCGAGAAGCTCACCCACGATCTGGCCCGGCGCGCCTGGCAGCACATCGAGGAGGTCGAGGAGGCCGGCGGGATGGCCAAGGCCATCGACGCGGGCATCCCGAAGCTGCGGGTGGAAGAGGCCGCGGCCCGGACCCAGGCGCGGATCGACTCGGGGCGGCAGGCGCTGATCGGCGTCAACAAGTACCGGGTGGAGACCGACGAGGAGATCGAGGTCCTCAAGGTCGACAACTCCTCGGTGCGGGCCCAGCAGATCGAGAAGCTCAAGCGGCTGCGTGCCGAGCGCGACGAGCAGGCCTGCCAGGAGGCGCTGCGGGCGCTGACCGCGGCGGCCAAGTCCGGTCCCGGCGAGGGGCTGGAGGGCAATCTGCTGGCGCTGGCGGTGGACGCGGCCCGGGCCATGGCGACCGTCGGTGAGATCTCGGACGCACTGGAGTCGGTCTACGGGCGGCACTCCGGCCAGATCCGTACGATCTCCGGTGTGTACCGAGACGAAGCGGGCCCCTCCTCCGGTGTCGAGCGCACCCGGTCGCTGGTAGCCGAATTCGAGCGCGCCGAGGGCCGCCGGCCGCGCATCCTGGTGGCCAAGATGGGCCAGGACGGCCATGACCGCGGCCAGAAGGTGATCGCCACGGCCTTTGCCGACCTGGGCTTCGACGTCGATGTCGGTCCCCTCTTCCAGACCCCGGCCGAGGTGGCCCGCCAGGCCGTGGAGGCGGACGTCCATATCGTCGGCGTCTCCTCCCTGGCGGCCGGCCATCTCACGCTGGTGCCCGCGCTGCGCGAGGCACTGGCCGCGGAGGACCGGGAGGACATCACCATCGTGGTGGGCGGCGTGATCCCGCCGCAGGACGTGCAGCCGCTGCGCGACATGGGCGCCGCCGCGGTCTTCCTGCCCGGCACGGTCATTCCGGAGGCCGCCCACGATCTGGTGCGGGACCTGGCAGCGGTCCTCGGCCACGAGCTGTGAGCGGGGGGACATGCCGGCGAGGATCGATGTCGAACGGTACGCCGAGGGGGTCCGCGCGGGGTCCAGGGCCTGGATCGCCCGCGCCGTCACCCTGGTCGAGTCCACCCGCCCCGACCACCGGGCGGCCGCCCAGCGGCTGCTGATCGAGCTGCTGCCGTACTCCGGTGCGGCCCGCAGAGTGGGCATCAGCGGAGTGCCGGGCGTCGGCAAGTCGACCTTCATCGACGCCCTCGGCACCCTGCTGACGGGGATGGGCCACCGGGTGGCGGTGCTGGCCGTGGACCCGTCCTCCAGCCGTACCGGCGGCTCCATCCTGGGCGACAAGACCCGGATGGAGCGGCTGGCGACCGACCCGGCGGCGTTCGTCCGGCCCTCCCCCACCTCCGGCACGCTGGGCGGAGTGGCCCGGGCCACCCGCGAGTCCATCGTGGTGATGGAGGCGGCGGGCTACGACGTCGTCCTGGTGGAGACGGTCGGCGTCGGCCAGTCCGAGACCACCGTCGCGAACATGGTCGACACCTTCCTGCTGCTGACCCTGGCGCGCACCGGCGACCAGCTCCAGGGCATCAAGAAGGGCGTACTGGAGCTGGCCGATCTGGTCTCCGTCAACAAGGCCGACGGCCCGCACGAGCGGGACGCCCGGTCCGCGGCCCGTGAACTGGCCGGTGCGCTACGGCTGTTGCAGCCCGCGGACGCCGCCTGGACACCGCCCGTCCTGACCTGCAGCGCCCGCGAGGGCACCGGTCTGAAGGCGCTCTGGGAGCGGGTCGAGCAGCATCGCGTCCTGCTGGAATCCACCGGGGCGCTGGCCGAGCGGCGCCGCACCCAGCAGGTCGACTGGACGTGGTCGATGGTCCGGGAGCGGATGATCGACCGGCTCCAGGAGCACCCGGAGGTGCGCCGGCTGGGCCCCGAGGTCGAACGCGCGGTGCGCGACGGCGAGCTCACCGCGACGCTGGCGGCCGAGCGGCTGCTGACGGCGTTCGGCCTGGGGGACGCTCCCCCGCCGGCCTGAGCGACCGCCCGCACCACACCCGCGCCCCGCCCCGACCATGGGGCGGGGCCGCGTCGTAGCGGTGCGAGGCTGCCTCAGCCGCGCTCCGACACCGTCGCCCAGACCGTCTTCCCGGACCGGTCCGGTGGCGTCCAGCCCCAGGCGTCGCTCAGCCGGTCGACGATCTGCAGACCGCGCCCTGACTCGGCAAGGGTGTCGTGCGGCCGGACGACGGGCGCACCGGCGCCCGCGTCCGAGACCGCACACAGCACCGTGGCACCCTGCCGAGTCAGGGCGAGCCAGGCCTGGCACAAAGGTGCCAAGCCCTCACGGCGCCCGGACTCCCCCGCGGCCCGGGCGCCGTAGCGCAGCGCATTGCTGACGAGTTCGGACACGACCAGCGCCGCGTCCTCGGCGACGCCGGCACACAGTTCCCAGCCTTCGAGCGTCACCCGGGTGAACCGGCGGGCCTCCGCCACGGTGCGGGCGGAGCCGCTCAGGGCGCACGCGGCGAAGTCGTCCGGGGCGGGCATCCACCAGGCGTCGTCACACGCTTCGTCCCGGAGGGCGTGGTGCACGGTCACTGCCGGATGAGTGGTCATCAACATCTCCGCGAGGGGGATTTCGGGACTGGGCCGGACTTCCTCCGAGGGCTAATATCCTCGTCAGCCGTCCGTCGGTGCAAGTGCATCTGCAATTACATCGGTAAGTACGGCCGCACAGGGGCGCGTTCACGCCAAGGTGAGCGCAGGCTCGGGATCGGTCGGAGGAGCGTCCTCCAGCAAGGGAGCATCTGAGATGGAGCCGGTGACCAACGGCATACGGGCGACCAGTATCGAGGGGGCCGTCTGGCGCAAGAGCCGACGCAGCAACCCCAGCGGCAACTGCGTTGAAGTGGCGGTTCTTTCCGACGGCGGCATCGCGGTGCGCAACTCCCGCTTCGCCTCGGGCCCGGCGCTGATCTACACCCGCGACGAGATGACGGCCTTCGTCCAGGGCGCCAAGGACGGCGACTTCGACGATCTCCTCGGCCGCGACTGACGCATATGTCGGCCGAATACCCGCCCCCGCTGTACGAGGGCTGGGGGCGATGGGACACTGGGCGTTCGCCCGACCACCCAGGGGAGTCAGCATGAGCGAGCGCCGCGAGCCAACCGTGGAAAGGTGCACGCCGCGCGAGTGCGAGGTTTCGGCATGACTGCCGCGCAGCCGAGCGGCGATCCGTCTCTGCGCCGCTACCTCGAACACCCGCGGGGCGGCCCGACCGTCCTGCGCATCGTGCTGGGCACACAGCTTCGCCGGCTGCGTGAAGGGGCCGGCATCACCCGCGAGGCCGCCGGGGACGCCATCCGCGGCTCGCACGCGAAGATCAGCCGCCTGGAACTGGGGCGGGTGAGCTGCAAGGAGCGGGATGTCGCCGATCTGCTGACGCTCTACGACGTCACCGACGAATCGATCCGCTCGGACTTCCTCAAACTGGCCCGCCGGACCAGCACTCCCGGCTGGTGGCATCAGTACGGCGATGTGCTGCCCGGCTGGTTCGAGACGCACATCGGCCTCGAAGAGGCCGCCTCGGTGATCCGCACCTACGAAGTCCAGTTCGTGCCGGGCCTGTTGCAGACCGCGGACTACGCCCGTGCGGTGACCCAGCTCGGTCATCCGCGGGCCTCGGCCGAGGAGATCGAGCGACGGGTGCAGCTGCGCGTCCAGCGTCAGGAGTTGCTGACCGTCCCGGATGCGCCGCGGGTGTGGGCCGTGATCGACGAGGCCTCGCTGCGCCGCCCGCTCGGCGGGCCCGAGGTGATGGCGGGTCAGCTCAGACATCTGCTGAAGATGGCCGAGCTGCCGAACGTCACGGTGCAGATCGCGCCGTTCAGCCTCGGTGGCCTGGCGGCGGCCGGTGGGCCGATCACGATCCTGCGGTTCCAGGAGCCGGATCTGCCGGACATCGTCTATCTGGAGCAGCTGACCAGCGCGCTCTATCTGGACAAGCGCGATGACGTCGACCACTACCTCGCGGTGATGGACCGGCTCTGCGCACAGTCCGAGTCACCGCGGGAATCCCTGGCGATGCTGGAACGGCTACTCAAGGAGAGCTGACGCGCCGAACCGAGCGACAGAGGGGCGGGCCTCGACGGGGCCCGCCGCTCTTCGCCGTGCGGCCCCGCTACGGCTTGCGCGCGACGCCGCCGAACTCGATCCATTCCTGGGTGAGCTGCTTGGGGCCGATGTCCGCATCCGGCATCCAGGTGGAGACCTCCACCAGTCCCGGTTCCTGGACCT
This sequence comes from Streptomyces sioyaensis, assembly GCF_004122735.1. Classification (GTDB taxonomy): domain Bacteria; phylum Actinomycetota; class Actinomycetes; order Streptomycetales; family Streptomycetaceae; genus Streptomyces; species Streptomyces sioyaensis. The sequence continues at coordinate 74,289 of NZ_SDIF01000007.1, read as the reverse complement.
CCAGCCCCTCCAGGAACCCGGCCAGCTCATGCGCCTGACGCACCCGGCCCCACTGGCCCTGGGTGCTGACCCGCATGAACTCGGTGACGAAGTCGCGGGTGGCGGCGTCCTCGCTGACCAGCTGGCACACCACCAGGAAGCTGCCCGGCACCAGCCGGTCGGCGACCCGCTTGATGAGAGCGGCCGGGTCGTCGGCGTCCGGTATGCAGTGGAGCACCGAGACGAACAGCGCGGCGACCGGCCGGTCGAAGTCGATCAGTCGCGTCACCTCGGGGCTGCCCATGATGCCGTCGGTGTCCCGCATGTCCGCCTGGATGACGGCGGTGTTGGCGTTCTCCTCCAGCAGCGCGCGGCCGTGCGCCAGCACGATGGGGTCGTTGTCGACGTACACCACGCGGGACTGCGGGTCGACCTGCTGGGCGACCTGATGGACGTTGTCCTGCGTGGGCAGGCCGGATCCGTGGTCGATGAACTGCCGGATGCCGTGCTCGCGGGCCAGCCAGCGGACCACCCGCTGGAGGAAGCGCCGGTTGTTGATCGCCAGCACCTGAGTGCTCGGAACGACCTTGCTCAGCTCTTCGCAGGCCTCGCGGTCGACGGCGTAGTTGTCCTTGCCGCCGAGGTAGTAGTCGTACATCCGGGCAACGCTCGGGATGCTGACGTCGACGACGCTGGACTGCGGTCGTGCTTCTTGGCTCATTCCACGCTTTCCCGTCGCTTCGGCAGCATTCAGCCAGGGGGCGGCCACGATCGTTCCGTGTGCGTACGACCACGCCCCGCAAGCCCCCAACATACCCACCGGACGGGGGTTGTTGCAGACAAGTGACCGGGTCCCGTGGACGGAGTTGCGGCTGGTGCTCCGCCCGCGGGCGGCAAACCCAACAGGCGTACGAATCAACGGGGTTCAATCGGCCACGCGGGTTCCGGGGGAGGCGTCCGCACGGCTCTTCTGGCCGGGAATCGCTCCGGGGGGCGACTGAGCCAGAGGCCCGCCGAGCCAGAGGTCTTCCGAGTCGGCCCCGCCGGGTCAGCGGCCTGCCGGGGGTCGGGTGCGGGCCGCCGCCTCGCCACTCATCGGCGGCGGCCCGCTCTCACTTCCCCCGGCGACACCCAGCGCCGGGCTCCGCCCCGTGTGACACGGCCCGGCCGAGGAGCAATCCCGGCTCGTGCCACATACGGCTCCGCCTCGGCCGTCACCCGATCAACAGCCTTTGCGGAGCGGGGCGTTACGGAGATCCGCCTACCACCCTCGGCACGCTTTACACCTGCCGACGATCACGACAGCCGCCCTTCCCTGCGCCCCGCAGACGTACTTCTACGTAACCTTACTCGCCAGTAAGGTTGGGGTAGGCTGACGCGAATGAGCGACATACGCAGGCAACGCGTCCCCCGGCCGGTCCGGGAGCAGCAGATCATCGACGCGGCGATCCGGATCTTCGCCCGGCGCGGCTATCACGCCGCGTCAGTGGACGAGATCGCCGAACTCGCCGGAATTTCCAAGCCGATGGTCTATCTCTACCTCGACTCCAAGGAGGGGCTGTTCCTCGCCTGTCTGCGGCGCGAGGCCGAACGCCTGCTGACCGCGTTCCGGGCCGCCGCGGGCCCCGCGCACTCCCCCGAGCTGCGGCTGCGGGCCGGACTGCTCGCGTTCTTCACCTTCGTCACCGAACACCGCGACAGCTGGGTGGTGCTGCACCGCCAGTCCTCGGAGCCGAGCCCGGCGATCACCGCGGAGCTGGCCCGGTCGCGTCGGGAGCTGCTGGCCGAGGTCACCGGGCTGGTACGGGCCGACATCGCGGAGAGCGACGGACCGGCCTGTCCCGAGGACGACGCCGAGTTCGTGGCGTACACCCTGGTCGGGGCGGCGGACTCGCTCACCGACTGGATGGCGCTGCACCCCGGCGAGCCCCCGGAGCGGATCACCCTGCGGCTGATGAACATGGTGTGGGTGGGGATGCGCAATGTGCTCGACGGCGAGGTGTGGACGACACCGTCCGGGACGCCGTAGGAGCCCGCGACCGTGCCGTGCCCGCCTGGTGGGCGGCTTCTCCGGCCCGCGGGGAGTGGACTTCCTCCGCCCCGCGGGTAGGAGAGACGGATGACCACAGAGAAGAGCGAGCCGGCGCCGCTCCCGGGGACCCTGCCCACCACCGAGGAGATGGTCCTGGCCAACCAGGCGAACTGGGACGCGCGCACCCCGGTCCATGTGGCCAGCGAGTTCTACGGGCTGGACGGTTCACGGACCGCCGAGGACTGGTTCGCGCCGTTCGAGTGGACGGATCTGGGGGATCTGGCGGGGCGGGAGGTGCTGCATCTGCAGTGCCATCTGGGCACGGAGACGGCCGCGTTCGCCGAGCGGGGCGCGGCGCACACGGTGGGGCTGGACTTCTCCGCCGCGGCCGTGGCCCAGGCGCGGCGGCTCGCCGCGGAGGCCGGCCGGGCCGTGGAGTTCGTCCGGTCCGATGTGCACCGGGCCGTGGAGGCGCTCGGCGGGCGGCGGTTCGACGTGATCTACACCGGCAAGGGGGCGCTGTGCTATCTGCCGGACCTGACCGCCTGGGCGGAGGTCGTCAGCTCGCTGCTCCGCCCGGGCGGGACGTTCTATCTGGTCGAGTTCCATCCGCTGCTGGACGCCCTGGGGCCGACGCCGAGCCCGGAGCGGCAGCAACTTCGGCTGCACCACGACTACTTGGGCGGACGCGGCCCGCTCAGAAGCGACTCCCCCTGCACCTACACCGACGGTCCGCCGGTGCAGGGCGCCACGACGAGCTATGAGTGGCGGCACGGCCTCGGGGAGGTCATCTCCGCGGTGATCGGTGCGGGGATGACCGTCCAGCTGGTCCGGGAGACCGAACTGCTGCCCTGGAAGCGGTTCGATGCCATGGTGCCGGCCGAGAACGGCTGGTGGCGGCTGCCCCCCTCGGAGCCGATCATTCCGTTGCTGTACGCGCTGCGGGCGGTGAAGGCCTGAGCCCCGGCGGCACGGCCGTCCGCCTCAGCCCGCCGGGCCGTGCAGGCGCCGGTGCGCCAACGCCCACCAGATCTCCGCCAGATCGGCCGGGTCCCGCAGGCTGGTTCCGGTGATCTCCTCGAAGCGCCGGAGCCGGTTGCGCAGGGTGTTGGGGTGGACGTAAAGGGTCCGCGCGGCGGCGTCCAGACGCAGTCCCTGCCGCAGATAGGCGGCGGCCGCCTCCTCCAGCTGGGCACCGTCCTCGCCGCGTTCGGCCAGCGGCGCCAGGCGCTGCCGCACCAGCCCCTCCCCCACGGCGGGGAGCGCCACGACCGTGGCCCGCAGCCCCAGTTCCTCACGGGTGAACGCACCGACGAGCCCGAATCCGACGGCGGCCCGCAGTGCCTGGGTGGCCCGGGTGAATTCCGCGGCGATCCCGGAGGGGGTGACCGGGGCGCCCAGGCCCAGGACCAGGGTGCGGCACAGCCCGGCCGGGCGCCCGGCCAGCAGCCCGGCCACCTCGCCGTCCACGGTCGTGACCAGGGGCCGGCCCGTCGTGTCCAGCGCGAGCCAGGGGCGCAGCGCGGCCACGATCCGGTGGAAGGCACGGTCGCCCGGCCCGGGGTGACCCGGGGTGTGCTCCGCGGGGGCGGCCTCCGGACCGCCGGACGGGACGGCCTCGGGCAGGACGGCCTCGGACGCGGCGGCCTCGGGCAGGCACGCGCGGAAGGGGAGACGGAGCGCGCTGCGGTCGTACGCGCCGTCCGTGAGCTCCCCGTCGCCGGGCCCGGCGGCGCCCGCCCCCTCTCCGGACAGGGCCTCGTCCCACCGAGCCTGACCGAGCAGCAGGGCACGGACCAGCGCCGCGCGCCGGCGGTCCGTCCGGGCGTCCTCCTGGATCCCGACGCGGCAGCTGCGGACGATGCGCAGCGTGTTGGCGTCGACCCAGGCGCGCAGGGTCTCGGCGATCGGCAGCAGGTCCTCGGCGGTGCCGCGGCGGGCCGCCATCTCCTCGCCGAACCGCCGCCAGACGACGTCCGTGCCGATCCGGTAGGCCGAGATGATGTCCTCGACCGGCAGGGCGCGGGCCAGCGCCGTGATCTCGTCGAGATGGGTTTCCGGGATGCCGTAGCCGGCGCCTGTGCCGGGCACGGCTCCCTGCGGGCTCCGCCGTTCCTCGGACCAGCGCTGCACCAGCGACAGGCTGTTGCGCAGGGACGCCATCACCCGCGGCCGGAGCTGGCCCAGTGACACCGCGGCGTAGGAGGCGAGTTGGGCCCGGAGTCCGTCGACGACCTCGTCGGTGAGTGCGTCGATGGCGGTGTGCAGCGCGGCGACGGCCTCCGGCACCGTTGTGGATGTCTCCACGCGTCCCCTCCCGACTCGGTGTCTTTCCCCATGGCGAAAGCGATCATTCGTCGCCATGCTACGAGGAAGCCGCCCGAACCCCTACAGATGTTCGATGTTGGATGACTTTTCCCCCGTCATCCGGATCGTTCCGGCGTTCGGCACGCGGCTCCGTAGTGGCTCGTTGCCACCCCCCGCACCCCAAGGAATTCCATGGCTGTTTCCTGGCGCCGGATCGCGGTGCCCGCCGCCGCGGTCGGCGTACTCGTCCCCGCCGCCCTCGGCACCCATGCGCTCCTGTCGCACTCCGACGACTCCGGTTCGTCCCCGGCCGCCATACGCGCCGCCGGGTCCCCGGGCCCGGACTCCGCGCCGGACGGCACCGCGGGAGCATCCGGCCCCGAGGGCGGCGCCGTGGCCGCCGAGCCGTCCAACGCACCCACCGGTCCCCGCCGTTCGGTCGCGGTGCGGCTCTCGTCGTACGACGCGCACGGCAAGCGGGCGGTGCTCAAGCCGTCCGCCGGCAAGACCGTGCGCACCGGCGATGTCATCGCCGCCGCACCGAACCGGCACGCCCCGTCGGGCGCGCTGTTCAAGGTGGGCAAGGTCACCGGTTCCCGTGACGGTGAGGTCCGGGTGACCACCGCCCCCGCGACGCTCTCCGAGCTGCTCGGCAATCAGAAGGTGGACCAGCGCACGGCGTTGCGGGCCAATGAGCTGACCGTCAAGCCGCTGTCGTCCGGCGTCACCGTGCAGAACCCGGGCACCGGCCAGGGCGGGGGCGCCTCGTCCACGCCGTCCGGCGAGCCGGGTACGCCCGCCGGCGGCAGCCCGGACGCCTCGCCCAGCACCTCCCCGAGCCCCTCGGCCGGCGCCTCGTCGAACGCGCCGGGGATGCGCGCACAGCTCGCCCACCCCGCCGCGGGCACGGCCGGCGCCGCCTCCGGCGACACGCTGCCGCCCGGCGCGGCGAAGGCGCTGACCACCCTGCGGCTGGGCGTCAACGTGCCGCTGCCCAAGGACGTGCAGGCCACCGACAGGTCCCCGGCCCGGCTGTCCGGTGAGGTGAAGTTCCGGCCCGAGCTGATCTTCCAGTACGAGAAGCGCGGCGGGCTGAACCTGCTGCCGCAGCGCGCGGCCGTCGGCCTCGGTGGCTCCTACGCCTATGGCTGGCAGGTGCACGGCAAGGTCCGCGGGACCGCCGACACCGGACAGGTCGCGGTGCCGCTGGCGGCGGTCACCGGCCGGCACGTCTTCTGGGTGGGCCCGGTTCCGGTCGTGGTGAGCACCGAAGTCACCTTCACCTACCGCTTCACCGCGGGCGGCCGCATCGTCCTCGACGCCGACCAGCGCACCTCCGGGGCGTTCGCCGTGGGCGCGAAGTACGACCGGACGAACGGCTGGCAGCCGCTGCACACGGCGAACCAGCGGACGAAGGGTTCCACTCCCCGGGTCGAGGGCGCGGCCACGGCGACGGCCCGTATCGGGGCGCGCGCCCAGGTGTTCCTCTACGACACGGCCGGCGTCGGCGGCGAGCTGTCCGTCCACCTCACCGGACGGGCCGCGGCGGCTCACGGTGGCGGGGCCCCGGCGTGGTCGCTCAGCGCGGGCTACGACCTGAAGACCGAGCTGATGCTGCAACTGAAGATCTTCGGCATCCAGCTCGTCGATCTGCGGACCACTCCGTTCGCCCTGCACGACGAGCGGAAGCTCTTCGGGCACGGCAAGCTGCCCGCCGCCTGACCCGGCCGCTGCCGGACGAAGACCGCGCCCCCGGGGGAGCTCCTGCCCCCGGGGGCGCCTTTCGGTGTCCATGGGCCGCCGGCCCTGCCGCGCTCATGCCTGGCGCCGGTAGACCGAGCACAGCAGCTGGTCCTTCGCCGGCCCGCCGACCCGCCACCGCAGCTGCCATGCGTCCGCGGTGACGGCGGTGAAGCACCCCTCGTAGCGGTCCTCGGCACAGGGGTGGACGGCGGTCCACCGGCCGGTTCTGAGGTCGAGGTCGTGGAAGGGCCGGCCGTCGGCGAAGTCGACCGCGGCGGTGCCGTCCGGGCGGGGCCGCAGCCGCAGCGTGCGGCTCGCCGGGGACACCGTGCCGCCCCAGGTCAGCTGCCCTTCCTCATGGTGCAGCAGGGCGTCCCCCACCCCGTCGGGCCGGAACTCCGCGGTACCGCGGAAGTGCCCCTCGGCACCGGTCCGCAGGTCGTGGACGGTGCGCTCGACGTCCCAGCGGCCGGCCAGATAGGCGGCGGCATCGGGCACCGGGTACGGGTGCGGACACGCGAGGTCCGGGCCCGGCTCCGCCACCGGGCCCGCCATCGGCCCGGGGTACGGCCCCGGCTCCGACGCCCGCCGTCGCCCCCGGTCACGCTCGCTGCCCATCCCCCCATTCTCCCGTCCGCCCGCCCCGTCACTCCGTCGGCCCCACCCGGGTCCGCCTTCCTCTCCCCCGGCCGCTCGTACCGTGCGGAGGCGCAGCGCCCGCCTTACTCTCGGTGCAGTGATCGTCACCGAGGTCCGCACGGCGGGCCAGCCGGCTGCCTGACGCTGCCGGCCGGGGCGCCGCGCCCGCCGCTGGTGCCTCGTACGAGCCCGGAGACCGGAGGCAGCACCATGCCGGATCTGTTCATCGGCGGTCAGTGGACCGCGGCGGCCGACGGGCAGCTGCGCGAGATCCGCTGCCCCGCGGACGGCACGCTGGTCGCGACGGTCGACGAGGGCGGGCCGAAGGACGCGGCGGCGGCGGTCGCCGCCGCCCGTACCGCCTTCGACGACGGGTCCTGGCCGCGGACCCCGGCGGCCGAGCGCGCCGCTGTGGTGCTGCGGATCGCCGAGCTGCTGGAGCGCGACAAGAGCGCGCTGGCCCGGGCCGAGTCGCTGGACACCGGCAAGCGGCTGGTCGAGAGCGCCTACGACATGGACGACATCGCCAACTGTTTCCGCTACTTCGGCAACCTCGGCGCCGCCGGCGGCATCGACCGGGTGGTGGACGCCGGCGCCCCGGAGGTCGACAGCACGGTGCGGCACGAGCCGGTCGGGGTCTGTGCGCTGATCACCCCGTGGAACTACCCGCTGCTGCAGACCGCCTGGAAGGTCGCCCCCTGCCTGGTCACGGGCAACACCTTCGTCCTGAAGCCCAGTGAGCTGACCCCGCACACCGCCCTCCACCTCATGCGGCTGCTGGCCGAGGCGGGCGTGCCGGACGGCGCCGCCAACCTGGTGCTGGGCACCGGACCGGCCGTGGGCGCGGTGCTGACCGAGGACCCGCGGGTGGACATGGTGTCCTTCACCGGCGGTCTGGTCACCGGCCGGCGCATCATGGCCGCGGCGGCGCCCACCGTGAAGAAGATCGCGCTGGAGCTGGGCGGCAAGAACCCCAACATCGTGTTCGCCGACGCCGATTTCGACACCGCCGTCGACTACGCCCTGATGGCGGTCTTCCTGCATTCCGGGCAGGTCTGCTCGGCCGGCGCCCGGCTGCTCGTCCAGGAGGAGCTGCACGATGCGTTCGTCGACGAGCTGGTCTCCCGCGCCCAGCGGATCCGGCTCGGCGGACCGTTCGACGAGTACGCCCGCACCGGCCCGCTGATCTCGGCCGCACACCGCGCGAAGGTCGAGGCGTATGTGGCGGCCGGGCTCGACGAGGGCGCCGTCCTCCTCTGCGGCGGCTCGGCACCCGACGATCCCTCGCTGTCCAACGGCTTCTACTACCTGCCGACCGTGCTGGACGAGTGCACCCCGGACATGTCCGTCGTCCGCGACGAAAGCTTCGGCCCGGTGCTGACCGTCGAGCGGTTCCGGGACGAGGACGAGGCGGTCTCGCTCGCCAATGACACGGTGTACGGGCTGGCCGGCGCGGTGTGGACGCAGGACGGCGAACGGGCGCACCGGGTCGCCGCCCGGCTGCGCGCGGGAACGGTGTGGATCAACGACTTCCATCCGTATGTGCCGCAGGCGGAGTGGGGCGGGATGAAGCAGTCGGGCGTCGGGCGGGAACTGGGGCCCGCGGGGCTGGCCGAGTACCAGGAGGCCAAGCACGTCTGGCGCAATACCGCACCGCGTCCGCAGAGGTGGTTCGAGTGACCGGTCCCGCGGCATCCGGGCCCGATCCCGCGGCCGGCCACCCGCACGAGGACGAGGCGATCGCCGAGCTCGGCTACAAGCCGGAACTCAAGCGCACGCTGGGCAACTTCCACACCTTCGCGGCCGGCATCAGCTACATCTCGATCCTCACCGGCACCTTCCAGCTGTTCTACTTCGGTATCGCGCACGGCGGTCCGGCGTACTGGTGGTCCTGGCCGATGGTCTTCCTCGGGCAGTTGATGGTGGCGCTGTGCTTCTGCGAGCTGGCCGCCCGCTATCCGGTGGCCGGATCGATCTACAACTGGGCGAAGAAACTCGGCGGCCCGCACATCGGCTGGCTCGGCGGCTGGATGATGCTGACCGCCTCCATGGTCTCGCTGTCCGCGGTGGCGCTGGCGTACCAGGTGACGCTGCCGCAGATCTCGTCGTGGTTCCAGTTCATCGGCGACGGCACCGGCAAATCCGCCGCCGAGAACGCCGTACTCCTCGGCACCGTGCTGATCGCCTTCACCACCCTGGTCAACGCCTTCGGCGTGAAGCTGATGGCACGGATCAACTCCGCCGGCGTGGCGATCGAGCTGATCGCCGCCATCGTCCTGGTCCTGCTCCTGGCCGCACACATCACCCGCGGCCCCTCGGCGGTGACCGACACCTTCGGCCTGGGCCAGGGCCAGAGTCTGGGCTACTTCGGCGCGTTCCTCACCGCGTCGCTGGCCTCGGCATACGTGATGTACGGCTTCGACACTGCCTCCTCGCTCGGCGAGGAGTCCAAGGACCCCGGCCGCAACGCCCCGCGCGCGATCCTGCGGGCACTGGTCGCGTCCTTCATCATCGGCGGCCTGATCCTGCTGTTCGCCCTGCTGGCCGTGCCCGATCTGCACGCCCAGCAGCTGTCCGTGGACGGTCTGCAGTACGTGGTGCTCTCCACGCTCGGGTCGACCGTGGGACAGATCGTGCTCTGGTGTGTGGTCATCGCGATCACCGTGTGCGAGCTGGCGGTGCACACCGCCGGCATCCGGCTGGCGTTCGCGATGGCCCGGGACAACAACCTCCCGGCCGCCTCGCTGCTCGCCAAGGTCAGCCCGCGCTTCCAGACCCCGGTGCTGCCGGCCGTCATCATCGGGCTGGTGGGGATCGGCATCCTGCTCATCAACGTCAACCAGCCGCAGATCTTCTCGGTGATCACCAGCATCGCGATCATCATGATCTATCTGGCGTACCTGTCGGTCACCCTGCCGATGCTGGTCCAGCGGCTGCGCGGCAACTGGACGCCGGTCAAGGGGAGGTTCTCCCTCGGCAAGTTCGGCCTTCCGGTGAACGTCCTCGCGGTGCTCTGGGGCTTCGCGATGTCCGTCAACCTCGCCTGGCCGCGCGCCACGGTCTACAACGCGACCGGCCCCCAGCACTGGTATCTGCGCTGGGGCGCCTTCTTGTTCATCGGAGTCGTCGGCCTCGGCGGATTCGCCTACTACTGGTTCGTCCAGCGCAAGAAGACGGGCGTCCTGGCCATGCACGCCGCCGTCACCTCCGGCAGCGACACCCCGGGCGACAGCGGCGCCCCCACCCCCTGATCTGGAGCGGCACGATGGCCCAAGAGACCCCTGAGGACGAGTTCGACTACGTGGTGGTCGGCGGCGGCACGGCCGGTGCCGTCGTCGCCGCCCGGCTCAGCGAGGACCCGGCGGTCAGCGTCTGCCTCCTGGAGGCCGGCCCCAGCGACGTCGGTGACGACAACGTCCTGCGGCTGGACCGCTGGATGGGGCTGCTGGAGTCCGGCTACGACTGGGACTACCCGGTCGAGCCGCAGGAGAACGGCAACAGCTTCCTGCGGCACGCCCGCGCCAAGGTGCTCGGCGGCTGCTCCTCGCACAACTCGTGCATCGCCTTCTGGGCCCCGGCCGAGGACCTCGACGAGTGGGCCGCGATGGGCTGTACGGGCTGGAGCGCGGCCGACTGCTTCCCGCTCTACCAGCGGCTGGAGAACAACGACGCCCCCGGCGACCACCACGGCCGCAGCGGCCCGGTCACCCTGCGCACCATCGCGCCCAACGATCCGTGCGGGGAGGCCCTCCTGAAGGCCTGCGCGGCGGCCGGCATCCCGACGACGCCGTTCAACACCGGCGAGACCGTCATCCGCGGCGCCAACTGGTTCCAGATCAACTGCCTTCCCGACGGCACCCGTTCGTCGGCCTCGGTGTCCTATCTCCACCCCGTCATGGGCACCCGCAAGAACCTCGACGTACGCACCGGACTCCAGGCCAAGCGCCTGAACTTCGACTCCGCCCGGCACTGCACCGGCGTGGACTACCTCGCCCCCGACCTGATCCACACCCGCACCGTCCACGCCCGCCGCGAGACCGTCGTCTCCTGCGGCGCCATCGATTCCCCGAAGCTGCTCATGCTCTCCGGCATCGGCCCGGCCACCCATCTGCGCGCCACCGGCATCGACCCGCTCGTCGACTCCCCCGGCGTCGGCTCCGCCCTCCAGGACCACCCGGAGGGCGTGATCATGTGGGACGCCAAGCAGCCCATGGTCACCTCGTCCACCCAGTGGTGGGAGATCGGCATCTTCGCCGACACCGAACCCGGCCTCGACCGCCCGGACCTGATGTTCCATTACGGCTCGGTGCCCTTCGACCTGAACACCTTCCGCCGCGGCTACCCGACCTCGGAGAACGCCTTCTGTCTGACCCCGAACGTGACCCGCGCCCGCTCCCTGGGCACCGTCCGTCTGCGCACCCGCGACTTCCGCGACAAGCCCAAGGTCGACCCGCGCTACTTCACCGATGAACACGATGTGCGCGTGATGACCCACGGGCTCCGCCTGGCCCGCGAGATCATTTCCCAGTCCCCCATGGCCGAGTGGGCCGGCACCGAACTCGCCCCCGGGCCCTCCGCCCACTCCGACGCCGAGCTCCTCGACTACGTCCGCACCACCCACAACACCGTCTACCACCCGGCCTGCACCGTGCGGATGGGCGCGGCGGACGACCAGGCGACCCCGCTCGATCCCCAGCTGCGCGTGAAGGGCGTCACCGGTCTGCGGGTCGCGGACGCTTCGGTGATGCCGTTCCTGCCCGCCGTGAACCCGTGCATCACCACGATGATGATCGGGGAGAGGTGTGCGGACCTGATGCGCGGCGGCTGATCCGGGCACACCAAAGACCTACGAGGTGGGCTCCCTTCGGCGGCATTGTCCGCATCAGGTACTTGGAGGTCGCCGTCCGGTCTCACGACCTTTCAGCCTCTCAGCCCGACCGGCCTTCGTCATCATCCTCGGCGAGAGCCAGAGCTCCCTTCCCCGAGGCCCGGTCCAATCGAACTCCCTCGCTCGCCCCGTAGGCCGGATTCCAGGATACTCCCAAACAAAGGGGATGGAAGGGGTAATTTGGACATCAATTGCACCCCGTTCGGAGTGTGCCCCAGAAATGCAGAAAACCCCTGGTCAACAGGGGTTTTCGCTGGTGTCCGAGGGGGGACTTGAACCCCCACGCCCGATAAAGGGCACTAGCACCTCAAGCTAGCGCGTCTGCCATTCCGCCACCCGGACTAGGTGTGATCTTCACGGGGCGTTCCCCGCGGCGACATGGACAACAATACCAAGGTTTCGGAGTGCCTTTCACCTGCGTATCCGTCCGCCACATAACCTCGATTTATGGGCAATGGTGGACAAAATGCGCATAGCAATGGTCCATGCAGGCCAAGGGCGTTTCTGGAGTGCACCGCGGCCGCCCGGATCCGGCTCCCGGTCCCCGGCCCCCGGCCCCCGGCCCCGGCCCGCCGGACGGCCCCCGGCGGTCGGCGAAGTCCGCGCCCGGGGCCGGAGCAAAGGGAGCCGGGACCGGGCTACGGCATCAGGTGGTAGTCCGGGAAGTTACCCGGCAGGCGTTCGGCGGCCGGACCCTCGGTCACCGCCCGCACCAGGAGTTCGCCGCCGACGAACGCGCCGCTCCAGGAGTTGCCGAAGCCGCCGAAGAGCTCGTCGCGGTCGCCGCGGGAGCGAGGCTTGCCATGGCCGACCTTGAAGGCGCGGATCTGCGGGGCGAGGCGGTCGTAGGTGTCCTTGTCGTCACAGGACAGGCTGGCGACCAGGGCGCCGTTGCTGGCGTTCATGGCGGCGAGCAGCTCGGCCTCGGTGTCGACGAGCACGATGGTGTCGACCGGGCCGAACGGCTCGGCGTGATGGAGCGGGGAGGAGGAGGGCGGCGCCAGCAGCGTGGTGGGCGGGAAGTAGGCCGAGGTGTCCTGGGAGGACAGGAAACGGCCGTCGGCGAGGCTGCCCCGGTGCAGCGGGACGGCGCCCCGGGTGATCGCCTCGGAGGTGAGGTCGGCGAGCTCCTTGGCCTTGCCGGCGTTGATCAGCGGGCCGAAGTCGAGTTCGGGGAGCGGGTCCGCGGGGCGGGCGACGGCCAGTGGGTGCCCGAAGCGGACACTGCGCACGGCCGGGAGATAGGCCGTGAGGAAGTCGGCGAAGGCCTCGCGCTGGACGACGAAGCGGGGGTAGGCCGTGCAGCGCTGCTTGGCGTAGTCGAAGGTCTTGCGCAGCAGCGGCGTCAGGGCCGGCCAGTCGCTGAAGTTCCAGATCCCCCAGGTGTTGAGGCCCTCCTGTTCGAGGATGTGGCGCTTTCCGAGGTCGGCGACGGCGGTGGCGACCCGGCCGCCGGTGTCCCGGCCGCCGACGAAGGAGACACAGCCGATCTCGGGTGAGCGGACCAGGGCGGGCGAGAGCTCCTTGCCGCTGCCGCTGACGAGGGTGGCCGGCACCCCCTCGCGGGCGGCCAGGGCGCAGGCGAGGGTGAGCGTGACCAGGCCGCCGTCGGTGGGGGTCTTGGCCATCACCGCATTGCCGGCCAGCGCCTGCACCAGCATCGCGTGGATCAGCACCGACATCGGATAGTTCCAGCTGGCGATGTTGCTGACCGGGCCGGGCAGCGGGGCGCGGTCGGTGAGCATCCGCTCGATCTCGGAGACGTACCAGCGGACGCCGTCGATGGCGCGGTCGACGTCGGCCTGCGCGAGTTTCCAGGGCTTGCCGATCTCCCAGACCAGCAGCAGGGCGAGCAGTTCACGGTGCTCGGTGAGGGCGTCGAGGGTGGCGGAGATCCTGGCCTTGCGCTCGGTCAACGGGACCTGGCACCAGGCCCGGTGCTGGTCGAGGGAGGCGCGTACGGCATGCAGCGCGGCGTCCGCCTCCAGGCGGGGCGGGCCGGCGATGGGGGTGCCGTCGACGGGGCTGGTGGCGGGCATCGGAGCGCCGTCCGGGTGCCAGGCGCCGGCCCACAGATTGAGCGCCCGGTCGTCCCGGAACGCTTCGGGGGCCGCGGCCAGGCTGCGCTGCCAGGCGTCCTGCCAGGACGTACCGGGTTTGAGAGTGAGCGTCGGGGCGGGCGTGGTGCGCGCGTTCCGCTGCGGGTTCGAGGTGGATTCGGGGGTGGGTGCCATCGGTGTCTCCGCTCTCGGTGCACGGCCGGAGGGGCAGGGTGGTGGCGCTCGGGCGGTCCCCGGGGAACCGCGTTACTGGACGGTAGTGGGCAAGGGGGCACCGCGGGACGGTCCGGCGTCAGGTATGGCGAGTGTCACTCGGCCCGGGCGACGGGGCCACCTGGGTGAGGCGACCGGTGGGCGAGGCGGGTCGGGGCGGCCGGGGTGGCCGGTTTCGGGCCGTGGGCGCTCCGGGGCGGGATGGCGGTCGGGTGCCGGTGCCGTCCGAGGACGGCGGGACGTGTGCGGCCGGGCTCGGAGAGGGGCTCGGCCCGGAAAGCGGTGCCCTGTCTCCCGTAGCGCTCAAGTCACCTTCTGCTTCGGGTATTTGGGCCGCCAACCCGCAGATTGAGGGCTCCGTGCGACCCCGGGACGTCCGGGTCCGCCGCACGCGGAAATACGACGAGAGTGGGCGAGCCCCGCATGGCCCGCCCACCCTCGTTCGCCGTGTGCCCGGGACTCAGCCCGCGGCCGGTTCGGCCGGTTCCGCCGCCCCCTCCTGGGTGCGGTCGGCGATCGCCCGGTGATGGCGGACCACCTCGCCGATGATGAAGTTGAGGAACTTCTCGGCGAAGGCCGGGTCCAGCTTGGCGTCCTCGGCCAGTCGGCGCAGCCGTTCGATCTGCGCGGCCTCGCGGGCCGGGTCGGCGGGCGGCAGGTGGTGCCGGGCCTTCAGTTCGCCGACCTGCTGGGTGCACTTGAAGCGCTCGGCGAGCAGATGCACCAGGGCGGCGTCGAGGTTGTCGATGCTGCCGCGCAGGTAGCGCAGCCGCTCACGGGCCGCCTCGTCCGCGACGGAGCTCGCGTCGCCGGCCGCCCGTGCTGTCCCTTCGCTCATGTGCGTTCTCGCCATTCGTGGTCGGTCGGTTGCCCGGTGCCCTGGGGTGCTTCGGGTACGTCATGGGTCGTCGGGTATGTCATGGCTGATCGACACGCACATTACCCGGACGGTGGCCGTTGACCCGGGCTGATCTCACGGAGCGGACCGGTCGGAATCCGGACCGGACGACGCGGACGGGAAGGGTCCTGAGCAGGGGCGCGAAGGCCGGGCGGGCGTCGGAGCGGCGGGGAGCGGAGCATGCCCGGGAAGCGGAGCATGCGCGGGGTGCTTCGGCGGTGCCGTGCGGTCCGGCGCGGCCGGCCGGCGTCCTTCCGGCGACGCGTCGTACGCCCGATGGCGGGACCCCCCACAGATCCCGCCACCGGGCCGCTTGACGCGGGGCCGCGGTGTGCGCCGGCCCCGGCTCAGGCATATACCCAGGCCCACGCCCGGCCATCCCTCCTTCTCCACATGTACGGATTTCTCTTCTCCTTCCCTGATTACCGGGCGCGGAAGGGGAACTCCTGCGACAATGCGCCCGATCGGACCGGGCGGCCGACCGACCCTCGGCTGCGGGACAGCGCAGGGGGCACCGTATGGGCACGGACCGCATGACGATCGAAGGAGCCGATGTCGCCGTCGTGGGCGGCAGCATCGCCGGATGCGCCACGGCCCTGGCCGCACACCGCGCCGGCGCGGGCCGGATCACCCTCCATGAACGCACCGCGGGTCTTCTCGCGGACCGTGGTGTCGGCCTCGCGGTGCACAACGCCCGGTACGCCGAGCTCGCGGCCGCCGGATATCTGGACACCGCGATGCCGTGGGCGCAGCTGACCACCCGCCGCTGGTACGTCCGGGACGGCGCCGCTCCGCTCGGCCGCCAGATCGGCGTCCAGCCCTTCCCGTTCCGCTCGTACTGCTGGGGACCGCTCTGGCGGGAGTTACGGCAACGGCTGCCCCAGGACACGGTGTTCCGGACGGGGACCCCGGTGGCCGCGGTCGACGGTGACGCGGAGGGCGCGGTGCTGCATTTCGGCGGCGGGAACGGAGCCGGCGAGGGCGGCGGGACGGTGAGCGGGCCGCGGGACCGCGCCCGCACCGGGGGCCGTACGGAGCGCTTCGATCTGGTCATCGGCGCGGACGGCTACCGTTCGGTGGTCCGCGACGCCGCGTTCCCCGGCGTACGGCCCGATTACGCCGGCTATCTGGCCTGGCGGGGCACCGTTCCGGCCGACCGGCTGGCGGCGCTGGACCTTCCCGGCCTGCCGTCCGAGCCGTGGGCGCAAGAGGACTGTGTCTACGGCGTCTTCCCCGGCGGCCACGTCATCATCTACTGCATCCCCGACGGCCACGGCGGCCGGCGCGCCAACTGGGTGCTGTACACCGCACCGCCCGGCGGCCCCGCCCTGGGGTCACACGCCCCCGAGGGCCTGCCGCCCGGCGCCCTCACCGACGCGCAGTACGCCCATCTCCGCCACGTCACGGGCGAGTTGCTGCCGCCGTACTGGGGCGGGCTGGTCGGGCTGACGCCTCGTCACGAGCTGTTCCTCCAGCCCATGTACGACTACACGGCGCCGCGCTACACCGCCGGCCGGCTGGTGCTCGCGGGCGATGCGGCCACCATCGCCCGTCCGCACACCGGCGCCGGCGCGGTCAAGGCACTCCAGGACGCCGTCGCGCTGGAGGCCGCGCTGCGGGCCCTGCCGGAGCGGCCGGACGCGCTGGAGGCGTACGGCACCGAGCGCGGCGGGACCGGCCGGAGCATGGTCGAGCTGGGGCAGCGGCTGGGGCGGACCCTCGTCCAGGACACCCCGGACTGGCGGACGCTGGACCAGGCCGGACTGGACGCGGCCTGGGCCGCGGCCGACGGCTCGGGCGCGTTCGGCGGCCGCGAGCTGAAGGAAGCGCGGCCCGCCGGGCCGGGGCGCTGAGGCCCCTGCGGGAACCCGCCCGGCCCGTGCGGAGCCCGCCCCGGCCCGTGCAGGAGAATGAGAAGGTCGAGGGCGCCGGGGCACACCACGCCGCCGGTGACCCACGACAGCCTCTGCCTCCGGGCCGCTTCGGCCCTCCGCACGTACACCACCGGATCCAGGGCCGGTGGGGACGGGACTGATCAGACATGGGACGGGTCACCGAGCGACGCCGCGTCATCCGCATCCGCGACGGTGTCGTGAGCACCCGCCCGGACACCCTCGTCGCCGAGGAGCCGATGGAGATCCGGCTCGGCGGCAAGCCACTGGCGATCACGATGCGCACTCCGGGGGACGACTTCGCGCTCGCCGCCGGCTTCCTCGTCAGCGAAGGCGTCCTGGCGAGCGCCGACGAGCTGGCGCACATCGTCTACTGCGCGGGGGCGAGCGGTGGCGACGCCGGGAGCGGGGGCGGCGCAAACACCTACAACGTCGTGGATGTGCGGCTCGCGGCCGGGGTCCCGGTCCCGGACATCACCCTGGAGCGCAACGTCTATACGACGTCGTCGTGCGGGCTGTGCGGCAAGGCCAGCCTGGACGCGGTGCGCACCCGCACCCGCTGGCCCCTGGACACCGGCCCCGACACCCCGGTCCGGCTCGCACCGGCGACCCTCGCCGCGCTGCCCGACCGGCTGCGGGCCGCGCAGCGCGTGTTCGAGCGGACCGGGGCCCTGCATGCCGCGGCGCTGTTCACGGCGGACGGCGAACTGCTCGACATCCGGGAGGACGTCGGACGGCACAACGCCGTCGACAAGATCATCGGGCGGGCGCTCCAGGAGGGGCGGCTGCCGCTGTCCTCCAGCGTGCTGATGGTCTCCGGGCGGGCGTCGTTCGAGCTGGCGCAGAAGGCCGTGATGGCGGGCATCCCCGTGCTGGCCGCGGTCTCGGCGCCGTCCTCGCTCGCCGTCGACCTGGCCGCCGAGACCGGGCTGACCCTGATCGGGTTTCTGCGCGGCTCCTCGATGAATGTGTATGCGGGCGAGCACCGTCTGGCGGTGCCCGGAGCGGCCGGCTGAGGCGGCGGCCCGGCGCCGGACCCCCGGTTACTCCTCGGGCAGCGCGATCCGGGTGAGCAGGGCGATCAGCTGCTCGCGCTCGGCCGGGGTCAGGGCCGCGGTCAGCTCCGCGTTGGCCCGGTCACCGAGCCGCTGGGTGCGACGCAGCCGCCGCCGGCCGTCGGCGGAGATCTCGACGGCGTTCTTGCGCCGGTCCCCCGGGTCGGGGGTACGGGTCACCAGCCCGTCCCGCTGGAGGTCGTTGACGAGCGCGACCATGTCCTTGGGGTCGATGCCCAGCGTCCGGCCGAGCTCCGCCTGGGAGACCGGGCCGAGTTCGGCGACGGCCGACAGCACGGCGTGATGCATCATCCGCATGCCTTCGGCGGCCAGGGCATCGGCGACGAGGCGATGACCCCGGGCGGCGGCGCGGCCCAGCAGCCAGCTGGGGAGCGCGCGGATGCGACGGGGGGCGTAGGGGGTGTTGTCGGCCATGGTCCCAGCGTACCCGGAAACCATGGGGGTGCCCTATGAAAAAACATGGGAGGCACCCATGACTTTGTGGTTATTGTTGGGGAACCCAATGACATCCGGGGAGCGTACGCGCCGACCGGAGACATCCTCCCGGAGGTGTGCCCCCATGCGCCGAGTCCGATTCCATGCCTACGGCGGTCCCGAGGTCCTGCGCGTGGAGGACGCCGAGGCGCCGGTTCCCGGCCCCGGCGAACTCCTCGTCCGCACCGAGGCGATCGGCGTCACGCTGCCGTGCGTACGACGGGTGCGCGGCGACGGCAACGGCGGCGGCGATCCGCTGCCCGCCATGCCCGGCGGCGAGATCGCCGGTGTGGTCGTCGCGTGCGGGGCGGACGTCACCGGCTTCGCCGTCGGGGACCGCGTCACCTCGCTCACCCTCACCGGCTCCTACGCCGAACTCGCCCTCGCCCCCGCCTTTCTGGCCAGCCGGATACCGGACGGCGCGACCGCCGTGGAAGCAGTGGCACTGGTGCGCGGCGGGCATGTCGCGCTCGCCGTGCTCAGCACCGCCGCGCCGCGGGGCGCCGAGTCCGTCCTCATCACCGGCGCGGCCGGCGGCACCGGGCACCTCGCCGTCCAACTCGCGAAGCTCCAGGGCGTACCGCGGGTGGTGGCCGCCGTCAGCTCGGCCGCCAAGGCGGAATTCCTCCGCGGGCTGGGGGCCGATGAGGTGGTGACGTACGACCAGGAGTCCTGGGGCGAGCCGGTCGACGTCGTGCTGGACGGGGTCGGCGGCGCGCTGCTGCCGCGCGCCCTGGCCGCGTCGGCTCCCGGCGGCCGGCTGATCTTCTTCAACTCCGGTGGCGGTACGGTCCCGGCGTACGAGCTGCTGGCCGGCGACCGGACCATCACCGGGCTGACCATGCGCCGCTTCGCCGCCGTCCACCGCACGCGCTACGCGCGGCACCATGCACAGCTGTGGGAGCTGGCCGGATCCGGCCGGCTGCGGGCCGCCGTCCATGCCGAACTGCCGCTGGCCGAGGCCGCGAAGGCGCACGAGATCATCGAGGCCAGGACCAATCTCGGCAAGGTGGTTCTGCGGCCGTGAGAGACGGTGGGCGCCGCGGCACCGGGCGCCCGGCGCGTTCGACACTCCCCTCCCCCGTGCCCCGTCCGGCGCACCCGGCGCAGCACTTGCGGGCCGGGCGGGTGAATTCCGGCTGCGGCGCGGAGAACCGACGCACGCTCCTTGTCGCGGTCCGCACGCGGCAGTAGCTTCCGTCGCGATGCACATAGGACGTGGGATGTCCTGATGACCCGACGCCGATGCCTAGAAGGGCAGGCCGGACCATGACGTCAGTTCTCCGCGCACACCCCGGTCACCGCAGCAGACCCCGGCGCCGTGCCGCGGCCCTGCTCGGCGCGCTGACCGCCACCGCCCTCGCCCTGCTGCCGACCGCTCCCGCCCAGGCCGCGCGCGCCGGTGCCCGGGGCGCCGCCGGTGCCGCGACGTCCTTACCGGCCGGCGGATTCGACCAGCAGATCCTGTTCAAGGCGTCCCAGGAACAGGGCTACTTCTGCTTCCGGATACCGGCCGTCGTGGAGTCCGCCCGGGGGACCCTCCTCGCGTTCGCCGAGGGCCGGCGGCACGACTGCGGGGACGCGGGCGATATCGACCTGGTCCTCAAGCGCTCCACCGACGGCGGCCGCACCTGGGGCAAGCTCCAGGTCGTCAACCACGGAGGCGGCGACACCCACGGCAACCCGGCGCCCGTCGTGGACCGCCGCACCGGCCGTATCGTCCTGGCCGAGACCTACAACAAGGGCCGCACCGACGGCCTCAGCTGCGACGTGCCCTGTGACCGCACCCCGCACCTCCAGTACAGCGACGACGACGGCGCGACCTGGTCCCCGCCCCGGGACCTGACCCCGGCCATCCGGCCCCCGCAGTGGAATTCCTGGTACGCCACCGGTCCCGTGCACGGCATCCAGCTCACCCACGGACGGCACCGCGGCCGGCTGGTGTTCGGCATCAACTCCGAGAGCTACGCGGGCAACCGGGTCACCGCCAATCACGCCGCGCTGGTCCACAGCGACGACGGCGGCGCCACCTGGAAGGTCGGCGCGCTGGACACCTGGCCGATCGCCGCCGACGGCACCTTCCGGCAAAAGCCCTCCGAAATGACCCTCCTGGAACGCTCCGACGGCTCGGTCTACGTCAACGGCCGGGAACAGGACGGCACCGATCTGGGCCATCGCACCGCCGCCGTCAGCCGCGACGGCGGCAATTCCTTCAGCGCGCCGTTCCGCGCGCTGCCCGACCTCTACACACCGATGGTGCAGGGCTCCGCACTGCGGCTGCCGCACTCACCCGCCGCGGGCGGCCGCAGCCGCACCCTCTTCGCGGCGCCCGCCGACCCCGACCGCCGCCGCACCATGACCGTCCGCTCCTCCTGGGACGAGGGCCGTACCTGGGAGAGCGCCGACCGGGGCGCCCGGGTCACCACCGACTGGTCCGGCTACTCGGACCTGGTCGCCGTCTCCCCCGAGGTCACCGGCCTGATGTACGAGGGCGGCGCGGTCGACGCCCGGGACGAGATCCGCTTCGCCCGCTTCACCGAGGCCTGGCTCGGCCCGCGCCGCGGCCCGGACCCCACGACCCGCGACACCGCCCGCGGCGCCCGGCCCGCGCACGTCCTCGGCGGGCCCCTCGGCACCGACGGCCGGTTCGGCCGGGCGCTGTCCTTCGACGGCACGGACGACGCGGTCCGCCTCCCCTTCCGCTCCTCCCTCCCCCTGGGCGCCCAGGACTTCACCTGCAGCCTGTGGTTCCGCTACGACACCACGACCGGCGAACAGCCGCTGCTGTGGATGGGCGGTGTCGGCACCAGGACCCCGCAGGTCGCGGTGGAGGGCGACCCCGCCCACGGCCGGATCGTCGGCCGCCTGACCGCCGTCGACGGCGCCGCACCGGCCGCCACCGCCCAGGCCGTCACCCACGACGCCTACAACGACGGCGGCTGGCACCACCTGGCGCTGCGCCGCACCGGCGGCCGGCTGCTGCTCACCGTGGACGGCGGCGAGACCACCGTCGTGCCCGATGTTCCGGGGTCGGTCAGCCGGGGCTCGGTCTTCGGTGTGCACCTGGGCCAGAAGCCCGACGCCCGCGTCCAGTTCACCGGCGCGCTGGACGAGGTCCGCGTCTACCGGCGGGCCCTGAGCGACGCCGAACTGACCGCCGTCCGCACCGACAACGCGCCTGCGCCCGGCCCGCTGGTCCTCGGGCTGCCGCTGGACCGGGTGCGCGGGGCGGAACGGTAGGGGCGCGGCCCGGAGCGTTACGTGCGGGGCTCGGAGCGTTACGTGCGCGGTCCGGACGGCTGCTGCCCGGGCGCCACCGCGGCCGTCGACTCCGCCGCGCCACCGGGGCCGCCCGGCGTCGCGGCGGGAGCTCCGTCCCGCCGCGGCTCCGGTACGGTGCGGGCCGCCATCCGCTTCGCCAGGACCGCGCACACCATCAACTGCATCTGGTGGAACAGCATCAGCGGCAGCACCACGAGCCCGGCCTGGGCGCCGAAGAGCACACTCGCCATCGGCAGACCGGCCGCCAGGCTCTTCTTCGAGCCGGCGAAGGTGATCGCGATCCGGTCCGCACGACGGAAGCCGAGCTTCGCGGCGCCGTACGAGGAGGCCGTCAGCATCACCGCGAGCAGCGCCGCCTCCACCCCCAGCAGGCACAGCAGCCGCAGTGCGGAGACCTGGTGCCAGATGCCCTGGACGACGCCGGCGCTGAAGGCGGCGTAGACGACGAGCAGGATCGAGCCGCGGTCCACCAGGCCCAGGACCGTCCGGTGACGGGTGAGGAACCCGCCGATCCACCGCCGCAGCAACTGCCCGGCGAGGAACGGCAGCAGCAGCTGGCAGACGATCTTCCACAGGGAACCGGCCGAGAAACCACCGCCGTTGCCGTGCAGGACGAGCCCCGCCAGCAGCGGTGTGATGACGATGCCGAGGATGCTGGAGAACGAGCCGGCGCAGATCGCCGCCGCGACATTGCCGCGGGCGAGGGCGGTGAAGGCGATCGAGGACTGGACCGTGGACGGCACCAGGCACAGGAACAGCAGCCCGGTGTACAGGGTGGGCGACAGCACCTCGGGGACCAGGGCGCGGGCGGCCAGGCCGAGCCCGGGGAAGAGCACGAAGGTGCAGGCCAGCACGGTGAGATGGAGTCGCCAGTGGCGCACTCCGTCCAGGGCCTCGGCGGTGGAGAGCCGGGCGCCGTAGAGGAAGAAGAGCAGGGCGACGGCTCCGGTCGAGGCTCCCTCGGCGACGGTGGCGGCCGGTCCGCGGGCGGGCAGCAGCGCGGCCAGCCCGACGGTTCCCACCAGCGCCAGGATGAATCCGTCCACGGGCAGCCAGGAGGGCAGCTTGGGCACAGGGCGGTGCATGATCTCTCTTCGGTCGTTCGGCGGCTCACGGGCGGGACGGCCTGCTGCGGCCCGCCCGGCCCTCCAGCCTGCCGCGACCTGCACTGATCGGGAACCCCTCTTACCATGGTCACTGTTATTGCGTTCCGCGATGAACGACGCCGGGGGCCGGCGGCCGGGACGGAGGGCCCGTGTTCGAACCCGTACAGCTGCGCACCTTTCTCGCCGTGGCGCAGACGCTGAGCTTCACCCAGGCCGCACACCGGCTCGGGCTGCGGCAGTCGACCGTGAGCCAGCACGTCCGGAAGCTGGAGGCGGCCGCCGGGCGCCGGCTGTTCGCCCGGGACACCCACGGGGTGGAGCTGACCGAGGACGGCGAGGCGATGCTCGGCTTCGCCCGGACGATCCTGGAGGCGAACGAGCGGGCCACGAGCTTCTTCGCGGGGACCCGGCTGCGCGGCCGGCTCCGCTTCGGCGCCTCGGAGGACTTCGTGCTGACCCGGCTGCCGGAGGTCCTCGAAGGGTTCCGGCGGGACCACCCCGAGGTCGATCTGGAGCTGACCGTCGAGTTGTCGGGGACCCTCCACGAGCTGCTGGCGGCCGGGCGGCTCGACCTCGTCCTCGCCAAGCGGCGCCCGGAGGCGTCACACGGAGAGCTGGTGTGGCGCGACCGCCTGGTGTGGGTCGGCGCCGATCGGCTGCGCCTGGATCCGCGGCGCCCGGTCCCCCTGGTCGTCTACCCGCCGCCGGCGCTGACCCGGGCCCGGGCCCTGGAGGCACTGGAGCGCGCGGGCCGGGAGTGGCGGATCGCCTGCACCAGCGGAAGCCTGAACGGACTGATCGCCGCAACCCGGGCAAGTCTGGGCGTGATGGCACATACGAGGGGCATGATCCCGCCAGGTTTGGTGCAGATCTCGCCACGTGCCGGTCTGCCGGAACTGGGCGGGGTGGATTTCGCTCTTCTCCATGGACAGCGTGACCGCGCGGCGCGGGGCCCGGCGGAGGCGCTCGCGGACGCGGTCCTCGCGGGCGGCGTCCGGCTACAGCTCCCCTGACCGTCCGGCAACCGGTCCGCTGCTCCGGCCCCGTGATCCGGCGCCACTCCGGAGGGGCCGCCCCCTCGGCCGTCACGTGCAGAGACGGCGATGTCACGTGCAGAGATTTGGTGCAGATGTGGTCCCGGCATCGTGATCGTCCGACGTTGAACCAGCGCAATCATGTTCACGCTTCTCCGAAGTAACCCAATTTCGCCCGTTGGCCAGTTCCCGTGCGGCCGCGTTCGCGACGTGGTACGGCCCTGCCGGATGAGGTCACCGTGGGGTACGGTCGCGGCCTTGTGAGGAGCACCACGAGGAGCTGGGTCATTGCGCGAGTTCACCGTCCCGCCACTGGCGACCGCGCCCCGGGTCGGCGGGCTGGCCGACGTCGTCTACGAGCATGCCGAATCCGATCCCGAACGCGTCGCGCTGGCGCGTAAGGACGACGCGGGGAACTGGCAGAACGTCACCTCCGGAGAGTTCCGGGACGAGGTCCTCGCACTGGCCAAGGGGCTGCTCGCGCAGGGCGTCCGGTTCGGCGACCGCGTCGGCATCATGTCCCGTACGCGCTATGAGTGGACCCTGTTCGACTTCGCGCTGTGGTCGATCGGCGTCCAGTCCGTACCGCTGTATCCGACGTCCTCGGCCGAGCAGGTCTTCTGGATGCTGCACAACGCGGGCGTCTCGGCCTGTCTGGTCGAGCACGAGGACCATGCGATGACCATCGGCTCGGTCATCGACCGGCTGCCCCAGCTGCGCAAGCTGTGGCAGCTGGACGCCGATCCGGTGGCCGAACTGACCGCGGCCGGTAGGCATATCGACGACGACGTGGTGCACCGCCACCGGATGGCCGTCACCCCGGACGCCACCGCGACGATCATCTACACCTCCGGCACCACCGGCCGCCCCAAGGGCTGCGTGATCACCCACGCCAATTTCATGGCCGAGTCCGACAACATCGTCATGCGCTACGAGACGGTCTTCCACTCCAAGGCGGGCGACGAGGCAGCGACCCTGCTGTTCCTGCCGCTGGCGCACGTCTTCGGCCGGATGGTGCAGGTCGCCGCGATCCGCGGCCGGGTCAAGCTGGGCCACCAGCCGGAACTCTCGGCCCGCGCGCTCCTACCCGACCTGCAGACCTTCCGGCCCACCTTCATCCTGGCGGTGCCGTACATCTTCGAGAAGGTCTTCGCCGCGGCCCGGCGCAAGGCCGAGGCCGACGGCAAGCTCGGGCCGTTCGACAAGGCGGTCGACATCGCGGGCCGGTACGCCGAGGCACAGGAGAACAAGGCCTTCGGCACCGGCTCCGGCCCCAGCGCCTCGCTGCGGATGCAGCACCAGATCTTCGACAAGCTGGTGTACAGCAAGGTCCGTACGGCGATGGGCGGCCGGATGCGGTACGCGATGTCCGGCGGCTCGGCGATGGAGCGTCGGCTCGGGCTGTTCTTCGCCGGTGCCGGTGTGCGGATCTTCGAGGGCTACGGCCTGACGGAGAGCACCGCGGCCGCCACCGCCAACCCGCCCGAGCGGACCCGCTTCGGCTCCGTCGGCACCCCCATCCCCGGTACCACCGTCCACATCGCCGAGGACGGCGAGATCTGGCTCTACGGCGGCCAGGTCTTCCACGGTTACCACAACGACCCGAAGGCGACCGATGCCGTGCTGCACGACGGCTGGTTCTCCACCGGTGACCTCGGTGCGCTGGACGAGGACGGCTATCTGACGATCACCGGCCGGAAGAAGGAGGTACTGGTCACCTCCGGTGGCAAGACGGTCTCGCCGGTGGGCCTGGAGGAGCGGGTGCGCGCGCATCCGCTGGTCGCCCAGTGCATCGTGGTCGGCAACGACCGGCCGTTCATCGCCGCGCTGGTGACCCTGGACCCGGAGGCGGTCACCCACTGGCTGGCCATGCGCGACAAGCCGGAGATGCCGCCGACCGACCTGGTGCGCGACCCGGACCTGGAGACCGAGATCCGGCGTGCCGTCGTCGCCGCCAACACGCTGGTCTCGCAGGCCGAGTCGATCCGTACGTTCCGGATACTGGCCAACCAGTTCAGCGAGGAGCACGGGCTGCTGACCCCGTCGCTGAAGCTCAAGCGCAAGGCGATCGAGACCGCGTACTCGGTCGAGGTGGACGCCCTCTACCAGGCGTGACGGGCCGGGCGGGGCGCCGCGGGACGACCGGCCGACGGCCCCGCACGCCGTGCGCACCTCGTGGACCTGCGCGGGAATGCGTGACCGCGGATGATCGTTGACATCCGTGCACGCAACAGTCGACGTAAGGACCGATTTCCCCGTGAGCAAGGTTCCCTCCATCACGCTCAACAACGGCATCGAGATGCCGCAGCTCGGCTTCGGCGTCTGGCAGATCGAGGACGACCAGGCGTCCACCGCCGTCGGCCAGGCCCTGGAGGCCGGCTACCGCAGCATCGACACGGCGGCGATCTACGGCAACGAAGCCGGCACGGGCAAGGCACTCGCGGCGTCCGGCATCGCCCGTGACGAGCTGTTCGTCACGACCAAGCTCTGGAACAGCGATCAGGGTTACGACGCGACGCTGCGGGCCTTCGACACCTCCCTCGGTAAGCTCGGCCTGGAGTACGCGGACCTCTATCTGATCCACTGGCCGCTCCCGTCCAGGGACACGTACGTCGACACGTACAAGGCCTTGGAGAAGATCTACGCGGACGGCCGCGCCAAGGCGATCGGCGTCTCCAACTTCCTGCCCGGGCATCTGGAGCGGCTGCTCGGCGAGACCTCCGTCGTCCCGGCCGTCAACCAGATCGAGCTGCACCCGCAGTTCCCGCAGGCCGAGTCCCGCGCCGTGCACGCCCGGCACAACATCGTCACCGAGGCGTGGTCGCCGCTCGGCCAGGGCAAGGGCCTTCTGGAGCACCCGACGCTCACCGAGCTCGCCGCCAAGCACGGCAGGACCCCCGCCCAGGTGGTGCTGCGCTGGCACCTCCAGCTCGGCAATGTCGCGATCCCGAAGTCCGTCACGCCCTCCCGCATCGCCGAGAACATCGACGTCTTCGGCTTCGAGCTGGACGACGCGGACCTCGCCGCCCTCGCGGGGCTGGACTCCGGCACCCGCCTCGGCCCGGACCCGGCCACCTTCGACGTGGGCTGACCTGGCGCGATACCGGCGCCGCCCGGCCTGTCCGGGCGGCGCCGCGGCGGACCCGAGTGGCGGACGCGGCGGACGCCAGGAAGTGTGGAGGGTGAGTGCGGGGCGGCTCCCGCGGCGCGCCGACCGGGGCCGGTACCCCTCCGCTTCGCCCTGCTCCTCCCCGGTGCCGTACGGCGGGGGAGGTGCCCCCGTCGAGGAGGCCACGATGCCTGAAGTCACCGCTCCCTACCAGCCCGGGACGCCTTGCTGGGTCGATCTCGCGGCCCCTGACCAGCAAGCCGCCATCGACTTCTACTCCCAGGTCTTCGGGTGGGCCGGAGAGATCGGGCCGGCGGAGACCGGTGGATATGCCGTGTGCCGGCTGAACGACAAGCCGGTGGCCGGCATCATGGCCGCGGTCCCGATGGGCGGCCAGCCCGCGCCGCCGACCGTGTGGACCACCTACCTGGCGGCCGCCGATGCGGATGCCACCGCCCAGGCGGTGACCAAGGCCGGCGGCACGGTCCTGATGCCCGTCATGGACGTGATGACGCTCGGCCGGATGGCCATCGTGGCCGACCCCACCGGAGCGGTGTGCGGCATCTGGCAGCCCGTGGACTTCCCCGGCGCCGGCATCGTCAACGAACCCGGCGCGCTGATCTGGAACGAGCTCAACACCACCGACCCCTCCGCGGCCGGCGCCTTCTACCAGGCGGCCCTCGGCATCGAGAACGCGCCCATGGAGGGTGCCGAGCACTACTACGCGCTGACGGTGAACGGCCGTCCGGTGGGCGGGATGCAGCCGATGTCCGAGCAGATGCCGGCCGACACCCCCTCGCACTGGCTGCCGTACTTCTCGGTGACCGACACCGACGCCACGGTCAAGAAGGTGACCGCGGCCGGCGGCGCGGCGCTGCAGCAGCCCTTCGACATGATCGCCGGCCGGATGGCCGTGGTGACCGACCCGCAGGGCGCGACCTTCGCCGTGATCCACCCGAAGCCGATGAATCAGGGTTGAGCAGGACGGGCCGTCCGCAGGCGGCCGCGCGCACCCCGCGGGCGCGCGGCCGTGGCCGGCCCCGCCGTCGCCCGGCCGCTCAGGGCGGCCAGGTGAAGGCCACGGTCAGCGTGCGCGGGCCGGTGCGGACGACCAGCCCGCCGGAGAGTTCGGCGGCGGTGCGCCGCGCGTTCAGCCACACCTGTACGGCGGCGCCGAGCAGCAGCGGGTCGAGGCGCGGCCCGGGGTCGCCGTAGGCGCGTGCGGCATGCGCTTCGAGCAGGGTGCCGCAGCGCCGCAGCAACAGCAGACAGCGGTCCTCGGCCAGCGCCGCGACGGCGACATCGAGGCCCGCCCGGGGGCTGTGGACGCGGTCGCGCAGCCAGTCGGCGGGCGCGAGTTCGGCGTCGATGACCGTACGGGCCAGGACCTCCGCCGACGACCGCCACAGCCGGTGGGTCTCCTGCTCCGTCACCGCCAGAAACCCACGGGACTCCTCGTGGTCGTGGGCGAGGACCGGCCAGCGCCGCACGGCCACCGAGCCGTCGGGCAGCACCTCGCCGGTCACGTCGTACGCCGTCGGGCCCACGTGCCGCTCGGGGCGCGGCTCCGGGACGGGGTCCGGCACCGGAGGGGCCGCGGGCAGCGTGATGTTCCGGTGCGCGAGGAACGGATACATCACCTCCTGGAGGCGCCGGCCGGCCTCGCCCCGGGCCGCCAACTGCCCGTCCACGGGCGCTTGCAGCCGCTGCGGGGAGTGCTGCTCGGCGGCTGCCAGCAGCTGTGCGAGGAGATCGCCGTCGGGGTCGAGGCGGGGGGCGGCGCGGCTGAGGGCGGCCGTGGGTGAGTCCGGGTCCAGTTCGTCGAGCCCGGTGGCGGCGAGCAGCAGGACGCGGTGCAGCGCGGCGGAGTAGAAGGTGGTGCTGCCGTGGTCGCCCACCACCCAGTCGCTGGCGATCAGCGCGGCGCGCCAGCCCTCTTCCGGCGGCAGCACGAGCAGCCCGGCATCCATCGCCCGGGCCAGCCGCTGGTGGACCCGGTGCCGGCTGTGCCGGGCCCAGACGTTGGGGTGCAGGACGAGGGCGACCGCGAACTCGTCCGCCGGCAGCCCGGTGACCAGCTTCGCGGGCAGGTCCGGATACCGGCCGAGCAGCGAATGCTCGCTCCAGGTGCTGTTGACGACGACCAGCCGGCGGCCCCCTCCGACGCCCAGCCGCGCACGGTAGAGGTCGCGCCGCGGCCGGCTCTGCTCGATCCGGTCCCAGCAGTAGTCGCCGATCAGATGGGCGACCGGGACGGCCTGGGGGCAGGTCCGGGCGAGCCGGGCGATCTGCTCCTCGTGCGAGACCCCGATCGCGGCGGGCAGCACCCGCCCGCCGCGCATCAGCTCCCGTCGGGACAGCCCAGCGGGCGCACCGGGATCGCCGGTGGACTCGGTGACCAGCCGGTTGTATCCGGCGCCGTGCGGCATCACCATCAGCGGGGCGTCCAGCTGCCGCATGGAGGGGTGCACGGCGCAGGCCACGGCCAGATCGAAGCGCTGCCGGGTCGCCTCCCGCCAGCTGAGCACGCGGGCACCCAGACCGTCGAAGTAGTCCGCGAGTCCGTCGGCGAAGACCGAGCCCGGGTTGACGGTGTAGGACACCGCGATGCCGTCCTCCGGGCGCAGCAGGCGCATCACGTCCATCAGCCGGGTGGCCGAGGTGAGGGTGCGCGCCACGCCGAGTACCTGGGCGTCCTCCGGCACGGTGTTCCAGCGCGACCGCCGGCGGCTGGTACGGCGGCGGGGCAGCAGGGACACGGGGGATCCACTCTCGGGGCGGCGGGACGGTGCGGCGGCGGGGCCGGGGCGATCGTAGCGCCCGTACCTCGCTCACCGGGGAAGGGAGCTGAGGGCCCGGCAGGTCGGCGTCAGTCCACCGGTTCGCCGATTCCGGCGCGTTGGCGCAACTCCCGCATCTTGCTGCGGGCGGCGCGCTGTACCTCGGGGTTCTGCATCCGGTCGCCGAGCTCCACCGTGAGTTCCAGCGCCTCCTTCAGCTTGACCACCTGGCCGAGCCGCTCGGCCAGCAGCGCGGCATCGGTGACCGCTTCCAGCGCCTGCTCCAAGCGCCCGCTCGCCCGGTGGGCGCGGCCGCACACGATGCCGATCCGCACCCGCATGGCGTCATCGCCCTCGGCCCGGGCCGTCGCCATCGCACCGTCCAGCAGGTCCAGGGCCTCCTGCGGGCGGCCGGCGGCGAGGACCGCCTGGCCGAGGTTGTAGCTCTGCACCACGATGCCGTGCGGGTCTCCCTCGTTGGCGTGCAGGGCGCGGGTGAACAGGGCGATGGCCTCGTCGGGGCGCTCGCGGGCGAGGCACAGCAAACCCTGGGTCTCCCGGATGATGCCGGGCAGCCGGGCGTCCGCCACCGCGCCCAGGAGCTCGTCGGCGCGGCTCAGCTCGGCGTCGGCGAGGTCGTACTCGCCCAACGAGTAGTGGGCCCGCGCCAGTTGGTTGCGCATGCGGACCTCGGCGTCGACCCGGCCCTCCCAGCGGGCCGCCTCGATGCCCAGCCGGTGCGACTCGATCCAGTCCGCGTAGTGCTTGCGGCCGTGGTAGAGCGCCCAGAGCGATTCGCACAGCCGCCAGACCGCGTCGTGCCACCCCTCCTCGGCGGCCGTCCGCAGCACGGCCAGCAGATTGGCCCGCTCGGCGTCGAGCCAGTCCAGCGCCTCGGCGCCGGTGCCGAAGAGCCGGGGGCACCCGTCGGGCAGGGCCGGCGGGGCTTCCTGGAGGCGGAAGCGCGCTCCCAGGACGAGCCGGTCGGCGCGCGCCGCGGCAATGAGGTAGAAGTCCGTCACCCGCCGCCGCGTCTCCCGTACGTCCTGCTCGGGGCCGGTCCGTGTACGGGCGTGCGCCGCCACCACGTCGTGCAGCCGGAACCGGCCCGGGGCGCCCGCTCCGACGGCCATGTGGGCGGTGCGCAGATCGCGCAGCCCGTCCTCGAACCGGGTCACGCCCGCGGCCCCGGCGACGTCCGCGGTGAAGGTGGTTCCGGGGAAGGCGCCCAGGAAGCGGTAGAGGGCCAGGGTGTGGGCGCAGAAGGTCGCGGTGACCGCGTCGAAGACGGCCGCGACCGACCGGCCGGCCTCCCCGGGCCGCAACTGTTCCTCGGCCAGCGCGTCGACCACGGCCTCCAGGCTCATGTGCGGCCGCTCGATGAGCCATTCGCCGGCGGCGCGCAGCGCCAGCGGCAGACCGCCGCAGGCCGCGACGAGCCGGGCCGCCGCCCCGGGGCCCGCCCCGGATGCCGGGTCCGGCTCCGCGGCCGACTGCTGCCAGCGCCGCACCAGTTGGACCCCGGCGTCGGTGTCGAGCGGGGCCACCGTCAACGGCACCGCGCCGTCCAGCTCCAAGGAGGCCAGTCGCTTGCGGCTCAGGACGACGGCGAGTCCGTGGCCGGGCAGCATCGGCCGCACCTCCGCGGCGTGCTGGGCGTTGTCGAGGACCACGAGGAGTCTGCGACCGGCGGTCGCCGAGCGGAACAGCGCGGACCGGTCCGCGGTGCCCGCGGGGATGAGGCTCTCGTGGACGCCCAGGGCGCGCAGCAGGGTGCCGATGACGCCGCCGACGTCGATGCCGCCGTCGCGGCGCACCTCGCCGAGGTCGGCGTAGAGCTGTCCGTCGGGGAAGCGTGCGGCCAGCTCCCGCCAGACCCACTGGGAGACAAGCTCCGTCTTGCCCACGCCGCCCAGGCCGGTGATCACGATGGTGGCGGGCGGGCTGTCGGGGCCGTACGAGGCGAGCGCCGCGCTCAGGGCGGCGAACTCCGCGGTGCGGTTGACGAAGCCCGGGCGGGGCGGCGGGACCTGACGTGGCGTGATCGACGCGGGTGCCGGCGCCGTGGCGAGGGTGAGGGAGTCGATCCGGCCGGCCTGCACGACCGGGCCGCTGGCGACCGTGTCACCCGAGATGACGTTGCGGACGGCCTCGCCGGCGCCGTCGCTCCTGTCGCTGTCCACCCGATCTCCCTCCATGCCGTCACCGCGCCTCAAGTGCGCGGGAGGTACCCCCGTCGCGGCCCGCCGCCCAGCGTATTGCCTGGGCGGCGGGCGCCGGCCGGGTCCGCGCGGATCCGGCCGGTCCGTACGGCCGCGGTGCGAGGGAGGAGTCGGCCACCGGGTCCGGGGGCTACTGCGCGCGGGCCGTGTGAACGGTCTGCACGGACAGCAGGAAGGCGTCGGGGCGGTGGCTGATCCCGGCGGCGTCCTCGGGGTCGGTGAGGCGGGCGAGGGTGGTGCGGTCCTCCTCGTCGAAGCGTTCGGCGCACTTCTCGGCGGCGCGGCTCAGGACGGCCAGGACGAAGGCGAGGGCGTCGTCGGACAGCGGGGCCGGCAGGTCGAGCAGGAAACTGCGGGTGGAGGGGGTGCGCAGACCGGCGTCCGCGAGGAACGCGGGCCAGTCCTCGGTCTCGTGGACGAAGCCGGGCAGCGCTTCCCGCATCGTGCTGAACCACTCGTCGGCGGCCGCGTCGATCCGGGACTGCAGCCCCGGGCGGCCGATGCCGAGGTCCCGCGGAAGGTAGCGCGGAGGCAGGCCGCCCTCGCAGACGGCGAGCAGTCCACCGGGCCGCAGATGACCGGCGAGGGTGGCGACCGCTTGGCGCTGGTCCCCGATGTGGTGCAGGACCTTGCTCGACCAGATGATGTCGCCGCCGCCCAGGGCGTCGAGCCCCTCCGGGAAGTCGGCGAGATGGGTGCGGACCCGTTCGCCGAGGCCGAGGCCGGCCGCCCGGGCGCGGGCCCGCTCCAGGAGCTCCGCGCTGGCGTCCACCGCGACCACCTCGGCGGCGGGGAAGGCGCGGGCCAGCAGACAGCTCACGACACCCGGCCCGCTGCCGATGTCGAGCACCCGGCGCACCCCCTCGGGCCCGGCGCCGGTCCCCTCGGTGAGCAACTCGCCCAGCCAGGCGGCGGCCTGTTCGTAGAGCGGCGTGTACAGCTCCGCCTCCCGTTCGAGGTGCGAGGCGAGCAGGGCCCAGTCGATGACGGTGTTGTCGTGGGATGCGGAGTGATGCCCGGTAACGGGGTGTTCGTGAGGACTCATGCCGGCGAGCCTGGGGCACCGCCGGCGCCGGTGCAATCTTCCTTGCCGTTCCGGCAACCCCCGGTTCGGGCGGCCGACAGGGTGTTCGTAAAGTCTGGCTGTGGCTACTCCGGGATGGATGCCGCCGACGGACACAGAGCGGCGGCTGTACGAGGCGACGGCGCGGGGCGACCGGGACGGTCAGGTCGCGGCGATCGCCGGCGAGGATCTGTATCTGGCGGTGCCTCAGCAGGGGCAGGACCCGCTGCCCGTCTACGACGACCCGGCGGTGGGCGGCAGGTGCATTCCCGTCCTGACCCGCGGCATGCTCCCGCCGTGGCATCCCCAGCAGTTCTTCGACCGGGTGTCGGTGGAGGAGCTGGCTCAGGACTGGCCGAACGACAAGTGGCGGCTGGCGCTCAACCCCGGGACGCCGTGCGCCGCGTATCTGGACGCCTCGCACGTCCACCGCATGAGCTGGCTCCAGCACCGCACCCGGGCCGGGGTGCGGCCCGGCGGGCTGCTCGTCACCCACTTCGGCGGGCCGCTGCACGGCCGGCTCGCTCAGGGCCTGGCGTGCGGCGCGGCGCTCGCGGTGCACCACAGCGTGCCCTGGAACGAACTCGGCACGGTCTTCCTCGACCACGCCGCGGACGCCGAGACGCTGCGCACCCAGTGGTCGGTGACCGACCCCGCCGGCTGGCAGCAGCGCCTCGACCAGCTGCTCGGCGGGCAGTTCGTCCCCACGCAGACGGAGGCGGCCCTGCGCGCCCGGGCCCGCGGCCGGGATGCCGGGGAGCCCGCGGACGCAGGGGCCGGGAAGGCGGGCCAGGGTGCCGACGTGCCTGCCGTCCCGGAACTGGTGACCCGTTACGAGGAGCGGTTCCGCGCGGACGGGCTGCTGCCGGCGGACGGTCAGGTGGCCTCCCTCGTCGCGCTGGACCACGCACACGCCGTCGGCCTCGTCCGCTGGGGCCTGAGCGCCCGGCTGTGCGCGCCCCCACAGGCCGAGCAGGCCGTGATGCAGGCCGGTGCGCGGGCCCGGGAGGCGTACGGCAGCTGGGAGGAGTTCGCCGCGGGCCATGCGCTGGGCCGGATGCTGGCGTTCGACAACGGCGCGTTCGGGCCGGAGTACGCCCAGGCCGTGCACCTCCACCGGGTGCTGACCCAGGACCCGTCCTCGCCGTGGCGCGGTCTGCCCTTCGCCTGACGGCCGGCCGCCCGTGGTGGCGGGCACGTGGGGTACGCGTTCGGTGTAGACGTATGTCATGGATGTAGCGGTTTGCCTGTTCAGCTCCGACCTCCGGCTGCACGACCAGCCGGTGCTCCGGGCCGCGCTGCGCTCCGCGACCCGGGTGGTACCGCTGTTCGTCGTGGACCCGGGGGTGGCCGACGCCGGGTTCATGGTGCCCAACCGGGCGGCGTTCCTGGCCGACGCGCTGGCCGATCTCGACGCGGGGCTGCGGGAACGCGGCGGTCGGCTGGTCATCCGTACGGGGGATGTGGTCACCGAGACCTGCCGGGTGGCGGCGGAGACCGGCGCCGGGCAGGTGCATCTCGCGGCCGGGGTGAGCGGCTATGCGCTGCGCCGGGAGCGGCGGTTGCGCGCGGAGCTGGCGGCCGCCGGGCGGACGCTGGTGGTGCACGACGCGGTGATCACGGCGCTGCCGCCGGCCGCGGTGCTGCCCTCCGGGACGGGCCGGGACCACTTCGCGGTCTTCACGCCGTACTTCCGGCGCTGGCGGGCCGAGGGGGTGCGGCCGGTGCTGTCCGCGCCGCGGTCCGTACCGGTCCCGGAGGGGGTGCGTTCCCAGGAGCTGCCCTCGGCGGACGTCCTGTGCCCGGGCGGGAAGCCGTCGCCCGGACTGCCGGTGGGCGGCGAGCGGGCGGGGCGCCGCCGGTTCGCGGCCTGGCAGCGCTCGGGCATGGCCGACTACCAGGACCGGCAGGACGACCTGCCGGCCGATGCCACCTCACGGCTGTCGCCGTATCTGCACTTCGGCTGTCTGTCGCCGGCGGAGCTGGTGCACAAGGCGGCCGGCCGCCCGGACGCCGGCGCCGCGGCGTTCGTCCGGCAGCTGGCCTGGCGGGACTTCCACCATCAGGTGCTGGCGGCCCGCCCCGGCGCGGCGCACACCGACTACCGCACCAGACACGACCATTGGCGCCACGACGAGGACGAGGTGCGCGCGTGGATGGAGGGCCGCACCGGCTTCCCGGTGGTCGACGCGGGGATGCGGCAGCTGCTGCACGAGGGGTGGCTGCACAACCGGGCCCGGATGCTGGTGGCGAGCTTCCTGACCAAGACGCTGTATGTGGACTGGCGGGTGGGCGCGCGGCACTTCCTCGACCTGCTGGTGGACGGCGACCTGGCGAACAACCAGCTCAACTGGCAGTGGATGGCCGGCACCGGCACCGACACCCGGCCCCACCGGGTACTCAATCCGCTCGCCCAGGCCAGGCGGTTCGATCCGCAGGGCGACTACGTGCGGCGCTGGGTTCCGGAGCTGTCCGGCCTGGCGGGCCCGGCCGTCCACCGGCCGTGGCGGCTGACCGGGGCGGAGCGCGCCGCGTACGACTACCCGGACCCGGTGGTGGATCTGGCGGACGGCCTGGCCCGGTTCCGGCGGGCCCGCGGGCTGGAGTAGGCGGGGCAGGTGCGCGGCCGGTGCGGCAGGGGTGACCCGCCGGCGGGAGATGATGCAGGACGGACCGACGGAGAGGACGGATACGACATGGGCGGGAGCGGTATGCGCCGCGGTATGGACCGGACGCTGCTGGACCGTGCGCTCGGTGCGGCGGGACCCAGGCAGCCGGCCGCGCTGCCGACCTGGGCCCAGTGCCGGACCGCGCTGCGCCGTACGCCGCTGTCGGTGTGGCACGACGACGTGACGGACTGGGCGGCGAGCCTGACGTACTATTCGGTGCTGGCGCTGTTGCCGTCGCTGATCGTGACGGTGTCGCTGATCGGGCTCGCCGATCCGCCGGCCACCGAGCAGCTCATCAACCAGATCAGCTCGATCGCCCCGGCCCAGTCGGGCCCGACCGTGCACCGTGCGCTGGTGAGCATGGCGCATCAGCGCACCGCCGCGTGGGTGGTGGTCGGCGGCGCCATGGTCAGTGCCCTGTGGTCGTCGTGCAGCTATCTGGCGGTGTTCCGCCGGGCGCTGCACGCGATGCACCGCACCCAGGACGACCGGCCGCCGTGGCGCAAGGCGCCGCGCATCCTCATGACGGCGCTGCTGCTGATGGCGCTGCTGATCAGCAGCGCGGTGGCCCTGCTGGTGAGCGGCCCGATCGCGACCACGCTGGGTCGCACGGTCGGGCTCGGCGAGGCGGGCGAGGCGACCTGGAACCTGCTGAAGTGGCCGTTGCTGCTGCTCCTGGCCACGGTGCTGGCGATGGTGCTGTTCCGATCCGGGCCGCCCAGCTCCCGCGGGGTGCGGCGCGCGGCGCCCGGCGGGGTGGTCGCCGTGCTGCTGTGGCTGGTCTCGTCGGCCGCCTTCGCGCTCTACACCTCGTACGTGGGCACCTTCAACCGGCTCTACGGCTCGCTCGCGGGGCCGGTGGTCTTCCTCATCTGGCTGTGGTTCTCCCACCTGTCGCTGCTGTCCGGCGCCCAGTTCAACGTGGAGCTGGCGCGTGCCGGGCGGGTGGTGCGGCCGCGATCCGGCAGCTGAGCCGCCGGCGGGTCAGCGCGCGCCGTGCGCCGCGGCGATCTCCTCGATACGGCCGGCGAGACCGACGTCGAGGTGGGTGATCCGGCCCCCGATGCTGTGGGTGTTCACCGCCACGGCGAGCTGGTTGTAGCCCAGGGTCAGCTCGGCGTGGTGGCCCAACTCCTCCTGGATCTGCGCGATATGGATGACCATCGCGACCGCCGGGAAGTGTCCGTGGAACCGGTAGCTGCGGCGCAGCAGGTCCCCCTCGGCCGACCATCCGGGCAGCTCCCTGAGGCGCTCCTCGATCTCCTTGCCGCTGAGCGGTTCCAGCTGGGCATTCATGGGCGCTCGCCTCTCACCATGGGCCGGCCGCCAGGTGCGCCGGCTCCGCTGCGTACCGATGTCCCCGCCGGGCCACCCCACGTCCGCGGCAGCCCCGACACCTCCAGCGTGGCACGCCGCCCCCGCCCCCGCGCCTTCGCGGCACGCCCAACCCGCCGCACGGCCCATCACCCCGCACCCCCGGCCAGCTCGCGCTGAGCGCAGAGGACATCGCGCCGCTCATCAAAGATCCCCCGCCGCGATCCGCTCGGCTCGCGTCCGCTTCACCGTCAACTGGTCGGAGTCCTGCACCGGCCACTCCTGGTTTCCCCACGTCCGGAGGTAGTAGTTGCCCCTGCGGATGTCCGTCACGACGGCTCGGCGGCCGGGGGCATACTCGACTTCATCGCCGACTTCCGGCTGACGGGGGCTCACCAGGCGGCCTTTGATTCCGGGATAGGGCAGCGGGCCGGGGCACCGTCGTCCCTCGCTCATCGCCAGTTCTCCTTGTAGCCGTCCAGGAGCCATTGGCAGTCGCGCGCCATCAGCTGCACCTCGATCAGAGCACCGAACGGAAGCGGACTCATTTCCTGCTCCGCCTGGCGCTCGACACCGTCCAGCCGCGTGATGTGCCGATGCCACTTGGTGCCGCCGTGCCACATCTGGTCAGCGGCCTTCCGGGCAGGCTCTCGGAGTAACGCGATGTGGATGCGCAGTTGCGTCTGAAGGTCGACGAGCGTGCTCACCTGTAGCTGGCCACGGCTGGCGCCCAGCGCCCTCTCGATTGTCGCTTGGATGGTGACCACATCGATCGGCGTCTGTGTGTCCTGCGGGTCAAGCATGATCGTGTGTCTGTCCATTCTGTTCCCTTGCAGCGACCTCTTCGTGCTGCAACGAGGGTCCTCTCAGAGCAACAAGGCGGGAATGACCAACAGGGGTTACCGAGGCGGTAATAGACTCGTTGCTGGTGCAGCGCGACGATTACTCATGCCTAGGATCACTGTGAAAGTGGGCCCTATGGACGCCCCCGGACCACCGCTCGCCCCTGACGTGCTGGAGCGTGACGATCTACGCCGAGCACTCGGCGAGCACGATTTCGCCGCCGCTTTTGCTCTCATCAAGAAGTGGGGCGGGCTCAGTCAGAACAAGATCGCGGCAGCATGCGAACTCACTCCCGGCAAGGTCTCCAACGTCATCGCCGGACAGCATCAGATCTCGTCGATGGTCGTCATCCGACGCATTGCCGATGGCCTCCGGATCCCCGGCATCCTGCTCGGTCTCGCACCCCGCCCATGGGAGGACCAGCCCCGGGACGTCACGCCATCGCCAGAGGATCGCCGGCACTCCGAGGAGGTGCCGTGGCGTCCTGACGCCACCATCGGCTTATCCGACCACTTGACGAGGAGCGATCTCGTGATGACTCGCCGCGCAGCTGCGCGCGCCCTATCCGCTGCCGCCGTCACCGGTGCCGCTCTGCTCGACTCCCTCGAAGGGTGGCTGCAGCCAGCCGGCGCCGACAACCGTCCTCGGCGCCAAGGCCGGCTCGGAGCACGAGACTTGGATGATCTGGAAACCACGGCGCGCACCTTCCGCGCATGGGATCACCGATACGGCGGGGGGCTACGCCGAAAGGCAGTTCTTGGACAGCTGAACGAGGTGGCGTCCGCTCTCGACCAGCATCAGGCAACGTCCATCGAGCGACGTCTGTACGGCGTGATGGCCCAACTGGCCGGCACCGCAGCCACAATGGCCTGGGACTCGGGGCTGCATCGCCGGGCGCAGGAATACTATGACGTTGCCCTGAGGTCGGCGCACGCGGCTGGGGATACCGCATTCGGCGCCAATGTGCTGGCCGGCATAGCGCGGCAGGTGTTGTACGGGGGTCATCCTCAAGACGCTCTGGAGTTGGTGCGCCTCGCACAAGATGGTGTGCGTACCACTGCTGGGCCTCGCCTGCGGGCGATGCTGCACACACGCGAGGCGTGGGCCCTGGCCGCGGTGGGCCGGACTGCGGCATTCCGCCGGGCCACAGCACAGGCTCGCGACGCATTGGCCCATGCGACCACCGGTCAGGATCCGTACTGGATCGCCTACTTCGACGAAGCCGAACTCGCGGGCGTCACCGGCGGCCGGCTACTGGAACTTGCTCGGCGGCAGCCTCATGAGCATGCGCATATGGCAGCAGAGGAAATCCGTATGGCGCTCGACCAGCGCGGCCCAGAGGCAAGCCGAAGTCACGCGCTCGACTGGATCGGTCTCGCCGAATGCCATTTCCTCGTCGGCGATGTCACAGGTGCTGTCGAGAACACGCATCACGCCGTCGATGCCGCCGCTCACACCCAGTCGGGCCGGGTCCGGAATCAGCTCGCGCAGCTCTATCCCTATACGGTCGGCAGGGACGTTCCTGGGCCACTGCGTGAAGCCCGGAATCAGATCCGCGATCTGCTGGCTACTTGAGAGGGAGACAGGCCGTATGACAGCCATCGCCGTGACCGGGCATATGGACCTGACCGAGGACACCGTGCCACGGGTGAAGGAGGCCATGCGGAACCTCCTGCGGGAACACGCCCAAGGGGACCTGGTCGGCGTCTCCTGTCTCGCACGTGGCGCCGACACCCTGTTCGCCGAGGCGGTCATTGAGGCAGGCGGGCGTTTGGTCGTCATCCTTCCTTCGCGCGACTATCGGCAGGCGAAGGTCAAGGCCGATCACGCACCCGTATTCGATCGCCTTGCGGCGACTGCGGACGTGGTGACCATGCCGTACGACGCAGCCGATCGGCAGGCGTATGAGGCTGCCAATGGCGAGTTGCTGAAGCGGGCCGACCGACTCGTAGCGGTGTGGGACGGCGCCCCACCCTCTGGCATGGGGGGCGGCACTGCCGACACCGTCGAGCAGGCGCGCGCTGCAGGTCTGCCCGTCGATGTTGTCTGGCCGGGCGGAGCCCAACGCGGCGCCTGGGCAGGGCCGCG
Source organism: Streptomyces sioyaensis (assembly GCF_004122735.1). Lineage (GTDB taxonomy): Bacteria > Actinomycetota > Actinomycetes > Streptomycetales > Streptomycetaceae > Streptomyces > Streptomyces sioyaensis. Next base: position 34,578 of record NZ_SDIF01000007.1, on the reverse strand, counting down.
GACCGGCATGTCCGGCCGCATCAGAACGCGGTAGCCGCCACGCTCAGTTCCGAATACCGATCTCCGCCCAGATCGACTTCCCGCCGGCCCGGTGGCGCGTGCCCCAGCGCTCCGCGAACTGGGCGACGAGCAGCAGGCCGCGCCCGCCTTCGTCGAAGATGCGGGCTCGCCGCATGTGCGGGGCGGTGCTGCTGCCGTCGGACACTTCGCAGATGAGCACGGTGTCGCGGATCAGGCGCAGCTGAACGGGCGGGCCGCCGTAGCGGATCGCGTTGGTGACCAGCTCGCTCACCACCAGTTCGGCGGTGAAGGCGACGTCGTGCAGTCCCCAGCCCGCCAGGCGGCGGGAGACCTCGTCCCGGGCGCCGGCCACGGCGGACGGGTCCGGCGCCAGGTCCCAGGTGGCGACCTGACCGGCGTCGAGGGCTCGGGTGCGCGCGACGAGCAGGGCGACGTCGTCCGACGACCGGGCCGGGAGCAGGGTATGGAGCAGGTCGTCGCAGGTGGCCTCCAGTGAGCCGGCAGGCCGCTCCAGGCTCTCGCGCAGCAGCGCCATGCCCCTGCCGAGGTCGTGTTCGGGGCCCTCGACGAGGCCGTCCGTGTACAGCACGAGGAGGCTGCCCGGGAGCACTTCCCATTCGACCGCTTCAAAGGGCAGCCCGCCCACTCCCAGCGGAGGGCCCACCGGGAGATCGATGAACTCCGCGGTGCGGTCGGGCATGACCACGGCGGGCGGGGGGTGGCCCGCACCGGCGGCGGTGCAGCGGCGCGAGACCGGGTCGTAGACGAGATACAGACAGGTGGCGATGAGGTCGGTGACGAGATCGAGCTCCGGATCGGTGGCGGCGCGCTCCTCCTCCCTGAGGTGGGTGACCAAGTCGTCGAGGTGGACGAGGAGTTCCTCCGGAGGCAGGTCGACGTCCGCCAGCGTGCGTACCGCGGTGCGCAGCCGCCCCATGGTGGCGGAGGCGTGCAGGCCGTGGCCCACCACGTCTCCGACGACCAGGGCGACCCGGGCGCCCGACAGCGGGATCACATCGAACCAGTCGCCGCCCAGCCCGGCCCGGGAACGGGCCGGGAGGTAGCGGTAGGCCGCCTCCACCGCCGCCTGAGCGCCGAGCCGCTGCGGCAGCAGACTCTGCTGCAGGGCGAGGGCGGTGGTCCGCTCGCGGGTGAAGCGGCGGGCGTTGTCCACGGCGACGGCAGCGCGTGCGGCGATATCCTCGGCGAGGAGCAGATCGTCCTCGTCGAAGGGCTCCTCGCGCTGATGGCGGACGAGCACGGCCACCCCGAGCGTGATGCCGCGGGCGCACAGCGGGATAACCATGATCGAATGCATCCCCCAGGCGCGCACCTTCGCCGCGCGCTCAGGGTCGGCCACCTGCCAGCTCGCGATGGCCTCGTCCAAGGTGCGGTGCAGCGAGGACCGCCCGGTGACCAGGCAGCGCGCGGGGGGCGAGGATTCCGGGTAGTGGTCCACCTTTCCCGGCCGGCTCACCGACTCGGGGACGCCGGGGAGGACGGACTGCTGGGCGGCGCGGCGCAGGGCGACGGAGCCCCCGGCGGACGGCCTGGGTTCGACGCCCCGGACCAGCGAATCCAGCAGGTCGACGCTGATGAAGTCGGCGAGCCGGCCCACCGCCACGTCCGCCATCTCCTGGGCCGTGCGCGCCACGTCGAGGGTGCTGCCGACCTGTGTGCTGACGTCGTTCAGCAGGAGCAGCCGCTCTCGGGCCCGCTGCTGGTCGGTGACGTCGAGCGCGATGAGCTGCACGTGTCGCACCTGTCCTGCCGGGTTCCTGAGGGGTGACGCGGTGACGGTCCAGTACCTTTCGTGCGTGCCGTGCCGCGGCCGGCCATGCACGTGGAACCGCTCCGGTTCCCCCGTCTCGAACACCCGGCGCATGCCCTCTTCCACCGTGTTGCAGACGTGGGGCGGCAGGACCTCGGTGACCCGCCGGCCGCGCAACTGCTCCTCCGTGAGGCCCAGTTCGACGGCCGCGCCGTCGCTCGCCCGCAGGGCCCGCAAATCGGCGTCGTAGATCATCAAGGGCAGGTGGCACTGGGTGAAGGCTTCCTCTGTCGTCGCCTCACCGTTGTACGGAGGTGACTCCTGATGCGGATGTGGCTTCTGATGCAGATGTGGCTGTGACGGTGTGGCCACGAGGAGCCACTGTGCGTTGCCCTGGTGGTCGAGTGAGGCATACGCCCGCAGCTCGGCTTCCATGTGGCGGCCGTCCTGGTGTCGCAGCAGGGTCGTGCCGCTCCACCCGTCGAGGGCCGCGGACGGGTCCCCCATGGCGTCGGCGTCCCAGCCGAGCAGACGCGCCGCGGGCCGCCCTACCGCGTCCTCGTACGGATAGCCGAGCAGCCGCTGGGCGCCGGCGCTCCACCCCGTCACGGCCCCCCGCGCGTCGACGACTGCCGTGGCCGAGGTGGCCGGATCCGGAAGTAGACCGGAGCCGTCTCCGAGAGGGGTGGCATTTCCCATGGCCATTCATCGCCCATCCTGCCCCCGGGCTCTGGAGCCCTGAGGCACAGAGACACCGCAGACGCCGCAGGGCGGCGGAACGTCGGATCCGTCGCGTCGGCCCCTCTCCTCACTTGTATCTCTCCTGACACACAAGCGCAGGTCGACGGGCGACGCAGTGGAGGGACGTCGCACCGGAGCCGCCGGGCTCGTCGGCTCCGCTGCAGGTGAGGGCCGCGCGGAAGGGGGTCCTACCGCCGTTTTCCCAGGTCGCAGGCTCAGCCGCGGTCCTCACCGCTTCGCGGACCGAGCGCGTTGCAGAGATCGTGGGGCGGCCTACCTTGGTGGTAATGGCCCGCTTGCCCCGGCTCCGGGTCGCTGGGCCGCCCCCGGCTCCTGTGCCGCCGGGCGACATCCGGCGGCGACCGCGGCAGCCCGTCCCACCCGTGTCGAGCGGGTGCCGGTGAGCCACGCCGACGAGAGGACACTCCATGAGCAACTCCAGCCCCGACGAACACGCGCCTCCGACAGAGGGGGCGGCCGCCGAGGGAGCCCCGTCCGCGGAAGAGGCGGCGGAAACCCAGGCCGCCCTGATCGACATCGCGACCAGCGTGGCCCTGCTGCCGCAGGCACCACCGGCCGAGGGTGAGGAGGAGCGCCCCGAGGGGACCATCGCCCTGCCGGTGGTCGAACAGGACGGGAATCGCTATGTCCCCGTCTTCACCACCGAGGACGCGCTGGTGGCAGCCGGAGGAGAGCCCGGCACCGCGCTCCGTCTCCCCGTCGTGGAGCTGGCCGCGAACTGGCCGGCGGACGACCTGTGGCTGGCGGTCAACCCGTCCACCGAGGAGGGTCTGGTCCTTCCCCCGGACCTGGTACGGGCCTTGCCCGCCTTCAGCCGGCGCAACGACTAGCCGACGCAACGACTAGACCGAAGAGCCAGCCGGGCCGGGCCGGGGGTGCCCCAGGTGGCGCCGGAGAGCACCGGCGCGGACCCGGACTCCCCGGACCGACCGCGGCGCGGGGGTGGAGCTACCACCCCCCTCCCCTCGCGCTGCCCCCCCGCCTGCCCGGGGGCGGACCGGCTGTCGTGGGGCGGGACGGGTCACAAGACTCGGCTGTATGACGACGAGCCTTGAGAGTCTTGAGAGTGTTCCTCCGTCCGGCGGGCCGGCGGCGGAAGGCGCCGGCAGCGACTTCGCGCGGCTGTCGCGGCGCATCGTGGCGGCGGGGCTGCTGAAGCGGCGGCCGGGCCATTACGTCGTGCGGCTCTCGTTGGTGAGTGCGGCGTTCGTGGCCGGCTGGGTGGCGTTCTTCCTGGTCGGGGACAGCTGGTGGCAGCCGGCCGTGGCGCTGTTCCTGGCCTTCGTGTTCGGGCAGGTGGCGCTGGTCACCCATGACGTGGCGCATATGCAGGTGTTCCGCGGGCGCCGGCCGAGCGCGCTCGGGGGGCGGCTGTTCGGCAACCTCGGGGTGGGGATGTCGTACGGCTGGTGGATGGCCAAGCACACCCGCCATCACGCCAACCCCAATCATGAGGAGCTGGATCCGGACGTGGCGCCGGACGTCCTGGTGTGGTCGCAGGACCAGGCGCGGGCCGCCACGGGGCTGCCCCGCTTCCTCGGCCGCCATCAGGCGCGGCTGTTCTTTCCCCTGCTCACCCTGGAGGCGTTCAATCTGCGGGTGTCGAGCATCCGGGCGCTGCGGTCCCCCACCATGAAGCACTGGGGAACCGAGGCGGCGCTGTTGCTGGCGCACATCGTGCTCAATCTCAGCGCGCTGTTCCTGGTGCTGTCCCCCGGTAAGGCGCTGGTCTTCCTCCTCGTCCACCAGGCCGCCTTCGGCGTGTATTTGGGCGCTACGTTCGCGCCCAACCACAAGGGGATGCCGACGCTGAAGGGGGACGCCCGCCCGGACTTCCTGCGGCGGCAGGTGCTGACCTCACGCAACGTCCGGGGCGGGCGGCTGACCGATGTGCTGCTCGGCGGGCTCAACTACCAAATAGAGCACCATCTTTTCCCGAGCATGCCGACACCGCAGCTGCGCCGGGCGCAGGTGATCGTGCGGGCATACTGCGCCGAGATCGGTGTCCCCTATCACGAGACGGGGCTGCTCAGGTCGTACGCGGAAGCGCTGCGTCATCTGCGGCGGGTGGGGGAACCGCTTCGGGCTGCCGGGGAGTAGGGAGTTGTGCCGCGGCCCGGTCGTCCTCCTGCCGGGCCGTGCGCCGGGCCGCCATGACGGCGTAGACGAGGATGCCGGCGAAGAGGAAGAGCACGCCCTGGTAGATCGCGGCGTAGCCGGCGCCGGCGACGAGCCAGAAGGTGAAGCCGAAGGCGGTCAGGGCGAGGGTGAGGTCGCGGGCGAAGCGGGCCGGGCGGACCTTGTCGCGGCGGCCGGTGAGCAGGAAGTAGACCTGGGCGCCGGCGGCGAGGAGGTAGGGCACGGTCGCCGAGAAGGTGGTGATCAGTACGAGGATCTCGAAGACGCCACCGGAGCCGGTCAGGTAGTTGAGCACCGTCAGGGCGCTGGCGAGCACCCCGGCGGCCAGCACGCCGAAGGTGGGCACACCGCGCCGCTTGGTCAGGAACGCGGCGGGGAAGAGCCCGTCCTTGGCGGCGGCGTACGGCGACTGGGCGCTCATCAGGGTCCAGCCGTTGAGGGCGCCGACGATCGAGACGACGGCGGCGAGGGCGACGACGGTGCCGCCCCAGTGGCCGCCGAACATCGCGTTCACCGCGTCGGAGAACGGCGCCTGGGACTTCACCAGCTTGTCGTGGGCGACGGTGCCGAAGACGGCGACGGTGCCCAGGAGGTAGACCACGGCGGAGCCGATGGTGCCGAAGACGGTGGCCCGGCCGACGTTCCGCTCCGGGTCGCGGACCTCGCCCGCGCTCATCGCGGCGGACTCCACGCCCACGTAGGAGTAGAGGAGGATCGCGGCGGCCGCGGACATCCCGCCGAACGCGCTGCCGCTGCCCTCGTGGAACGCACCGAGGTTGTGCGGGTCGAAGAAGAACAGGCCGACGACGGCGATGAAGAGCAGCGGGATGAACTTGAGGACCGTGGAGACCGTCTGGACCAGGCCGATGTAGCGGGTGCCGGCGAAGTTGGCGAGGGCCGGCAGCCACAGGGCGATCAGCGCGACCGCGAGGTCGGTGCCCTTCGACGGGTGGCCGGGCAGCAGGACGTGGACATAGCCGACGGCGGCCACCGCGAGGGCCGCGTTGCTGACCCAGGTCATGGTCCAGTACGACCAGGCGGAGAGGAAGCCGGCGAAGTCGCCGAACGCCTCGCGCGCGTAGACGTAGGGGCCTCCGGTGTCCGGGTGGCGCTCGGCGAGCCGGCCGAAGACCAGGGCGAGGGCGACGGCACCGACGGTCAGCACGCCGAAGGCGACCAGACTGACGGTGCCGAACGGAGCCACCGACGCCGGCAGCAGAAAGATGCCACCGCCGATGATGTTGCCCATCACCAGGCAGGTAGCGGTTCCCAGACCGAAGCGGCGGGTGTGCCGGTCGTTCATGTCGTGGCGGGCCTCTCGTCGTGCGCTGTGCACCCGGGGTTACCGAGCGGTGCTCATCGTCCGCGATCGGCGGCGCCCGCCAAAATCAGCGGCTTTTGTCCTGCGGAGGCCGACCCGGTGGTGAAAAACCTTCGGGCGCGGGCGCGTCGTGCCGCAGTTCGTCCACAGCGGGCCCGAGGGGCGGCTGCGGGCCGTCGGCCTCCGCCACCGTGCCCGCCTAGCGCATCCGGCTCGGGCCCGGGGTGCCGGCGGCGGGGCGTAGGGCGCGTCCGCCGGGCTCGTCCGGTGGCGCCGGGCGGGGTCAGCCGTCCGTGGAGGCGGTGAGTCCGGCCAGCGCGCGGGACAGTGCGGTCAACGCCTCGGTGAGGTGCCCGAGTTCCAGCGGATCGGGCGCGTCCAGGGTGCGTTGCCGCAGCTCCCGGTCGGCGCCGAGCAGGGCCTCGGCGCCCAGCCGCACCCGCAGGGCGCCCGGCGCGTCGCCGAAGCGGTGTCCCCCGCGCGCCCCCCAGGGCGCCAACTTCCGCTCCAGCGCATGGGATTCCACGATGCCGCGGGCGGCCAGCGGTCGGCGCAGCGGTTCGAAGTCGGCGTAGAGATGGCTGCCGGAGTGCGGCGGACGGCAGACCGCACCGGCCTCGGCGACGGTGTGGTGGAGCGCCGCGGCGAGGGTGCCGTACACCCGGGCCACGGTCGCCGTCCTGGCGCGCAGCGCGTCGGGTTCGCCGAGGGCATGGGTGACGGCGCAGCCGAGCGGCCCCGGAAGCGGGGTACCGATCGCGGCGAGCGCGTCCAGCGCGGCGGCCCGCAGGACGGTGCCCCGGTCGGTGTCGGGGAAGCGGGCGAGCGCGGCCGGCCAGGAGGCGGGCACCAGCGTGGCCCGCAGGTCGGTGAGGACCACGACCTCGTCGGGCAGCATCTCGGCGGGGCTGAGCAGCACGGTGTCGTGCGGATCGTGCAGCAGATCGCGGCGGGTCTCGTCGCTGACGATCCACAGGCCCTCTTCGGCCGCCGCCTCACAGACCTCGTGGAGCTGTTCGGGGGCGGGGCAGGTGCCGGTCGGGTCGTCGGCGACGGACAGGACCAGCACGCGCGGGGTGTCGCCGTGCATCCGGGCCCGGCGGACGGTCTCCAGCAGCGCGAACGGGTCCGGCACGCCGCCCGATTCCGCCGGTACGGGCGCGAGGTGCACCGGCCGCCCGAGCAGCCGGGCCGGCGGCGCGTACCACTCGGCGCAGGGCCGCGGCAGCACCACCGCCCCGTCGGCCGCGGCGTACAGCGCGAGCAGCAGGGCCGGGGCCCCGGGCGCGGCGAGGACCCGGTCGGGCGTGGTGACCAGGCCGCGGCGTTTCCAGTAGCCGCAGGCGGCGGTGCGCAGCGGGGCGGCGCCGCCCAGGGGGTCGGCCTCGGTGCGGTCGGCGGCCGCGGCGAGATGGGCGACGAGGTCCGGGAGGACCGGCAGGCCCACCGGCGGATCCGGGTCCGGTTCCGGCCGCGGGTCCGGGGCGGTCCGCTGCATCCGTACCTCCACTCCGCGACGGCGGGTCGATGGTGGGCCCGTGCCAGGACGGGCGGCCCGTCCACCTTGGCAGATCACGGGGGTGGCGACGGGGCGACACGTCAGCGGAGGGCGGGACCGGCGCTCAGGCGGGCACCGGCGCTCAGGCGGGTGGCACCGGCGCTCCCTGCGCCGGGCGGGCGGGCGGCGCCTCGTAGCGGTGCACCGTCACCACCTCGCCCGGTCCCCATTCCTGCCGCTCGGTGCCGCGGCGGAGCCAGCCCAGCCGCTCGTAGAGGGCGACGGCCGCGGTGTCGGTGGTCTTCACCTCCAGTACGGGGCGCAGTCCGCGGGCCGTGGCCGCCGCCTCGACGGTGTGCAGCAGGCGCCGGCCGAGGCCCGCGCCGCGGGCGCCGGGCGCGACGAAGAGCCGGCTGATCTCGCGCCCGCACAGCGCGGCGTGGCCGGCGATCGTGCCGTCCGCCTCGGCGACCCAGGCGGCACTCAGCCCGTCGGGGGTCAGCCAGCGCACCGGGTCGCCGGGCCAGTGGTGCGGATACCCGCTGTGGGTGTGCACTTCGGCCAGGACGGCCGCAAGGGCATCGAGGTCGGTGTCGCGCCGCCCCCTGATCGTCCGGGTCATCCGTTCATCCAGGTCATCCAGGTCATCCGGGCATCGAAGCACGGTCCGCACCGGGCCGGAAACCCGCCGGCCGGAAACCCGCCGGCCCGGAAGCCCGCCGGCCCGGGCCGCGACGCTCCGGCGGGCACCTGCCGCGGGTTGCGGCCTGTTCGGGCCGGTCCGGGGTACAAGGTGGCGCATGCGAACGCGACTGAGCCGCCTCGACCGGCGGACCTTCCACCTGATTGCCACGCGCGACTGGCCGGGCGCCCAACGGGTGCTGCCCCGGCTGACCCTGAGCGCCAACCACGGGCTGCTGTGGCTGGGGCTGGCGGCCGGGGCGGCCGCGGTGGGCGGCCGTCCGGTGCGCCGGGCCGCGCTGCGCGGCGTGGCCTCACTTGCCGTGGCGTCGGCGACGGTGAACACACTCGGCAAGCGCTCCGTACGGCGACAGCGTCCGGTGCTGGACGCGGTGCCGGTGATACGGCAGTTGCACCGGCAGCCGATCACGTCCTCCTTCCCCTCCGGGCACGCGGCCTCGGCGGTGGCCTTTGCGACCGGTGTCGCCTTCGAGAACAAGTGGTGGGGGCTGGCGCTGGCGCCGGTCGCCGCGTCGGTGGCGTTCTCCCGCGTCTATACGGGGGTGCACTATCCGGGTGATGTGCTGGCGGGTGCCGCGCTGGGGGCGGGGGCTGCGTTCGCGGTCCGCGGTTTCGCCCCGACCCGCGCCCAGCTGGCGCCGCCCGCCAGGCCCCGCGCCGAGGCCCCCGCGCTGCCGGGCGGCCGCGGGCTGGTCGTGGTGGCGAACCAGGGCTCCGGGCAGCGCACGGGCCCGGCCCCGGACCGGGCCGGGGAGGTGCGCGCGGTGCTGCCGGAGGCCGAGGTGACGGTGTGCGGCGGGGAGGACGGGGAGCCGCTGGACAAGGCCCTGGACGAGGCCGCGGAGCGGGCCAGGGCGCTGGGCGGGGCGCTGGGGGTGCTCGGCGGGGACGGCACCGTCAACGCGGCGGCGGCGGTCGCGGTGCGGCACGGGCTGCCGCTCGCGGTGCTGCCCGGCGGCACCCTGAACCACTTCGCCTACGACCTGGGGATCGAAACCCACGCGGCGGCGGCGCGCGCGGTGGAGACCGGCGAGGCCGTGGCGGTGGACGTGGCGCGCTTCCGGGCCGGGCCGCATCTGGAGGGGCATCAGTTCCTCAACACCTTCTCGATCGGCGCCTATCCGGAGCTGGTGCGGATCCGCGAGCGGTGGGCGGGCCGGATCGGCGCCTGGCCGGCCGGGATCCTGGCGGCGTGGGAGGTGCTGCGCACCGCCGCGCCGCTGACCCTGCGGATCAATGGGGAGCGGCGGGCGGTATGGCTGCTGTTCGTCGGCAACTGCCAGTACCGCGGGCTGGGGTTCGCGCCGGTGCGGCGGCACGACCTGGCGGACGGGGTGCTCGACGTACGGGTGGTGCACGGTGGCCGGCTGGCCCGTACCCGGCTGCTCGCCGCGGCGTTGATGGGCACCCCGCGCAGCTCTCCGGTGCTCGGTGAGGCGCGCCTGTCGCGGCTGCGGATCGGTGAGGTGCCCGAGGGGACGCAGCTGGCCTTCGACGGTGAAGTGGCGCCCGCGCCACGCGAGGTGGCGCTGGAGAAGCAGAACGAGGCGCTGACGGTCTACCGCCTGTTGCCCGAATAGCGAGATGCGACTCTCATGATGCGAGATTTAGGCGTACGGTGATCTCAGCACGCCGAAGGGGCGGCCGCGCCGCGGTGCGGCCGCCCGGAGGGTGACCGGCGGCGCCCCCGCGCGCCGCCGGCCGCTCTCCCCGCCCCGCGTAAGGAGTCGCCCATGCCGCAGGAATCCGCCGTCTACACCCACGGCCACCACGAGTCCGTACTGCGCTCCCACGCCTGGCGCACCGCCGCCAACTCGGCCGGGTACCTGCTGGATGCGCTGCGGCCGCACATGCAGATCCTCGACATCGGCTGCGGCCCCGGCACCATCACCGCCGACCTGGCCGCCCTGGTGCCCGACGGCCAGGTCACCGGCCTGGAGCGGGCTCCGGAGGTGCTGGAGCAGGCACGCGCCACGACCACCGGACGGGGCCTGACCAACGTCCGCTTCGCGGTCGGCGATGTCCACGCACTGGACTATCCCGACGACACCTTCTGCGTCGTGCACGCCCATCAAGTCCTCCAGCACCTGGGCGATCCCGTCCAGGCGCTGCGCGAGATGCGCCGGGTCACCAAGCCCGGCGGGATCGTCGCCGTCCGCGATGCGGACTACTCGGCCATGGTCTGGTATCCGGAGGTGGACGGGATGAACGACTGGCTGCGGCTGTACGAGCGGGTGGCCCGCGCGAACGGGGGCGAGCCGGATGCCGGACGCCGGCTGCACGCCTGGGCGCGGCAGGCCGGTTTCGCCCCGGACGCGCTCACCGCCACCGCCGGCACCTGGTGCTACCGCACCCCGCAGGAACGGTCCTGGTGGAGCGAGCTGTGGGCGGACCGTACGGTCAGGTCCGGGTACGCCCGGATCGCGGTGGACGGCGGACACGCCACGCCCTCGGAGCTGGACCGGATCGCCCAGGCCTGGCGGGCGTGGGGCGCCGAGGAGGACGGCTGGTTCGCGGTCCTGCACGGCGAGCTCCTGTGCCGCGTCTGACCACGGCACCGCGGGCCGCCGCGCGCCGCCGCCGGGCCGGGCAGGGGCACAGCCCGCTGCCCGCCGGGCGGGGCTCGGCTCACCCCCGCCCCGCCCGGCCCGGCGCATCCCACCCGGCGCCGCCGCACCGGCGCTGACGCGGATGGCCCCGCGAGTGCCCCTGACGGCCCAATCCCCCCCTCTCCCGGCAGATGAATCCCCTTCCTACCGGTATGGATGGAGGGCGTGACCCGAATACAGCGCCTGGCCGCGCTCGCCACCCTCTCCGCGCTCGCCCTGCTCGCGGCGGGCTGCGGCACCCAGCGGTCCGCCGGCCCCGCCCGTTCCTCGGCGCCCGCCGAGCCGGGCGCCGCCCGGTCCGCCGCCGTCGCCACCTTCACGTTGCTGGCCACCGGCGACGTGCTGCCGCACCACGAGATCATCCAGCTGTCCGGCAGCAACGCCCGCGGCCACGGCCATGACTTCCGCACCATGTTCGCCGGGGTGAAGCCGGTGGTCTCCGGCGCGGATCTGGCGATCTGCCACATGGAGACCATCTACGGCAGGGACGACGGGCCGTTCACCGGCTACCCCAGCTTCAAGTCCCCGCCCGAGGTCGCCGCCGCCCTCAAGGACGCGGGCTACGACTCCTGTTCCACGGCCTCCAACCACACCCTCGACGACGGCGCCGACGGCGTGCGCCGCACCCTGGGCGCCATGGACGCGGTGGGCCTGCGCCACACCGGCTCGGCCCGCTCCGCCGCCGAGGCCGCCCGGCCCGCCCTGCTGAGGGCCGGCCCCGCGAAGGTCGCCCAGCTCTCGTACACGTACGGCACCAACGGCATTCCGCTGCCCGGCAACGCGCCCTGGACGGTCCATCTGATCGACCGGAAGAAGATCATCGACGATGCCCGTGCGGCCCGGCGGGCCGGGGCGGACGTGGTGGTCGTCAGCATCCACTGGGGCACCGAGTGGCAGCCCGAGCCGGATGAGCAACAGCGCACCCTGGCCCGCGCGCTGACCGCGTCACGCACCGCGGGACGGCCCGACATCGATCTGATCTTGGGGACCCACGCCCATGTCCCGCAGGCGTACGAGAAGGTCAACGGCACCTGGGTCGTCTACGGGATGGGCGATCAACTGGCGGGCCGGATGTTCAACCACAGCAACCAGCCGGACGGCCGCGGCAACCAGAGCTCGATGGCCCGCTTCACCTTCGCCGGGCCGTTCGGCCCCGACCGCCGCTGGACCGTCCGCAAGGCGGAGTTCCTCCCCCAACTCACCGATATCAACGACGGGTTCAGGGTCGTGAACCTCAACGCGGCGCTCGCCCGCCGGCCCGGGCGCAGCGACTACGTCCGGGCCCGGGACGCCATACGGAACGTCGTGCTGTCACGGGGCGCCGCCCGGAGCGGTCTGATCATGGCCAAGTGATCGCGTACCGGCGGTCGTCCCAACTAGGGTTGCCCACATGGACATTCTGGGGACCTCATTGCGGGTGTGCGTCAGCGATCTCAATGCCTCGATCGGCGTCTACGAACGGCTGACCGGTGCCGAGGCGATCCGCTTCCAGCGGGGCGGGGTCGCGGTCGCGGCCGTCGGGTGCTTCTTCCTGATGAGCGGCCCCGAGGCGGAGTTGTCGGTGCTGCGGAAGATCACCGCGACCCTCGCCGTCAAGGATGTGGACGAGGCGATCGTCGACCTCAAGGCGGTCGGCGCGGACATCATCGCCGGTCCGCTGCCGACGCCGATCGGACGCAATCTGGTGGCCCGGCACCCGGACGGTTCGATCTTCGAGTACGTCGACCGGAAGCAGGATGCCGAGGCCTGAGCGGCCCCGGCACCCCGCGCGCCGGCCGTGGCGGGCCCGCCGTCAGGACACCTCAAGGACGATCTTGCCGCGGGTCCGGCCGGTCATGCTCTGCCGCAGCGCCTCGGCGGCCTCGGTCAGCGGGAAGACGGCCGCGACCGGCACCGTCAGCTTCCCGGCGTCCGCGAGCGCGCCGAGCGCGGTCAGATCGGCGGTGTCCGGGCGCACCCACACCATGTGGCCGCCCTTGCCCGTGACCTCGCCGTCGGCGACCGAGACCACCCGGCCGCGGTCCTTGAGCAGCTCCTGCGAGACGTCCACGACGCCACCGCCGACGAAGTCCACGGCCGCGTCGATGCCCTCGGGCGCCAGCGCCCGCACCCGGTCGGCGAGACCCTCGCCGTAGGTGACCGGCTCGGCGCCCAGGGACCGCAGGAAGTCGTGGTTGCGCTCACTGGCCGTGCCGATGACCCGGGCTCCCCGGGCCACCGCGATCTGGACGGCGAGCGAGCCGACACCGCCCGCGGCGGCGTGCACCAGCACCGTCTCGCCCTGCTTCGCGTCCACCCGCGACAGCGACTGATAGGCCGTCAGTCCCGCCAGCGGCAGCCCGGCGGCCTGCGGCCAGCTGAGCGACGCGGGCTTGCGCGCCAGGGTCCGCACCGGTGCGGCGACCAGCTCCGCGTAGGTGCCGTGCTGGACCGCGTCCTTGCGGACATAGCCGATGACCTCGTCACCGACCGCGTACTCGGTGGCGTCCGCGCCGACCGCTTCCACCACGCCCGCCACGTCCCATCCGGGGACGATCGGGAAATGCACGTCCAGGATCGGGTCCAGAGCGCCCGCGAGGATCTTCCAGTCCACCGGGTTGACCCCGGCCGCCTTGACCCGGACCAGGACCGAGTCCGGGGCCACCTTGGGGTCGGGCAGGTCGGAGTATGCGAGGACGTCGGGGCCGCCGTAGGTCTGCGTGCTGATTGCCTTCATGGTCCGCCACAACGCGTGCCGGTCCGGGATCATTCCACGGCCGCGCACGGTCACCGCAACGGCGTACCAACGGCGTACGGGGCGGGGGCGGCCACCGACCGCCGCGGCCCGGGCCCGCCCGCGTCCGGTTGCCGCCGCCCGTGCCGCCCCGGAGCGGGCTGCCGACGGCCGCGGCCGGCGCCCTACTCGGGACGCATCCGGTAGTCGTAGCGCTCCGGGAGGGGATGGGTGGCGCGGGCCGTGGCGCGGACGTCCTCGGTGACCGGTCCGCCGGCCGCGACCAGCCGCTCGGCGATGGCGTACCAGGTGTCGCCGAGCACCTCGTCGCCCTCCCGCAGCGCGGCGATCTCGAACCCGGCGTCGAAGATCTCCCGGGCCGCGGCCGGCTGCCCCTGGGCCAGCAGCACCTGGGCGGTCAGCAACGCGAAGCGGCCGTCGGCCGGGCCGGTCTGCCGCAGACCGGCGAGCAGTTGGGCGGCCTCGGCCGTACGGCCGGCCGCGAGCAGCGCGGGCACCGCCTCCCGGGCGAGCGCGGGCAGCACCTCCTGCCAGGCGCGGGCGTGCGGCCCCTCGCCCGAGGCCGCCCGGGCCGCCGCCGCGCAGGCCTGCGCATACCGGTCGGCCGCGCGGGCCGGCTCGCCCGCCACGGACTCGGCAACGGCCAGGCAGTACAGCGGCAGACAGCCGGCTCCCTGCGCGAGCGCCCGCTCCCAGCTGCGGACGGCCTGGGCGCGGTCGCCGGCGTGCCACTGGGCCAGACCCAGGTGGTAGTCGGTGGCCGGGCCCGGCGCCGCGGACTCCAGCAGCTCGCGCCAGGCCGGGGCGACCAGCGCCGGTCCGGGGGCAGGGCCGGCCGCCGGCAGGTCACCGGTGGTGAGCAGGGTCAGCCAGGGCTCCTGCTCGGCGCCCAGCGTGGCCGCCTCGAACGGCGTGCCCGGCAGATCGAGGCCCGCACGGGCCACCTCCAGCGCGCCCCAGCCCGAGCCGGTGGCCAGTGACTCCTTCGGTTCGTGGTCGGCGTAGGGCCGCCAGGCGGCGTAGGCGGCCTCGACGTCCGCCCGCGGCAGGGCGGCTGCCAGCCGGGCCGCGACCTCGCCGCGGGCCGCGGCCCAGTCCGCGCCGTGCACCGTCGCGGCGTCGGTCTCCAGCGGTCCGTACGCCTCCAGCCAGGCGAACTCGCCGCCGGCGTCCAGCGGTACGTGCTCCAGCTGGGTGCGGGCCAGTCCCGCCTGGATCTCGGCGTAGCCGCCGGTGCCCGGTTCGGTGAGCCACTGCTGCCAGTGGCGCCCGGCCCGGCCCGCGCCCCACAGGAAGAGCTTGCGGCCGCGCAGCGTGCCCGTGGAGGTCTGCACCAGGCCGCGGCCGTCCGCGTCGAGCGAGGCGATCCAGCCGCGGGCGCCCTCGGGCACGTCGTAGAAGTAGTCGGCGGGGTACTCGCTGCGCAGCGGGTAACTGCGGTCGGCGCCGTCGGAGTCGGGCACCGGGACGCGGCGCAGGGTCCGGTCGTAGCCGACGTGCCAGGCCTCGTCCGCGGGGGCCAGGACGCGGGTGCCGGCGTCCTCGGGCACGGCGGTGTTGGACCACCAGTAGACCGGCACGGTGTGCGGGTGCGGATTGCGGATCCGCACGCCGACGTGCAGGAAGTCGGAACCGTCGGGCAGCCACAGGTCCACCTGGAAGGGCAGGTCGCGCAGCCGCTCCCACTCCCACAGCCGCAGCATCTCCCCGCCGCCGGGCGCCGGGACGCGGGCGGCGTGCAGCGGGGCGCAGGTCAGGGTGGTGTGTCCGGTGGCGCCGATGTTCCATTCGATGCCGCCGGAGAACCAGGCACCGTTGAGGGCGAAGGCCGCCGGCTGCCACACCGGGTTGCGGTAGAGCAGTTCACGGCCCGTGGGCTTGTGGTGCAGGGAGTACACCCGGCCGCCGAGGCCGGGCAGGACGGTGGCGCGCAGCCGGTCGTTCTCCAGGACCAGCGCCTCGACCTCGGTGCTACGGCGGGCGCGGCCGTAGCCGTCCCGCATCCGGGTCGGCAGGATCGAGCGCAGCGGTGCGTGGCGGAGTTGCCGCGCCATGTCGGCGGGCAGGCGGGTGTCCGGCGCGAGTGCGACGGGGTGCGGGTCGTGGCCGGCGCGCAGGGCGGGGAGGGGGTTGTCCGGGCCGAGGGGCGCGGCGGGAAGGGTCAAGGTCGTGCGTCGCACACTCGTGGCCACGGCTGCCTCGCAATGCCGGTCCGGGCCGCCTCGGCTGCGGCGGCCTCCTGTTGACCATGGAACCGCGTCCTCGCCGCCGTGCACAGAGCCTCTTGCGGCCGGGGGAGGTCAGGGTTGCGCAAAGACGTCCTCAAGGAGATCGGCGAGCAGCACCGCGCCGGACCCATCGGGGTCGCGGTCCGGGTCGTACATGGTGACGTTGACGCCGGCACAGCGCGGCGAGGCGGCCAACGGGCCGAGCAGCGCGCGGAGTTCGTCCGGGAACAGGCCGCCGGGGTCGGGGCTGTCGACGGCCGGCAGCACGGACGGGTCGAGGACATCCGCGTCGAGGTGGATCCAGAAGCCGTCCAGCGGGGAGCGGTGGAAGCGGGTGAGGACCTCGCGCGCCATCCGCTCCGGGCCGCGCCGCCGGATCCCGCCGACCGGGGTGTGGGCGATGCCGAGGCCGGTGAGCTCCGCCTGGTCCTCGTCCGCGTCGCGGATGCCCAGCACGCTCAGGTCCGCGTCGCGGACGTAGGGCGCCAGCCCGTCGATGTCGGTGAGGTCGGGCTGTCCCCGCCCGGTGATCTGTGCCAGGCCCTCTCCGGCGGCGGCACCGACTGCTTGTAGCAGCCGGGGACGACTCCGGGCGCGGGCGGCCGCAGTCCCAGGTTGGAGGGCGCATCGATCAGTACGGTACGGCGCATACCGCGATCGTCACACAGGCCCGGGAAAAAAGCGGAGGCCCCGGTGGATCCGCCGACATAGCCTGGCACTTCGGCCCCACCGGCGGACAGCGGAAACGGAACGGAAGACGGCACCCCATGGCGACCCAGCACACCTACCGAGTGATCGTCCGCGGCAAGTGGGACGGCCTCACGGCCCCGGCCCGGGAGAAGCTGCTGGCCGAGGTGGCCGACCACGGGCTGTCGCAGATGCGGTTCACGCCCGAGGGGTCGCTGGCGTACGACGCCGCCCTGCACTCCTTCAGCTACCGCTGTGTCATCGTCTCGGACGCGGCGGACGGCGAGGAGCTGGCGTCCGCGCTGGCCGAGGAGCAGGCGGAGAAGGCCCTGCGGGCCGCCGGACTCGGCTGTCGCGAACTGCGCTCCACGGCCACCGACATGGACACCATGAAGATCAACCGCAAGTCGCGGTAGGAGCGGCGTCGGGGACCATCTCGGCGGTGATCGCCCAGCGCTCGTGGTCCCGCCAGGCGCCGTCGAGGAACAGGAAGTCCGGCGAGAAGCCCTCCAGCCGGAAGCCGGCCCGGCTGACCAGGGCGATCGAGAGGTGGTTGGCGGGCTGGACGTTGGCCTCCAGGCGGTGCAGGCCCATCGTGCCGAAGGCGTGGTGCAGCACGAGATGCAGTCCCTCGCTCATCAGGCCGCGGCCGGAGGCGTGCGCGAAGGCGCCGTAACCGATCGCGCCGGAGCGGAACGCGCCGTGCACGATGTTGTTGATGGTGAGGTAGCCGGCGATCCGGCCGCTGGTGAGCTCACAGATCAAGAACCCCTCGCGCAGCGGCTCCTGAAGCCGGAGCAGATAGCCGTCGTAGGCGGCGTCCGTGGCCGGCGGGGCGAGCCACGGGTGGTGCAGCTCCGCGCTCTCGCGCGCCCGCGCGGTGAACTCGTCCCGGTCGGCGGCGGAGAAGTGCCGGATGCCCACCCGCCGGCCGCGCGCGAGATAGCGGTCGTTGGTCGTCATCGGCAGATCGTACGGAGGCGTGACGGCGGCGGGCCAGCCCATTTCCCGGGTGTCCACGCAGTGCGAGGTGTCCACGCAGCGTGCGGGTCCGCGCCGTGCGCGGGCCGGGACCTCGGCGCCGCATGTCCCCCGCTGGCGTGATCGACACCCTCGTACGGCCGCCACAGGCGAGCGGCGCGACCGAACATGACCGACCCTGAAAGAAGTTGGCCGACCTATGCATAGACATGCCCGGCATCCGAGGCATGAGGTGAGATCGGCGCGGCCCACACGGCGCGCTTCCGAATGGACAACAGGCGAGCGGACCGAGCCGCTCGTACGGGGAGGAATTCGTGACCGAAGCCATCGCGTACTTTCAGGACCGTACCTGTCCCTACCACCCGCCGGCGGCCTATCAGCCGCTGCGTGAAGCCGGCCCCCTGACCCACGTCACCTTCTACGACGGCCGCAAGGTGTGGGCGGTGACCGGCCATGCCCAGGCGCGGGCGCTGCTGAGCGACCAGCGGCTGTCCTCCGACCGGCAGAACCCGGCCTTCCCGGCGCCGTTCGCGCGCTTCGCGGCGATCCGCCAGGTCAGGGCGCCGCTGGTCGGGGTCGACGACCCCGAGCACAACACCCAGCGCCGGATGCTGATCCCCAGCTTCAGCGTCAAGCGGATCGCCGCGCTGCGGCCGGAGATCCAGCAGATCGTCGACGGGCTGCTCGACCGGATGCTGGAGCAGGGGCCGCCCGCCGAGCTGGTCTCCGCCTTCGCGCTGCCGGTCCCCTCGATGGTGATCTGCTCGCTGCTCGGCGTCCCGTACTCCGACCACGAGTTCTTCGAGGCCGAGTCCCGCCGGATCCTGCAGGGCCGTACGGTCGAGGAGGCGGAGGACGCCCGGACGAGGCTGGAGGAGTACTTCGACGAACTGATCACCCACAAGGAGGGGAACCCGGGCGAGGGCCTGCTGGACGACCTGATCCAGGATCAGCTGCGGGCCGGCGCCCTGAACCGCGTGGACCTGGTCCGGCTCGCCATGATCCTTCTGGTGGCCGGCCATGAGACCACCGCCAACATGATCTCGCTCGGCACCTTCACCCTGCTGGAGCACCCCGAACAGCTGGCACAGCTGAAGGCCCGGGAGGACCTGATGCCGGCCGCCGTCGAGGAGCTGCTGCGGTTCCTGTCCATCGCGGACGGCGTGCTGCGGGTGGCGGCGGCGGACATCGAGATCGGCGATCAGGTCATCCGTGCCGACGACGGCGTGCTGTTCCCCACCTCGCTGATCAACCGGGACGGCAGTGCCTATCCGGCCCCGGACCAGCTGGACCTCGGCCGGTCCGCCCGCCACCACGTGGCGTTCGGCTTCGGCATCCACCAGTGCCTGGGGCAGAACCTCGCCCGGGCGGAAATGGAGATCGCGCTGCGCTCGCTGTTCACCAGGATCCCGGATCTGCGACTCGCCGCGCCGGCTGCCGAGATCCCCTTCAAGCCGGGGGACACTCTGCAAGGAATGATCGAACTGCCGCTGGCCTGGTAACGGCCGTACCGGCAAGCAGCCGAACGAAGGGGTTCCGGAATGCGGATCACAATCGACAACCACACCTGTATCGGCGCCGGCCAGTGCGCACTGACCGCGCCCGGGGTGTTCACCCAGGACGACGACGGTTACGGCGAGCTGCTGCCCGGCCGCGAGGACGGCGCGGGCGACCCGCTGGTGCGGGAGGCCGCCCGGGCCTGCCCCGTGCAGGCCATCACGGTCACGGACGACTGAGCCGACCCCCGCGCGGACGACTCGGCTGACGCGCGCGGTCCCCGGCCGGCACCCGGCCCCCGCGACGCACCCGACACGCTCCGCCCTCCCCCTTGTCCCTACGGAATCGACCCATCCGCTACGGCAACACCCCTCGGGTGACGGGTAGTTCGAGGACCCCGGTGTCCCTCGGCGCGGCGCTCACCGTCACCGGCTCCACCCCACGATTGCCCGCATACGCATCGTCGCTCGCGGCGATGACCAGGCGCAGTCGGTGCCCCGGCCCGAAGCGGTGCACGATGCCCGGCAGTTCCATGGTGAACCTCCGGCGCACATCGGCCACCCGGGCCGGGGCCACCAACCGGTGCAGCAGCGTCGCCCCGCCGTCCGGCGCGACGTCGTAGAGCTTGGCGAACAGCACCAGCCGGTCGGCCGCGTCCGGGGAGCTCTGCCGGCGCGCCGCCGCCGGCGCCACGACCCGCAGCGTCAGCGCGGGCGCACCCACCACCTCCAGCGGCCCGCCCGCGACCGGCTTCGACGTCCAGTCCAGGAACGTGCCGCGGGCGTCGTACGGCGGCACGTCCGGCAGACCGAGCAGTCCGGCCAGCGAGCTCTCCGAATGGCTGGTGGGCATCCGCAGGTTGCGGTACTCCCGGTCGCCGCGCACCACCTCGGCTCGTCGGCCGACGAGCCGGCCGTCCCCGGAGAGGTACAGCCGCCGGCCGGCACCGGCCGGAAAGGCGGGCGCGGTGCCGTAGGCGGGCCCGTCGCCCGCCCAGTCCCGGTAGTACGCGAACGCCGGGCCGGTGGCGGCCGCCCTACGGTGGTGCAGATACCGGTCGAACCACGCCAGGATCCGCCGCCCGACATAGCTGGTGTCCAGGTTCCCCCGGGCGAGGTCGAGTTCCCCGTCCGCCGGCCTGCGCATGCCGCCGCTGTGGCCCCAGGCCTGCCAGATCATCCCGGCCGGGGTGCCCCGGCCGCGCAGGGTCCGGTAGGTGGCGGCGGCCTCGTTGAGGTTGAACAGGGTGTCGGCCTGGCCCTGGACCAGCAGCGTCGGCGCCCGGACCGACGCCAGATACGAGACCGGGGAGACGCTGCGGGCATAGCGGAGCACGGCCCGGGTCCGCCCGGCCGTGTACCTGCCGGAGTCCAGCAGCCGCTTGGTCTCACACGCCCGCGCGACGAAGTGCAGACAGCCGGCGCCGCCGGTCCGCGACGGGTCGAGCTCGGGGTGGAGCAGCCCCTGCGCCTCGCCGATCAGAAAGAACCCGTTCGTCCACTGCCACTTGTACGCACCGGGCGGCCCGCCGCCGTGCCCGTGCGTGCGGCCCGCGGCGTTGGGCGCGAGGGAGTAGGACAGGTCGTGCCAGGTGATGAGCGGGACCAGCGCGTCGACGCGGTGGTCGACGGCGGCGGTGGCGAGCTGGACCGCCCCGCCGTAGGACGCGCCGATCATGCCGACCCGCGGATCGCCGGGGCCGTCCTGGGAGACGTAGTCGAGCCGGGTCCCGTCGTCGGCCGTAAGGGTGCCGGCCAGCAGATCCACCAGCCCGCTCGCGGCCCGGCCGTCGATGTCCGGGTCGTCGAGGGAGATCGGGCAGCCGGACTTCCCGAAGCCGAGGCCGGAGTACGCCAGCGTCACATAGCCGCGGGCGGCGAGGGCCCTGGCCGGGCCGCCGGTCGAGCCGTCGGCCTTGCTGCCGCCGAAGCCGTTGGTGGTCAGCACGGCGGGCGCCGGGTGGGCGGCGTCGACACCGGCCGGACGGTAGACGTCCGTGTCCAGGGTGCAGCTGCGGTCGCCGGCCCGGACGGTGACCTTGAGCGCGGTGACGGTGTACGGGCCGGCGGCGGCCACGGGGACGGGCGGGGACAGCGCGAACGGCGCGACGAGCGCGGAGCCGGCGAGCAGGGCGAGGGGCAGGCGGCGCACGGGGCGGAACACCGCTCGGGACACGCTGGGCACCAGGACCTCCGCACTCCGCCGCCGACCGGTCGGCGGCGGCGCGCTCATGCTGGGACACCGCCGAGGGCGATGCAAGGCACCGGGCACGCGTTGCCGTCAGAACGTCAGTTCAGCGCCCCCCGGGGTGGGATGCCGACCGTCGCGCACGTCATCGGCCCTGGTCGGGGCGGTGCTGACGGGGCATCGGCCGGTGCGTCACACCGTCGCCGTGGTCTGCAGGACGAGCGTGCCCGCCGTCGCGTCCAGCTCGGCGGGGACGCCCAGCGGCACGGTCAGCGCCGTGTCCCCGTGCCCGAAGCCGCACTCCTCGGCCACCGGCACCCCGAGCCCGCCCAGCCGGTCCAGCAGCACCTCCCGCACCCGGTCGTAGGGGCCGCAGCGGGCCCAGGAGCCGAGGGCGATGCCGGCCACACCGTCCAGCCAGCCGGCCCGCAGGAGTTGGGTGAGTGCCCGGTCGATGCGGTACGGCGGCTCCCCCACGTCCTCCAGCAGCAACAGGCCGCCCGCCGCGCTGGGCCTGGCCCGCGGCGCGCCCAGTTCGGTGGCGAGCATGGTCAGGCAGCCGCCGAGGGTGACCCCGCGGACCCGCCCGGGCACCAGCGGCCGGGCGGACGGCGCGGCGAGGGTGCGGACGGTCTCCGGAGCGAAGAGCGTGCGCCACAGGTGCGCGCGGGTGGCGTCGTCCTTCAGGAAGACCTCGCCGGCGACGGCCGGGCCGTGCAGCGTGGCCACCCCGGCGCGTACCGCGAACGCCTCGTGCAGCACCGTCACATCGCTGAAGCCGATCAGCGGCTTGGGCGCGGCGGCCCGGAGGGCGTCCCAGTCCAGCAGGTCGACCATCCGCTGGGCGCCGTAGCCGCCGCGCGCCGCAAACACCGCCTTGACCGACGGATCGCACCATGCCGTCTGGAGGTCGTGGGCCCGCTCCTCGTCGGTGGCGGCGAGGTAGCCCAGGGTGGCGTGGGTGCCGCGGACGTGGGGTGCGGGCACCGGGTCGAGGTCCCAGCCGCGGAGCACGTCCAGCCCGCGGTCCAGCCGCTCCGGCACGAGGGGGCCGCTGGGCGCCACCACCGCCACCCGGTCGCCGGGCCGCAGCCGCGGCGGCCGGACCGGCGGCGCCGCCGTCATCCGCGCAGCTCCAGCGCCGGGACATCGCCGCGGGTGATGCCGAAGATCTGGGCGTAGAGGGCGAGTTCGGCCTCCACGGCGCGCACCATGGTCTCGGCGCGGCGGAAGCCGTGTCCCTCCCCGGCGAACGGCAGATACGCGTGCGGCACCCCGCGCCCGGCGACCGCGGCGAGGAACCGCTCGCACTGTGCGGGCGGGCAGATCACATCGTCCAGGCCCTGGAGCAGCAGGAACGGCGCGGCGATCCGGTCCGCGCGGTGCAGCGGCGAGCGCTCGCGGTAGCGGTCGGGCACCTCGGCGAGCGGCCCGATGAGCGACTCCAGATACTGCGACTCGAAGTCGTGGGTCCCGCCGGTCGCCCAGCCGGTCAGGTCCAGGACCGGATAGCTGATGGTGCCGCAGGCGTAGAGGTCGGTGCTGGTCAGCGAGGCGGCGGCGGTCCAGCCGCCGGCGCTGCCGCCACGGATGGCCAGCCGGGCGCGGTCCGCGCTGCCCTCGTCGGCCAGTGCGCGGGCGACGGCCGCACAGTCCTCGACGTCGACCACGCCCCAGCGGCCGCGCAGCCGCTCGCGGTACTCCCGGCCGTAGCCCGTCGAGCCGCCGTAGTTGACCTCGGCGACGCCGATGCCCCGGGAGGTGAAGTAGGCGATCTCCAGGTCGAGCACGAGCGGGGCGCGGCCGGTGGGGCCGCCGTGCGCCCACACCACGTAGGGCGGCAGTTCGCCGTCGGGGGCGATGTGGTCGGGGTTGTGCGGCGGATGGATGTGCGCGTGGACGTCCCGGCCGTCGGGCCCGGTGAACGTACGGCTCCGCGGCCGGGGGTGGTAGGCGGGGTCCAGCACATCGACGTGCCGGCAGGCCAGCACCCGGGCGTGGCCGGTGCAGGTGTCCAGCTCGACGAGCTCGTACGAGCTGTGCGGGCCGGCGGCGATCCCCAGCACGCGGCTGCCGTGCACCGCGAGGGTCGGCGCCCATTCCGTCCACGGGCCGGCCGCGTCGACGAGTTCGCCGGTCACCGGATCGAGGATGCCCAGGGCGGTGGAGCCGCGGCCGTGGATCACCGCGAGGGTGCCGTTGTCCAGGGGCAGGAACCAGCGCTGCCCGACGTTCCACAGCGGGCCGCCGAACTCCTCCTGCCGGGCCGGGCACAGCGCCCGGCCCGCCACCACGCCGTCGGCCGCCGCGTCGGGGTCGATGCGCTGGAGTTCCCACCAGCCGCTGCGGTCCGAGACGAAGAGCAGCGAGCCGTCCGGCGCCCACTCGACCTGCGCGACGGACTCACCGTCGGCGCCACCCCCGGGCGCGGCGGAGCCGAGGTCACCGACGACGGGCCGGACGTCCTCGAACGTGCCCTCCGCGCCGACCCGGGCCACCATGGCCAGGGTGCCGTCCCAGGGCATCCGGGGGTGGTCCCAGGCGATCCAGGCGGCCCGCCGGCCGTCGGGGGAGAGCCGCGGACCGGTCACGAAACGGTGCCGGTCGTCGCTCAACTCCCGTACCCGGGTGCGGTCTTCGGCCGCCGAGCCGTCGAGCGGCACCGCGGCGAGCACCCTGCGCACCTCGGTCGGCCCCTCGCCGGTGAACTCCTCCAGGACGCACCACACCTCGCCGAGGTCGCGGCGCAGCACCGGGTCGACCCAGCGCAGTCCGCCGCCGACCGCGGAGCGCGGGGTGAGCGGGCGCGGGGCGGTGTCGTCGTCCGGTGTGCAGGCGTACAGCCGCTGGTCGTCGAAGTTGCTGAAGACGATCAGCGGCCCCCGTTCGGTGTCCGTACCGGCCCAGGGCTGGCCGCCGTACTCCAGCACCCGGCTGCGGACGTTCCAGGGCGCCGGCAGCACCGATTCCTCGGCCCCGTCCGGCCGCCGGCGGACCAGCGTCCGCCGGCCGCCCTCGGCGGGCCGTGGCTCCGTCCACCACACGTCGTCGCCGACCACGCCGACGAAGGCCGGCCGGCCGTCGTGCGCGGCGACCGTCCGGGCGTCCACCGGGGACGTCCAGGCGCCGTACGGAGCCGTCGTCACCATGCTGTCGTTCCTCTCCGCGGTCGGGCAGGGCACCGGCCGGTCAGACCGTGCGCAGGAAGTGATCGAGCACCCGGACGCCGAAGTGCAGTCCCTCGACCGGCACCCGCTCGTCCACGCCGTGGAAGAGCGCCTGGTAGTCGAACCCCTCGGGCAGTTTCAGCGGCGAGAAACCATAGCCGGTGATGCCCAGCCGGGAGAACTGCTTGGCGTCGGTGCCACCGGACATGCAGTACGGCACGACATGGCCGTCGGGGTCGAAGCGCTCGATCGCGGCCCGCATCGCGGCGAAGGTCGGGGAGTCGACCGGGGCCTGCAGCGCGACCTCGCGGTGGTGGTACTCCCAGTCGACGTCCGGCCCGGTCAGCTCGTCCATGGTGGCCTCGAACTCCGCCTCGCCGCCGGGAACCACCCGGCCGTCGACATGGCCGACGGCGGACCCCGGGATCACGTTCACCTTGTAACCGGCCGTCAGCATCGTCGGGTTGGCGCTGTTGCGGACCGTCGGCTCGACCAGCCCGGCAGCCGGGCCGAGCGCGCCGAGCAGGGTGTCGACGTCCAGGCCGGCCGCCTCGGTGTCGGTGTCGACGCCGTACAGCGCGGCGAGTTCACGCAGCGCGGCCCGTACGGTCGGGGTGAGCCGGAGGGGCCACTCGTGCGCGGCGATCCGGGTCACGGCCGCGGCCAGCCGGCTGATGGCGTTCTCGCGGTTGACCTTCGAGCCGTGTCCCGCCCGGCCGTGGGCGGTCAGCTTCAGCCAGGCCGTGCCGCGCTCCCCCGCCGCGACCGGATACAGCTGTATGCCGCCGCCCGCGTGGAAGGTGAAGGCCCCCGATTCGCTGATGCCTTCGGTGCAGCCCTCGAAGAGCCCGGCATGCCGGTCGGCGAGGAAGCCCGAGCCGTCCTCGGCGCTGGCCTCCTCGTCGGCGGTGAAGGCCAGCACGATGTCCCGCCGCGGCCGCACGCCGCTGCGGGCCCAGCGTCGGACCACGGCGAGCGCCATCGCGTTCATGTTCTTCATGTCGATGGCGCCGCGGCCCCAGACCACACCGTCGCGGACCTCCCCGGAGAAGGGGTGCACCTGCCAGTCGGCGGGCTCGGCGGGCACCACGTCGAGATGGCCGTGCACCAGCAGGGCGTCGGCCGCGGGGTCGGTGCCCTCGATCCGGGCGACCACGTTCGTCCTGCCCGGGCTGCGCTCCAGCAGGGTCGGCGTCAGCCCGGCACCGGCCAGCCGCTCGGCGGCGTACTCGGCGGCCGGCCGCTCCCGGCAGGTGCCGTCTCCGGCGTTGCTGGTGTCGATCCGGATCAGCTCGGAGGTGAACTCGACGACCTCGTCGAGCGCCCGCATGTCCACACCGGAGCCGTGGCCGGCGGCCGGCTCCGCAGCACTTTTTCGCTCAGCCATACTGTTCCTCCACGGCGGACGACACGACGGTGGTGACCGCCTTGAAGCACCGGATGGCCTCGTACATGTCCTGACCGGTGTACGCGACCCGGCGCTCCCCGCTGCGCTCCACACCGGGCACACAGGTCGCCGCCCCCACCAGATGCTCGGCGTCGAATTCCAGCTCGAAGCGGAACGGCCCGCCGCGCACCGGTTCATGACGCACCGCCAGCGCGGCACCCTTTTCGGCCGCGGCCCGGATGTCGGCGGCGGTACGGGCCGGTGGCCGGCAGACCGCCGCGTAGCGCGACACATAGTCCTTGACCGCCACCGCGGGCGCCTGCGGGGCGTAGCCCAGCGCGTCCTGGCAGGTGCGGTCGTCGCCGGTGACCAGCACCACCGGTACGCCGTACTCGGCGACCACGAGGGAGTTGAGATGGCCCTCGCTGGCCCGGGTGCCGTCGACCCAGACGCCGGTGAGGGTGTTGGCGAGGTAGGTGTGCGCGAGGACGCCCTCGGTGCCGGCCCCGGTGTGGTAGCCGACGAAGGCGATCCCGTCGACGTCGCCGTGCTGCACCCCTTCGACCATGCTCAGCGACTTGTGCCGGCCGGTGAGCATCTCGGCGCGCTCGTCGAGCTGTTCCAGCAGCAGGTTGCGCATCGTCCAGTGCGCCTCGTTGACCAGCACCGCGTCGGCCCCACCGGCGAAGAAGCCGGCGATCGCCGCGTTGACGTCGGAGGTGAACATGGCGCGGCAGCGCTCCCACTGGGGCGTACCGGGCAGCACGTCGGCGGGCCAGGTCACGCCGGTGGCGCCCTCCATGTCCGCGGAGATGAGGATCTTCACAGTCACCAGTCCTATCGCAGGCACGAGTCGGTACGCACGATCCCCCACAGTGTCGAAGCCGCCGAACGGATTGGCCAGTCCCGCCAAGGCCCTTGGGGGGTGACGCCCCGTCCGGTGCCTTCTGCAAACCGCACGTTGACCACTCAGCGTGATCCCGGCGTAGCGGAAGAAGGGATTCCTGAGGGGCGGATGGGGCGGTACGCTCGTGTCGCGCCGCATCTCAAACAGTTTCTGTCGCAAAGTGCAAGGACTTCAGACGGAATCCGAAAGGACTTCTGAACGAGTCCTGTCAACTGCCGACGGCACGTGCCAGGTGGGGTAGAAAAATGCCGGACCAGCTTTCCATGCGATGAGACAGAGGCAGAATGGTGAGCGAAGTACTGAACGGCGTCCGTTTACCGCACTGCGGTGACGGACGGGCCGACAGCGAAGACGACCAACTCGCGATCCTGACCGAAC
Source organism: Streptomyces sioyaensis (assembly GCF_004122735.1). Taxonomy (GTDB): domain Bacteria; phylum Actinomycetota; class Actinomycetes; order Streptomycetales; family Streptomycetaceae; genus Streptomyces; species Streptomyces sioyaensis. The sequence continues at coordinate 7,602 of NZ_SDIF01000007.1, read as the reverse complement.
TGATCGCGCAAAACCTTTGCGATCGCAATCCGGGCTTCAAGGAAGTCCTGGAACGCGGCGGCCACCAACAGGTCACCCGACTGATCGAGAACGTGCTCCGGAGCGGCAACCCACTGCCCGACAAGGTGCGTGCGGTCATGCTGCGCAGCGAGACGGACATCCACCTCGTAGCGTCCGCCCTCGGCGACTGCCTCGTCAGTGCGCCGGGCGAGGCACCGGGGTTGCTGATACCCGCCGCACTCGCCGACGGCAAGGAAGGACGGGCCAGACTGAAGGGCGTACTACGCCACCGCGCGGCCGTCGTCGGTCATGCGGTGCCCCCGCACGAGGCCACCGCCTCCGTGCGCGCCGCGTCCCGGCTGCTGGATCTGGCATCCGCGTACGACGGCCCGGACGCCGGCGTGGTGTTCGTCGACGACCACCTCTCCTCCCTGCTGCTCCTCCAGGACGAGTCCTTGACCCACACGCTGATAGCCCGCCGGCTCAGCCCGCTCGCCGGACTGACACCGGAGCGGTGCGAGCGGCTGGAGGCGACCCTGCTGGCCTGGCTCAGCGGCATGGGGGCCCCGGAGGTGGCCAAGGCGCTCAGCATCCACCCCCAGACGGTGCGCTACCGGATGCGCCAGCTGGAGAAGCTGTTCGGCGCCCGCCTCCGCGACCCGCGCACCCGCTTCGAGATCGAGATGGCCCTCCGCAGCCGCCAGCTGATCGCCGGGGCACGCCGCCGCCGCGCGGCCGTCAACCGCCGCCGCCCCCGCGCCGTCCCCCGGCCCCGCACCCCGCTGCCACGCCCCTAGGAGTACCTCCGCCGCCACCCCCCTGATTTGGCGAATGTCACACCCCGACACCCTCGCCCAATACGGACAATTCCCCTCCAATTCCCTGAGGGGTCCGCACCCCCGCCACGTATCGTCACCGTGGCCCATGAACCGGGAAGCCGGCCGACGCACGGCCGCCGAGACCCGCAGCTGAGGCAGTCACGCGAGGCCGGCCACCCGAGAGCAGGGTCTTCGATACCCAGCGGGACAGGACCACCCTCATGCACGGATCACGCATATCGACCTGCACACGGCGCGGGCTGGCCGCGGTCGTGGCCGCCGGATCGCTGCTCACGGTGCTCACCACGGCGACCCCGGCTTCGGCCGGCACCGCCAGCGCCCCCGCGGGCGGCTCCAAGGTCGTATGCACGTCGAAGAAGCCGGGCCTGGCGCCGGCGCTGTCCCGGGACCTCGCCGGCGCCCTCGACGGGCGCAAGGGCGCCTCCGCACTGGCGGTCTACGACCGGACCACCAGGACCACCTGCGAATTCAAGGCCAGCGCCCACTTCGACTCGGCGAGTGTGGTGAAGGTCACCGTGCTCGGCGCCCTGCTGCGGCAGGCCGAGGAGGCGCACCGCAAGCTGACGCCGCACGAGGTGGACCTGACCACCGACATGATCACCAAGTCGGACAACGACGCCACCACCGCCCTCTGGCACCGGGTACGCCCCGCCGGCGTCCAGCACTTCCTGTCGCTGGCCGCCATGCGGGACACCGTCCCCGGCAAGGACGGGGCCTGGGGCCTCACCCAGATCACCGCGCACGACCAGCTGACGCTGATGCGGCTGCTCACCACGGACACCCCGGTGCTCACCGAGCACTCCCGGGGCTATGCGCTCGATCTGATGCACCGGGTCGTCCCCGAGCAGCGGTGGGGGGCGCCCGCCGGCGCCCCGGCCGGCGCGGCCGTGCACGTCAAGAACGGCTGGCTGCCGCGTGAGAAGGGCGGCTGGCGGGTGAACAGCGTGGGCGCCTTCACCGGCAACAGCCACGACTACGGCATGGCCGTCCTCTCCACCGGCAGCCACTCCATGGACTACGGAGTCGACACCATCGAGAACGCCGCCCGGATCGTCCACCGCGATCTGGCGCGCTGACCGCACGGAGCGGTCCTGGTGCGGGGCGGGCCCCGCATCGGGCCGGGTCCGGCACCGCGCGGTACGACTTAGCACCCCCCAGGGTGACCGGACCCCCGATCGGCCCCGGCCGGGGCACGCCCGGCGATATCAAGGCCACATGATCGAGGCAGTGCACACGACGGGCCGCGAACCGTCCTCCCCGTCCATTCCCCGCCCCACGCCCCCTCCCGACGGGAACGCGGCGCCACGACGCGTCAAGGCGGACCTCACGGGAGTTCCCGAGACGGCGCTGTGGACGCTCCAGCACCGCGCCGCCGAGGCCGCCCGCCCGGACACGGTGCTGCCCGATCCGCGCGCAGTCCAGCTCATGGCCGAGCTCGACTTCCCCTTCCTGGAGCGGCTGGGCGCCCCCCGGCCCTGGCTGGCGCAGGCCATCGCGCTGCGCGCGCTCGCCTTCGACGGGGTGGTCCGCGAGTTTCTCGCCGACCATCCGGACGGCACCGTGGTCGCCCTCGGCGAGGGCCTGGAGACCCAGTTCTGGCGGGTGGACAACGGCCGGGCCCACTGGGTCACCGTCGACCTCCCCGATCCGCTGGCGCTGCGCAAACGCGTACTGCCGCACGGCCCCCGGCAGCGCCTCCTCGCCTGCGACGCGCGCGAGCGCCGGTGGACGGCGCAGATCGATGCCGCACGCGGTGTGCTGGTGACCGCTCAGGGCCTGCTGATGTATCTGGAGCCGGCGCAGGCGACCCGGCTGATCGGCGTCTGCGCCGAGGCGTTTCCCGGCGGCACCATGGTCTTCGACACCGTCTCGCGGCGGTTCAGTGCCCGTACCCGCGGCGGTACGAAGGGGCTCGGCGGCCATCGCCTGCCCCCGATGCCCTGGGGCATGGACGCGGCCGAGCGGACCGAGCTGCGCACGGCCCATCCGGCCATCGGCGAGGTGTCCGGCGTCCCGCTCCCCGCGGGCCGCGGCCTCCTCGGCCGGCTCGCGCCCCGGCTCACGGACCTGCCGCTGCTCCGCAACGACTGCCCGCTGCTCACCCGGCTGCGCTTCGGCCCGGCCCCCGCCGTCCTGCCCGGCCGGCCCCGACGACCGTCCTGAGCCCGGCGGGCTGACACTCCCAAATCTCCTGGCACATAAGGGCGTTGCCCCGCACCACACCACGACCCGGTGCGGCGCGGGGCAGGTGCGGCGGCCGGCACACTCGCCGCGGGCGGATCCGCGCACCGCGCACACCGGCCGCCGCGACCGGCTCAGTCCTCGTGCCCCAGCTGGAGATCGCGTTCGGTGCGGCCGCCGCCCGCCACCTGCAGGACGGTGGCCACCGGCGGGTATCCGGCGGCGATGACGGTGTACTCACCGGCCGACAGGTCCACGAAGCGGAACAGCCCGTCGGAGCCGGTGATCGCGGTGTCGACGACATTGCCGGCGGCATCCAGCAGCGTGACCCTGGCGTCCTCGACGAGCCGGCCGCCACCGGCCCGTACGGTCCCGCGCAGCACCGCGCCGCCGGCCAGCTCGATGTCCTGGCGGGTCTCCCGGGACGCCTGGACGGTCACCGGCAGGGCGGCCGGCCGGAACGCCGGGGCGCTGGAGGCCAGCGTGTACTCGCCGGCCACCAAATCCCCGATGACATAGCCGCCTTCGCGCCCGCTGCGGGTGGTGGCGACCACGTCACCGCGGACATCGGTGAGGGTGACCATGGCATCGCGCACGGGAGTGCCGTCGGCGGTGGTGACGGTGCCCGCGAGACGCCCCGCGCCGCCGAGCACGACGTCCAGCTCGACCGGTCGCTCGCCGACGGTGACGGTGACGGCCTGCGGCTGGTGCCCGCCCGCCGCCGCGATCAGCACATAGGAGCCGGCGCCCGGCGTGCTCAGCGCGTACCGGCCGTCCTCGCCGGTGGCGCCGCGGCCGATCTGCCGGCCGGCCACATCGATGAGGGTCAGCGCGGCACGCGGCACGATGCTGCCGTCGTGGTGCTGGACGGTGCCGCACACCGGGACGCCGGCCGGTGCCGCGGGCACTCCGGCGGCGTGCCGGTGCATACGAGGGTAAGTAGGCCCAGAATCCCGGGAGTTGACGGCATCGGTGGCCTTGGCGGTACGTGCCTGCGGTACGGCGGCGGGGTCGGCCGGGTCGCCGTACGGCGCCTGCGGGGTGGTGGAGGCCTGCGGAGCATGCGGGGCGTGGGACACCAGGGGTTTCTCTTTCAGGAAGAAGGCGAGCACAGGGCCCAGGACGAGGACCGGCACGAGGTAGCAGAAGATCCCCGGCAGGACGTGCGCGGGCGCGGCGGCATAGCCGTCGCGCAGCGGGGCGGGCAGCGCCCGCACCAGGAGCGGGGTGAGCGACTCCGGATCGGGCAGCGCGGCCGACCGCGGCGGCCGGTCGCCGAGCCGGCGGGCCAGCCGGTCGGCCAGGAAGGTGCCGAAGAGGGCCGCACCGACGCTGCCGCCGAACTGCCGGACGGAGAAGGTGGTGCGGGTGGCGGTGGCGAGGCCGGCGGGGCGTACGGGGTTCCGCACGGCGCGCACCAGCACCGGCAGGACGCAGCCGAGTCCGAGGCCGAGGACGCCCGTCCAGAGGCCGGAGACCTCGCGCGGGGTGTTCTCCGGCATCCGCAACAGCAGCCACACCCCCACCGCGGCCACCGCGCAGCCCAGGACCGGGAAGACCCGGCGGTACCCGGTGCGGCGGGCCAACAGGCCGGAGACGAGGGAGGCGAGGACGAGGCCGCCCATCAGGGGCAGCATCAGCAGCCCGGTCGCGGTGGCCCCGGCTCCGTCGGCCCGCTGCACGAAGGCCGGCAGATAGCTGGCGACCCCGAAGAGCGCGATGCCGACGGCGGCGCCGACCGGACCGGTGACGCGGAAGGCCGGGTCGCGGAACAGCCGCAGCGGGAGCAGCGGTGCGGCGGCGAAGTACTCGACGGCGACGAACAGCAGGGCGGTGCCGAGCGCGCCGGCGCCGAGGCCGAGCACGACCCGCGAGTCCCAGGCGTACGCGGTGCCGCCCCACCTGCTCAGCAGGACCAGACAGGTGGCGCACGCGGCGAGCAGCAGCGCGCCGGCGAGGTCCGGCTTGGCGCGGCGGGCCGGCCGGGGCAGCTTCAGCGCGACGGCGGTCAGCAGCAGTGCCGGCACGCCGAACGGGACGTCGAGCCAGAGGCACCAGCGCCAGGAGGCACGGTCGGTGCAGAGCCCGCCGACCAGCGGCCCGGCCACCGCGGCGAGCCCGAGGGCCGCACCGATCAGGCCCATGAAGCGGCCGCGGGCCCGGGGCGGTACGGCCTCGGCGACGATCGTCTGGACGCCGATCACGAGCCCGCCGCCGCCGGCGCCCTGGACGGCCCGGAAGAGGACGAGTTCGTCCATGGTCCGTGACCAGCCGGCCAGCGCCGAGCCGGCGGTGAAGACGAGGAGGGCGAGGAGGAGGGCGGGCTTGCGGCCGACGACGTCGCCGAGCCTGCCGAAGAGGGGCAGTCCGAGGGCGGCGGCGAGGAGGGAGGACGTCACCGGCCAGGACATCGCGTCCAGGCCGTGCAGCTCACCGGCGATCTCCGGGAGCGCGGGGGCGACGACGGTCTGGCCGAGGGCCGCGAGCAGCAGCGCCGGCATCAGGCCGAGGAGGACCAGACGGACGCGACGGGGGCGGCGGGGGCCGGGCGGCACCACCGCGCCGGGGCCGGGACCAGGGCCGGAGCCGGGGTCGTGGCCGCCGGGCCGGTGGTGCACGGCCGGCCGCGCCGGAGCCGCTGTGGTGCCCGCTGTGGTGCCCGTTGCGGGCGGACCGGTCCGCTCGACCCGTTCACCCAGGGTGGTCCCGCCCACGTGCTGCTCCCCTCGTCACGCCTGTTGCCGCCCAATTTCTCGCATTGGGCGACAACACCGATCAAGCGCGGCGAATGGGTGCGTGCAGGGCGGGAACGGACGTCAAGTGCGGTGCGCGGCGCGCCTCTTGGGCTCCCATCTGGGCTTTCCGCAAGGAGGCGATCCGGCGGGCAGCACCCGTCGACTCATCTGAAACCACCCGAACCGGTGAGTGTGACGGCAGGCACGCGGGGTGACGGACCGACCGGACCGATCACTTCTCCGTCTGGTGGGCGAGGTTGGCGAGGAGCGCGTCATAGATCCGGCCGAGACCCTTGGGCGCGAAGGTCTTCTCGAAGAATCCGCCGATACCGCCGGCACCCGTCCAGGTGGTGGTGACGACGACCTTGGCGCGCTTCTCACCGGCCGGGGTGACGACCCAGGTGGTCACCATCGAGGAATTGCGATCCTTCTCCACGAGCTGACCCTCGGTCGGCTCGTCGACCTCCAGCAGGCAGTCCCGCACCCGCTTGCTCGTGGCCTGGAGCTTCCAGTGGACGAGGGTGCCCTTGCCGTCGCCGCCCTCGCGGACCTCGTACTCGCTGAAGTGCTCGGGCAGCAGCTTCTGGCGCGTACCGCTGTAGTCGGCGAGCGCGTCGAACACGTCCTCCGGGTCCGCCGCGATCTCGCGCTGCGTCGTGGCCTCGACCTGCCCCATGTGCGTTTCCCTCCGGTAGTCGGCTGACCGTCCTGCGGTGCACCGCCCAGCCAACCACCCCTGGGTGACCCGCCCAAATCCAGGGTTGACACACAGCATGGGAACGTTTGTTCTATTGTTGCCCCGGGGGGCTCGGCAGGATCCAGAAGGAGGCCCGATGCGCTGGAACAATCTCGGCGACAGCCCGTCCGCGCTGTTCGGTACGGACGTCGTGAGCCGGACGGTCGACACCCCCGAATTCCGCGGGATCACCTTTCACGAGGTGCGCGCCCGCTCGATCGTGAACCGCGTCCCGGGCGCCTCCCGGATGCCGTTCGAATGGACCGTGAATCCGTACCGCGGCTGCAGCCACGCCTGCGTGTACTGCTTCGCGCGCAAGACACACAGCTATCTCGACCTGGACACCGGGCAGGGCTTCGACTCCCAGATCGTGGTGAAGGTCAACGCCCCGGCGCTTCTGCGCCGCGAGCTGGCCGCCCGCCGCTGGCGCGGCGACCACATAGCGATGGGCACCAACGTCGACTGCTACCAGCGCGCGGAGGGCCGCTACGGCCTGATGCCCGGCATCCTCACGGCGCTGCGCGACCACGCCAACCCCTTCTCGATCCTCACCAAGGGCACCCTCATCCTCCGCGACCTGACGCTGCTCCAGCAGGCCGCCGCGGTCACCGACGTCGGCATCTCCGTCTCGGTCGGCTTCCTGGACCGCGAGCTGTGGCGCACGGTCGAGCCCGGCACCCCCGCCCCGGAGCGCCGCCTGGAGGTGGTGCGGACCCTCACCGCGCACGGCATCCCCTGCGGGGTGCTGATGGCGCCGGTGATCCCGTTCCTGGGGGACTCCCCGGACCAGCTGCGGGCCACGGTGCGCGCCGTCGCGGCGGCCGGCGCAGGCTCCGTGACCCCGCTCGTACTGCATCTGCGGCCCGGCGCCCGCGAGTGGTTCATGGCCTGGCTGCGGCAGCACCACCCGCGTCTGGTGCGACGCTACGAGACGATGTACGCGGACGGCGCCTACGCCCCGAAGTGGTACCAGCGCCGGATCACCCGTCAGGTCCATGAACTCGCCGCGGAGTACGGCATCGGCCCCGCCCACCCCGGCGAGGCCGATGCCGTACTCCGCGGCGAGTTCATGGACCTGACGGGTGATCCGGCGCTGGTACCACTTCGGGGC